>JAJEIM010000023.1 GCA_022827785.1 Acidimicrobiia bacterium
CCGGTGGCGGTCAACCCGGACAAGGATCTCAACAAGCTGGCCGAGGAGCGGGAGTGGCCCGTGCTCCGGTTCGCCCGCCCGGTGACACTGCGCAGCCGTCTCGCCGACCTGCCCAGGCCGGTGCCCATCGTCTCGGCGGCGGCCACGGCGTTGGTGGTGGCCGGAACCATCGGCCTATGGATCCGTAAGACCCGGAGAAGGGTGGCCCGCCCCGCCTGACCGGGTACCCGAAACCGGCCCGTCCGCAAGGCGCGCAGACGTCGTCGCTCCGTGGCTTCGGAGGCCAGGCGGCGGGTGCCTGACGGACGCACGCCGGGTGGGGTCATGAATAGGATGCCGGACATGGGGCGTGTCCGGCATCGCAGGTCAGAGCCATCCCGGCGCGCGGACCCATGAGTCCCAACACCCGGCGAGTCCTGTCCGTTCTCGGGATCCTGGCGGTTCTGGTCGCGGTGTGGGAAGGCTACAAGTGGATGGGCACGGCAACGGGCGGCGTCTGGCCGGGCACCGGCGTCGAGTTGCCGGTGCGAACCAACGAGCGTTCGATGCCCCACACGTGGGACGTCGTCATCGCCCTCCTGCGCCCGGCGCGCCGCGGAGGCGACATGTTGCTGCTGGTCCTGCTCAAGGCCGCCCTCTTCACCTGGCGGTCCGCTCTCCTCGGGTTCGTGCTCGGGAGCGCGGTGGGGTTCGGACTGGGAGTGCTGTTCGTGCGTTCGGCCCTCGCCGAGCGCGGTCTCATGCCCCACGTGGTTGCCTCCCAGACGGTTCCCATCCTCGCCATCGCCCCGATCCTCGTGGTCTGGGCAGGTCGGCTGAACGTCACCCGGTGGCTGGTCGTGGCGGTGGTCTCGGCCTACCTGGCCTTCTTCCCGGTCGCCATCAACACCTTGCGGGGCCTTCGCAGCCCGGATGCGACCGCCTCCGAGCTGATGCGGTCCTACGCGGCCACCCCGAACCAGGTGCTCTGGAAACTCCAGGTACCCGCGGCCCTGCCCTACCTGTTCCCTGCGCTCAAGATCGCCGCGACCGCGTCGATAATCGGCGCGATCGTCGGGGAGCTCCCCGCCAGCATGCCCGACGGGCTGGGCCGGGCCATACTCAACTTCGCCGCGGCCTTCTCCGCGGCCCCCGCGAAGCTCTTCGCGTCCATACTCGTCGCGTCGCTGGTGGGCATCGGGTTTGTCGGAGTCGTTGTACTCGCCGAGCGAATGCTGATACCGCCGTCCCGGCGGCTGGAGGACCTCGAGGCCGCAGGCCCGCGGGGTCGGGATCTGAAGGAGGTGGTCGCATGAGCGCTCTCTCGCTGAGCGGGGTCGGGAAGGTGTTCAATCCCGGGTCCGACCAGGAGGTCCGAGCGGTCCACGGGATCGACCTCGAAGTCGGGCGAGGAGAGTTCGTCTCGGTCATCGGACCTTCCGGTTGCGGGAAGTCGACCCTGCTGCGCCTGATCGGTGATCTCACCCCACCCTCTGCAGGCACGGTGTCCGTCAACGGCAAGACTCCAGCCCGGGCTCGGCTCGACCGTGACTACGGCATGGTGTTCCAGTCCGCCACCCTGCTGGATTGGCGGAAGGTGGCGGCCAACGTGGAGTTGCCCCTCGAGATCATGGGCATGGGCGAGGCCGAACGCTCCCGGCAGGCGGCCGCCATGCTGGATCTGGTCCAACTCGGCCGGTTCGCCGGCCATTACCCGTGGCAGCTTTCCGGCGGGATGCAGCAAAGGGTGGCCATCGCCCGGGCGCTGGCCTTCAAGCCTTCCATCCTGCTGATGGACGAGCCGTTCGGCGCCCTGGACGAGATGACCCGCGAGCGGATGCAGGCGGAGTTGCTCCGTATCCGCGCCGAGACGGGGACGACGGTGGTGTTCGTCACCCATTCCATTCCCGAGGCGGTGTTCCTGTCGACCCGCGTCGTCATCATGTCGTCCCGTCCCGGAACCATCACGGAAGTCGTGGACATCGACCTCCCCGAGCCGCGGTCCTACGAGACCCGCGAGGATCGGCGTTTCTTCGATCTGCTAACCAAGGTCCGCGAGGGACTGAGAGCGGTGGAAGCGTCATGACATGACCGCTCGACGTGAGTTCCTCCGAGTGCTCTACCACCGGCTCCCCGCCATAGGGATATTCGTGGGCGGGCTGATCGTCTGGGAGGGCGTGGTCAGAGCCTTCGACATCAAGGGGTTCATACTCCCGGCGCCCACGGCGATCGCCGCCACGTTCAGCGCCGAGACCGCCGATCTCCTCACCGCCGGGGCCGGCACGTTCTCCACCGCACTGGCCGGCCTCCTGCTGGGCGGCGCCCTCGCGGTGCTCATGGCGCTGGCGGCCGCCCGGTGGCGATTCGTGCGCGACGGGGCCCTTCCGTTCGCGATCGCGGCCAACTCCACCCCGATCATCGTGCTGGCGCCGATCGCCAACTCCTGGTTCGGGCTCCGGAGCCCGTTCGCCTCGATCTTCGTGGTGGCGATCCTGGTGTTCTTCCCGGTCATGATCAACCTCGTCCGCGGGCTCCTTTCGGTTGAGGCGTCCGAGGTCGAGTTGATGGAGTCCTACGCTGCTGGTCGCCTCACCACCCTGTGGAAGCTGCAGCTCCCGAACGCGACCCCGTACCTGTTCTCCGCGCTGAAGGTTGCGGCCGCGCTCAGCCTCATCGGAGCGATCGTCAAGGAGTTCTTCGGGGGTTCCCAGGACCGGCTCGGGCAGTACATCACCACCAAGGCGGGCCTCTTGCAGTTCGAGGAGGCCTGGGCTGCGATCGTGCTGGCCTCGATATTCGGCATCGTTCTCTACAACGTCGTGGTGCTGATCGAGCGCCGAGTCATCCCCTGGCATGTCTCGGTACGCAATGTCTGAACCTGTGCGGGCGACCGGCGCGTGGCCGGTAGCCGGCAAATAAACCCTCCCAGGCCGGTGGAGCGCGGGCCCCGGCCACTATCCTCGGGCACCTACCCGAAAGGGTGATAATCAGGAATCCCCAGTGGCCGTCGTGCAGCGCATCTGTCCTGTACGGGAGGGTTCGGACATGGTTGCGCAAGCTACCGGCAGGGCGGTGATGGGGGCGCGGGCACCATGAAGGGAGGCACGATGAGGAGGCTACGAGGAGTCACCGCGACGCTGGCGGTTCTGGTGTTGATCACCGCCGCCTGTGCCGCCGAGGACGATGAGCTGACCCCGATCAACCTGCAGCTCCAGTGGGTGGCGCAGGCGCAGTTCGCCGGTTACTACGCGGCTGTCGATCAGGGCTTCTACGCCGATGAGGGCCTGGATGTGACCATCCTGGAGGGCGCGGTCGAGATCGTCCCCCAGCAGGTGGTAGCCACCGGAGGCGCCGAGTTCGGCCTGGCCTGGGTGCCCAAGGCCCTGGTTTCCAATGAGGAGGAGGCCGGCCTGGTCAACGTAGGGCAGGTCTTCCAGCGCTCCGGGACGCTGATGGTGTCCTGGGCCGACTCCGGGATCACGAGCCCGAGCGACTGGGAAGGCAAGATCGTCGGCAACTGGGGCTTCGGCAACGAGTACGAACTCACGGCCGCCATCGAGAAGTTCGGGGTGAACGTGGGCGAGCTGGTCGCCCAGAGCTTCGACATGGAGGCTCTGCTCAACCGGGAGATCGACGCCGCCGAGGCGATGATCTACAACGAGTATGCCCAGGTGCTGGAGGCGACCAACCCTGACACCGGGGAGCTCTACCAGCCGTCCGACCTGACCGTGATCGACTTCAACGACCCGTCGATCGCCACGGCGATGCTCCAGGACGCGATATGGGTCACCGAGGCATATGCCGACGACAATCCCGACATCGTCGAGGCCTTCCTGCGGGCCAGCTTCCGCGGCTGGATCCACTGCCGTGACAGTCCTGACAGCTGCGTGGACATCGTGCTCGCGGCCGGGCCGACCCTGGGCCGGAGTCACCAGACCTGGCAGATGAACGAGATCAACGGTCTCATCTGGCCGTCGCCCCTGGGCATCGGCGTCATGGACCAGGCTCTGTGGCAGCAGACCGTTGATGTGGCCACCAGCCAGGGTGTCATCCAGGGAGTGCCGCCGGCAGGTTCGTACCGGACCGATCTGGCCCAGAACGCGGTGGACGCGTTGGAGGACGACGGACTCGACACGGTCGGCAACAGCTGGCGACGGGTCACCGTGGAACTGAACCCGGGCGGCGAGTAGCAGTCGGGTCAGCCCGCGACATCCGGTAGGGGCGACTGACTGACGGAACCGGCTAGAGATACGGCGGGGCCGTGGCAGGCATGGTCACGGTCCCGCCCTGTTCGCCGAGGGCGTGCCGCCGGATACGCTCCTCCCGATGAAGACACGCTGAGGATCGGAGATTGTCATGGCGAACATCGTTCGAGCAGCCCTGCTCCAGGCGGCATGGACCGGCGACAGGGAGTCCATGGTCGAGAAGGGCGCCCACTACGCGTACGAAGCGGCCGACCGGGACGCCCGGGTGATGTGCTTCCAGGAACTGTTCAACGGTCCCTACTTCTGCCAGGTCCAGGACGACGACCACAAGGACACCGCCGAAGCTGTGCCGGACGGCCCGAGCACGCAGCGGATGATCGAGGTGGCCAAGGAAACGGGCATGGTGCTGGTCGTTCCCCTCTACGAGAAGGAGGACGACGGCTTCCTGTACAACACGGCGGCGGTGATCGACGCGGACGGCACCTACCTGGGCAAGTACCGCAAGACCCACATCCCCCACGTCAACGGGTTCTGGGAGAAGTTCTACTTCCGGCCCGGCAACCTCGGGTATCCGGTGTTCGACACCGCGGTGGGCCGGATCGGCGTTTACATCTGTTACGACCGCCACTTCCCGGAGGGCTGGAGAGCGCTGGGCCTGGCCGGCGCCAAGATCGTGTTCAACCCCTCGGCCACCAGCCGCGGCCTGTCCATGTACCTGTGGAACCTGGAACAGCCCGCCTCAGCGGTGGCCAACGAGTACTTCGTGGGCGCGATCAACCGGGTGGGCACCGAGCCCTACGGCGACAACGACTTCTACGGCTCCTCCTACTTCGTCGACCCGCGAGGCCAACTGGTGGGCGAAGCGGGCTCGGACACCGAGGAGGAACTGGTGATCAGGGACCTCGACATGGACCTGATCGACGAGGTGCGCAAGATTTGGGCCTTCTACCGGGACCGCCGCCCCGACGCCTACGACCCCCTGGTCGCCCCCTGACAGCCGCCGCCCCCGGCGGCCATCCCTGTAGGGCACAGCTCTAACAATGCGCTGACCTCCAGGTACAGGCTCAGCCGCGGTCCTCGTCGATTTTCTCCATGGTGCTGAGGAAGCCTCGCCGTACACGGCGGGCGCGAGACCGGAGCGGGCCGGAGGAGTTATCCACCCCTCCGCGATGCCTTGCTCCACCATCGACGCGCCCCCTAGCCCCTCGAGCCTCGCGACCGGCGTGCCCCGATCGGTCACGATGATCTGCTCACCTGCGGCAGCCCGTCTCACGTACTCCGGCAGATTCGCCTCGAGTTCCCGGATCCCGACGTTCACGCGGTCACTAGGCCTCGCAACAGGGCCTCAGTGAGCCGCGTCCGGAAGTATCCTGGTAGCTCCACGCGACAACGGAGGGCATCAGTGGGAGTCCATGCCGACCTGCTAGACCGCCACCGGGCGGTGATCCCTCCCTGGGTCGGTCTGTACTACGACGAGCCGATCTCGCTGGTGGACGGTGAGGGCCGGTACGTGGTCGACGCCGAGGGGAACCGTTACCTGGACTTCTTCGGGGGGATCCTGGTGACGATCGCGGGCCACCGCGTCCCTCGGGTGGTCGAGGCGATCAAGGCGCAGGCCGATCGGATGCTTCACTCCTCCACCCTGTACCTGATGGAGTCCCACATCGCCCTGGCCGAGCAGATCGCCGAACTGTCGGGCATTCCGGACGCCAAGGTGTTCTTCGCAAACTCGGGTACCGAGGCCAACGACACCGCCCTGATGCTGGCCACCCAGTACCGCCGCTCCAACCAGGTCCTTGCCGTGCGGGGCAGTTACCACGGCAAGTCCCACAGCGCCATCGCGGTCACCGGGAACGCGGCATGGTCGGGGACCACCTTCAGCCCTTTCCAGGTGACGTACGTGCACGGCGGCTACAAGCTCCGATCCCCGTTCGGAAACCTGCCGGACGACCAGTTCATCGCTCGGTGTGTCGACGACCTCCGCGACCTGCTCGATATCGCCACGGCCGGCAACGTCGCCGCCATGATCGCCGAGCCCATCCAGGGCGTCGGGGGGTTCATAACCCCGCCGGATGGGATGTTCGGGGCCATGAAGGAGGTGCTGGACGAGCACGGGATCCTGTTCATCTCCGACGAGGTCCAGACCGGCTGGGGGCGCACCGGCGAGAACTTCTGGGGATACCAGGCACACGGCATCGTCCCGGACCTGCTCACCTTCGCCAAGGGGTTGGGCAATGGCATCGCCATCGGAGGCGTGGTCGGGCGGAAGGAGATCATGGACTGCTACCCCGCCAACGCGATCTCGACCTTCGGGGGTAACCCGATGGCGACCACGGCCGGGCTTGCCACGCTCGAGGTCCTGCTGGAGGAGGACCTCCAATCGAACGCCTACAAGGTGGGAGCGCAACTCAGGAACGGGCTCGACCACCTCGCCATGGATACCGAGGAGATCACCGAGGTTCGGGGCAAGGGCCTGATGCTGGGTGTGGAGTTGTCCGATCCCGGCACCGGCCAGCCCGACGCTGCGCTGACCGGAGCCATCATGGAGGAGGCCAAGGCAGGGGGGCTCCTGATCGGCAAGGGCGGGCTGTACGGGAACGTGCTGCGCATAGCCCCGCCGCTGTCCGTCACCGAAGCGGAGTGCGACGAGGGTCTGGCCATGCTCGAGACCGCCGTCCGCGGGGCTACCGGCGCCTGACAGCCGAGACAATCCAATCCGGAGGGAAGCCATGGGAACTGCACTCATCAAGAACGGCACCGTCGTTACCGCCACCGAGACCATGGCAGCCGACGTGTTCATCGAGGACACGAAGGTGGTTGCCATCATTGCGTCCGGCGGGATCGACCTGGGCCTGGCGGCGGATCGCACCATCGACGCGTCAGGAAAGCTGGTGATACCGGGCGGCATAGACGTGCACACCCACATGGAACTTCCGTTCGGGGGGACTTTCGCCGCCGACACCTTCGAGACGGGTAGCCGCGCCGCCGCCTGGGGAGGCACCACGACCATCGTCGACTTCGCCGTCCAGACCAAGGGCGAGTCCGCCATGGACGGCTTCGAGCGCTGGATGGCCAAGGCCGAGGGCGAGTGCGCCATCGACTACGGCTTCCACATGATCACCGGGGACATCAACGAGCAGACCCTCAAGGAGATGGACATGCTGGTGCACGAGGGCGTCACCTCGTTCAAGATGTTCATGGCCTATCCGGGGGTCTTCTACTCCGACGACGGCGAGATCGTCATGGCCATGCAGAAGGCCGCCGAGAACGGATCGATGATCGCCATGCACGCCGAGAACGGCATCGCCATCGACGTGTTCGTGAACCAGGCGCTGCTGCGCGGCGAGACCGACCCGATCCATCACGGACTCGTGCGCAAATCGGTTCTGGAAGGCGAGGCGACCCACCGCGCCATCCGGCTGGCCGAGGTCACGGGCGCTCCGGTCTACTTCGTCCACCTCTCGGCTCTCGAGGCCCTAGAACAGGTCACCCTGGCCAGGGACGAGGGGCGGAACGTGTTCGCGGAGACCTGCCCGCAGTACCTGCTGCTGGATCTGGACAACCTCGGAGGGGGCTTCGAGGGCGCCAAGTACGTGTGCTCGCCGCCGCTGCGGGACCGGGCGGCCGGACACCAGGAGCGGCTGTGGCGGGGCCTCACGACCGACGACCTCCAGGTGGTGTCGACCGACCACTGCCCCTTCTGCATGGGCGACCACCACACGTTCGGAACCCAGAAGCAGCTCGGGCGGGACAATTTCGCGGCGATCCCCAACGGGATGCCCGGGGTCGAGAACCGGATGGAGCTGATCTTCGATGCGGGTGTCGCGGGCGGTCGCATCAACGCCAACCGGTTCGTGGAGATCACCGCCACGACGCCGGCCAAGATGTTCGGCCTGTTCCCGAAGAAGGGCACCATCGCGCCCGGGAGCGATGCGGACATCGTGATCCTCGACCCGGACCGCACGCATACGATCTCGGTGGAGACGCACCACATGGACGTCGATTACTCGGCCTACGAAGGCCGGGAGATCACCGGCAAGGTCGAGACGGTCATGTCGAAGGGCAAGGTCATCATCGAGGACGGCCGGTACCACGGCGCCAAGGGCGACGGGGAGTACTTGCGGCGCGGCACCACCATGATGCTTCGCTGACCAGGTGTATCAGTGGCCGGTACGGCAGCCGCCCGAGAGGCGAACGCCACGGCAGAGTGAAGTCAAGGACCTACAGCACGAGGACGAGGGCGATGAAGACCATAACCCATTGGATAGACGGAAAACCCTGGGAGGGCGAGCCGGAGCGGACCGGTCCGGTGTTCAACCCGGCCACCGGGCGCCAGGCCGCCGAGGTGGCGTTTGCCGGGGCCGACGAGGTGGACCGAGCAGTCGGTGTGGCACGGAAGGCGTTCGAGGATTGGCGGTCCGTGTCGCTGACCCGCCGCCAGAACATCATGTTCGCCTACCGGGAGCTCATCACCCGGCACCGTCTCGACCTGGCCCGCATTCTCACCGCCGAGCACGGGAAGACCCTCGACGACGCCTTGGGCGAGGTCCAGCGGGGCCTCGAGGTGGTGGAGTTCGCCTGCAACATCGCCCACCTGATCAAGGGCGAGTTCTCCGAGCAGGTGAGCAGCGCCGTCGACACCTACACGGTGCGCCAGCCGCTGGGGGTGGCGGCCGGGATCACCCCGTTCAACTTCCCGGCCATGGTGCCCATGTGGATGTTCCCCATCGCCATCGCCTGCGGCAACACCTTCGTGCTCAAGCCGTCCGAGAAGGATCCGTCCGCTTCCCTGCTCAATGCGGAACTGCTCGCCGAGGCGGGCCTTCCCGACGGCGTGTTCAACGTGGTTCACGGCGACAAGGCGGCGGTGGACGCCATCCTCGCCCACCCCGACATCGCCGCCGTCTCGTTCGTGGGCTCGACCCCGATCGCGCGGTACATCTACGAGCAGGGAACCCGGAACGGCAAGCGGGTCCAGGCCCTGGGCGGCGCCAAGAACCACATGATCGTCCTCCCAGACGCCGACATGGATCTGGCCGCCGATGCGGCGGTGTCGGCCGGTTACGGCTCGGCCGGCGAGCGTTGCATGGCCATCTCGGTGGTGGTCACGGTGGGAGAGGCCGCCGACCGGCTGCTGCCCAAGGTCCGGGAGCGGATCGCGGAGTTGGTGGTTGGTCCGGGGGACTCAGAAGGCGCCCAGATGGGTCCGCTGGTCACCGCCGAGCATCGCGACCGGGTCGCCGGCTACGTAGACGCCGGTGAGGCCGAGGGCGCCCGCCTCCTCGAGGACGGCCGGGGCTTCACCAGCGAGGGACACGAGGACGGCTTCTTCTTCGGCCCCACCCTGTTCGACAGGGTGACGCAGGACATGTCGATCTACCGGGACGAGATCTTCGGACCGGTGCTCTCGGTCGTGCGCACCGACTCCTACCAGGAGGCCATTGACCTCATCAACGTGAACCCGTACGGCAACGGGACCGCGGTGTTCACCAACGACGGCGGCGCGGCCCGCAAGTTCCAGGCCGAGATAGAGGTGGGGATGATCGGGATCAACGTGCCGATCCCGGTCCCCCTGTCGTTCTACTCCTTCGGGGGCTGGAAGGACTCCATCTTCGGCGGCCATTCCATCTACGGCCCCGAGGGGGTACATTTCTACACCCGGCCCAAGGTCGTGATCGCCAGGTGGCCGGACCCCATCCACCGGGGAGTGGACCTCGGATTCCCGCAGCATCGTTAGAAGAGGCAAGCAGAACCGAAAGAGGGGATAGGCACAATGGACTTCGGCGTCGTGCTCCAGACCGATCCACCGGCCTCCCGCGTCATAGAGCTCACCCGGCTGGCCGAAGCCAACGGATTCAGCCACGCCTGGACCTTCGACTCCCACGTGCTGTGGCAGGAGCCCTTCGTCATCTACTCGAGGATGCTGGCCGAGACCGAGCGGATGGTGGTGGGCCCGATGGTGACCAATCCCGGAACCCGGGACTGGACGGTCCTGGCCTCGCTGTTCGCGACCCTCAACGACATGTACGGTGACCGGACCATCTGCGGGATGGGACGGGGCGACTCGGCCCTGCGCTACATCGGCCGCAAACCGAGGACCCTGGCCAAGATGGTCGAGTCGATGGAGGTCATCAGGGGCCTGGTCGCGGGTGACGAGGTGGACTACGACGGCACGCCTCTACGGATACCGTGGATCTCGGAAGGCTGGGACCTGCCCATGTGGGCGGCCGGCTACGGACCGAAGGCGCTGGCCACGATCGGGCGCCACGCCGACGGGTTCATCCTGCAGCTGGCCGACCCCCAGATCCTGGAGTGGACGGTGGCGGCGGTCCGGGCCGCGGCGGTGGATGCGGGCCGCGATCCTGACGAGATAGCGGTGTGCGTGGTAGCGCCCGCCTACGTGGGCGACGACATCGGGCACCAGCGGGAGCAACTCCGGTGGTTCGGGGGCATGGTCGGCAACCACGTCCACGACCTGGTGAAGCGCTACGGCTCGGACAACCCGGAGATGGTGCCCGAGGTGCTGGCCGACTACATCGCCGCTCGGGAAGGCTACGACTACGACCACCACGGAAGGGCCGGCAACCCCTCCACCGACTTCGTGCCGGACGCCATCGTGGACCGTTTCTGCGTGCTCGGAACGGCGGAGGACCACATCGCCAAGCTGCAGCTACTCAGGAGCCTGGGGATGGACCACTTCGGGGTCTACCTGATGCATGACGACCGGGAGGGGACGCTGAACGCCTACGGCGGTCAGGTCATACCCGGGATCGACCGATAGGCCCGGGACACCCCCCGCCCGGCTCTGGGGTGTCTCAGTAGCCGGATTCGGCTACGGATTCGCGACCCCCGCCGGCCACCGACCCGTATTCCTCGTCGCTCACCTTGCGGCCCTCCCAGACGGTGGCGCCGCCGGTTGTGTGGGATAGGTGCGTCATCGGCGAGTCCGGCAGGGCGCCGTGCCAGTGCGTCTCGCCAGGAGGTGAGTGGACGAGGTCCCCGGTCGAGATTTCGACGGTGGCGCCTTCCTCGTTCTGGACCAGGCCCGCGCCGTTCGTGACGTAGAGCACCTGACCCTCGGGGTGGTGGTGCCAGTCGGTCCTGGCGCCCGGCTCGAAGCTCACCGCGAGGATGTTCAGCACCCCGTCGTTGCGAACCGGCCCGAATAGCACGTCACCGGTGAAGTACTCCGCGGGCGCGTCCTCCCACACAACGTCGCCGGGCCTCCAATGTTCCATGATCCTCCGAACCGATAGACGCCGAGGACTCTAGAGGAGGGGAGCGGCCTCTCCGTCCACGAGGCGCCATAGCCGCTCGACATGTTCCTCCCCGGTGTTCATCTGGCCTATCGACACCCGCAGGAACGACATCTCCTTGATCCGGGAGGGGGTCAGGAAGGAATGACGGGATCGGTTGACGGCCTCTCCCAGTGACTCGGTGGCCCGGTTGCCGGCCCGGTGCCGGAAGCACACCAGGGCGAAGGGAACGGGGGCCACCAACTCGAACCGGGGATCCTCCTCCACCCGGGCGGCGAAGGCGCGAGCCCAGGCCACGTTGTCGCGTATCCGGGAGCGCAGCGCCTCGGCTCCGTAGTAGCGCATGACGAACCAGAGCTTCAGGGAGCGGAAGCGGCGCCCCAGCGCCACGTGCCAGTCCCGGTAGTCGATCACCTGCCCGCTCTCCGAGGAGGCGTTGCGCAGGTACTCGGGCAGGATCGAGAGCGTGCGGATCAGGGGTCGCCGGTCGGCCACGTAGAACAGCGAGCCGTCGAAGGTCATCGGCGTCCACTTGTAGGGGTTGACCGTGTAGCTGTCCACCAGTTCCAGGCCGTCCTGATAATGCCGGAACTCCGGACAGAGCATGGCGTTGCCGGCATACGCGGCGTCCACGTGGTGCCACATCCCGGCACGGCGGGCCAACTCGCCCACGGCGCGGACCGGGTCTACCGCGGTCGTTCCGGTCGTGCCCACGGCCGAGCAGACGAAGGTCGGCGCCAGCCCGGCGGCCCGGTCCTCCCGAACCGCCTCCCGCAGGGCGTCGATCCGCATCGCGTACGCGTCGTCCACGTCGACCAGGCGCACGTGGCGGTAGCCCGCCACCCGGGCTCCCTTCTCCACGGACGAATGGGCCTGAGAGGACGTGTAGGCGACGCACCGGTCGGCGGCGGCGCCCCGCCGGCCGGCCTCTTCGCGGGCGACCGCGAGGGCGGTATGGACGGCATCCGAGGCGGTCTGCTGCAGCACCCCGCCCCCCTGATCGGTGGTCCTCCACCGATCGGGGAGCCCGAGCAGGTCCACCATCCAGTCGGCCATCACGTTCTCCAACTCGGTGCATACCGGGCTGGTGGCCCACAGCATGCCCTGCTGGCCGAGACCGGCTGCGACCAGCTCGCCGAGAATGCCCGGGCCGGAGGTGGCGGCCGGGAAGAAGGCGAACCATCCGGGGGAGACCCAGTTGGTCAGTCCGGGAACGACGATCCGGTCGAGGTCGGCGGCGATCTCCTCGAAGTCCTCCGGTTCCTCCGGAGCGCGGTCGGGCAGCACGTCCCTGATATCGCCGGGCGCCAGCTGTGACTGCACCGGCAGGTCGCCCACCCGATCCATGTAGCCGGCCAGCCAGTCGATCATCGCGTAGCCGTGACGGCGGAACTCTTCAGGAGTCATCGCAAGGCAGGACGGGCACGCCCCAATCCAAGGGGAATCGGAGAGCCTCGTCAATACAGGACAGGCATCCGTAGACACCACGGACAGCAGGGGGGTTCTCATTCATGATAAACACGTTACATTAGATCGTAAAAACATATTCTAGCCTCACAAATGGAGAATTGAGTGCGGGCGAGAAAGACATTTCGTAGGGTCTTCAGAGCGACCTCTGGGGCCAACATCTCGTTCAGGGACCTCTGCGGTCTGCTACGGCGTCTGGGATTCGCGGAGCGGACGCGGGGCAGCCACCACGTGTTCTTCAAGGAAGGTGTGGACGAACTGATCGTCCTGCAAAGCAAAGGTGGGCAGGCGAAGCCATATCAGACACGGCAGGTTCGCCGAATCATCCTGACGTATAGACTGGAGATCAATGGTGATGCATGAGTACAGGATCGTTCTCTACTGGAGTCCCCATGACGACGCGTACGTCGCCGAAGTGCCGGATCTCCCGGGTTGCATGGCTCATGGGGACACGCAGCAATCCGCTCTCGACCATGTCCAGCAAGCCATGGACCTATGGATCGACACCGCCAGGGATCTGGGACGTCCGGTACCTGAGCCAAGGAACCGGCCTCTCACACCGGTCTGAGGGACCCGGACGAAGCCTCCACCCCTCGGCCCATCCTCCCGGAGTTAGGGGCGATCGGGTTCTCGGAACCTTTCCGAACATATCGCCAGATACTCGTCAACCGAGTCCTTGAAGGCCCGCCTCACCTCTGACGCCGACCCGCCCTGGTAGGTGATCACGTCGCGTATTCCAACCACCTCACCGTGCAGAAGCCCGGGCCGGCCGACATAGTTCACCACTCCTCGATACCCGCGGTACTCCATCACGATGCTACTCCTTCTCTCCAGGGGAATATCCCGGCCGCCAAAGGGATTCTTCGCAGAGGCCAACGGTCCGTTGTCCCGCGTGCGTGTACCATTCCCGGCGATCCTATGACGAACACGCCGCGCACCCTATTCCAGAAGGTATGGGACGCCCACGTAGCCCACGAGGCTCCCGGTGAGCCGTCCCTGCTCTACATCGATCTGCATCTGGTTCACGAGGTGACCAGCCCGCAGGCGTTCGACGGCTTGCGGCTGGCCGGACGGGGCGTCCGGCGACCCGACCTGACGCTGGCGACCATCGACCACGGGGTCCCGACCGCCAACCGCGGTCTCGGGATCCGGGATCCGCTGTCGAAGAAGCAGATCGACGCCCTTATCGCCAACTGCGAGCAATACGGCATCACCCTCTACGGGCTGGACGACCCCCGCCAGGGCATCGTTCATATCATCGGTCCCGAGCAGGGGATCACCCAGCCCGGCATGACCATCGTCTGCGGCGACTCCCACACCGCCACCCATGGCGCCTTCGGGGCGCTGGCCTTCGGGATCGGCACCTCCGAGGTGGAGCATGTGCTGGCCACCCAGACCCTGCCCCAGGCGAAGCCCAAGGCCATGGCGGTGACGGTGGACGGCGACCTCCCGACGGGGGTCACCGCCAAGGACATCATCCTGGCCATCATCGCCAGGATCGGGGTGGCCGGCGGGGTGGGCCATGTGATCGAGTACCGGGGCTCCACCATCCGCTCGCTCTCGATGGCGGCCCGTATGACCATCTGCAACATGTCGATCGAGGGAGGGGCCCGAGCCGGCATGGTGGCCCCTGACGACACCACCTATTCCTACCTCGAGGGACGCCCCCATGCTCCCGAGAACTGGGAGGCGGCACTCGATCACTGGCGTACCCTTCCCACCGATGACGGCGCCTCCTTCGATGCGGAGGTCGAGTTGGACGCCGCCGAGCTCGAGCCACACGTTTCCTGGGGCACCAACCCCGCCCAGACGGTGCCGGTGAGCGCCCGGGTACCCCATCCGGACGACTACGACGATCCGCTGGACCGGTCCGGGTGCGGGCGGGCCCTGGAGTACATGGACCTTGCGGCGGGCACCCCGATCACCGACATCCGCCTCGACCGGGTCTTCCTCGGGTCGTGCACCAACGCCCGTATCGAGGACCTGCGAGCGGCGGCGGGGGTTGTGGAGGGGCGCTCGGTGGCCGGGTCGGTCAGCGCCATGGTGGTGCCCGGTTCCGGGCTGGTGAAGCTCCAGGCCGAGGAGGAGGGCCTCGACCGGATCTTCAAGGAGGCCGGGTTCGAGTGGCGGGACGCCGGATGCTCGATGTGCCTGGGGATGAACGACGACATCCTTGCCCCCGGGGAGCGTTGCGCATCGACCTCCAACCGCAACTTCGAGGGTCGCCAGGGGAGGGGCGGGCGGACCCACCTGGTCAGCCCCGAGATGGCTGCCGCCGCGGCGGTGGCCGGCCATTTCGTGGACGTGCGGACCTGGAGCTGACCGTGGACCGGATAGGCGTCATCACCGGCACGATGGCCCCGCTGCCGCGGAACAACTGTGACACCGACCAGATCATGCCCAAGCAGTTCCTGAAGCGGGTCGAGCGGAGCGGCTACGGACAGTTCCTGTTCTATGACTGGGCCAGGACCCCCGACGGAGATCTCGATCCCGGGTTCGTCCTGAACCGTCCCGAGTACCAGGAGGCCAAGGTCCTGGTAAGCGGACCCAACTTCGGCTCGGGATCATCCCGGGAACACGCCCCGTGGGGCATCCAGGACTGGGGATTCGAGGCGGTGATCGCCCCCACGTTCGCCGACATCTTCTACAACAACTGCACCAAGATCGGGTTGCTGCCGGTGACACTCACCGAAGCCGAGGTGAACCGGCTGATCGAGCTGGCCACCGGGACCCCGGGCTCGGTGATCACCATCGACCTGGAAGCCCAGACCGTGGCGGCCGGCGACAGGCAGACCGGCTTCGATATCGACCCCTTCACCAAGTACCGGCTCCTCGAGGGCCTCGACGACATCGGCCTCACCAATCGCAACCTCGAGGCCATCGAGGCCTTCGAGCGGTCCCGACCCGAGTACCTCCCGTCTCTCGCCTGATCGCGCCTCCCAGACGGTTGGATCCAAGGGGCCGCTGGTGGTAGTAGTGGAGTTGCCGCACTTCGCCCACATGCCGCACTTCGCCCACATACTGTGCAGGACTCCCGGGTATCGGCGAGGTCGACGTGGAGTTCCCGAGACTCGACGATCCTGCCGATCCTGCTGTATTCGAGGTGATGCGCTTCCCGACACCTCTCAGTCCCTCCATGGATCCGGGCGTGACGTGACGGGCGTCGTGGGCCGGTAGGCTGGCGGGCGTGCTTGCGGTCATCTCCTACCCGCCTATCCCGATCTTCGAGATCGGGCCGTTGCGGATGTCGCTCCACGGCGTCTTCGCCGGGGTGGGGTTCCTGGCCGGGGCCTACTACGGCACTCTCCGCTACCGGGAACGGGGGTTCGATGCCAACCTGTTCCAGTCGGTACTGACCTGGGCCCTGGTGGGGGCGCTGCTGGGGGCGCGCTGGCTGACCCTGCCCGCGTACTGGGCGGAGAACGGATTCGATCCGGGCGAGCTGATCAACATCGGCGGCAACTACTCCATCCTGGGCGGTTTCGCCGGCGGTATCGGGGTCGGTGTCTGGCGGGCCCACCGGCTGGGACTCCGGCTGGGGCCTGCCGTGGACGTGGCCGCTTTCGGCCTCGCCATCGGAACGGTGGTGGGTCGCATCGGCGACCTGGCGATCGTGGAGCACCTCGGAGGGCCGACCAGGTTCGCGCTGGGATACGGGATCCGGCCGGGCTACGACGTGGCGCCCCAGCACGACCGCCTGGAGTGCGTGACGGCGACCGTGGGCGAGTTCTGCGGTATCTACCACCACGCCGCCCTGTATGATCTGCTCGCCGCCGCGGTCTGCTTCGGCTTCCTCTACTGGCTGGTCTTCAGGTCTGACGTCCGGCTCCGCTACGGCCAGCTGTTCTCCATCTGGATGATCTGGTACGGCGTCCAGCGGTTCCTGATCGATTTCACCCGGCTTGCCCTGGACGTCGGCGGTGACCGGACCCTGGGTGCGCTGACATGGAGCCAGTGGAGCGCCCTGGCCGCCGCCGCCGGCGGCGTCGCCCTCTTCCTATGGCTGGGTAGGCGGAACCCGGTGGTCACTCCCGAGAACGACCGGGCGTACGGCGCCGCCGCCAGCGCCGGGACGGACTGAGGTTCTCAGGGCATCACCCGAGGTCAGCGCCGAGCCAAGCCATCTCGTCGCGAGTCAGCGGCGCCTCCGATTCTCTCGGATCCGATCGCGGTTCGGGTTGTCGGGGCGGTGGCTGATGGGGTAACCTGCCCATCGTGAGTTCGACCACGGTGTATTCGTATTTCGCCTTTACCGGGCCCGGCGCCCGGGCCTGGTGTGACGTCTAGACCGAACCTGTCGTAGAAAGAGCCAAGGCCCGGAGCGACCGCTCCGGGCGTTTTGACGTTCGGAGCGATCCACACCAGAGGAGCATCATGGAACGCAGAGCACTCCGCAACGGATCAGCCACGGACACCATCGTCGAGGTGGGGAACACCAGGTTCGGGCACGACCCGTTCCCGACCATCGCCGGACCGCGGGCGGTCGAGTCGGAGGAACAGATCATGGAGGTCGCCACGAAGGTGGCCGAGGCCGGCGCCTCCGTTCTCCGGGGTGGGGTATTCGAGTCGAGTTCCTCGCCGTACGCGTTTCCCGGACTGGGCGCGCCCGGGCTGGAGCTGTTGCGCGACGCCGGCGCCGAGGTAGGCCTGCCCACGGTTACCAAGGCCCTGGAACCCAAGGACGTCGAGTTGGTCGCCTCCCACGTGGACATGATCCATGTCGATCCCCGCTCGATGCAGAACTTCGAGTTGCTACGCGTCATCGGCGGGACGGGGAAGCCGGTGCTGCTCGAGCGCGGCGGATCCGCCACGGTGGACGAGTGGTTATGGGCCGCCGAGTACGTCCTTGCCGCGGACAATGACCAGGTGGTGCTGTGTGAGGGGGGTATCCGCACCTTCGAGAAGTCGACCTGGGCCACCCTCGACCTGAGCTCCATCCCGGTACTCAAGGAGATCAGCCACCTGCCTGTCATCGTGGCGCCTTCTGCCGCCGCCGGCTCCCGGACCAGGATCCAGCCCCTGTCGCTGGCCGCCCAGGGTGTCGGTGCCGACGGGCTGATGGTGGAAGTCCATCCGGACCCTATGGCGTCCCGGACCGCGGTGTCGCATCAGATCACCTTCGAGATGTTCACCGGTCTCATGGACGCATTGGGCGTCAACCGGGTCCGGATCAACATCGACATGATCGACCGTGACCTGGTCCGCATGCTGGCGCGCCGGCATCTCATGGTCATGCGAGTGGGCCGGATCAAGGCCCAGCGAGGGATGCCGGTCCACATACCCGAGCGTGAGGTAGAACTGCTGGCCATCGTCCGGGAGGAAGCGGAGCGCCATGGCCTGGATCCGGCCGAGATCGAGAACGTGTTCGAGGTCATCCTGGAGCAGTCGCGGGAGACGCAGCGCCGGGAACGGGCTCGATCCTGGTCCCAGGCCTGAGCTCGCCGCGACCTAGCCCTGGTTATTCCTGTTCCCAGCACACCGACGCGGATCAGACCACTCGAACCAGATCCCATTCCCATCACCCGCCCAAACCCCATCCATGAATAACTGGGACTGATGCCCTAG
The DNA here is from genome assembly GCA_022827785.1 of Acidimicrobiia bacterium. GTDB lineage: Bacteria > Actinomycetota > Acidimicrobiia > Spongiisociales > Spongiisociaceae > Spongiisocius. The sequence goes on from JAJEIM010000023.1 coordinate 18,473, forward strand.
ACGATCCGCCGCCTCGGGTCAGAAAATGGTAGCGGCGGTGTCGATGACGTTGTAGTCGTCGTCGGTTACGAGCAGGACCCTCCACTTGTCGAGGGTCGTGCAAGGATGCGAGATCCCGACCCGTACCCGGGTCCCTACCGGAAGAATGGCGGGATCGTCCGGGCGCACGAAGGCATGCTGGTCATTCAGCTTGACGATCGGGAGCGACCCGCCGGTCGGTAACGGGTCGATCACCGCGGCGGGACCCTTGTCGGACCCGATGTCGCGCTGTCCGATGTCGAGTAGGGCCAGGTCGACCTGCGGTCTCGATATCACGGTGGCGCCGATCTCCAGTGCCCCCTGGAAGGGGGTGTAGGCCCAGCCTGGCCGGGTGCTCGGCCCCAGAGCGGCATAGTGGCCATGGTCATGAACCAGGTAGCACCCGGAGCGGAGCACCAACCGGTAGGAGTCGAGGGAGGCGAGATCGCACTGGACGTGGCGGCGAACCACGTCGAACACGCCGGAGCCTCCGATCGACAGGACCGGCGGGGCGTCTCCCGAAAATACTCCCTTGGCATGGAATTCGTGGAAGACGCCGGTCACAGAGTCCAGGTAGGCCCCTACCGAACGGAGGCTCTCCGGTGAGCGGCCCTCGCCCGCGGGCCCCTCGTACGCCCCGATCCCACTCACCACGCCGGTGCCCGACCTGTCGATCTCGCGTGCCACGGCTTCAGCCTCCGTCCGGCTGCGGCAGCCGGTGCGACCGTTCGGTACCCCGATGTCGATCAAGAACCGGAGTCCGGCCGCCTCGGCACCGGTGCTGTCGATGGCTGCCCGGTAGGCCCTGACCACCGCCACCGAGTCGACGAAGCAGTACACCTCCGTTCCTGGCTCTCCCGCCAGCCGGACCAGGGTCTCCAGCGACTGGGGATCGGCCGTCTCGTTGGCCAGGAGGATCCGGCGTATCCCGAAGCGGTGCGCGGTCACGGCCTGGTGCGGGAGGGCGACGGTGAGTGCCCACGTTCCGTGCTCGAATTGGAGTCTCCAGAGGGCCGGCGCCATGGTGGTCTTGCCGTGCGGGGCGAGGAGCGCGCCGCGGTCCACGCAGTACCTGCGCATCACCTCGGCGTTATGGACCAGGGCACTGCGGTGGAGGAGGGCGAACGGAGTGGGAAGGTCCCTCAGGGCGTTCAATCCAGCCGCTCTGATCCCGGCCGGAGTCCAGGACGCCCCGTCACGTTCCGGTGGCAAGCCCTTCAACCCGACCGGCAAGGGGACCCGGTCGAGCGACCGGAGGGCCTCGTCCATCGCCCGGTAGTCGATTCCTGCAGTGTGTGGCATCGTCTCTTCCACGGCAGCGGTAGGAGCACCCGTACGACGGTCATCGTACATAGTTGACTCGGTACGTCGTAGCGCCGCCGGCCAGGCCGTGCACGGCGGCGATGGAGGAAACACGCACTCCCCTCCGGGCCCAGCCGGATGGCGCGGTCCCGGAGGGCGCCGGCTGTTCGCTTCCCCGATCCGCCCGTCGCCCGTCGCCCTCGGCGTGTACGCTTTTCATGATCGGACCACCATCGACGTGGGACGCCGTTTGGTGCGTGACCGATCGACGAAGGGAGAACCATGTTGATGAAGCGAGCCGGCCGCTGGATCGCAGCGCTGCTGACGCTGGGGATGATCGCCACCGCGTGCGGATCGGACGACTCTGCCCCGGCTACTACCGCAGCCCCGGCTACCACCGCAGCGCCTGCCACCACTACCGCGACGACGGTGGTCGAGGTAGGGACGACTACCACCACGGAGGCCCCGGCGGGCGCGACTACCACGACCGCGACCACCGAGGCGATGGAAGAACCCCTGTCGGGCCGCGAGGCCACCGTGGTGATCGGTAAGAAGATGGACAGCGACACCAAGTTCGACCCGGCCCGGGCCTTCGAGGAGTTGTACGTGCTGGTGCTCGGATCGGTCTACAACACGCTGGTGCAATGGGCGGAGACCGACAACGGGTACGACTACCAGACGCTGGTTCCCGAGTTGGCCACCGAGTGGTCGTCCAACGACGAAGCCACCCAGTGGACCTTCACGCTGGACCCGAACGCTCGCTTCCACGACGGAGCGCCGGTCACCTCCGCGGACGTGGCCTTCTCGTTCATGCGCCTGAAGAACGTGGCGGGCACGCCGTCCTACCAGGCGGGCAACATCACCGGCATCGACACCCCCGACGCCCAGACCGTGGTGGTCAACCTGGAGAACGCGGACGCGGAGTTCCCCGCCCTGACCACCGCCGCCGCTTTCAGCGTGCTCAACAGCGCGCTGGTCCAGGCCAACGGAGGCGCCGCCGGGGATGATGCCGCCGAGACCGACAGCGCCGAGGAGTGGTTGGCGCTGAACAGCGCCGGTTCCGGTCCGTTCACCTTCGACTTCTCCGAGCCGGGCAGCCGTCTCGAGATCGTCCGTGTGGACGACTACTGGGGTGGCCCGCCCGCCGTCATGGAACGGGTCATCTTCGTGAACATCCCAGAGGCCCAGTCGCGCATCGACGCTCTGAGCCGCGGCGACATCGACCTGGCGTGGACGGTGATCCCGCACCAGGCGGCCTCGCTGGGCGAGAACTTCACGATCCTCCAGGCCAACACCAACCACTGGTACTACGTGATGTTCACGACCGACGCGGTAAACAACAACGCCTTCGTGGCCAACCCGACGGTCCAGCAGGCGCTCAAGTACGCCATCGACTACGACGGCTTGCAGCGGCTCTGCCCCGGCTACACCGCCAACCGCGTTTACGGGCTGGCGCCGATGCGGCTGGGCGGCATCACGGAGGGTTACGAGCGCGACCTCGACAAGGCCCGGGAGCTGCTGGCCGAGGCCGGCTATCCCGACGGTTACGACGACCCGGAGAACCCGATCCGCCTGCAGACGTTCCAGTGGAGCGGATTCTGCCCCGGCTTCGGCGACGTGGCCCAGAAGCTGGCCGCCGACTTCGCGGACATCGGCGTGAAGACCGAGGTCCAGATCCGCGACGTGGGAGTGTTCTTCACCGACTTCCGCAAGGGTGATCTGGACATCAACGTCAGCGACTGGTTCCCGGAGTATCCGTCCGCGATGAACTCGGCGCAGGTCTCGTTCGCCGACGGGTTCTTGAACTGGCAGCGGTCGCTTTGGCCCGACAACGCCGAAGGCTGGCCTCTCTATGACGAGATCAAGGCCGCTGGTGACGCGGCGCTGGCGTCGGTCGATCCGGCGGAGCGGATGAGCCTGCTGAACGACGTGGAGCGGATGGGCCTGGAAGCCAACCCGACCCACCTGATGGTCGAGATTCCGGAGTGGTACCCGCACGTCAACAGCCTCACGGGCGTCTACTACCACGCCGTCTACCGGTTCGAGCCCTACCGGATGGGCAGGGCTCGGTAGGTCGAGGCCTGGCTCCAGACCTGGAAATCAATCGGGGGGCGGCGCACCGGCCGCCCCCCGGTCTCCCGTCTCGCGCGGCGGGCATCATGAACCGGGGGAGTTGATATGCGCTGGTACGTGCTCCGGCGGCTGGCTCTGGTTCCGTTCGTCCTGCTGGGCATGACCGCAATCACGTTCTTCGTCTCCCAGCTGATCCCCATCGATCCGGTGGCCGCCTACCTGGGAGGGCGGGGAGCGGCCCACTCCGACGAGGCCGAGCGGGCGATCATCGACGCCCTCAACGCCCGCTGGGGATGGGACAAGCCCATCCCGGAGCGTTACTGGATCTACCTGACCAACCTGCTCCAAGGCGACATGGGCGACTCGAGCCATACGGCGCGGGGTGTCAGCACCGACCTGGCCAACGTGGTGCCACCCACCATCGAACTGGTGGTGGCCGCCCTCCTCATAGCCATGGTCTTCGGCATCCCGCTGGGCGTCTTCGCGGCGGCCCGCCGGGGAGGGTTCTGGGACACGGGCTTCAAGGTGATCTCCACCCTGGCCATATCGGTGCCTGTGTTCTGGCTGGCCATCGTCGGGTTCACCGTCTTCTACGGGCGCTGGGGCTGGGCGGCCGGACCGGGGCAGCTGGACATCTTCACCCGGCCGCCGCCGGAGGTGACTCGGATGGTCACCGTCGACTCGATCCTGGCGCGCCGCTGGGACGCACTCTTCGACACCCTCCACCACCTGGCGTTCCCCGCCCTGGTGCTGGGACTCGTGATCGGCTTCTACTTCGCGCGGGTGGTGCGCTCCGAGATGGTCGACGCCCTGGAGTCGGACTACGTACGCACCGCCCGGGGCAAGGGCTTGCGCCGCCGCCTGGTCCTGTACCGCCACGCGCTGCGCAATGCGGTCATCCCAGTGATCACGCTGTCCGGCCTAGCCTTCGGGTCGTTGCTCATCGGGATCATCGTGGTCGAGCCCGTGGTGGGTTGGCCGGGGCTCGGCCAGTACGCCTTCACGGCTGCCACTCGCCTGGACCTCAACGCCATCTCGGGAGTGGTGCTGGTGATCAGCCTGGCATACGTCCTGGCCAACCTGGCGGTCGACCTCATGTACACGGTGGCCGACCCGCGGGTGCGCGACGGGATGAAGTCATGACATGGGGCCGGGTCCGCCGCTTGGAGGAGGCCGTCGCGTCGACCCGCCTCACTACGGCCCTGGAGTCGCTGCGGCCCCGCACCTTCCTTGAGTTCTACGGCCTGGCGGTGATCGCGTTGGTGGTGGGCGCGGTGGTCGCCGCCCCGCTGATCGCCCCCGACCCGCTGGCGCAGGACCTGACGGCCCAGCTCGCCGGCCCGAGCGTCGACCACTGGCTGGGCACCGACAACCTGGGCCGCGACCTGTGGGCGCGGATCCTCTACGGCGGCCGGATATCGATCGTGACCGGCGTCTTCGTTCTCCTGACCGCAGGCGCGGTCGGCATCGTTTACGGGGCCGTCTCCGGGTATGCGGGCGGGATCGTCGACGCCGTGATGATGCGGATCGTCGACATCTTCCTGTCCTTCCCCTCGATCATGCTGGCGCTGCTGATCTCCGCGGCGCTGGGACCGACCACCCGCAACGCCATCATCGCCATCGCGGCGGCCTGGTGGCCGGTCTACGCCCGGCTGATCCGGGGCCAGGTGATCGTGGTGAAGGAACGCGAGTTCGTGACCGCCTCGCGGGCGCTGGGGGCCGGGCCGATCCGGAACCTGTTCCTGACGGTGCTGCCCAACAGCTTCGGGGTGATGAAGACGATCTTCGTTCTCGATATCGGCTACGCCATCCTGGCCGGGTCGACGCTCAGCTTCCTGGGCCTCGGCGTCTCGCTACCCACCCCCGAGTGGGGGGTGATGATCCGAGAGGCCCTCCAGTACCCCACCCACTGGTGGTTCATTCTCAGCCCTGGTCTTGCCCTGATGCTGTTCGTTTCCGCCATCAACTTCGCCGGGGGCATCGTCACCCGGTCGGTCCATGAAATCCCTATCCGCTGAGACCACCGCAGGTCCGGCCGGCCCGCCGGGAGCGGACGGGCACCTGCTGTCGGTACGGGACCTACGGGTCACTTTCCGCGCCAAGCGGCCGGTTCGAGCCGTGAACGGCGTGTCCTACGACCTCGCCGCCGGGGAACACGTCGGCCTGGTCGGTGAGAGCGGATCCGGTAAAAGCGCCGGGGCGCTCGCGCTGGTGCGGCTGCTGCCCGACTACGCCGAGTTGGACGGGAGCGTGACGCTGGCCGGCGCCGACCTCATGAGCCTCTCGGAACGCGAACTGCGGAGCATCCGGGGCGACGAGGTGGGAATCGTCTACCAGGACCCGTTCAGTTCCCTCAACCCGGTCCTGACGGTCGGCAAGCAGCTCACCGAGGTCGTCCGCAAGCACCGGAGCGTTGGGGCCCGGGCGGGCCGCAAGGAGGCGGCGCGGCTGCTGGAGACCGTGGGCGTTCCCAACGCAGAAGAGCGGATCGCGGATTACCCCCACCAGTTCTCGGGCGGTATGCGGCAGCGGGCGGTGATCGCCATGGCCGTCTCGCCCCGGCCCGCCCTCCTGATCGCCGATGAACCCACCACCGCCCTCGATGTGACCGTTCAGGCGCAGATCCTCGAGTTGCTCCAGCAGCTGACCTCGGAGCACGGCACCACCATGCTCCTGATCACCCACGACCTGGGGGTGGTGGCGGGGGTTACGCAGCGGCTGATGGTCATGTACGCCGGCCGCATCGTCGAGGCCTCGTCCACCGAAGACGTGTTCGCCCGTCCGGCACACCCGTACACGGTCGCCCTCCACCGATCCCTGCCCCGGATCGACACCCGCCAGGAACGGCTGGTGACGATCGAGGGCCAGCCCCCCGACCCGAGCCATCTCGTCGAGGGATGTCCCTTCGCTCCCCGCTGTCCCTCCCGGATCGATCGATGCGCGGTGGAGAACCCGCCACTCATGACGCTCCCCACTGCCCGGCGCGCCGCTGCGGCCGGTTGGGAACCGCTAGCGATCCGTGAACGGGACGGCAACCCGGTGCCCGGACCGGCCGGCCCGCACCTCACCGCCTGCTGGAACCCCCCTGTACCGGAGGCATCCTCGACCGGCGCGGGAGGCAACGGATGAGCGCGGTTAGCCGCGACGCGCCGGCGCTGGTGGAGGTGGAGCATCTGCGGGTCTGGTTCCCCACCGGGCGGGGACCATCCGCCGAGCGGCGTGGCCACATCAAGGCCGTTGATGGAGTGTCGTTCACCGTCCGGCAAGGTGAGACGCTCGGGCTGGTGGGCGAGTCGGGATGCGGCAAGACCACCACGGCCCGGGCAATCCTCAAGCTCCTGGAGCCGACCGAGGGGCGGATCGCTTTCGACGGCGTGGACCTGTCGACAGTATCCGGGAGGGAGCTCCGGCTGCTGCGGCGGCGGATGCAGCCCGTCTTCCAGGATCCCTTCGCCAGCCTCAACCCCAAGCGAACCGTTGCCCGGATCGTGGCGGAGCCGCTGGTCATCCACCGGCAGGGAACGCGCGCCGAGCGCAGGGACAGGGTGTCCGAGCTACTGGACACGGTCGGGCTCCCACCGGACGCGGCCGGAAGGTACCCGCACGCCTTCAGCGGGGGCCAGCGGCAGCGCATCGCCATCGCCCGGGCCATGGCCCTGCGCCCCGACCTGATCGTGGCCGACGAGCCGGTCAGCTCGCTGGACGTGAGCATCCGCGCCCAGATACTCAACCTGATGAGCGATCTCCAGCAGGAGTTCCGGCTGACCTACGTGGTGATCGCCCACGACCTCGCGCTGGTCCGGCAGGTGACCGATCGGGTGGCCGTCATGTACCTGGGGAACATCGTCGAGCTCCGGCCCACCGAAGACCTCTACCGGGAACCGCTCCATCCCTACACGGTGGCTCTTCTCTCGTCGGCGCCCATCCCGGACACGGGAGCGGAGGCCACCCGCCGGCGCATCGTGCTGGAGGGGGACGTGCCGAGCCCCGCAGACCCGCCGGCCGGTTGCCGGTTCCACACCCGCTGCTGGCTGCGCCGGAAGCTGGACAATCCCGACATCTGCTCCGGCGAGACCCCGCCCCTGACTCCGGTCGAAGGCGGCGAAGGTGCGGTGGCCTGCCATTTCCCGGACGAGGTGGAATCCTCCTCCGAACGTCGCGAGACCCTGGTAACTATCGCCGGCCGGGAGTGAGCCCACCGAGCACCCGCCCTGGTGTGGCGAGTAAGTGCTGGTGGCCTATTGCCAGTGGGCCACTCAGGAAGCAATCAAGTTCATGTAAAGGCCCGCGCTTGATGCCAGCAACTAAACGAGCATCTCTCCACGGTCCACTACGGCGACGTGGCCGGTGATGGAGTCGTTGGTTGTCAGCCCCATGAGGGCGGAGACGACATCCTCGAGCGGTGCCAGAGGTACGGCGCCGGACCGGATCTCGGCGGCGCGATCGGGCGGTAGATAGCGATCCAGCCAGTCGGTGGCCATCCATCCCGGTGCCACGGCATTGACCTGGACGACCGGCGCCAGCGCTCGGGCCAGGCACGTGGTCAGCGAGACCAGCGCCGCCTTGGATACGACATAGGGGATGGAACTGCCGGTGCTGGTGAATGCGGAGTTCGTGGCGACGTTGACGATCTTGCCGGCGCCCCGGGCCACCATCCCCGGCCCCACCGCCCGGGAGCACAGGAAGGCACCCGTGAGGTTGACATCCATGATGCGGCGCCATTCCTCCTCTGTAATGGCGTCGAGGTCTGGGAAGGGGATGTAGCTAGTGATCCCGGCATTGTTGACCAGAACGTCCACGGGGCCCAGTACCCGCTCGACGGTGGCCACCATCGCCGCCACTGCGGCACCGTCCGCCACGTCGGCCCGGACAGCCAGCGCACGTCCTCCGTCCCGATCGATCTCGTCTACCACTTGCTCGGCCGCATCCCGCGACCGCGAGTAGTTGACAGCAACCCGCGCTCCGGACCGTCCCATGGCCAGCGCGATCTCGCGACCCAGCCCGGTCCCGCCCCCTGTCACCAGGACCACCCTTCCGTTGATCTTCATCCGTTTCCTCCGCGTTCAGCAGGACGGTCGGCTCTCAGCTCCATTCCGGCGAAGGAGTCGATCCCGGCAAGTAGCGCCTCCACGTCGGCGGGGGTGTTGTAGAGGTGGGGGTCGGCGCGGACCCGGTCGTCCTCAGCGTATCCCCAGATGTCCACGCCGAGCGTCCGCAGGTAGCGGCACAGCGCCACCGCGTCCTGGAAGTGGAACGCCACCACCCCGGCGCGCGCCGGCCGGTCACGCGGCGTCAGCACTTCGACTCCCCGCTCCTCCAGTCCTTCGATCATCTGTCCGGTCAGGTCCAGCACGTGGCGTTCGATGGCGGGGATGCCCGCCTCCAGGAGGATGTCCAGCCCCCTCCGGGCGGCGGCTATGCCGGGAAGGTCGGCCAGTCCGATCTCGTGGCGCGTCCCCCCGGGACCGAACGAGAGGTGCTCCGGAGCGGGCGGCGGTCCGGCGCACTCGGCGCCCACGTAACCGATGTGAGGGGGAGGGAGGGCTTCCAGATGCTCCCGGCGAGCGTAGAGGAAGCCGATACCGGGAGGCCCGAGCAGCCACTTCATCATCGTGCCGCTCATGAAGTCGACTCCCACCCTCGCGGCGTCCACCGGCACGGCGCCCGCCGACTGGGCGGCGTCCACGATCAGGTAGCCGCCGGATGCGCGGGCGAGGTCGGCCAGCCGGCGGAGGTCGTGGCGGAAGCCGGTCCGGGGGTCTACGTGGGACACGATCACGGCGATCGTGCGTTCATCGGCCGCCGCCTCCAGGCCGTCCGCCCAGGTGGAGGTCGGACCGGCCGGAACCGTCCGGACTTCGACCGGAGTTCGACCGGGCAGCAGCCAGGGCCAGACGGCGCTCGGGTGTGAGGTCGGGTCGGTGACGATGTTGGCGCCGGGAGGGGGATCGATCATCTGGACCGCGAGGTTGGATCCGCGCGAGGTGTTGTCGACGATGGCCAACTCCCCGGAGTCCGCGCCCAGGACGGATGCGAGGCGGTCCTTGAGAGTCCGCCACTCGTCGAAGTACCGGGCGCGGTGGTAGGCGGGGTCGAACATCCACCGGTCGGACCACTCGTCGAGTGCTGCCTTCACCGGAGTCGCCGCCGGGGCCAGGCCTCCCGCGAACAGGTAGGCGCGCTTCCGGGTGATCGGAAACAGCGGCCGGAATCGCTCGCTTAGGACCATGCGGGCACCTCCACCAGCGTCGGCCCGTCCGCGGTCAGGGCGGACTCGACGGCGGCCGCCAAATCCCCGGGCTCGTCGGCCCGCGCATATGCCGCACCGTAGGCCGCGGCCAGCGTTGCCAGATCCGGAACATGCAGGTCGGTCGCCATTGGCTCGAACCCGCGCTCCCGCATCAGCCGGTGTATCTCCCCGAAGGCCCGGTCGTTCCAGATCACGAACGGCACAGGCAGGCGGTGCTGCGCCGCCACCATCAACTCGGACATGGTGAACATGAAGCCGCCGTCCCCGATCAGCGCCGCCACCGCCAGCTCGGGCCGGGCGATCTTGGCGCCGATGGCCGCCGGCAGGGCGTACCCGAGGGTGGCCAGGCCCGACGGGTTGATCCAGGTCCTTGGTCCGGGCAGGTCGTAGAAGGGAAAGGCCCCGAAGCCGGCCACCATCGCCACGTCGAGCGAGAGGATGGACTCGGCGGGCATGGCCCGGCGGAGGGCGCCGATCCAGGGCCGGTATGGACGCCCGAACTCGGCAGCCTCCTCGCAGGCGGCGGCCCGTACCTCGGCGGCGCGGCGCGGGCCTTGCCTGGAAGCCGGGCGTGAGGCGGCCTCCATGAAGCTGACCGCGGCGCGGGCGTCCCCGACCAGCGCCAGGTCCACCGGGTGGTTGACCCCGATCTGGCCGGGGTCGATGTCCACCTGGATCAGCTTTCCGCCCAGCCGCAGCGGGCCGATCCAGAAGTCGGCCGGGCTGATCTCCGTCCCCACGGCGAGGACGACATCACACTCCTCCAGGAAGCGGGCCGCCGACCGGTAGAAGGCCAGCGAGGCGGCCAGGTCGTGACCGCTCGGGATGACCCCTTTGCCGTTGAGCGTGGTCACCACCGGCGCGTCGATCCGGTCGGCCAGCCGGGCGACTTCCCGGGCAGCCCCGATTGCCCCGCCCCCCACCAGCATGCCGGGCCGCTCGGCCGACTCGAGGAGCGTTACCGCCCGGTGCAGGGCCTCCTCGTCGGGAGAGCGCGGCCCCTCCTCGGTCGGCGGCCGAACTGCGGCCCCGGTCGCCATCTCCTGCACGTCAACCGGGATCGCCAGGCATACCGGGCGAGGCCGGCCGGTGCGGAACCGCCGGAAGGCCTCGTGAACGGCATCGGGGATCCGGTCGGGCGACAGGATCAGGTCGGATCGGTCGGTTATGCCCTCCAGGACCTGCTCCTGGGACCGGAGCTCATGGGAATGGCCCCGACCGCGCCCGATGTCCTCGCTCGGGATGTGGGAGGTGATGCAGAGCACCGGAATTGAATCCGAGTAGGCCTCGGCAATGGCCGTGGCCGCGTTGGTGACCCCCGGACCGGTCGTGATCAGGCACACTCCCGGCCGCCCCGTGGCCCGGGCATACCCGTCCGCCATGAAGGCGGCGCCCTGCTCGTGGCTGGTCGTCACGTGCTCGATGCCGGTGGTCTGCCCGAGCGCCCGGTAGAACTCCAGGGTGTGGGTGCTGGGAATGCCGAAGATATGGCGAACACCGTTGACCCGGAGCGATTCGATCAGTACCTCGGCGCCGGTCATGTCAGGCACCCCCCGGGTAGGCTCGGCACGTGGTCGATCTTCTCCTGCGGAATGCGACGGTCTACCCCGGCGATGCCGAGCCCCGTCGCGGGGACGTCGCTATCGACCGCGGCTCGATACTAGCGATGGCCGCCGATCTGGAGGCCGAGGCCGCCCGCACCATCGATCTGGAAGGTCTCGCCCTCTGCCCCGGGTTCATCGACATGCACGCCCACAGCGCGCTGCGGTCCTTCGACGACCCGCTCCTCGAGCCGAAGCTGCGCCAGGGCTTCACCACCGAGATCATCAACCCGGACGGGATGGGTCCCGCCCCGGTGAGGGCCGAGCGGCTCGACGATCGCATGACGCAGTTGGGCCTGCCGGAAGGCCCCGGACCTCCGGAGTGGACCTGGCGCTCGATCGGCGAGTACCTGGACGAGTTGGAACGCACCCGACCCGCCATCTCCCTGTGCCCTTTCGTCCCCCATGGGGCGGTTCGCGACGCCGTGCTGGGAGGTGCGCAGCGGGCGCCCGACCGCGACGAGCTGCGCGCCATGCGTCGCCAGGTCGCCGCCGGCATGGAGGCAGGGGCCTGGGGGATCTCCTTCGGCCTGGTCTACACGCCGGGCGCCTACGCGGATCGGGAGGAGGTAGTGGCCCTCTCCGCCGAGGCGGGACGGTTCGGCGGGCTCATCTCGGTCCACATGCGCGGCGAGAGCCACAACCTGCTCGAGGCGGTCGAGGAGATGATCGACGTGTCCCGCCGGAGCGGGGCGCGGCTCCACCTCTCCCACCTGAAGGTGCTCGGGCGTCGCAATGCCTGGAAGCTGGAACCAATGCTCGAGATGATCGACGGGGCGCTGGATGACGGGGTCGACGTCACCTTCGACCAGTATCCCTACGGCGCCGGAGTGACCCTTCTCTCAGCGCTGCTCCCCCCTTGGGCGCACGACGGGGGCGTCGGGCGGATGGCGGCCCGACTGGGGGACCGTTCCACGGCGGATCGCCTCATCCGCGCCCTCGGCGACCCCGGCGCCGGGCCCGAGAGCTTCTACTACCAGTGCGGTCCGGAAGGGATCGTGGTGATCGACTGCGGCCCCGACGGCCCGACGGATGTGGTCGGCCGCACGATCTCCGAGATCGCCTCGGCGCGCAAACTCGAGCCGGAGCGGGTAGTCATCGACCTGCTGCTGGAGACGGGGATGCGCGCCCTGGTCATCCTCCACTACGCCGACGAGTCCATCGTGAAGGCCATCACCGCCCACCCGGCCATGCTGGTGGGCAGTGACGCCGTGTTCGCCGCCACTCCCCATCCGCGGCTGTGGGGCACCGCGCCCCGGTTCCTGGGCCGCTACGCCATCAGGGATCGCATCGTCACCGTACGCGAGGCAATCGCCCGGCTGTCCTTCCGGGCCGCCCGGCGCGTCGGGCTGAGCGACCGTGGCGAGATCGCGCCGGGACAGCGCGCCGATCTGGTCGCCTTCGACCCCCGCCGCGTGATCGACCGGGCCACCTACGACGATCCCGAGCGCCCTCCTACCGGGATCGAGTGGGTGATCGTGGGCGGCGAGGTAGCGGTGGACCCGACCGGCCCCACCGGAACCCGCCGGGGCGGCGTAGCACGGATGAACGCTTAGTCGTGGTCAGTCTGCGTTGCGGCGGCGTGCTCTGGACCGCCAGCGACGCCTCTGGCTGCGTCCTGCCTCCTCAACGTACCCTGCGGGTACGCCTTCGTCAGCAGTCCTTGCCATAGACGCCGCTGGCGGCGCCATATCCCACCGCCACCACACAGACCGACCACGGGACCCGCGATAGCAAGCGAGGCGCATAGCGTGATGTCGCCCTATATGGGGTCCGGCGAGACTCCGTCTGTCCGGGTTGAGGATCAGCCAAACAGCCCTCGGGCGACTTCCGGCTGGCGATCCTGCCAGTAACGAGTGACCGTCTCCAACAGCCCCGGCCGGCCGAGGCTTGCGGAGAGCCATGGGTCGTCGGCCACGTCGTTGAAGGAACCCAGGGCCCGGACGATGTGATAGACGCTCTGGTGCGTGATGCCTACTCCGTAACGCAGGCAATACCAGTCCAGCATCTCCATTACATCTGTATCGCCGGCCACCTCGATACACATCAGGTCGTAGTAGTCGCGCAGTTCCCCCCTATCTCCTACAACCTTTAGCTTGGTAGCAACCACATCGGGGAATGAGCCGACGGCCATTTCCCCCACTCTCCTACCGCGCTCGATCCGTTGCTGTCCCGTAGCCGACAGATACTGGAGCTTGACTCCACCGAAGACACAGTTCAGCGTGCCTTCGGACAGGTAGTCGCATTCCACCTGCCCATGTTCCCGCAGCCGACCAAGCAAGGCCGGTGGATCGAAAGGGCCATGGACGAATATGTCCAGATCCTCTGACTGCCGATGTTCCAAGTGGATAGCCAGAGCCGTCCCGCCCATGAGTTCCCCGGAAGGCGGCGACAACGATCCCACCACGTCCCATATCTCCAGCATGGCGGACGTGAGAACGTCGTCAGCGACGGGCATCGAGAGCGTTGATGATCAGGTCTCGGGTGACAGGTTTGGTGGATCGCAGGGTGAGACAGTATTCGAGCGCCTCGGTCGGCAGGTGTACTGACGCCCAGATCGCGGCGTCCGGCCAGGGACCGTTGAACATCCGTCCGGCCACGTACTCGGCGTCATCGGGCAGGCGGAGCAGACCGGGGTCGGGATGGTTCCAAAACGACTTCCAGAACCGCTCAGGTATCTGTCTCATATTGAATACATATCTTACCACTTAGGCCTGTTAAGGGGACCGAGCCGAGGGCGAGCGAGGCTAGGCGGCATCGCCCAGTGCCGAGGCGAGGTGGTCCATGACGGCTCGGGCGGTCTCGAGGACGTACTCGACGTGTTGTTCCTCCATCACTGACGAGGTGGATAGGTAGGGGAAGCCGAAGACGCCCCGGTTGCCGAACGCCAGCGGGAGCCCGGTCATCAGCACGTCCGGTCGGGCCACCTCCGGCTCGCAGGCCACGCTGAGCAGGGAACCGCCGCCCTCCACCCGAAGAGGTAGCCCGCGGTCCTTCACCGCTGTGGCCAGCCCCTCGCGCAATCGTGCGCCGAGGCGGTCGATCCGGTCGTGGACCTCCGGTGTCAGGAGGCGCAGCGCGGCGACACCGGCCGCCGCCGTCATCGGGTTGGCGTTGAAGGTCCCCGCCAGTGCCACCTTCATGTCGCCCAGCGGGTCGGTCAGGGCCATGATGTCGGCCCGCCCGCCGAAGGCTCCCACCGGGAGCCCGCCCCCGATCAGCTTGCCGAGGGCGGTCATGTCGGGAGTCACGCCGTAGCGGCCCTGGGCGCCCCCCATCCCGAGCCGCATCGAGATCACCTCGTCGAACAGGAGGAGCACTCCCTCGTCCGCCGTCACGTCGCGCAACGTCTCCAGGTAGCCCTCCGGCGGATGGGCGAACCCGCCGGCCGAGCGGAAGGGGGTGAGGATCACCGCGGCCAGGCGGTCGGCGTTCTCCCGGATCAGAGCCGCTACGCCCTCCTTATCGCCCCAGGCGCCCAGGACAATGTTCTCCGACAGGTTGGCGGGTACTCCACCCGTGCTAGGCACAACGCGGCCGTCGGGAGCAGCCGCGAGCTCGAACCCGTCGTAGGTTCCGTGATAGGCGCCGTCCAGCTTCAGGACCAGATCCCGTCCGGTGAAGGCCCTCGCCACCTTGAGCATGTGCATGTTCGCCTCGGTGCCCGAATTGGCGAAGCGCACGCGCTCGATGGACGGCACCCGCTCGCAGATCATCCGCCCCCACTCCACCTCGAGCGGGCTGTGCCCTCCCCAGGCGGTTCCGATGGCCGCCCGGTCGCAGACCGCCGCCACGATCTCGGGATGGGCGTGGCCGTGCACCAGCGCCGTAGAGTTGTTGTTCAGGTCGAGCCTGCGGTTGCCGTCCACGTCCCACAGGTACGGTCCTTCCCCGCGCTCGAAATAGAGGGGATGGGGCGGCGTGGTGATCGAATACCTGGTGTCCCCGCCGGGGAGAACACCCCCACCTTGCTCGAACATCCGCGCCGAGCCCGGCGTCCTGCGCCGGTATTCGTCGACGACGCTCCGGTACCAGCGCCGGAGGCCCTCCCCGGAAGTCACGATCCTGCCAGCCAGCGCCGCGGGTTGTTGCGGGTGATGGTCGCGATGGTCGCCTCAGGCACGCCCTTGCCGGCCAGGGCGGGTAGGAAGGTCTCCTGCAGGTAGACGAAACCGGTGCCCCCGTGGACGCGCAGCTGCCCGAACTTGCAGATGTCGTGGGAGAGCATCAGCCGGTCCTCGAATCCGCGGTCGATCAGCTCCCGGATCAGGTCGAGGATGCGGTCCTCGAACTCTCCCATGCCCCGGTACTGCCCGCAGTTGTCGAACATCAGGTAGACGCCGCGCCGGAGCAGTCCGAGCAGGTGCCGGAGATGCGGATACGTCTCGCAGTGAGCCACGGCCACCCGGCTCATGTCGGCGTCCTCCTCCTCCAGGATGGTGAGTTGCTCGGGAGCGACCGGACCGACGGCGTGGAGTGCCCCGATGGCCAGGCCGGTAGCCTTGTGAGCCCGCGCCGCGGCCCGCAGCACGCGCTCCTCGGCCGGAGACACCCAGGTCTTCTCGGACCCGATCTCGCCGATCACCCCGGGACGGATCCCGGTATCGCCCACCCCTTCCGTTATCTCGCGAACCAGCTCCTCGGCGAGCTCGCCGGCCGGCCGGCGGTCGATCCGCTCCTCCGGGAGGTAGTAGTTGCTCCGGTACCAACCGCAGCCCATCACGACATGCACACCGGTCCGCTCGGAGAGCGCCACCAACCGCTCCGGTGCCCGCCCGTTGTCGGGAACACTCAGCTCGAAGATCGTCCCGCCGCCCAGTTCGGCGAAGGCCGACACCTCTTCGGCCATCAAGTCTTCATCGCCGAACTGGTCGGGCACGTCGTAGCGGTAATCGGCGTGCCGCAGCTTGCAGTAGATGTGCTCGTGGGGAAGGACGAACCCCAGCTCCCGGGCCGGTACCGGCCCGCGCACGGTCATGACAGTGCCGGTTTCGCTGGTCACGTCCTCACCTCGCACGAGGCGGCTCCTTCCTGCCGGGGCATCGCAACTCTACCGGTACCCTCAAACCCGACGGCGGCCCTTTGACGCACGCCCGTGAGGATCTTCCCGAGGACAGGTAATGAACACAGCCAACCAGGCAGAGACCCCAGCCGATCTACTGCTCCGGCACGGTCGGGTCATCACCATGGATCCGGGGCGGCGCATCCTGGTGGACGGGGCGATCGCGGTGAGGGACGGGCGCGTCGTCGCGGTCGGTCCCGACCGTGAGGTGGCGCCGGCAAGCGAGGCCACGGAGACCCGCGACCTGGGTGGCGCCCTCGTCCATCCGGGGCTCATCGACGCCCACGTCCACGCCGGAAGCTCGGAGTTGAGCCGGGGTCTGGCGCCCAAGGACCACGCCGACTACGGGGCCGTGGACGACTGGCTCTTCGCGTTCCGGCGACCCGAGACCGACTACCTGGGTGCTCTCCTGTCCTGCATGGAGATGGTCCGCAACGGCACCACCGCCTATTCCGATACCGGAGGTTCCTTCTTCCTGGAGGAAACGGTACGGGCCATAGAGACGGTGGGAATGCGCGGTATGCCGGGACATGTAGCGCTCGACTTCAACCCGGACGTCCCGGGCCGGAACACCTCCTCCGGGGCGATGTCCGAGGAGGAAGGTGAGATGCTGCGGGGATCCACCGGCGAATGCGTGAGCCGCCTGGAGGAGCAGATGGTCCGTTACCCGTTCCGGAGTGGCGGGCGGGTTCGGGGCGCCGCCACCCTCTACGGCTGCATGCGCTGCTCCGACACGCTTCTCCGGCAAGCCAGTTCGCTGGCCGAGGAACATGGTGCGCCCATGATCATGCACCAGTCGTGGGATCCCGAGGAGATAGAGATATCGGAAGCCCTGTACGGCTGCCGCCCCATCCAGCACCTAGCCGACATCGGCGTGCTGGGCGAGAACCTCACCCTGGTCCACATGAACCACCTCGACCGGGCCGAGGTCGAGTTGGTCGCGGAGTCGGGCACCCGGATCGTCCACTGTCCGGCGGCCTCCCTCAGGCGCGGCATGGGCGCCATCCGCAAGGGCGCCTTCCCCGAGATGCTCGGCATGGGAGTCCCGGTGGCCCTCGGGTCCGACGGGTACAGCGGCAGGCGGGATGTGCTGCGCCAGGCCTACCTGGCCGCGGTCGGCTTCCGGGAGTTCAGGGGCGAGTTGCCGGTGCTGACGGGCGAGACCGTTCTGGAGATGGCCACTTTGCACGGCGCCCGCGCGCTCGGGCTGGAGGAGGTGGGATCGATCGAGGTGGGCAAGCGGGCCGACCTGGTGGTCCATACCCTCAGCCGGCCCGAAGCCCATCCGCGCTTCCAGGATCCGGTGGACAGCCTGGTGTACTTCCGCGGCTCCAGCACGGTCGACACGGTATACGTGGACGGGGAGGCGATCCTGGACCGGGGCCGTTTCACCCGATTCGACGCAGAGACGGCCTACGGGATGATCGACGCGGCGGCCTCCGAGTTCGAAGCCGGAGTCGGCGCCTCGATCTACTCGGTGTGGCCGCTGGTCGACTGAGACGTCCGTTCCACCCCACGCCGGCGCCAACCCCTTTGGTACGGTTCGGCGATGGAGGTCGCGCTCGATACGTATGACCCCGCCTTCCTGCGGGATCCGTACCCGGTGTTCGACCGTATCCGCGAGGAAACCCCGGTCTTCCGGGGGCCGGGCCGGCAGGGCGAGCGGCCGGTATGGTTCCTGACCCGGTACGAGGATGTCCGTAGGGCGCTGCGGGACCGGCGGCTGGGCCGGATCCACCAGCACGAAGTGGATCGCCGGGAATGGGGCCTTCCGCCACTCCGGGACGAGCTCGCTCCGTTCTACGAGGTGGAGTACTGGTCGGTGGTGTGGATGGAGCCGCCCGACCACACGAGGATTCGCCGGCTGGTGTCGACGGCCTTCACCATGCGGCGGCTAGCCGAACTCCGACCTCGCATGGTCGAGGTCGCCGATCGGCTGCTCGGCAGAGCCATCGAACGGGGCCGCATGGACCTCGTCAACGACTACGCCGCCCCCCTGTCCGTCCAGATGATCGCCAGCCTGCTGGGCGCGCCTACCGGGGACTGGCGCCTCATGCTCGACTGGTCGTCCCGGATCACGCGGATGTACGAGTACAACATCACCGAGGCCGGCCGGCGATCAGCGGTCGAAGCCTGTGTCGAGTTCACCGATTACTGCCTGGAGCTCATGCGGAGCCGCCGCGACCGGCCACGGGACGACCTGATCACCGGCCTCTGCGCCGCCCGCACCGAGGAGGGCGCCCTGACCGATCCCCAGATCGTGTCCATGATCATCACGCTGCTCAATGCGGGCCACGAGGCTACGGTCAACACCCTGGCGAACGGCATGCTGGCGATGATGGATCATCCTGATCAGTGGCGCCTGCTCACCGGCGGCGAGGTCGGGTCCGCGGCCGCCGCCGAGGAACTATTCCGGTGGGACGCGCCCATCCAGACCTTCGACCGGTGGGTCCTCGCGGACCGCTACGAGGTGGGCGGCCACGTGATCGGCAAGTACGAGCAGGTGACCGTACTGCTCGGATGCGCTAACCGCGACCCGCATCACTTCGAGCGGCCGAACACGTTCCTGGTCGGTAGGGGAGACCCCTCACATGTCAGCTTCGGCGGCGGGATCCACCATTGCCTCGGAGCGCCGCTGGCCCGCATCGAGATGGATGTCGCTCTCTCCCGGCTCGCTGCCAGGTGTCCGGGGCTGGAACTGCTGGAGGAACCGGTTCGCCCGCCGAGGTTCGTGCTCCGCGGCTTCAACTCACTCGAACTGGCCATCACATAACCCGTCCGGTGTCGGCCGGCACCGACGGATCGGCACGTGCCAGCGCCTTCCGGATACCTGCGGACACCGACGTCGGCTCCGGCCCGCGGGCGCGCCGAAAACCCTTAATGGAGGTGGCGCTTCACGCCCCCACCTGGCATCATGCGGTGAACCGTCGGGCCGGCCCGGGACTCTTTGGCGCCTCTGAGCGGCTCGACCCGTCATCTGGGGAAAGGAGCAGCAGTGGCCACAAACAATCGAGGAGGACCCTCCCTGGAAGAGACTCTGGAGACCAAGGTCGACCGGCGTGATTTCCTGAAGAAGGCGGGCATGACCGTCGCCGCCGGAGGGTTGCTTACCACCATCGGTGCCTGTGGATCGGGAGAAACCGAAGCCACCACCACCCAGGGGACTTCGGCCCCTGACGCCACCACGGACACCGCTGCGGAAGCAGTCGAGGTGGTCATGACCCAGGGCGGTCCCGAGATCGAATGGGAGATGGGCACCAGTTGGCCGCTGTCGCTGGACACCATCTACGGAGGTGCCGAGGACTTCGCCCAGCGGGTGTCGGCCATGACGGGCGGTCGGTTCACGATCACTCCCAGAGCGGCGGGCGAGTTGGTGCCGGGCCTCGAGGTACTGCAGAACGTCCAGCAGGACGCCATCCCGGCCGGCCATACGGCCTCGTACTACTACGTGGGTCTGAGCCCTGCCACGGCCTTCAACACGGCCCTGCCGTTCGGGTTCACCTACCGGCAGCAGAATGCGTGGATGTACGAGGGCGGCGGCTTGCAGCTGATGCAGGACTTCTACGCGGATCGCTTCGGCGTGATCAACTTCCCGGCCGGAAACACGGGAGTCCAGATGGGCGGTTGGTTCAACAAGGAGATCAACTCCGCGGCGGACCTGGAGGGACTGCGCATGCGGATCCCCGGCCTGGGCGGCAAGGTGATGGAGCGGCTCGGAGTCACCGTGCAGGTGCTGCCCGGCGGCGAGATCTTCCAGGCTCTCCAGACCGGCGCCATCGACGCGACCGAGTGGGTAGGTCCCTACGACGACACGACGATGGGGTTCCACGACGTGTCGACGTACTACTACTACCCCGGGTGGTGGGAGCCGGGCCCCGAGCTCGACGTATTCATCCCGCTGTCGAAGTGGAACGAGTTGCCGGAGGAGTACCAGGCGATCGTCGAAGCGGCCGCCTACGGCGCCAACGCCACCATGATGGCGCGCTACGACGCCAAGAACCCGGCTGCCCTGCAGACGATCATCGAGTCGGATATCGAGCTGCGGCCCTTCCCCGATGACGTGATGCAGGCTTCGGAGGATGCCGCGTTCGAGCTCTTCGACGAGACCGCCGCCGAGAATGATGACTTCAACACCATCTTCGGGCACTGGAGCGCCTTCCGCGACGGCATCACCCAATGGCACGGCCTTGCCGAGACCGCCATGGTCAGCTGGACCGGACGGAACTAGCTGGAGACCAACCCGGCCGCCTCGCCGGCCCCCGCGCTACGTTCGGCGCGGGTGGCCGGTGCGACGGCCTCGACGATGCGTCCGGCGGGAACGCCTTCTTGTTGAGGGAGGGCGAACTACCGTCGGTTCGGGCACGGAGAAGTACGGCTGGCAAGGGTTACGAGTAGCGAACCCCAGTACCCCTCATTCCGACCTGCTGAGATCGACCAAGTTCAGTTCTGCATCGGACGGAGTAACACCTTCAGCGTCGAGACGGGGTTGGCGAGGGCGGCGAAGCCCTCGTCGAAGCGGGCTATCGGTAGGACCATGGAGATGAGGCTCTCGACGTCAAAGGCTCCCTTGGCCAGCAGGTCGATGGCAAGGGGGAACTCCTCGACGTAGATGATGCTCCCGACGACGTCGACCTCCTTTCCGATCACCTTGGTGGCGGTCACCTCGACGGGGCGCGAGGGGAGACCCGTAAGGGTGACCCGCCCGCCGTAGCGGACAATGTCGACCGCGAGTTCGAGGGTGCCCTGGGCCCCGGAACACTCGAAGACGAACTCGGGCGGTTCCAGTTCGGTTCCGAACAGGTCGGTCGGTGGCTCTGTCCGGGGATCGAGAGCGATGTCGGCGCCGAGGTCTAGGGCCGCCTGGCGCCGGAATGCCGAGAGCTCGATGGCTGTGATCGTGGACGCGCCGGCGTGCCGGAGGGCTTGGACCATCAGCAGGCCGACGGGACCGGACCCGATCACCGTGGCAGAGCTTCCGAGGCGGAAGCGGGAGCGTCGCACCGCCCGTATCGCGGTGGCCAGCGGTTCGACGAAGGCGCCCTGTTCCGAACTGACCGGATCGGGTAGGCGATGGAGTACCTTCGGGTCGACCGTTACCAGCTCCGCCATACCGCCGTCGTGCCGGATCCCGATCCCGTTTACCATGACGGCCGAGCGGCACAGGTTGAATCTGGCGTCCCGGCAGGCCCCGCACGCCCCGCAGATGTTGCCGTTGGGGTTCACCGCCACCCGCGTGCCGGGTTCCCATCCCTGCACCTGCTCGCCGGTGGCCACCACCTCGGCCGAGAACTCGTGTCCCATGACGACCCCGGCGCGGAAGGGTGCGGTCATGGAAGGAGCATGCAGGTCGGTGCCGCATATCCCGCAGAAGTGGGGACGCAACAGCACATCGCCGGGCCCCACCTCGGGTACCGGGACCTCCTCGAGCCGGATCTTGCGATCGTCCCCGAAGACGACGGCTCTCATCCGTGTCATGACCTTTCTCCTCTCGTCCGCTCCCGCCGCCCTGTCGGCCGATCCTCCATCTGCCCAGGCGGCGTCCGCCGTCGATGGGAACCGACACGCCGGTGATGAAGGATGCCCTGTCAGAGGCTAGGAACAACGCAGCCCAGGCAACCTTGGAGTGGTCCCGGGCATCCTCGGTGCATGCCTTCTGCTGATCGCATTGTTCGGTGGCGGGGATGTGATCAGCCTGTATCAATTCGGAAGCGGTATCTGATTCTACAGGTCGTCTGCGTGCTTCTGGTCGGGTTAGCCTTTCATTCGTATGAAGCAGCCGAACCACACCGGTCGAGGAGTCGTGGAGAAGGCTGAGTAGCTGAAGCCGGATTCGGGGAGGCTGGGCCTTTCCGGATGGCGCGCCGAGCCGCCCTCTACCCGGCACAGGTAGGATCAGCACGCGACGATGCTTCCCGACACCGACATCCTTCTCAACCTGTACCGGCGGATGGTCCGTATCCGGGTCTTCGAGGAGAAGGTCCAGGAACTTCACCGGCTCGGCAAGCTGCCCGGCTTCGTCCATGTCTACGTGGGGGAGGAGGCCGTGGCGGTGGGCGCCTGCAGCATGCTGCGCGACACCGATCACATCACGAGCACTCATAGGGGTCACGGACACTGCATAGCAAAGGGGGCCGATGTCGCCCCGATGATGGCCGAGCTGTTCGGGCGGGCGGACGGCTACTGCCGGGGCAAGGGCGGCTCGATGCACATCATCGACACCAGTCTGGGAATCCTCGGGGCCAACGGGATCGTCGGAGGTGGGATCCCGATGGCCACCGGCTCGGGCCTGGCCGACGCGGTGCTGGGCCGGGACGGGGTGACCGTCTGTTTCTTCGGTGACGGCGCCGCCAACCAGGGGGTCCTGCTGGAGTCTCTGAACCTGGCCGCCATCTGGCAGCTTCCGGTCGTCTACCTGTGCGAGTCCAACCAGTACATGGAGTTCACCCCCACCACCGATCTCACCGCGGGGAGGATCTACCGCCGGGGCGAGCCCTTCGGCGTGGCCAGCATGGAGGTGGACGGGAACGATGTCCTGGAGGTCCGCCGGGTGGTCGGCGAGGCTGTGGACCGGGCCCGGCGCGGCGAGGGCCCCACCTTGATCGAGGCGATCACCTACCGCTTCTCTGGCCACAGCGAGGGCGAGAGCGCCTTCGTGTCCGCCTACCGCACCGAGGAGGAGGTGGAGAGCTGGAAGGCCCGCGATCCGGTGACCTGCTTCCGGGACCTTCTCCAGACCGAAGCCGGGATCACGGCGGCGGAGCTCGACTCCATCGATGCGGAGGAGCAGGAGGCGATACGCAAGGCGGTCGAGTTCGCCGAGGCCAGCCCCCATCCCTCGCCCGACGAGGCCCTCGACCACGTCTTCGCCCCCGCCGGAGGATGAGCATGGTGAGGGCCTACTTCATGCAGGCGATGAACCAGGGGCTGCGCGCCGCCATGGAGGAGGACGAGACGGTGATCGTGATGGGCGAGGATGTCGACCGCGGCGTCTTTGGCGTCACCAGAGGCCTGATCGACACGTTCGGCGCCAACCGGATCCGCAAGACCCCAATCTCGGAGGCGGCATTCGTGGGCGCCGCGGTGGGCGCCGCCGCGGCGGGCCTGAAGCCGTTCGCGCACGTGATGTTCTCCAGCTTCTTCTACGTGGCCATGGACCAGGTGGCCAACCAGGCCGCCCGCCTCCGCTACATGTCCGGGGGCCAGGTGGAGCTTCCCATCGTCTACTTCGCCGGGACCGGGCCGTCCGGCTCCGCGGCGGCCCAGCACTCCGAGAACCCCCACTCGATCCTGATGCATACGGCCGGCCTCAAGGTGGTGATGCCGAGCACTCCCCACGACGCCAAGGGCCTGATGATCACCGCCGTACGGGACCCCAACCCCGTGGTCTACCTGGCCGATCTGCGCCTCTCCCGCCGGCGCGAGTCCATCCCGCGGGAGCCCTACGAGATCCCGCTCGGCGTGGCGGACGTCAAGCGAGAGGGCGAGGACGTGACGGTCGTGGCGCTGGCCTCGCTGGTCCACACGGCCGTAGACGTGGCGGACAGGCTAGAGGCCGATGGGATATCGGTCGAGGTGGTCGATCCGCGCAGCCTCGTACCGCTCGACTGGGACACGATCGTCGCCTCGGTCCGCAAGACCGGGCGGCTGGTGGTCGCCGACCCGGCCCGCCGCCTGTGCGGCCTGGCGGCGGAGATCATCACCGGCGTGTCGGAGCGGGCCTGGGACTCCTTGCGGTCCCAGCCACAACGGGTCACCTGGCCGGACATTCCGGTTCCGTTCAGCCCCGTGCTCGAGGAGAGGCTCGACGTGAGCGCGGGCGACGTGGAAGAGGCCATCCGCGCCACCCTGGGCGACCGGGTGGCGGCCGGCTCGGCATGAGGGGAGGTAGGCCGGTATGCAGGTGATACTTCCCAAGTGGGGCGTGTCGATGCAGGACGCGGTGTTGATCCGGTGGTTGAAGGCGGTGGGTGAGCCGGTCGTCAAGGACGAGCCGCTCGCCGAGTTCGAGACAGACAAGGTCGAAGTCGAGCTGGAGTCCCCGGCCTCCGGCATCCTCACTCGGGTGTTCGTCTCGGAGGACGACACAGTGGACGTCGGCGCCGTGATAGCCGAGATCCAGGAAACCTGACAGGTAGTCCACCGGTGCCTGACTATCCCGGCGGTGATCTGGTGGTAGACCTGCTCGCCGCCCGGGGTGTGGAGCACCTCTTCTCGGTCTCGGGCGGACCTCTGAACCCGATCTACCACGGCACGCTGCGCGCCCCGGTGCGGATCGTCCACACCCGGCACGAGGCGGCCGCCGCCTTCATGGCGGAGGGCACCGCCCGGGTCACCCGATCTCCTGGGGTGTGTGCGGTCACTCTCGGTCCGGGCGTCACCAACACGGTCACGCCCGCTTTGACGGCCACCCGGGCGGGCGTGCCGTTCCTGATCCTGGGCGGCCAGGCCCCGGTGAGCTTGCTGGACAAGGAACCGATCATGTCCTTCGATCCCCTGCCGGTGATGCGGCCGGTCACCAAGTACGCCGCACGGGTGGTGGACCCCGCCCGGATCGAGGATTACCTGGACGCCGCCTGGACGGCCATGACCTCGGGGCGTCCCGGTCCGGCCTTCCTGGAGATCCCGGTGGATGTGCTGGCCGGCGCCGCGCCGCCGCCCGCGGTGAGGCGCGCCAAGGCCCACCGGTACGGGCCGGGGCTGGTGGCCGAGCAGGCCGAGAGGCTCGGGCATCTGATCTCAGGGGCCCGCCGCCCGCTACTGGTGGCGGGGGACGACATTCTGTGGTCGGCCGCCGATGATGCGCTGGCCGATGCCGTGGACCGTCTCCGGGTTCCGTTCGTCACCCTCCGGCTCGGTCGGGGCCTGGTGGACGAGCGCCATCCCTGCTGCGCCGGAGTGGGCTACCTGGGATCGAATCCACCCCTCCGCAGTGCCTTCGGCGAGGCCGATCTGGTGCTGGTCATCGGCCACGAACTCGAGGCGGACCTCGGGTACGGGGGACTCATCTCCGACGAGGCGTTGGTGATCCAATCCCATCCCGACCCGGGCGTGATCGGCAAGTTCCTGGAGCCGGACCTCGGACTGGTCGCCGGTTCCGATGCCGTGCTCGGCACCCTGGCGAGGTCCGATCCCGGAAGGTTCGACCGGGCCTGGTGCGAGCGGGTCGCACGGGACTGGCGCGCCTGGCGGGACCGCGCCGCCGCAGAGCCGCAGGTCGACGGCGCAGGGATACACCCGGCCCGGCTCTCGGCGCTGCTCGAGGAGGCGATGCCTCTGGGAACCACCTTCGTCGCCTCGCACGGGAACATCGACTTCTGGGCCGACCCGGTGCTGAGGATCACCCCTCCCTCCCGCTACCTGCGAGCGGGCCAGTCGGGCGCCCTGGGGGCCGAGATCCCCTTCGGCGTGGCGGCGAAGCTGGCCTCCCCGGCCACCACCGTGGTCGTGATCGTCGGGGACGGCGGGTTCGCCTTCCACGGCCTGGAGTTGGAGACCGCCCTCCGGTACGGGGCGCCGATCGTGGTGGTGGTCTACGACGACGAGAAGTGGGGCGCCATCGCCCTACCCCAGCAGCGCGCCTACGGAACCGAGATCGAACTCGACCTGCCCCGCCGGGCGTGGTGGAGGGTGGTCGAGGCGATGGGTGGCCACGGTGAGTACGTCGATGACGAGGCAGACCTCGGTGATGCCCTTACCCGCGCCCTCGGATCAGGAGTACCGGCCGTGGTCCAGGTCAAGGTACCGAGCGTCGAAGCCCCCTACGTGGAGTACCACTCCTAGCCGGTACAGCCTCGCCCACGACGGCCGTGGGCGAGGCCGGTTCCCAAGCTGCGGGCCTCGGCATCCAACGTGTCAAATACATATAAAGAATGTATAGAATCTATAGTTCCCGAGGGAGGGGATCGCAGGTCTCTCAAGAGTTACTCGGATACCGGAACAGGACCGCACGTATAAACTATGTATCAAATATCTATAGAATCTATACCTAGGGGTTGAACCAGTGAAGCGGCCACCCCGCCCTCCGCAGCTGTCCGAGTTGCTCGGTAGCATCGGATCGGACATACCGATGGCGATCCTCAGCGGTCAGATTACCGCTGCCCCCGACTCTCGTTACTACCACTGGGAGGAACTCCGCCGCCGGCCGCCGCCGGATGGTATCTCGTCAGAAGAGTGGTGGCTCGGCGTCAAGCTGGCCCGCGCCCAGGGGCGGCGGGAGCTTCCTCTTCCCGACACGGAGGGGCGTAGGTTCGGCTACGTGCTCACCGACGAAGCCCTGTCCCTCCTGCATCGGATCGACCAGCAAGCGGCCGGGCGGATAGGGCTGCCGGAGGATGTCGCGAGCCCGCGGGATCGAGACCGCTACCTTGTTTCCGGCCTGATGGAGGAAGCGATCGCCTCCAGCCTGCTCGAGGGTGCCGCCACCACCCGCGAGGAAGCGAAGAAGCTGCTCCGATCCAACCGGTCACCCCGCACCGATGCCGAACGAATGGTCGTCAACAACTACCTGACGATGATGCACATCGGCGCCAACCGCAGTGCTCCGCTGACGATGGACGAGGTATCGGAGATACACAGAAGGGTCACCGAAGGCACACTCACACGGCCTGAGAACGCCGGACGTATGCAGCAACCGGGAGAGCCTCGGGTGGACATCGGCCATCCCACGGATCCGGATCGCATATATCACGTGCCTCCCCCTGCGGAGCTTCTCCCGGAACGGATGGAATCGCTGGTGGAGTTCGCCAACAACCTGGAGTCGGAGCCCTTCGTCCATCCGGTGGTGAGGGCCATCGCCATGCACTTCTACCTGGCCTACCTGCATCCGTTCGTTGACGGGAACGGGCGGACGGCGCGGGCACTGTTCTACCGCTCGATGCTTCGCCAGGGGTACTGGCTGGCCGAGTACCTCTCTATCTCCCGGCTGCTGCGGCGCGCCCAGACACCCTACGGGGAGGCGTTCCTGCACACGGAGACCGACGATTCCGACTTCACCTATTTCCTGCTCCATCAACTGGACATCGTGGCGCGATCCATCGAGGAACTCTGGACGTACCTCGATGCCAAGGCTGCGGAGCTGCGCAGGGCGGAGCGAGCGCTGCGCGGGGACTCCACCTTCAACCATCGCCAGATCGCCCTGCTAGGCCGGGCGCTGCGCCGACCGGACGACTACTACACGATAAGGTCGCACCAGACGACTCACGGAATCACCTACCCGACATCCCACCAAGATCTGAAAGACCTCCACAGCCGGGGCCTGCTGGAACGCTACCGGGTAGGCAGGGAGTACCGCTTCATCCCGATCCCCGACCGCCTATCCGACCTGTTCGGAACCTGACCCCTCCCAGGCACTCGGCCCGGTGCAGAGCACAGGTTGTTCGCGACTCTCGAACTTTGGGTAGAGGGCACCGTATACGGTGCCTTGATCCCCAGGTTCCTGGCACCGCTGGTGGTGCGGTGTTCCTCAGGTTTCTGGCACCGTCTGGCCGACCTCTCCAGAACCTGACCCTTCCTGGCCCTGGATCAGCACCCCCAGAGTCAGCACCCCCCAAAGAAACCCTGCGCATCCAACGCGGGCCGGGGAAACGAATCGGTTAAGGAGTCCGGAAAGGACACAGATGGCTAACGCCACCAAAAGGTTCGCGAGTGCCGTCGCCACTGAGGCTGAAGCATCGGGCGGAGCGAAGATCGAACGGGCACTCAACCAGCAGACGAAGTGGATCATCGCCACCCTGGTAGCCACAGGCGTCACGTTCATCGGGATCATCGACACAGTGATCATCGCTCTGGCAGGGCTGGACCGACACCAATCTGTTCGGAGACCGGCCCACCCGTCCGTGCCATCCACAGCCTCCGCAAGTCTGAGCAGCGGGCGGCCGTCTCCGCTGCTTGCCGATGACTTGTCAATCCTCGTACATCAACCGGATGGCGGTGGTCAGGTAGGTGCGGGCTTTGTCGGTGAGGCGTTTCCAGCCGTAGGTGTCGAGGACGTAGCGCATCAGTTCCTCGTGTGACGCACGTGGAATCTGTTCGAGACGGCCTTCCATCAATGCAACGACCTCGTTCAAAGGTACTTCGTAGAGGTCGCGGTTTCCGATCTCGCGAACCACCACTCCGAGACTTCCGGGAGTGCGAAGGACCCGCTGGGTTTCGCCATCTCCCGGGATCCCCAACTCGTCGATGTGCACCTGCTTCTGGTCGAGCAGGCGGTTGACAGCGTGATCGAGCTTGGTTCTGGCCTGCCTTGTGACCCGAGTGGAGCCGGATCCGCGTATGTAGACCCGGTACGCTCGGTCGGTCGTGACCGGCCCTTCCGTCTCGATGATCTGGCGCAGTCCGGGAACGGCGCCGAACGTATGGGTGGAACTGGGGTGGGGGAGCCCGCTCTCGTCCCATTCCTGGTAGGGAAGCAGTGGTTGGAGGGCGGCGCGCTGTGCTCCGGGCCGGTGCCTGACACCGGTCGGGGAGCCAGAAGCCAACGTCGCGGGACCCCCGCCGCCCGAGACCGGACTGACCGGGGTCTCGCCCCGTAGCACTCGGGCCACGTCCTTCACCACACTCTCCTGGGTGCGGACCTGGGCCTCGACGGCCCATCCGGCGATGTGCGGGGTGAGCACCACCTGATCGAGCGCAAGCAAGGGATTACCGGCCGCCAGCGGTTCCTCCTCGTACACGTCCAGTCCGGCGCCCGCGATCGCCCCGTCGCGCAGGGCGGCCACCAGGGAGGTCTCGTCGATGATGGGGCCCCTCGCGGTGTTGATCAGGTAGGCGGTGGACCGCATGGCGGCGAGCTCGCGGGCGCCGATGAGATGCCGCGTCTCGTCTGTGAGGGGCACGTGGAGGGAGACGAAGTCGCTGCCGGCGAGCACCTCGGCCAGACTACCGGGGGTTGCCCCGGCCTCCTCGATGGCATCCGGAGATACGTAGGGGTCGCATGCCCGGACCGCCATCCCGAAGCCGAACGCGCGCTGGGCGAGGCGCCGCCCGATCGCGCCGAAGCCGACGATGCCCAGGGTCTTGCCTCCCATCTCGAGGCCCATGAACTGCCAGGGCGGGCTGCGGTCCCCGGCCCGCAGCGCCGTGTGGGACGCCACCACGTTGCGGGCCAGGCACAGCATCAGGGCCATGGCGTGGTCCGCCACCGCCGCGGCCTGAGCGCCCGCCGCGTTGACGACCGTCACGCCGCGTCCGGTGGCCGCCGCCAGGTCCACCTGGTCCATGCCGATGCCGATCCGGCCGATGACCTTGAGCCGCCGGCATCGTTCCAGGACCTGGCGCGTGAGCCGGTCGGGAAAGAGTTGGTAGACGATCGCGTGGGCATCCCGCACCGCCGTGAGGAGGTCCTCCTGCGCGGTCACCGGAACCGTCCGCACCGTCCCGACCTCTTCCAGCGCCTGCCTTGAGGCGGGAGTCAACTCCACCCGGTCGAGAAAAACGATGTCATAGTCCATGGCCGGGCGAGTGTACCGGCGGCGGTAGCGACCTTCTTCCAACTCGACAGGTTCGGGCACCCGGACTGTGCCCGCAGGTATTTCCGGTCAGCTGAGGTCGACTACCTGTCGCACGCGGTCGGCGACATGTGCCCCTATGGCAAGGGACGAAGTTGCTGCCGGCGACGGTGCGTTCAGCACATGTACCGATCTGGGTCCGACCTCGATCAGAAAGTCGTCGTGTAGTTCGCCGGAACGGGTGAGAGCCAGCGCCCGAACCCCGGACCTGCCCCGGCTGAGATCCCCCGGATCCAGCTCCGGTACGAGTTCGCGCGCCGAACGCACGAACAGGCGGCGACTTGCCGATCGGATGATCTCAGCGATGCCGGACCGCCAGTGCTTGCCTGCCAGTCTGAGGAAGCCGGGGTAGGTAAGCGATTGCAGCAGCTCGGCGGGCCGTACCGTTCTCCACCGGTACCCTTCGCGGGCCAGCGTCGGCACCGCGTTGGGGCCGGCATGCACAGAGCCGTCCGCCGAGCGGGTCAGGTGAAGGCCGAGGAACGGCAGCTTCGGGTCAGGGACGGGATATATCGACGACCGGACAAGGTCGGCGCTGGGACCTGTGATGTCGTAGTACTCGCCGCGGAACGCGACGATCCGAACCTCCGGGTCGAGACCCGCCGCCCTGGCCAGGCGGTCGCTGTAGAGCCCCCCGCAGTTGACGACTACACGTGCCGTGACGGACCGGTCCGATCCCTCGACCGCTACGTGTGATCGCGATACCCCGATGTTCTCGACACGGAACGGGGTCGAGATCGTTGCGCCCCGTTCCCGGAGAACCTCGGCCACTGCACGGCACACGTCTCCGAAGTCCACCGCGCCGGTCTCCGGGACGTGCAGAGCTTCTACGCACACGGCGTGCGGCTCGATCTCACGGAGTTGGTCCGAGCCGATGCGCTTCACACCCCGGAGACCGTTGGCACGGCCGCGGCGTTCGAGTTCGGCGAGCGCAGGCAGTTGAGCTTCGCTCGTGGCAACGACGACCTTCCCGTCGCGGGTGTAAGCGACGCCTCGTTCGTCACAGAACCTGACGAGGCGAACGATTCCCTCCCGGCATAGGCGTGCCCTCAGCGAGCCGGGACGGTAGTAAAGGCCTGAGTGGATTACCCCGCTGTTGCGCCCCGACTGGTGAGCAGCTACCTGCGGCTCCTTCTCCAGCACCGCGACCTTCGGACCCGGAGCCCGCTCGGTCAGTGCCATCGCCGTCGTCAGGCCGACAATCCCGCCACCGATGATCGCCACGTCGTACTCAGGCACCATGATCAGTTCATGACACTAGGGGTTCCAAGCGTTCCTTTGTACAAGAAGCGCGTTACGCCCTCCACTGCCCAGCCGACTGTTATATCAGACCGGAGGCGAGGTAATCCTCTTCTTCATGGGCCGCGGGCGGGACCCGGTCAGCCCACCACGGAGGGCAGCCAGGTGACCGTGGCGGGGAAGATCATCACCAGGATCAGCGCTACGCCCTGGAGGGCCATGAACGGGAGGGCGCCGCGGTGGATGTCGAGGGTCTTGACCTCGGGCGGTGCCACGCTCTGGAGGTAGAAGAGCGAGAACCCAACCGGCGGCGAGATGAAGGCCATGTTGAGGTTGATCGCGATCATCACCGTGAACCAGATCATCAAGGTGGGGAGGGTCTCGAACGGTGTCTCCCCCAGTTCGTGAAGGATCCGGATCGCCGGAACGAAGATCGGCATCACGATGAACGTGATCTCGATGAACTCCAGGTTGATTCCGAGCAGGAACACGGCGATGTTGGCGATGATGATGAATCCCCAGAAGCCGCCGGGCAGGCCGGTGAGTATCTCCTGAGCCAGCCGCTGGCCTCCGAGCTGGTCGAAGACCAGCTGGAAGAAGGTCGAGCAGAACAGGATCATCAGCACCAGGCCGGTGATATGAGCGGTTGAGCGGGTGGCGCCCGCCAGGACCGATCCCTTCAGGTTCCGGTTCAGGGCTGCCAGCAGGACCGCGGCGGTAGCCCCCACCGCGCCGGCCTCGGTCGGTGTCGCGATTCCGGTGAAGATCGACCCGAGCACTGCCAGGATCAGGAGGATGATCGGCAGCACCGCGATCAGCAACTCCCGCACCAGGCTCCAGCCACGGATGGTGCGCGCCTCCTCGGGAAGGGCGGGCGCCACGCCGTCCTTGGTGTAGGCCTTGAAGATCACCCAGAGGCCGTAGATGGTGGCCAGCATCAACCCGGGGACCATCGCTCCCAGGAACAGGTCGCCCACCGAGACGCCCACTACCTGGGCCAGCAGGATCAGGACCAGCGAGGGTGGGAGCAACTGGGCCAGAGTGCCCGAGGCGGTGATGAGGCCGGTGGCGAGCCGGTGGTCGTACCCGTAGCGCACCATGGTGGGAAGGGACAGCAGGCCCATGACGATCACGGTGGCCGCCACCACGCCGGTGGCCGCCGCCAGCATGGCGCCGACCAGCACCACGGTCAGTCCCAGGCCTCCCTTGAGCCGGCCCAGCGCCATCCCGATAGTGGTGAGCATGCGTTCCGCCAGCCCCGATTTCTCGAGTATCGCCCCCATGAACACGAAGAAGGGCACTGCCAGCAGCGTGAAGTTGTCCACCGCCTTGAACCAGCGGCTGAACAGGATGATCAGGCGGTTCAGGTCGAACTCCCCCATGAGGAGGCCGATGGCCCCGAAGATGACTGCCGTGCCCGCGAACGAGAAGGCCACCGGGTAGCCCACCAGCAACAGCACCAGGAAGATGGCGAACATGATCATGGCGAGCCATTCGGCGCCCATTACTCGATCCTCAGTGGCGCGTCGGAGCGCCGTTCCCGTATGCCGATCTCACGGCCGGTCAGTCGAGCTGCGAGCCGGATCAGGGTGGCGATCGTCTGGAGGCCCAGCAAGAGGAAGGCCACCAGGATCAGCGCCTTGAGCGGCGCCCGCGGCAGGCCACCGGGATCGGGCGAGACCTCCCATATGCTCCAAGAGTCCCGTACCGGCTTCCAAGAGACCCAGACTGCCAGGGTGGTGAAGGGCGCGAGAGCGACCAGATGGCCGACCAGGTCGATCCTGGTCTTCACCTTCTCGGAACGTTCGGCGTACCAGAAGTCGACCCGCACATTTCCGTCGTGGCGCAGCAGGTAGGGGAACATGAGCAGGAAGATGATCCCGTAGAGGTACCACTGCGCCTCGATCCAGGTGTTGTTCACCAACTGGGTCTCGGTATAGCGGCCGACGTATCGCAGGAAGACGTTGAGGAAGCCCACCGGGATGAGGATCGCCACCAGCACACGGGCGATCCAGCCGCAGGCTTCGGTCACGGCGTCGGCGACGGATACCGTGTTTCGGGCTACCGCGTCGAAAAAGGCGCCGATCATGAGCCCGCCATCCGCTCACTCCTGAGGCCGTTAGCCCCTACATACGCCACTGATCGGAACCCTACCCGCACCGGAGCCGATGCGCCCGGTCAGACGAGCGGATCACACCGTGGCATTGGTCCCGACCACCACGATGAACAGCCCGAACATTCCCAGCAGGATCGCGCCCTGGGAGCGCCCGAAGCGGGATCGGAGGACGGCCATGACCACCACCGTAAAGCCGATCCCCATCATCACCACGTACTCCCATACCCGCCGCTGCCCGACCGGACCGGCGCCGAGTACGCCGGCCACCCCGACCACCAGAAGGGAGTTGAACAGGTTGGAACCCAGGAGGTTGCCGATGATCAGGTCGTTGGCCTTGCGGCGGGCCGCCGCTATGGCGGTCACCAACTCGGGCAGGCTGGTGCCGATGGCGAAGATGGTCACTCCCACGAACCCGTCGGCCAGATTGAAAAGGTCGGCCAGCCGGCTGCCTCCCTCGACGAGGAGCCACGCCCCCGCCACGATGCCCACCAGCGACACCAACGCCCTGCCCACCTCCGGCGCCGCGCCTCGGCCGGTGTCGCCGGGGTCTCCCTCGGTAGCCGGATCAGGGGAGGTGTCGGCGAGCCCGGCCCTTACATCGCGCCTCGACCAGTTGACCAGGAACACCGTGACGACGGCCATGCCCGCCACCAGCAGGATGCCTTCCCAGCGCGCCAGGGCGTTATCCCAGGCCACCGCCATCAGCGCGGCCATGGCCACCAGCGTGACGGCGCCCTCCCGGCGGATGACCCGCAGTTGGCCGACCACCGGCGAGATGACCGCGGCGACCCCGAGCACCAGCGACAGGTTGGCGGCGTTGGAGCCCACCACGTTGCTCACCGCCTCGGCGAGTTCGCCGCGCAAAGCCGCCACCGCGCTGACCATCAGCTCGGGCGCGGAGGTTCCGAAACCGATAACGAGCGCTCCTACCAGTACCGGCGAGACCCCCCAGATCCGGGCCATGCGCACCGCCGCCACCACGAACGGATCCGCGGATATCCAGAGCAGGACGATGCCGGCAATGATGAGAGCCAGACCCAACCAGAGCACCGCCGAAGCCTACCGAGCCTGAGTAACCGCTATCCGGGTTGACCCCTCGGGTATGGCGGGTGCTACCTGTACGAGACCCGGTATCTCGCGGGTGGACCGCTAGCGTTAGGCGGCCTGGAGCCTCCACATCCGAGGCGATCCTCTACGGGGACTGATAATGCCTGATGTCTTCATTGCCGATGCCTGCCGGACCCCGATGGGTCGGCTGGGAGGGCAACTGGCCGGAGTCCGGCCCGACGATCTGGCCGCGCATGTGATCCGCTCCCTCCTGGAACGCAACCCGGGGCTCTCGCCCCGGATGGTCGGGGACGTGGTCTGGGGCGCCGCCAACCAGGCCGGGGAGGACAACCGGAACGTGGGCCGGATGGCCGCGCTCCTGGGCGGCCTGGGGATCGAGACGCCCGGCCAGACCGTGAACCGGCTGTGCGGATCGGGCATGCAGGCGGTGATCACCGCCGCCCACTCGCTCATGGCGGGATGGGGAGACGTGATGGTCGCCGGGGGTTCCGAGTCGATGAGCAGGGCACCCTTCGTGGTTACGAAGCCGGAGCGGGCCTACGGGGTGGGGGCGCCGCAGATGGTCGACACCGTGCTGGGGTGGCGGCTGGTCAACCGCCGGATGCAGGCGGAATACCCGCCGATCAGCCTCGGCGAGACGGCGGAAAAGGTGGCCTCGACCTACGGCGTATCCCGCCGAGATCAGGACCGGTTCGCCCTGGACAGCCACCGGAGGGCGGTCACCGCCCAGGAGTCGGGCCGTTTCGAGGCCGAGATCGTTCCCATCGAGGCGCCTGCCGGGCGCAGGAAGCGCACCGGGGCGCTGATCAGCCACGATGAAGGCCCGAGGCCGGATACGTCCATGGAGGCCCTCGCCAGGCTCAGGCCCGTCTTCGTGGAGGGCGGCACCGTCACCGCCGGCAATTCCTCCCCTATGAACGACGGGGCGGCGGGCCTGATCCTCGCCACCTCCGCCGGCCTGGAGCGGAGCGGACTCACTCCGATGGCCCGCCTGGTGTCATCGGCGGCGGCGGGGGTCCATCCGGACGTCATGGGGATCGGCCCGGTTCCGGCCTCCCGCCTGGCGTTGGAGCGGGCCGGTCTCAAGGTGTCCGACCTCGACCTGGTGGAGACGAACGAGGCCTTCGCCGCCCAGGCCGTGGCCTGCCGCAACGAGCTGGGCCTGGACCCGGAGACGCTCAACGTCAACGGCGGGGCCATAGCTTTGGGTCATCCGCTCGGGTGCTCGGGGGCGCGCATTCTCACCACGCTGGTGCACGAACTGTCCCGCCGCCGGGGACGCTACGGCCTGGCCACCATGTGCATCGGCGTCGGCCAGGGAATAGCGCTCGTAGTCGAGCGGGTCTAGTGGTCTGGATCGGGGAGAGAACGCGAAAATCGCGACAATCACACCCCGCCCGCTGGGCCCTCCCCCGCCGCCACCACCTTTGTCGAGACGCGGCCCGCTGTGCCCTCGGCGGGGCGGCCTCGAACGATTCGATCCCTCACGCGGTCCGGTCGACGTCGGTGCTGGACCGCTGGTAATTACGGTAATCCAACAACCTATAGCGAGGGTGTGACAGTTTCAACCCCCTTGTCGCCGAACGAAGGTCCGGGCCGGGAGTCAGGAAGGATCCGGGGTCGGTCCTCCGTTCACCTGGTCATGAGCCCGGCTTGCCAACGACTCGGGACACCGGCCCTCAGCCGTTGCGGGCGTCCCGCCAGTCGAGCCAGTCCTGGACCGCCGATAGGTCGTAGCGGGGTCCGTCGATCACCAGCGTCATCAGGGTGGCCCCGGCCGCCAGGAGCCCGTCGGCCCGATCGATTTCCTCCACCTCTATGACTTCGATCGAGCGCTCCACCTCGGCCGGGTCACGTCCCGCATCCCGGCACCATTCGTCCAGGATCCGGTTCTTGCGGGTCAGCGTCTCGGCGCCGCCGAACCCGTGCCAGATGTCGGCGTACCGGCCTGCCAGTCGCATGGTCTGCTTCTCGCCCATACCCCCGATCAGGATCGGAATGTCCCGAACCGGGGGAGGGATGAGCCGGCCGAGCCGCTTGGTGATGCGGTACAGACCGGACTCGAAGTCACGGAGCCGGGCGCCGGCGGTTCCGAACGGGTACTCGTACTCGGCGTAGTCCTTCTCGCACCATCCGGCGCCGAGACCCAGGATGAGTCGACCCTCGCTGATGTGGTCCACGGTGCGGGCCATGTCGGCCAGCAGGTGGGCATTGCGGTAGGAGTAGCAGGAGACCAGAGGGCCGATCTCGACCCGCTCGGTCACCTCGGCGAACGAGGCCAGCATGGTCCAGCATTCGAAGTGGTTCCCGTCCGGATCCCCGTACAGCGGGAAAAAGTGGTCCCAGTTGAGCACCACGTCCACGCCCAACTCCTCGGCCCGGACGGCGGCCGCCCGTATGTCCCGGTAATCGCCGTGCTGGGGACGAAGTTGCACGCCGATCCTGATGGGGTAGCTCATGGTCTCCTCCCGGTCTCTACGGGGATGGAACCCCGGTCGGGCGCTCGCCGAACTCGGGGTCCTCGGTGCGGGTCCGCTTCAGTTCCCAGAAGCCCGGCACGGTGGTGACCGCAACCAGACCGTCCCAGAGGCGGAGTGAATCGTCACGGTCCGGCGCCCGGGTTATCACCGGGCCGAACATCCCCACCCGGTCACCTCGGGCGTCTTCCATGGCGATGATCGGGGTGCCCACGTCATCGCCCACCAGCGCGAGCCCGGCGTCCATGCGGCGACGGATCTCCTTGTCCCAAGAGCCGTCGCCGAAGGCACGGGCATGGCCGGAGTCGATCCCGATGGCCGCCAGCACCTCGGCGACATCGAAATCGAACAGGTTCCGGTCGTGGTGGATGTGGGTGCCGAACGCCCAGTAGGTACGGAACACGCCCTCGTTGCCCAACTCCGTCCTCACCGACTCCATCACCCGCAGCATGCCGTGGGTGCGGGAGGTGGTCCGGTGGCGATCCGAGCCCGGCTCCGGAGCGTTCTTGAACATCAGGCTGATGGGCTCCCACTCCACCCGCACGTCCCTGTCCGGCGCAACCTCGTCGACGACCCACCGGGCCGTCACCCAGCACCACGGTCAGAGCGGGTCGACCCAGAACGAAATATCCATCCCTGCTTCCTTTCCCATATCGATCCTGACGGTAGCGGGCCCGAGCGACGGATAGTTGGACCCGCATCGAACCGCCTCAGTCCGGGAGGGCCCCGGCCAACGCTCCCGTCTCGCGCTCCCTCATCTCCACCAGGGCGGAGAGGCGCTCCAGCTTCTGCTCCACTGCCTTGGCCGCATGGGGGAGAGGATTCTCAGCCAGGAAGGCCGCCACCTCGGCCGCCACCTCGGGGTCGGACAGGGCGGGGAGGCCGTCCGCCATGCGCGCCTGGGTCATCGGCGGGGCGATTTCGAGAATGCCGTCCCAGCGATCCCGGAGCCTTGCCCAGGCATAGGGGCCGGTCACCCGGTTGGCCAGCATCCGGGCCAGAACCCAGCTGGTGTCCTGGTTGCGGACGGTCCGGTCGACGATGAGCTCGAACGTACGATCCACCGCATCCACGGTATCGAATGCCGCCAGTGCTCGCAGGTGCTTGAGGGACTCCTGGGGGTTACGGACGGTCCGGTACCGGTCGAGGAACCTCTCGTAGGTCTCGGCGTCCCCGTGTGCGGCGCACACCGAGATGACCGCCCCGGCCACCTCAGGATCCACCGAGGCGGGTTCGGCAACCCGCCGCTCGTAGGTGCTCCGGGCCCGCTCCACGACCTCGGGGAGGTTGGCCAGCCGGCCCAGCGAGTCGATCACCCGCCCTCGCAGGCGGCGCACCAGGTCGGTCTCCCCGGCGGCGGGCGCCCATCCCAGCTGATCGGCCAGGGGGGCGAGGAGGCCCGCCACCCACCTTTCGTAGCGAGGCCGGGTCTCGGCGGTGACCAGATGGTGCCCGATGGAGGCGATGGCGCCCAGCAGGGATCCCCAGACCGCCTGCTCCTGCTCGTCCCCGAAGGCGGAGGCCAGGCCCACGAAGGCGGAGACTCCGGATCGGCCCGCCTCGACGAAGGTCCAGGCATCGTCCACCAGCACGAACCGCTCCACCGGATCCAGCAGGTGGAGCCGGTCCAGGAGCGCATCCAGCAACGGCTCCTCGTATCGCGACCGGTAGAACCCGTGGCCGCCCGCGTTGGCGACCACCCAATCCACCGGTCCGCCCAGCGGGACGGTGATCCGCGTCCCCTCCACCAGTACGCTGGTCTCGAACGGGTCTCCGCCCGCCATCCCTCGTAGCCGGACCGGGACCTTCCAGGTCCTGGTATCGGCCGGATCGGGGATCAGAAGGAACCGGCCTTGCTCCAGGGAGACGCCGCCGTCCTCGACGCGGACGGTCAGTTGCGGGTAGCCGCCCTGGAGAATCCAGGTGTCCATGATCTCGCCCACCGGGCGACCCGAGGAACCGTCCAGGCTTTCCCACAGGTCACTCGTCTCGGTGTTGCCGTAGGCGTGCCGCCGCAGGTAGCTCTCGACCCCTGCCCGGAACGGTTCCTCGCCCACGTACTGCTCCATCATCCGGAGCACGGCCGAGCCCTTTCCGTAGGTGATGCCGTCGAACATCCCCTCCGCCTGCGCGGGAGAACGCACCTCGAACTCCACCGGCCTCGTGCCGGCCAGCTCGTCGGTCTTGAACGCCCAGGGTCGCTCGGCCGCCGCGAACTCCAGCCAGCGCTTCCACTCGGGACGGAAGGCATCGACCGCCTTCATCTCCATGAAGGTGGCGAAGGCCTCGTTGAGCCAGATGCCGTTCCACCACTTCATCGTGACCAGATCTCCGAACCACATGTGGGCCAGTTCGTGCCCGATCACGTCCAGGATCCGCATCCTCTCTGCGGAGGTGGCGATCTCCTCGTCGACCAGGAGCACCGACTCCCGGTAGGTGATGCATCCCAGGTTCTCCATGGCCCCGAAGGCGAAGTCCGGGATCGCCACCATGTCGACTTTGTCGCCGGGGTAGGGGATGCCGTAGTAGGTGGCCAGGTAGTCGAGGCAGAACCGGCTGCACTCCAGCGCGAATCCGGTCAGGTGCATCTTCCCCTTGGGGGCGACGATGCGGAGCGGCACCCCGTCCACGTCGATCGGCGCGGTCGCCTCGAACGGACCCACCACGAAGGCCACCAGATAGGTCGACATCACGATGGTGTCGGCGAACGTGATCGCCATCCGGCCGTCCCCGAGGGGCACCCGTTCGATCTCGGCGCCGTTCGACACCGCCATCAGGTCCTCCGGGACCACCAGGGTGACCCCGAAGGAGGCCTTGAAGTCGGGCTCGTCCCAGCACGGGAAGGCGCGGCGGGCGTCGGTGGCCTCGAACTGGGTGGTGGCGATGACCTGCTCGGTCCCGCCCTCGTCCTCGAACGTGGACCGGTAGAAGCCCCGGAGCTGGTCGTTCAGAACTCCCGTGAACCTGCAGTGGAACTCCCACTGCCCGGCCGATAGGGGCTCGGAGACGCGCAGGTTGGCCCTCTGCAGTTCCTCGTCATAGCTGACCTCGGCGTCGATCCGGGTGTTGCCGCGGACGAATCGAGCTTGATCGATCCGCAATTCGGCGGCGTTGAGCACCACCCGGTCGGTAGGCTTGACCACATCCACTGTGACCACCTCCGACCCGGCGAAGGTGGCGGCATCGAGGTCGGGTTCCATCCGCAATCGGTAGTGGCGGGGGACGACTCGGCGGGGCAACCGGTAGGGATGGTCGGTCATTGTGACTCCAAGGCTCGGGAATCGGGGAGGGAGATGTCCGAACGCGATACGATCCGAGGCAGACACCGGCTCGGCATCGCCGCCATGTTAAGCAGCCCCGGGCCCGTGCTCGGTTGGGCTGCCTACCGCTCCTCGGGTGATCAGAGGTGATGGGAACCGGCCCGCTCGCTTTCGAGCCCATCCTCGTGCCCAAGCCGTGGGGCGGGCACCGTCTGCCGAAGCTCGGCAAGCCCCTGCCGGACGACCAGCCCGCCGGAACCACCTACGGGGAGTCCTGGGAGGTGGCCGACCTTCCCG
The DNA here is from genome assembly GCA_022827785.1 of Acidimicrobiia bacterium. GTDB lineage: Bacteria > Actinomycetota > Acidimicrobiia > Spongiisociales > Spongiisociaceae > Spongiisocius. Next base: position 58,741 of record JAJEIM010000023.1, read on the forward strand.
GCGAAGCCCTGTCGGGGTCCGCCAGGGGCCGGACGCTGGTGGCGGGCGGCGCCCATCGCGGCAAGAGCCTCCGGCAGTTGGTGGCGGAGATGGGATCCGAGTTGCTGGGCTCAGCGTCGCCCACTCCGGCCGGCGACTTCCCCCTCCTTATCAAGCTGCTCGACACCGCCGAACATCTATCCATCCAGGTCCATCCGGACGAGGAGTACGTCGGCCGGCGCCATGGATGGTCACCCAAGACCGAATCCTGGTACGTGATCGACGCCAGGCCCGGCGCCGCCATCTTCAAGGGCTTCCGTCGCGGGGTCACCATGGAGGCCGCGTGGGCCGCAGCCGGAACCTCCGATCTGGCCGAGCTACTGCAGCGGATCCCTGTAGGATGGGGCGACTTCCACCACCTTCCGGCCGGGACCGTGCATGCCCTCGGCGCCGGCGTGACCGTTGCCGAGGTCCAGACCCCGTCGGATACGACCCTCCGCCTCTACGACTGGACGGAGGAGTACCAGCGTTCCGGGCGTCCGCTCCATGTCGAGGACGGCCTCTGGGCGCTGGTCGCCGAGGATCGGCCGGCCTTCTCGCTCCCACCGATGGACAGCGACGGAAGCCGCCTGCTGGTGTCCACCCCCCATTACTGGATACGCGAGCATCGTCTCGCCTCAGGGGACAGTCCGGCGCTCGTCCGGGAACCGGAGCTGCGGCTCCTGATGGTCACTCGTGGTTGCGCCGAAGTGGACACCGGCGACAGTGCGGTCCACCAACTCCGATCGGGCTCGACGGTCCTGGTCCCGGCTGCGCTCGGTCCGTCAGCCTACGTGACGGCTACGGCCGCCACCACCATCCTCGAAATAGGACTGGTGTAGCTACCTTCTGGAAGCCCGCTTGCCACGCGTGCGGCAGGCTGCCATGGAGCCCACTGTCCGGTACTCGGCTGAGACCTAGCCGGCCATGCCGGGACGCTCCTAGGTTGCGGCGCCTCCGGGGCGGGTCCAGTCGGTGTGGAAGAACTCGCCGCGGGGGCGGTCGATACGTTCGTAGGTGTGGGCGCCGAAGTAGTCGCGCTGGGCCTGGATGAGGTTGGCCGGGAGGCGCTCGGAACGGTAGGCGTCGTAGAAGGCCAGCGCAGACGAGTAGGCCGGCACGGGGATTCCGGCTCCGACCGCCGCGGTCACGACCCTGCGCCATCCTGAGTCGGCCTTGCGGAGGGCATCCGTGAAGAAGCCGTCCAGGAGGAGGCTGGGGAGATCGGGCCGCCGGGCGAACGCGGCGGTGATGTCGTCCAGGAACGCGGCCCGGATGATGCATCCCTCCCGCCACAGCTGGGCGATCCGCCCGTAATCGAGGTCCCAGCCGTACTCGCCGCCCGCCGCACCGAGCAACATGAAGCCCTGGGCGTACGAGACGATCTTCGAGGCGTAAAGGGCGTCGTGGATGGCGTCGACGAAGTCGTCACCCCATTCTTGGCCTGCCACACCCGACTCGTCCACGGCCGATCCGAGGACGCCGGCCGCCTCGATCCGCTGGTCGAGGAGAGCCGACACCACCCGGGCATAGACAGCCTCGGCCACCAGGGTCATCGGGTAGCCGAGGTCGAGCGAGGAGATGACCGTCCACTTCCCGGTCCCCTTCTGCCCGGCGGCGTCCAGGATGACCTCCAGGGTCGGGTCGCCTTGCTCGTCCGTGTGGCCGAGGATGTCTGCGGTGATGTCTATCAGGTACGAGTCGAGCAGACCGTCACCCCATCGGCGGAACACGGCAGCCATGTCCGCATGGGACATGCCAAGCCCAACCTTCATCAGGTGGTAGGCCTCCGCGATCACCTGCATGTCGCCGTACTCGATGCCGTTGTGCACCATCTTGGTGTAGTGGCCCGCACCGTCGGGGCCCACCCAGTCGCAGCACGGCGTCCCGTCCGCCACCTTGGCGGCGATGTCCTGCAGGATGCCTTTGACGTGGGGCCAGGCGCCCGGGTCCCCGCCGGGCATGATCGACGGGCCGTGGCGGGCGCCCTCCTCCCCCCCGGAGATGCCGGCTCCGATGAACCGCAGGCCCCTCTCCTTGAGGTCCATGGTCCGCCGGATCGAGTCCTCGAAATACGAGTTTCCCCCGTCGATGATGATGTCGCCCTCGTCCAGGAGGGGAACCAGTTGGTTGACGATGGCGTCAACGGGGCCGCCCGCCTTGACCATCAGCATCACCCGGCGGGGTCTGGTGAGGCAGTTCACGAACTCCTCGATCGTCTCTGTCCCGATCACTCCCGTGCCTCTGGCCGGCCCGTCGAGGAATTCGGTGGTGCGGGCGGTGGTCCGGTTGTAGACGGCCACGGTGTACCCGTGGTCGGCCATATTGAGTACCAGGTTCTGACCCATGACGGCCAGCCCGATCAGTCCGATGTCAGCAGTTCTCACCTGTCCCCTCGGTCAGCAGGCCCGAATCTAACGGGATGTTCCGTGTTCGCCCGATCCGATACCGGAGGAGAGCGGGTTCAGGTCTCCATCGACCAGGTAGCGGACCAACACGAAGGCCACGCCCGTCCCGACCAGCTGCATGATGATGAAGCCGGGTGCGGAGGCGGGCGCGATCCCGGCGAAGGTGTCCGAGAACATCCGGGCGATGGTGACAGCCGGGTTGGCGAAGCTGGTCGAGGAGGTGAAGAAGTAGGCGCCGCCGATGTACATGCCCACCGCCGGCGCCACGAAGCCGGCGCCGGCACCGCCCGGGCGTGCGATCAGGAAGATCACCATCAGCAGTCCGAGCGTGGCGACGACCTCGCCCAGGAGCTGCCCGGCGCCGCCCCGAGATGTCTGGGACCAGTCCACCGCGTCGAGCTCGAACATGAGGTTGGCGAGGATGGCGCCGAAGATCCCGCCGATCACCTGGGCCCCCGCATAGGCGGCGGCCTCCCGGACCGGGCGCCTGCCCATCAGCGTGTCCATCAGGGTCACGCACGGGTTGAAATGGGCTCCGGAGATGGGGCCGAACGACCAGATCAGCATCGCCAGAGCGAAGGCGGTCACCACCGCCGCCTCGAACAGCTGGAGTCCCGGGTCCGAGGGGCTCAGGCGCTGGGCCGCGATGCCCCCGCCCACCACCGCCACCAGAAGGAAGGCCGTACCCACGCCCTCGGCCAGCAGACGTCTGCTCAGGGTGGGGGTTGCCGTGTCCATGGGGGCAATGTAGATGCCCTTGACCCTCCTCGTTGGCCATTGCCGACCCCCTTTGGACGGATCTTCTCCATGACTTCACCGCTCGTTCAGGCTCGGGCCATAGACTCATCCCATGGCGGCGAGTGCCGGGGCGATTCCCGAGGTCCTTTTCGTGTGCGTCCACAACGCCGGACGCTCGCAGATGGCGGCGGCTTTCCTCCGCCACCTGGCCGGCGACCGGGTGGTGGTGAGGAGCGCAGGCTCGATGCCCGCGGATCGGGTGAATCCGGCGGTGGTCGAGGTGATGGCGGAGCGGGGGATCGAACTGGGGGACGTTACTCCCACCAAGCTGTCCGCCAGCCATGTAGCCGCCTCCGACGTGGTGGTCACCATGGGGTGCGGTGACGCCTGCCCCGCCATGCCCGGCAAGCGTTACCTGGACTGGGAGCTGGCCGATCCGGCCGGTAGCGGGACCGCCGAGATCCGACCGGTCCGGGACGAAATCGAGCACCTGATCCGGAACCTGCTCGCCGAACTCGACATCGCCGTCCCGTAGGAGCGTGCCGGAAACTTCGGTTGGCCGGATCGGTGACCGGGAACTCCCTGGCTGCGTGCCGGGGGCCAACCTTTCTTCGCCGATTACGGCATACTCCGGGTAGATGGGTACTCACCTCGGCATCGACATCGGCGGGAGCGGCATCAAGGGTGCTCCGGTCGACGTGCTGTCCGGTGCACTCGCCGAGGACCGGCATCGCATCCCCACGCCGCAGCCCGCACTGGCGGAACCGGTGTCGGCGACCCTCCGCGAGATCGTGGGCTCCTTCCCCGGCGTAGCCGGTCCGGTCGGATGCGCTTTCCCCGGCATCGTCATCTCCAACCGGATCTTCTCGGCCGCCAACCTCGACGGAAGCTGGATCGGGATCGATGCCGGAGCACGGTTCTCGGAGGCCTGCGGGCGGCCGGTGGTGATGATCAACGACGCCGACGCGGCGGGTCTGGCGGAGGCCCGGTTCGGCGCCGCGGCCGGGCGGTCCGGGGTGGTGCTGTTGCTCACGCTCGGAACCGGCATCGGCTCGGCCCTGCTACACAACGGCCGGCTGGTCCCCAACACCGAACTGGGCCACCTCGAGCTGGGCGGGGAGGTGATCGAGAAGCGTGCTTCCAACCGGGCGCGCAAGACCCGGCGGCTCTCGCTCAAGGAGTGGACGGAGCCGCTCAACGAGTACCTGGCCCACCTGGACCGGCTCCTCTCGCCCGATCTGGTGGTGATCGGCGGGGGAATCTCGAAGCGCTTCAAGACCTTCGGTCCCCACCTGCGCTCCCGGGCGGAGGTGGTGCCCGCCGCGCTGCGCAACAACGCCGGCATCGTGGGTGCGGCGCTGTGGGCCGCGGGGTCCGGGGTGGCTCAACCGACCGGGGCGAATCGCCGGTAGCGACCGGCCCGGTCCGGGGGCAGCCGGACGCTGATAAGGGTGCCGTCGGCCCGGTGGTCCTCTGCCAGGACTTCCGCCTCGCGGCGGAGTTCTCCCAGGACGGATCCCTCGGTGTAGGGAATCACCAGGTCGATCTCCAGGAACCCTCGAGCCAGCACGCCGGATATCCGGTCCAGCAGTTCCTCGAGCCCGGCGGCCTTCACAGCTGAGATGAGCACCGCGTCCGGATAGAGCTGCTCGAAGCGAGAGATACTCGCCCCGTCGGCGGAGTCGGCCTTGTTGAGCACCAGGAGTTCGGGGATGTGGCCGGCGCCGATCGAGTCGAGAACCTCCCTTACCGCTGAGATCTGGTCGGACGCACCGGGGTCGGAAATGTCCACCACATGTAGGAGAAGGTCGGCCCGTACCGTTTCCTGAAGCGTGGAACGGAAGGCCTCGACCAGCTGATGGGGCAACCTGCGGACGAACCCCACCGTGTCGGACAGCAGCAACTGGCGGCCGTTCGAGAGCTCGAGGCGGCGGGTGGTCGAGTCGAGGGTGGAGAACAGGCGGTCCCGGGTGAGCACCCCCGCGCCGGTCAGGGCGTTCAGCAGCGTGGACTTGCCGGCGTTGGTGTATCCGACCAGCGAGACCAGGGGGATGGCCGAGCCGCGGCGTGTCTTGTGCTGCGCCTCCCGGACCTTTTGGACCTCCTTCAGGCGCTTCTCCACATGGGTGATGCGCTGCATGATCCTCCGCCGGTCGGTCTCCAGCTTGGTCTCACCGGGTCCCCTCGTGCCGATGCCGCCGCCGAGCCGGCTCAACTCGGTGCCCTTACCGCGGAGCCGGGGCAGGTGATAGCGGAGGAGTGCCGATTCCACCTGGAGCATGCCCTCCCGGCTGGTTGCATGCTGGGCGAATATGTCCAGGATCACGGCTACCCGATCGACCACATCGCACTCGAACAGCTGCTGGAGGTTGCGTTGCTGTCCCGGCGCCAGGTCGTTGTCGAACACCACTACGTCCACGTCCAGGGCCTGAGCATCCCTGGCCAGATCGGCGGCCTGGCCCGGACCGATCAGGGTGGCAGCGTGCGGGGAGCGCCGCCGGACCGGCACGGTCGCCACAGGGGTGGATCCGGCCGTATCCGTCAGGAGGACCAGCTCCTCGAGCGACCGGTCGACGTCGCCGATACCGGCCCCGTCGAAGTCGACGCTGATGAGGTAAGCCTTCTGGCGGGCCACCTCCAGGTCGGTGACGGTGGCGGTGAGGCGTCGTCCCCGGCGGCCTTCGGCGATCATGCCTGCCGCCTACACGAGAGATGGCAGGCCGGGAGGGTCACAGATAGGAGTCCTTGCCGGTCGGCGGGTCGTCCTGCTCCTCGGCGATAATCTGGGAGTTCCTGACAGCCACGGCCAGCCGGTTGTTCTCCGGCCACAGGAAACGCCAGGCTCCGGTCGGAACCGCCCAGAATCGGCGTCCGGTGTGGATGTCCACCAGCGCCAGGGCGTCGCTGGTGGACTCGGTTCCCGGCGGAACCAGCAGCCCGGACCGGGTGGTCGACTGCTCCATCAGGTGACCGACCCGCCATCCCGGCATGATCCGGTAACCGTTCGAGTCGTGATTGTCGTTTCTGCCAGCAGCCATACTCTCGTGATCCGGTCGCATGAGCGTAGCCGCGTCCGGGGAAGACCTGTCCGTGCCGGTCCGACGCAGCGCCTCCGGAGAGTGGTCCGCCGAGGCTTGCCCGGCACAACGGATCCCCGATCCGTCCCCTTACTTCCTCGGACCGACCCCGGCGGCTCCGTGTGATTGCACCGGTTCGACCAGCGGAGGCGCCGCCGGGGACGGGGAGGCCACGATTATGCTCCGCGATGGAGGCGAACGAGCGCCTGGTGGGCTCCCTGGTCTTCAAAACCAGTGGGGGTACGAGAGTGCCCCGGCGGGTTCGATTCCCGTCCGCCTCCGCCACGAACCGGGCCAAACAGTGGCCGGCGACTTGTGGTTGCCGGCTTGTCGGCCACCACCGCGGTGCCCGTTCCGAGCACCCGGACCCGTCACGGCCCTGGTCGGGGCGCCGGCGGTCGCCGGCCGTCATCCCGCCTGTCACATGTTGCCTCTCCGGATGCCCGGGCATCCGGGACTTCGGGCGATCACGGTCCGTGCTCTTGGTCGGGGCCGCCTCGCCATCGGTTCAAGGCGCAGGTTGGCATCCCCGCAGCGCTACCGTTGGAACATGGATGGTGGAAGATCGCCGGGGCCACCTGTTCTGCGGGTGAGCGGCCTGGTTGACCGTCCCCAGGGCTACGACCTGGAGACCCTGCACGATATGGGAAGTCCGGATGAGGGCGCCGAGGGCGCGGTAGTGGCAGTGCGCCCGTTGATCGAGGCGGCCCGGCCCCGGACCGCCGCCACCCATGTCACGGCCCTCAGTGCCGACGGCGCGTATTCGGCCTCCATTCCGCTGACCGATGCGATGGCACTCGGCGAGGTCCACGCCGGCCCTGCTGATGGAGATTCCATCCTGCGGCTTCGGGTCCCGGGCGGCATGACTCTGTGCTGGAACGTCAAGGACCTCGGTCTGCTGCGGGTGACCGCCGGGCCCGAGCCCGACAGCCTCCCCGAGATCCTGACCCACTGATGGCGTCTGAGGCAGGGCTGGCGTTCGCCCGCCTGTTCGCGAAGCGCCGGGATGAGTTGGATATCTCCGTGCTGGACATCGCCACTCGAACCGGCCGCCCGATCGAGGTGGTGGTCGGCTGGGAAAAGGGCTCCGCCGTTCCTGACGCCGAAGAGCTAGTGGATGTATCGGCCGCACTGAGGCTGCCGGTGCCTCTGCTCCAGGAAGCCTTGCGGCGGGTCCACGAGCACAGGATGCTGGCACCGCCGCACGAGCCCGACGCCGGCCTGGACGAGGACACCCTGTACGACGTAGAGATCGTCGAGTTGGAGGGGACGGCGCTTGCGGAGTCGCCGACGCAACCCGGGGGCACACCTCTTGACTCGTCAGGGCCGTTCTCTTCGAAGTTGATCTCGAGAGCCAGGCAATCAGTCGGGCACCGGCGCGCCAGGGCGCGGGCGCCGGTCGCCAATCCCTCGTACCTGGAGGACAGCGAGGAGACGATGACCTACCGCCTCCGGATGATCTTCGCCGCCGCCGGAGTTGCCGTCGTGGCCCTGGTCCTGCGCTGGGCCCTGGGAGGGCTGGGATCCGCTCTGGCCGATCTCTGGAGTGCCTTGACGGACGCTCTCTGACTCCGGCCGGCCCGGTCGTGGTTGGTCGTCTACCGTTCCGGAGGCACCGCACGAGCAGGAGTCATCCTCCGACCTCCGCCAAGTATTTTTCGCGTTCTCGCGGAATGGGGGTTGAAAACGTCACACTCCTGATATACGTTGTCTATCGCCAAGCACCTACTCCGGCCGAAGAGGAAGTCCGATCGGAGCGGCCGGGTCCAGGGGAACATACAAGACTTCATGGAGCGACAGCCGATCCCCGGCATCCAGCCGGGCATGGCCGACCACGCTCCAACAGGATGGGTGGCGGCGGGGGAGGGGACCCGGTGCGGAGCACCGGTTTTTCGCGGATTTCCGCGGTCTCGATGTTCTTGAGGCAGAGGGCGTCATATACGGTGTCCTGTTCCTCAGGTTCTCCGCACCGCTGGTAGCGCCCTGTTCCTCAGGTCGGGCGCAGATGGGCCGGGTCCTCGGAGCATCTCGTCGGCGATCCCCTGGCCGGTCATTGCAACTCTGTAGGACATCCGGGCGCTATATTGGCGCGTACCAGAGAAAGGAGGTGATCCGACTTGTTAGACAGTTCTTGTAGGACCCTGGAGGTGGCCGAGCGCTAGCGGCCACGGGTCGCTTCCGGTAGCCGCCCTTGGGCGTGCCGCCGGTCAGGTGGCGACTCCAACTCGGACCACCGAGCCTTCCCGTCCGCATGCCGGTCCTCATGCGGCATCGAAGTGGGGCTGAGGAATCCCACGATGAAGTACGGGTAGGCGTTCTGGATTAACGAAACGTGAGTCCGGGGCCCATTGGCGGGCCCCGGACTTTCTTTTCTTGGCTTCCGTCGGCTGGAGTGGCGAGGTGCCGGGCCGCTCACTCGAGGCCGTGCTCGGCGAGCCACTCCTCGTTCCAGATCTTGGACAGGTATCCCCGCCCCGAATCGGGCAGCAGGACCACCACCAGGCGGCCAGCATCTTCTACGGCGACCTCCAGGGCGGCATGCACAGCCATGCCTCCGGAGCCGCCGATCAGCAGTCCCTCGCTCTCCGCCACCCGCCGGGCCATGTCGAATGACTGCTGGTCGTCGACCATGATGTAGCGATCGACGATGTCGCGGTCGAGGGTCTCGGGCCAGAAGTCCTCCCCCACGCCCTCCACCCGGTACTGGTGGATGTCCTCCTCGCGAGGTGCCGTGTATATCGATCCTTCCGGGTCAGCCCCCACCAGCTCCACCGACGGCTTGCGCTCCCGCAGGTACCGTCCCGTTCCGGAGATCGTCCCACCGGTGCCCACACCCGCCACGAAGACATCGATTTCCCCTCCGGTCTGCTCCCACAACTCCGGTCCGGTGGTCAGGTAGTGGGCATCCGGGTTGAACGGGTTGGAGTACTGGTCAGGGCTGAAGGCCCCGTCGATCTGATCGGTCAGGCGGCGGGCGATGCCGTAATAGGAGTCCTCATCCTCCGGCAGCAGGTTGGTGGGGGTGACGATGACCTCCGCTCCGTAGGCTTCGAGCAGGCGGATCTTCTCGGTCGCCACCTTGTCGGGGACGGTGCATATCACCCGATACCCCCGGACCGCCCCGACCATAGCCAGGCCGGCCCCGGTATTCCCCGAAGTGGGCTCGATGATCGTGCCTCCCGGACCCAGCAGCCCCTGCCGCTCGGCATGGTCGATCATGTTGACCGCGATCCGCTCCTTGACCGATCCGGCCGGGTTCAAGTAGTCCAGCTTGGCGACCAGGTTGCCGGGCGGATGGAGTCGGGCCAGCCGGACCAGCGGCGTCCCGCCGATGGCGTCGAGGGCGTTCTCGTGTATCACGAGGATCGATCGTAGCCCCGGTCCGCAACCCCGGACGCCAACTCGCTGTAGGAACCGACCGGCATCCGGCACGCGCCCCGCTCGCAGACGTATCCCAGGGTCTCGCCCTCCCGGTAGCGCCCGGCCACCACGGGAACAGCTTCATCGGGAAGCGGAGCCGGAGCCACCACCAGGTCTGGCCGGTAGGTAGCGGCGAGCCGGCCGACCCACTCCAGGGAGCGGGGCCCTGTCACCGCCACCTCTCGAATGCCCATCTGGGACGTGGCCAGCACCGCCAGCAGATGACCGGCCGCGGACGGGGCCGCATCGAGGAGCCGATCCCCGGCCCGGACGATCTGCTCGAAACGCTCGTGATACCGGTAGTCCCCCGTGAGATGGCCGAGCAGCACGTAGCACTCTGCCGCCAGCGATGCTCCCGAGGCGCTCGGATTGTCCTGCTGGTCGGACGGCCGCACCACCAGGTCGGAGGCGTCGGCAGCGCTGGCGAACACCACCCCGCTCGGGCCGCCGAAGTGCTCCTCCAGCAGGTCGACCAGCTCGCGGGCGGCCACGAACCACTCGACCTCTCCGGTGGCTTGGTAGAGCTCCAGCAGCCCGAGGGCATACGACGCGTGGTCTTCCAGGAATCCCGAGATCGGCGCCGGACCGTTGCTCCAGACCCGCGCCAGGCGCCCGTCGGGGCGGCGCATCTCGCTGAGGACGAACCGGGCGTTCGCCCGGGCCGACTCCAGGTATCCCTCCGTCCCCAGCACCGCGCCCGCCACCGCCAGCGCCCGGAGAGCGAACCCGTTCCACACGGTGATGATCTTGTGGTCAAGGCCGGGCCGGACCCTGGTGCCGCGGCGGGCCAGGAGGCCTTCCTTGGCCCGCCCTATCGCTCCCGATACCTCCCCGACCGGAGTACCGAACCGTCCTGCCAGTTCCGGGACGGTGACCGCCTCGTGCAGGACATTGGTGCCCTCGAAGTTCCCGTTTCGGGAGACCCCGAAGTAGGCGCCTGCCACCGGCCCGTCGTCCGGACCGACCACCTCATGGAACTCCTCGTGATCGAACACGTAGAACTTGCCCTCCACCCCTTCGGAGTCGGCGTCCTCCGCCGCGAAGAATCCGCCCTCGGGATGGGCGAGGTCCCGCATCATGTACCCCAGGGTGTCGACGGCCACCTCCCGGTAGAACGGGTTGCCGGTGATCTGCCACGCCCGGACGTACAGGCGGGCCAGGTCGGCGTTGTCGTAGAGCATCTTCTCGAAGTGGGGCACCAGCCAGACCCGGTCAACCGAGTAGCGGGCGAACCCGCCGGCCAGGTGGTCTCGAATGCCGCCCCGCGCCATCCGGTTCAGAGTCGTGTCCAGCATCGCCGTCGCCTTGGTTGTCGTCGCGAGGCCGCTGATCCTGGCCAGAAACTCCAGGATCGGCGTTTGGGGAAATTTGGGGGCGCCGCCGAAGCCGCCGTGGTCCAGATCGAACTGCCGGGCAAGGGCCTCGTAGGCGGCGCTCACCCGGTCCCGGCCGGGTAGGTCCTCGGCAGGCGGGAGGGCGAGCCCGATCGCCCGGGTCAGCTGGCCCGCCTGTTCCCGTACGTCCTCGCGCCTGTTCCGCCAGGCGTGGTCGATGGCCTCCAGCACGCGACGGAAACTCGGCATGCCGTGGCGGTCCACATCGGGGAAGTACGTACCGGCGAAGAAGGGGCGGCCTCCGGGCGTCAGGAACACGGTCATGGGCCAGCCGCCCCGACCGGTCATGGTGTGGACCGCGTCCATGTAGATCGAGTCCACGTCGGGCCGCTCCTCGCGGTCCACCTTGACCGAAACGAAATGCCGGTTCATGAATCGGGCCGTGGCCTCGTCGTGAAAGGACTCCCGCTCCATCACATGGCACCAATGGCAGGTCGAGTAACCGACCGAGAGCAGGATCGGGCGGTCCGTGGCCCTGGCGACCTCGAAGGCCTCCTCGCCCCATGGGCGCCAGTCGACCGGGTTGTCCCGGTGCTGGATCAGATAGGGGGACAGGCCCCTGAGCGGCAGGTCTCTCAGCAGCGCCATGGCAGTTCACGGTTTCGGCGCATCGGTATCCCCCAGGGTCGTTCCCGCCATGTTACGTGGGCGCCCATGCTTGCCGTCCGCAGGCGGCTCCGGACGGTGAACAGGCATCGCCGCCCGAAAAGGTGGAAGAAATCCAGACGGGAAGGCGTTGTGGATAATGTCGGGGGCGGGACATCGTCGGTCTTGGGAGGCTGATGGCGGTGTCCGCACTACCTCGCCGGTGCGCGTAGCATCAAGCATGTTGATGCTCGTGGGCCGGGAGGGTTCCGGCTCCGCGCGCCGGACCCGCGGTGGGTAGGAGTTGAGTAGTCTCCGGAAGACCGGCCCCGGGGCGGGGCGTACCGCAAGGAGTGAATCGCCGGAACTGCCGGCGGGCGATAAGTGGAGGGAACCGCATGGCTGTCGCAAACCCGACCCGGCAGAAACCGGTGTCAACCGCCGGCTCGGCAACCAAGCGGGACCGGGACAGGAACCGCAACAAGCTGACCGACGAGAAGGGTCGGCTGACCACCGACCTCGTGAGCCAGTACCTGGCGGCCATCGGCGAGTACGAGTTGCTCAACGCCGAGAAAGAGGTCGAGCTGGCCCAGGCGATCGAGGAGGGCCTGAAGGCCGGCGCCGCGCTGGAGGACGGCGATCTCGACGAGAGGGAAGACAAGCTAAGAGCCAGAGAGCGCCGGCTCCGCAACCGGGAGATGAAACTCCCGGAGGAGGAGCGGCACAAGCTCGAGAAGTCCTGGAGCAGGCTGAAGGAGGACCGGAAGACGCTCCAGAAGGATCGGCTCAGGCTCAAGCGCAAGCGGGACCGGGGCCGCCGGGCCAAGGACGAGTTCCTCACCGCCAACCTCCGGTTGGTGGTCGCTAACGCCCGGAGGTATGCCAACACCTCCGGAATCGACTTCCTCGACCTGATCCAGGAGGGAAACCTGGGCCTGATCCGGGCAGTCGAGAAGTTCGACTGGCGCAAGGGCTTCAAGTTCTCCACCTATGCCACCTGGTGGATCCGCCAAGCCATCACCCGCGCCATCGCCGATAAGTCCCGTACCGTCCGCATCCCCGTCCACCTCCACGATACGTTGGCGGCGGTCCGGGCTGCGCAAGCCAGCCTCAAGGCGGAGTTGGGCCGCGATCCGAAGCCGGCCGAGATTGCCGAAGAGGCCGGCGTCACCCTCGACAAGGTGGAGTTGGCCCTGAGCGTTTCGGATGCCGCCTCGCTCGAGAAGCCGGTCGGTGAAGACGGCGCCCAGCTAGGGGACTTCATCGAGGACCAGGACGCCGATGATCCGGTGCAGGTCACCGTGGAGTTGGATGTGTCCGACTGCCTGCGCCGCTCGATCGACCGCCTTCCCTACCGGGAGGGCCGGATACTCTCGCTCCGTTACGGTTTCCTCGACGGTGTTCCGAGGACGCTGGAGGAGATCGGGGAGGAGTTCAACCTCACCAGGGAACGGATTCGCCAGTTGGAGAAGCTGGCCCTCTGCCGCCTGCGCCATCCCTCTTTCGGGATCCGCGAGCAGGACCTCATATAGCCGGCTTCCCCACCGGCGCCAGCCGGGAAGGCCCGGGGGGAGGGATCCGGCCGGGGTTGTCCCCGACACGACGCCGTAGCGGCTCCCGTCACCCTTCGTAGACGTCCCCGTCCGGGAAGAAGGCGCCCCAAGCGAACCAGAACTCATTGCGATGCACGGCGATCTCCAGCCTGGTCCCTTCCAGCGGGCCGCTGATCGCCTCGCCCAGGAGGGTCCACGTCGACGAGGTCTCCTGGTCCACGAACACCTCGCCTTCCTTGACGAACGTCAGCGGGCGCCCGTCCACCTGCCGCAGGTAGGCGATCCCCGTCCCAATGGCCCGCCCGTCGCGGACCACCCGGGTGTCGAGGGCATCGGCGGTGTCGCCTCCCCACAAGACTGTGATCGGAACCCCTCCGACGGTGTCGTTGACCGCGCCGACCTCGGAGAGCATTGGGAACGGGTAGGCGGTGGCGGTATCCCCGATGGTCACTGCCACCACCCGTTCCAAGGCCCGGTAGCGGGGGTCGATCTCACCGGTGAAGAACGGATAGGGCGCCGACCGGCTTGAGTATCCCTCGTAGGGGTTGAACCCATACGGTAAGCCGGAGCCGCTGTCCCGGGACAGGGATTGGCCGTCCGGATAGGCGTCGGCGAATTCCCCGAACGACACGATGGCGCTCGGAATGTGCGTAAGGACCGTTCCGACGGCGGCGCCCACGATCGCCTCGCCGGTGATCTGCTGCCACAGGGAGACGGTCCCGTCATCCCACATCACCAGGTCGGAGTTGCGGAGGAGGCCCGACACCCCGAAGCGGAGAACCTCGCCGTCCACCCGGCGGTCGAAGGCCAGCGCGGTATTGCACAGCGGACAGTAGGTGACCGCGACGGGGATGCCTCCGATCCGGTCGTTCACGATCTCGTGGCGGTGGAGGATGCTGAGCGGGTAGAAGCGGGGATCGCCCCCGATGGCCACCAGCATCCCGGGCGCCCTGCTGTCGAGCCATTCGGCGGCGTTGTCGAGAGATTCGAAGACCGGGTCATCGATGGGTGGGATGGCATCCCGGGGATCGATCATGCCGATCCCGAGCAGCAGTTCCGACAGGTCGATGGAGCGGCTGTTCCAGTCGGTGGGCCACGACTCGGTGGCATAGGCCACGACCGGGTCGAGGCCTTGCCTCGGATCGGGTTCGGCCTCCGGATTCGTCCCCGCCGGGTCCGAGGCCTCCCGATCCGTCTCCTCCCGCTCCTGTGCCGGGGTTGTAGCGGCCGAAGGGGCGGTCGCCGCGCCGGTCGTGGTAGCCGGCTGCGTCGACGCAGGGACGTTGCTCGAACCTTCTGTCACGGCAGGTTCGGCGCTGGTCGCGGGCGGCTCCGCCGGGGTTCCGGGTCCGTCCTCGGCGGTCCCGCATCCCGCTGACAGCACCGACATCGCCACCAGGACTCCGAGCCACGCGTTGCGGCTCGCACGCAGCACCGGCGAGTGTGCCAATACGTTCCTGCCCAAGCGACGCGTACCCATTCGAGACCCAGCATATCCCCCTGTCAGACCAATCGACCCCGGCCTGGTGACAACCGGGGCGATTACCTCGATCCAGGCCGGACATCTTGGGCGCTGGAGCAACCGGCGGAAATTGTCACAACCCTTCTATACGCTGCATATCGCCAAGCACCAATACCGGCCGATGATGTTGCGCCGATCGGAACGGCCGGCCGAGGGAACATGCAAGCTCGCTGGAGCGAGGGCCGATTCCCGGCGTCAGCCCGGGCATGGCCGATCACGCTCCGAACAGGATGGGTGGTGGTGGGGGAGGGGCCCGGCGCGGAGCGCCGGATTCTGCCGGTTCCGACTCCTGTCGGGGTGGGGCAGGTGTTCCTCCCGGTAGGGGCGAGTCCCTACCGGCGTGGGGGGAGGTAGTTAGCGGTTGCGAGCTTGCCGTCTGCGAGGTCCAGCACCCAGGTCGAGCCCTTCTTGAGGACGGGGTTGTGGCTCTTCCCCATGAGCGCTCGCAGGATCGTCTTCACGATCGGGCGATGGGAGCAGAGCAGGCTGGTCCCCTCAGGTCGGTTGCCCAGCAGCGCCCTCACCTCGGACGGCCGGGACTCCTCCCAGAGCTCGATCGCCAGCTGCGGAACGCTCTTGCGGGCGGCGGCGAAGGGAACAACGGTCTGGCGGCAACGAGTCGCGTAGCTGGTCAGTATGGCGTCGACCGGGAAGCCTTCCAGTCCCTTCACGAGACCTTCGGCCTCGGCGTGGCCCCGCTTCGACAGAGGCCGAGCGCTGTCCGGGTCCGGACCGCAGTCACGCTTGCCGGCATCCGCATGCCGGACCAGCAGGATACGTTCAGCCGGATCCCGCCATCCGTCCACCAAGCGTTCGCAAACACTGCGTTCGGTCGGGTACGACACCTGATCGGCCAGGGATCCTTCGTGGACCCACCGGATCCGGTCCACTTCGGACGAGGGCACGAACTCGATCCCATCGGTTCGCATCGCCCAGTAGTGGACCTCCTTCCGGTGGCCCTCCTGCTTGTCGTAGGAGATGTCGCCCAGGTAGCGCCCGATTATCGGGCGGACGCCGGCCTCCTCCCGAACTTCCCGCCGGGCGCACTCGATCAGACACTCGCCGGATTCCAGCTTGCCCTTGGGAAAGGTCCAATCGTCGTATCTGGGGCGGTGGACCAGGAGAATCTCGACCCCTTCCGGTCCCTCCCGCCACACCACGCCACCGGCCGCCTGTTCGACAGGAATATCCCTCATGTGGGTGGGGGCCGGTGAGCAGATCGGGTCATCGAGGAAGGCCGTATCTTATCGGTCCGCCGGACCCTAGAGGGCGGTGGGAAGCCTAGGGCGCCCCGGCTCCCAGCCGGCGCAGCAGTACCGCCACCGCCTCGGCCGGGCTGTCCACCATGGTGATCATGCCGGGCGTGGTCCGAAGATCCCCGGTGAGACGGTCGACGATCTCGCTCCAGGCATCCCGGAACGCGAGGATCGGCACCGGCGCCGCACCCCGGCCGGCGGCCAGGTAGGCCTCGTTCCAGGCAATGGCCAATTCGGTGAGGGTTCCGATGCTGCCCGGCATCGCGATGTAGGCGCTGGCCAGCTCGGACATGGTGCTGATCCGGTCGAGCAATCCGGCGGC
The DNA here is from genome assembly GCA_022827785.1 of Acidimicrobiia bacterium. Lineage (GTDB taxonomy): Bacteria > Actinomycetota > Acidimicrobiia > Spongiisociales > Spongiisociaceae > Spongiisocius. The sequence continues at coordinate 75,034 of JAJEIM010000023.1, forward strand.
CTGTATCTCCTCGGTCAAAAACCCGTTGCCGCCCGGCCGGTGCGGGAACAGCACCGGGGCGGTGACGCCGACCACTCGCCCACCTGCATTCGCCGCGCCCTTCGATACGGCCTCCATCAGGCCCGAGTAGCCACCGTTGGTGACCCCGAACCCGGCTTCGGCCAGCCGGCGACCCAGCTCGACGCCCTGCTCGTAGACGCCGTCGCCCGGGAGGGCCCGCGAGGAGCCGTAGACTGCAACCATCCTGTCTTCCATTCGGGGGCAGGGTACAGCACACTTCTGACGCTCGTGTGCACGGAACAATCTTCGCGGGCCAGGCGTTGTCATTCAGTGAGAGGTCACAAAGGGAGGCCGGCATGAGCAGCGACCGCACCCCGTTTTACAAGCGACGTTCCATCCAGGTGGCGGCGGTGATCATTGCCGTTCCGGTACTCGCCTTCGCTTGGTGGCTGGGCTCACCGCTCTTCATCGATCAAGTCGTGGACGAACCTTTCCCCATCGCCGCCGTGGCGGTAGTCCCGGACGACATGACCGCCGAGGAGGTGGAGGAGATCATGCTCGAGGCCGCCGCGGTAGACACGCCGGTCGAAGAGGATATGCCCGAGATGCCGGAGATCGCCGCGACCACAACCTCTGTCGCCGCCGGCACCACCTCGGCGGCTACGGCTGCCCCTACCGAAGACGAGGCGCCGACGACCACGGCGGTGGCCGCGACCGAGCCGTCCACGACCCTGCCGCCCGAGCCCACCGGCCCGGTGGCTCTGGCTTCCGGGGCCTTGATGGACGCGGATTCGTTCCACAAGGGATCCGGCCAGGTCGTTCTGTACCGGCTTGAGGACGGGTCGAGGATCATCCGCCTGGAGGACATCGAGGTGACCAACGGTCCCCAACTCCATGTCCTCTTGACTCCGGTCCATGGCTTGGCCGGCCGCGATCACCTCCAGGAGGCGGGCTACGTGGACTTGGGCCCCCTCAAGGGGAATATCGGTTCGCAGAACTACGAAGTGCCGGCGGACTACGTGATACCGGACCAGTTGACCCTGGTGATCTACTGCGTGCCGTTCCATGTGGTGTTCACGACCGCGGAGCTGGCCTGACCCGTCCCGAGGCCAGAACCGGACCGGATCCGCCCGGCTCGGCTAGTGGGAGACGGTTGAGATCCGGGGACGCCTCCGCCACTCCGGCGCGTTTTTTCGCGTTCTCGCGATAAGGGGTTGAAACTGTCACAACTCTGATATACGTTGCCTACCGCAATCACCTACGCCGGTGAGCAGCCACCGACCGAACGGTTTGCCGGCCCAAGAGACATAACGAGCTATCAGGAGCGAGGGCCGATCTCCCCGGCATTCAGCCGGGCATGGCCGGTCACGCTCCAAGCAGGACAGGTGGTGGCGGGGGCCGGGCCGGCCCTGGGTCGGAGGCACGCTCCGGTGACTTTCGCGTTCCGGGAGGGCGGGGTGGCCCTCCGGCCGGCTGTGCCTACTCGCATCGCGGTGGGTCGCCCGCCAGGAACCCCGGACAGCGCGATGGGGGGCAGCTACCATCAGGCGCAAGGGAAGGGGCTCTCCTTCCGCGTGTTCGGGGGAAGGGGTGAACCATGAGAACCGATTCCATGAGAACCGATGCGATCCACAGGCTGGAGGCCTGGGCGCTGATGGTGGGGCCGGCCATGGCCCTGGTCTTCTTCCTGGTCGAGCCGGGCGGGATACTCGTCGACCCGGTGGATACGATGGACTCAGCCGGCAGGATCACCGCCCTGGCCTCGAATCCCCTCCTGGCGCATGTGTCCGCGCTCTTCGTACCGCTCGGCCTGCTCCTCCTTCTGTACGGAATATCCGGAGTAAGCCGGGTGACCACGGGGCCCGACTTCGCCGCCGCCGGAACGAGGTTCGGTCTGTTGAGCGCAACCGTGGGCGGTGTCGGATGGATTCTCGCCACCGGGATTGACCACCTTCTCGCCGGGACCCGGATATCGTCAGCGGAGGCGATCGAAGCCGCCATACCGCTCTACCGGACCGGTCTGGGCCTCACGCTGATCTCCGGCATTGCCGTATCGCTGGGCCTGATGGTCCTCAGCCTGAGCCTGGCAGCCCGGGAACCCAGCGGCTTACACCGGACCGCCGCCCTGGTGATCGCCTTGGTGTCTGCCGTCTCCGTCGCCGCGCTGATCATCGGGTATACCGCCCCCAGCGAGACCATGGTCGCGGTCGGACGCGCCTGCTATTTCCCGTGGGTGATCTGGTTCATCATGCTCGGTACGAAATTCCTCAAGGCGGGACGCCCCGCATAGACACATGACGTAGGCGCTGCCCGGCCCGGAAGGCCGAGCCGCGGCGGGCTAGCCCAGGGTTTCCTTGACGGCCGAGACCACCCGGCGCGGGGTGATGATGGCGTGCTCTTCCACACCGAACTGTGGCCAGGGGGCATCGAAGCCGGCCACCCGCACTATCGGGGCCTCGAGATCGTACAGAGCCTCCTCCGCCACGGTCGCTGCCACCTCGGCGGCCATCCCCGCGGTACGGGGAGGCTCCTGCACCAGCACCAGGCGCCCGGTCCTGACCACCGAATCGAGCACAGTCTCGCGGTCCCAGGGCTTCAGGGTGCGCAGGTCGATCACCTCGCACGACACGCCATCCCGCTCCAGATCCCCGGCGGCGGACATCGCCACGCGGACCATGCCACCGTAGGTGACCACCGTCACGTCGTCGCCGGCTCGGCGGATCCTTGCCCGTCCGATCGGGAGGGTGTAGTAGCCGGTGGGGACGTCTTCGCGTCCGGCCCGGTAGAGCACCTTGGGCTCCAGGAATAGCACCGGATCCGGGCTCTCCGCCGCTGCGGCCAGCAGGCCCTTGGCGTCCACCGCGGTGGACGGGATCACCACTGTCAGGCCCGGAGTGTGGACGAAGTAGGCCTCCGGGCTGTCGCCGTGGAACTCGTGGGGAGCGATGCCGCCGCCATTGGGCCAGCGCACCACGATGGGGAGCGACACGTTGCTCCTGGTCCGGAAGCGGAACCGGGCCATGTGGCTGACGATCTGGTCGAAGGCCGGGTATACGAACCCGTCGAACTGGATCTCCACAAGGGGCCGTGCCCCGCCGATGGCCATTCCGACCGCGGTGCCGGCGATCCCGGTCTCGCACAGCGGTGAGTCGATGACCCGGCCGGCGCCGAATCGATCCAGGAGGCCGGCGGTGATGCGGAACACGCCTCCGGTCCGGCCCACGTCCTCGCCCATGATGATCGCCTCCGGATGGCGATCCATGACCTCCGCCAGAGCCGCGTTGATCGCCTCCGCCATGTTCCAGTGGGCGGTTGGGCCCTCGAGCACCGGGTCGTGCCCTATCCGCCAGCGCTCGCCCGGTTCCAGCCCCGAAGCACCGGACCCCTCGCGTCGCAGGGCCGTCTCATACTGCCTGCACAACGCATCGGGCACCCTGGCGTAGACATGCCGCACCGCCTCTTCCCGGGGCGGCCGCTCCCTACCCTCGATCTCCGCCAGTGCCTGGTCCATCTCGCTCGCCTCGTCCGCCACCTGCTCGTCGATATCGTCCGACCACAGGTCCAGGCTGTCGAGGTACCGGCGCATGCGATCGAGCGGGTCACGGGCGCGCCAGGCCTCCACCTCGCTCTCGTTCCTGTACAGGCTCGGGTCGTCGGCGGTGGCGTGGGGACCGAACCGGTACGTTATGGCCTCGATGAGAGTGGGGCCCTCTCCCCGGCGAGCCCGATCCACCGCCTCCCTGGTGGCCGAGTAGACGGCCAGCACATCCATTCCGTCGACCTTGACGCCGGGCATGCCGTAGCCGATCGCCTTGTCGGCCAGATCGGTGGCGGCGGTCTGGCGCCGGGTCGGCATCGAGATCGCCCAGCCGTTATTGGAGCACAGGAACACGGTCGGCGCCTTCCAAACCCCGGCGAAGTTCATAGCGGAGTGGAAGTCGCTCTCGGAGGTGGCCCCGTCGCCGAAGTAGACCATGGTTATCAGGTCCTCCCCGGCCAGGCGGGCGGCGTGGGCGTGGCCCACTGCATGGGGCAGCTGGGTGGCGATCGGGATGGTGTGGATGTTCATGCGATACCGGTGCACATCCCAGTCGCGGTTGGGAAGGCCCCGGTAGTAGGACAGCATCACCGACCACGGCATCCCCCTGACCAGCTGGGTCGCGTGCTCCCGGTAGCTGGGGTAGACCCAGTCATCGGGTTCGAGCGCGTAGGCCGAACCGACCTGAGCGGCTTCCTGCCCCTCACCGGGCGGAAAGGTTCCGAGACGGCCCTGGCGCTGCAACCTCATGGCCCGCCGATCGAAGCGCCGCCCCAGCGCCATGAACCGGTACATCTCCACGAGGTCCTTGCCGTCCAGATCGGGCGGCTCGCCGACCAGCTTCCCCGCCGGGTCCAGGATCTGCAACACCGAACTGTTCCTTCCGCTTGCTGGCGGCATTGTAAGGAGGGATGGCCCCCTGCTCACTACCCACCGATCTTACGGTAGGTCTGCGAGGCACTCGACTCCGATTATGACTATCGGGACGAACCAAAGGTTTCTCGCCGGGTACGGCGCAGAGGCCCTGGCTCGCCGCGCCTGCCTCACTAGGCTTCTCATCCGTGGTCCGCATCCGAGCCGCCATCGATCATCTCGTTCCCTACGACGGCGGTCCGGGCTTCGAGGAGTTCTCCCGTCGGTTCGGCGCCAGAGGGATCGCCATGCTGGCGGGCAACGAGTACCCGACTCCCCCCTTTCCCGAGGTTGTGGACGCTATCGCCTCGGCTGCAGGAGGCATCAACCGGTACCCCGATGCGGGCACGGTCCGCCTGAGGGAGGCCCTCGCCGGAATGCTGGGCACCACCCCGGATTGCGTGTGGACCGGCGCCGGTAGCTCGGAGAACCTCACCACCGCCGCCCGGGCGCTGGGAGGCCCGGGAACCAGTTTCGTCTACCCGTGGCCCTCGTTCGCCATGTACCCCATCAACGCGGTGTATGCCGACGCGGAGAGCATCAGGGTCCCCCTGGACGAAGCCTTGCGCGTCGACCTCGAGGCGTTGGCCGGGGCGATCCGGGACGACACCACCCTCGTGATCATCTGCAACCCGAACAACCCGACGGGGAGCTACCTGTCCCGTGCCGAGATCCACGAGTTCGCCGATCGGGTTCCCGAGTCGACCCTTGTGCTGGTGGACGAGGCCTACGGGGAGTTCGTGGCGGCCGAGGAGCATTCCAGCCTCATCCCTCTCGCCGTCGAGCGCCCCAACCTGGTGGTGGCCCGCACCTTCTCCAAGATCTACGGGCTTGCGGGCCTTCGGGTGGGGTACATGGTCGGCCAGGCTCCCACCCTCCGGTCTCTCCGCAAGGCCCAGAGCCCGTTCGTGGTCGGCTCCCTGGCCGAGGTGGCCGCCACCACCTCCCTTCGTTTCCCCGAGCGGGTGAGGGAACGGTTCGAGCTGAACCGCCGCGGGGTCGACTACCTCGAGGGCGCCCTGGCCGACCGGGGCGTCCGTTACGTCCCCACCCAGGCCAACTTCATCTGGTTGCGCCTCGGCCCCGGCACTCCGGGCATCGTCCAGGAACTCCTGGAGATGGGCACGCTCATCCGCAAGGGAACCGAGGAGTGGACCCGCGTGTCCATCGGCACCGATTCCGAGAACCGCCGCTTCATCGAGGACCTCGACCTGGTCCTCCGGCGCCGCCGTTCCTGACTCCGCTGCCGGGATGGGGGCCTCGGGCGCGCTCGCGGGCGCGACCTGAGTATTCGGAAGGTTTCAAGAGTCTTATCCCGGGCGTCAAGATCCGGGAAGCCGGGACGACTTGCTTCTGTTAGGACCCTGACCGTCCCAATGGCCCTACAGTTCGCATAGCCCTCCGGCCCGGTCCCGGTAGGGCTCAGAGCCCGGTGGCGTCCGATCCCTCCAGCCAGGGCTCCGACTGTTCGAGGAGCCACATGCTCAGACCGTGGGCGCATTCGAGCACGTCGCACACGTTGACCTCCCGCAGGAACATGTCCCGGAGCCGGAAGTCGAGCCGGCCCACCAGCGACAGGCTCCGCCGGGCCGGGTCGGTCACGGACATGAACGTGTCGGTGGCGGACACTTCCACCGGCAAAGTCGTCCCCGAGACCCCGGCCAACTCGGTGGCGAGGATGAGCAGATCGGGTGGGTTGGGTAGCGGCGGGAGGGCCCACTTGAAGAACAACGGCAACTCCAACTGGCGATCCTGTTCCTCGTCGAGCTCGAGATGATGCTGCGCCATCAGGTCCTCGAAGGCCAGGATCACCCTGGGGTCGACCTCCAGCACCATCAGCATCTCCAGCGGTCCCTCGCAGGCTTCCTCCGGATGCAGATCCACCTCCCAGGCCTGACCCAGCGAGAAGGACTCGATGAAATGGCGCTCGGCGTGGACGTGGAACCCGTGGTCGACCGCATGCGCCTTCATGTCGGTGATGAAGCCGGCAATGTCTACTGTCATGGGCGGCGCTTCCCTTCGCGGCCGGGTGCGGTCACGGACGGACCTCGTAGTAGTTGTGCGTGGGATCGTCCTTGAGGCGGAACTCCCGGAAGGAGGTGAAGCCGGCCCCCCTGACGATGCGCTCCGCCTCGACCGGATGGAATCCTAGGGTGCCGAGCCCGGCGGCGCCCTCCTCGGAGGCGGCCGAGAGCAGGCATGCCGACAGGCTGTAGCCGTACTGCATCGCCAGCATGGGATTCTTCAGGTTGTCCTCGAACACGTCGGAGCAATGCACGTCCTTGATCAGCCACACGCCGTCGTCCTTCAGGGATCGCCGGACGGCGGCTGCTATGCGGTCCGGGAAGGGCACATCATGCATGCAGTCGAGAGCCAGTACCAGGTCATACCGGCTGCCATCCGCCAGATCCTCCCCTCGAGCCTGGTGGATGGCGGCGTTGGGCAGGTCGCCGATGCGGCGCAGGGCCCGGGAGTAGGCAATGCCGGAGGGTTCGTAGCCCACCACGGTGCTGGCGGGGAAGCGTTCGGCCAGCGCTCGGACGGTAATGCCCCCGCCGCTCCCCACTTCCGCCACCCGGCCACCGGCCTCCAGCCTCTCGACCAAGCCGTCGATGCCGGGCAGCACCTGCTCGACGAGGAAGGGACCCACCCAGACCCCGTTCATACGGTCCATCTGGAGGGCCACCGGTTCTCCCAGCTGGTGGTAGGTGACTCCGATGCCGGAATGGAAGGCGTCGACCATCTCCTCGATACGCTCGGGATGGAACCCCCCGATGAAAGCGCCGGCGGAGAACGCGAGGGAGTCTTCGTTGACCAGCACCTCCTCGCCCTCGGCGCCGAGCGAGAACCCGTCCTCCGGCGTGCGCTCGACCAGCCCGGCGGCGGCCTGGCCGAGGAGCCATTCGCGGATCCAGCGCTCCGACAACCCGGTTCGCTCGGCCAGCTCGCCGGAGGTCATCTGCCGGCCGCCGGCCATAGCTCTGTAGAGGCCGAGCCGATCCCCCAAATGGACCATAAGGCTGACCGTCTCACCCTGCTTGTAATGCCAGATCCTGAGGGTGTATTCCTTGAGAAGATCCGGGTCTATGGAACGCACTGTCGGGATACCCTAGTGCAGTCCCTGGTGGCCGTTCCGCCGTATCCAAGAGGGCTGGCGAGGAACGCCGTTGCCGGCAGGCCACTAGTTGAGCCGGGGGTTCTCCGGGTAGGTGGCGAAGAAGGCGTACCGGCCGCCCGCTCGCCTCAGCACCTCTTCCCACAGGTTCTCCGGCTGGGACGTGAACACGTCCGCAGGCTCGCCGTCGACGACGAACCATCCCCGGTTCTCCAGCTCCGATTCGAGCTGCCCGGGACCCCACCCGCTGTATCCGGAAAAGACCCGAGCCTCCAGCCCGGAGTCCACGCCCGGCTCGGCCTCCAGATCGACGACCCGAACACCCACCACCTCCGGCCACCCTTCGAGCGGCTGCGACCCGGCCCCCCTGGCCAGGCCCAGACCACCGCCCTCGCCGACAGGACCACCGGCGAACACCACCCGCGGACTCACCGCCGCCGTCCACCACCCGGGTAGATGATCCAGCAGATCGGCCTCCGTAGGCCGGTTCAGCACCAACCCGACCGCCCCCTCCGGCGTGTGCTCGATCATCAGCACAACTGTCCGGCTGAAGTTGGTATCGACCATCCCGGGCATGGCTACGAGCAGGCGCCCTGCCAGCGACGTGAACTCCTCCGACACGCCTTCCGGCATGTCCCCGGCGACACTTCCAGAATCCGTCATCTCCCCCCGATCTTCCCACATTCTCGGCCCCGTCCCTCCTGCGCCCCCAGCCCGTGTGTCAGCCCCACGGCATATACTCACGGTAGGCGCAAGATAAACAGGATAATTAGGAAGCAAAAAGGAATAGCTACTGCCACCGAGGGCCACGTCCAAGCCCATGCCGATTCCGTACGCGCGAGACCCAGGCCACGGTCGCCGAGGCCCTGGTGAGGATCGACCGGACCCTCGCCATCCAGACCCGCTGGATAATCGGCCTCATGATCGGGCTGTTCGCAGCATTCATAGCCATCAACGTGCAGATCGTCCTAGCCGTCGCCAACCCCTAGCCGCCCGAAGCGGCTAAGACTGCACACTCTGGGATGCCCGAGGCTTTCGAGGAGACAAGCAGGCAATGGGGCGTCGGCGGTAGCCTGCCGGTCCATGCAGCCGAACATCCTGCTCGTCATGGCCGACCAGTTGGCGCCGCACTTCACCGGGGCCTACGAGCATCCGCTGGTGCGGACACCGGCGATGGACGCCCTGGTGGAGCGGGGGGCTCGGTTCGATGCGGCCTACTGCCCTTCTCCGCTGTGCGCCCCGTCCCGGTTCGCGATGCTCTCGGGGCAGCCGGTATCGGCCATCGGAGCATGGGACAACGCCTCCGAGTTGCCTGCTTCGGTACCCACATTCGCGCACTACCTGCGTATCGCCGGGTACCGCACGACGCTGTCGGGAAAGATGCACTTTGTGGGACCCGACCAGCTGCACGGATTCGAGCGGCGGCTGACCACCGACATCTACCCGGCCGACTTCGCGTGGACTCCTGACTGGAACGCATCGCAGAACTGGATCAACGACTGGTACAACAGCATCGAGTTCCTGCCCGAGGCCGGGCAGGCATTGGCGACATACCAGATCGACTACGACGAGGAGGTAGGTGCGGCCGCCGTCCGGCACCTCTACGATCTGGCGCGAGACACTGACGAGCGCCCGTTCTTCCTCGCCGTCTCGTTCACCCACCCGCACGATCCTTACGTGGCCCGACCGGAGTGGTGGAACCTGTATGACCACACCGACATCGACCTGCCCGGCGCAGCACCGCCCGGCGACATGGATCCGCATACTCTCCGTTTACGGCAAGGTATAGGAGCCGATCGCCCCGGCTACACCGAGGCCTTGTCCCGCAACGCTCGCCACGCCTACTACGCCAACACCAGCTACTTCGACTCCTGGGTCGGCAACCTGGTCCGGGTCCTCGACGAGACGGGGCGCCTCGACGACACGGTGGTGATCGTCACCGCCGACCATGGCGACATGCTGGGAGACCGGGGGGTCTGGTTCAAGCGGTGTTTCTTCGAGCGGTCGGCCCGGGTCCCCTTCATCATGGCGGGACCGGACATCGCCAACCGCACCGTCCCCAACGCCTGCTCGCTCCTCGACCTGCTCCCGACCCTGCTCGACATCGCCGCAGGCGGCGGTCCGTGGCCCGAACAGGCCACCCCGCCCGCCGGTCGCAGCCTGTGGGAGAGCGCTACCGGAGGGAGAGACCCTGTTGACGAGACCACCGCCGAGTACATGGGCGCCATGGTCTCGGATCCGATGTACATGATCCGTAGGGGTACCCACAAGTACATCCATTGCGACTCCGACCCGCCACTGTTGTACGACGTCGTGTCCGATCCGCTGGAACGTGACAATCTGGCCGACGATCCTGCCCACGCCAGCCTCGCCAGGGCTTTCGCTGCCGAGGTGACCGGACGCTGGGACAGCGCAGCCATCCGGGAACGCGTGCTGGCCTACCAGCGGACCCGGCGGGTACTCAACGCCGCTTTGGCGATCGGCGAGCCCCATCACTGGGACTACTCGCCCCCGCGGGACGCCGCCAATGAATACGTCCGCAACCATATGGACTGGGCAGAAGCTGGTCCGCGCAGGCGGTTTCCCAGGATCTGAACGGGCGTCCGAGCCCGTCGGGACCCGCTCCGGGACTCCGTATGACGTCCCGGCTCCCGTTCGCGGAGTCAGCCCTCTTGTTGGCGCTCTGGAGGTGGACCGGGTTCGGGGCCTGCGGCTACGGGCATACCCGTGGCGGACCAGTCCGACCAGGAGCCGGGGTAGAGGATGCCTTCCGGGTAGCCGGCGATGTGGAGGGCCAGGAGGTTGTGGCAGGCGGTGACGCCGCTCCCGCAGTAGCTCACCACGGGCGTATCCTGATCCAGGCCCATTTCGAAGAACCGGGCGGCCAGCATGTGGGCCGGCTTGAAGGTGCCGTCGGGGCCGACATTCTCGGCCGTGGGCGCCGACAGGGCGGTCGGGATGTGACCGGCCACGCTGTCGATCGGCTCCGTCTCCCCCCGGTAGCGTTTCGGTTCCCGGGCATCGATCACCTGCGCGGTTCCCAGGCGGGCGAGTAGCTGGTCCCGGTCGACAGTGAGCGTGGGGCCTTCCCCGGTCTCGTAGGTGGTGGGGACGATGTCCGGCGGGTCCGTGGTGAGCGGGTGGCTCTGGGCGGACCAGCGATCGTATCCACCGTCGAGCACGCTCACCCGTTCGTGGCCGACGCTCCTCAGCATCCACCAGAGGCGGGCGGCTATGGCTCCCGGTCCCTGGTCGTAGACCACCACGTGGTCATGGTTGCCGATTCCGTGGCGGCCCAGCAGGTCGGCCAGGTCCTCCGGGGTCAGGAGCGGATGACGACCCGGACCTTCGGAAGCCGCCAGGTCATCGTCGAGATCCAGGAACACCGCTCCGGGGAGGTGGTCGTCCTCGTACCGGAGCTTTCCGGCGCCCGGCTGTCCCAGGAACCATCGGGTATCCACGATCCGGGTGCCGGGGTCGTCCAGATGGTCGGCCAGCCAGCAGCAGGTGACGATGGGCCGGGTCAGAGGCTCGACGCCGCCATCCGTGGCTCCGGTCTCCCCCTTGCGTCGCTCAGCGGCGTCCCGGACCCGCTCGGCGGCGGTGCCGGCGGCATCGCGAGCCGCCGTTCCAACCGTGTCTGCGGCGTCGCGGGCCGCTGTTCCGACCGTCTCCACCAGCGACTGCACAGCGCTCTTCACGGTCGCCCGGACCTCGGGGTCGTTGGCGGTCGCCGCCAGCGCCTGGCCCAGGTCGCGAGCGGCATCGACGAAACCGCTCCAGGCCGAACGGAGTTCCGCCCCGGCCGCCGGGCCTTCGCCGTCATCCTTGAAACCGGACCGCAACAGGTCGCCCAACTCGGCGAACCCGGTGGAGCCGTCCTCCCATGGGCCTTCGCGCTTGGGATGCTCTCTCTGGTTGCTCACGTCAAACCTCCCTGGTCAGCCGAGTCTATCCCCGCCCCATACGTAGGCGGACCCGGTCAGGACGCCCTGGAATGTGACCGGTTCGGCCACCGCGGATAGGATTCCTGCTGTGGTGCGCACCCCCCCTTCCGCACCGGAGCGAGGAAAGCATGACCGAAGAGCAGTACCCCCGACTCAGCGGGGAATGGATGACCCCCCGCCGGCGTTTCCTGTCAGCGCTGTACGGCGGCCGGGTGGACAAGGTTCCGGCCATGACTCTGAGCTCGGTGATCACCCTCGAAGCTATGGAGATCGCCGACGCGGCGTTCCCCGAGGCCCACCTGGATGCCGAGAAGATGGCCCGGCTGGCCGCAACGGCCCACGAGAACCTGGGACTCGACACGGTGATGCCCGTATTCCACTCCCAGCTCGAGGCCGACGCTCTCGACGCCTCCACCTGGTGGGGCACCAAGGACAACTGGCCGGCAGTCGACGATCACGTCCTGACCGATCCCGACGACTTCAAGGTTCCGTCCGACTATCTGGAGAGGCGCTCCTTCAGGGCGGCTCTCGGCGCCATCCGCCTGCTCAGGAAGCGCTACCCGGATGTCGGCATCGTCGGCAAGGTCTACGGGGCCTGGTCGGTGGGATTCCACATGGTCGGCATCGAGAACTTCCTGATGGACACCATCCTCGATCCCGACAAGATCCGCCGCTACCTGGAGGTGCTGCTTCCCGCTTCGATGATGTCCGCCCATGCCCAGCTCGAAGCCGGCGCCGACGCGATCATGTGGTGCGATCATGCCAACCGGGAGTTGGTCAGTCCCGACATGTACCGGGATTTCCTCCTCGAGATGCACCAGCAGATCCAGGCCGAGGTAGGCGGTCCCAGCATCCTCCACTGCTGCGGCGAGACCACCGATCGCATCGACTATTTCGCCGAGGCGGGCTGGGACTGCTTCCACTTCGAGTCGCAGGTGGACCCGGTCAAGGCGAAGGAGATCGCCGGCGACCGCATGTCCCTCTTCGGGAACATCAACAACCCGACCGTGCTGTTCAGCGGTACTTACGAGGACTGCTACGAGGCCTGCATGACCGTGCTCAACGCCGGGGTGCAGGGAGTGGCGCCCGAGGGTTCGGTCCCGCTCGGAACGAAAATGGAAGTGCTGGCGGCCCTGGCCGACTCCGCCCGGGACTATTCCAACGCCCACCGCCCCGATGGCCGGTTCGTGACCCACGATCCGCCGGTGGCCGGCAGCGACAGTTGACATGGCCGGACGGCAACTCGCCGGTTCGCTCCACCTTTGCTTGACCGCCCTTATCGGGGTAGCCTTTCCGGGTTCGGAAAGGTCTCTCAGAAACCGCTTCCAACCGATTAAACAGGATTGACAGATTCCAATGGTCCAGCTATCCGGTATAGCGAACGACACGATCCGGGCCGAGATCGAGGAGTTCCTCGAGCGGCCCGAAGAGATAGAACGCAATGTGGAGTTGTTCAGCCGAGCCTCTCCAGAGATGCAGGACATCGCCGCCGCTCTGATCGAGGGCGACAACGTGACTGTCGACCGGCTCACCTCCAAGGCCTTGGCGGACGGTGTGCACGCCCTGGAGATCATGGACGACGGCCTGATCGCCGGCATGGGGATCGTGGGCATCAAGTTCCGGGAGGGATACGTCTTCGTTCCTGAAGTGCTGGTGTCGGCCCGGGCCATGAAGGCCGGCATGGCCCATATCGAGCCGATCCTGGCCGCCTCCGGGGTGGAACCGATCGGCACTGTCATCATGGGGACCGTCCAGGGCGACCTGCACGACATCGGTAAGAACCTCTGCATCATGATGCTCCGTGGCGGAGGGTTCACGGTGATCGACTTGGGCGTCAACACCTCGCCGGACGAGTTCCTCGCTGCTGTTAAGGACAGCGAAGCCCGCCTGATCGGGATGTCGGCTCTCCTCACCACGACCATGCCCAACATGGCCAGGACGGTGGAGGCCTTCAAGGACGCCGGTCTCCGGGAGCAGGTGCGCTTCATGGTGGGTGGAGCTCCGGTGACGCCGGAGTTCGGCGAAGAAGTGGGGGCGGACGGCTATGGCAAGGATGCCCTGGCCTGCGTGGCGCTGGCGAAGCAGCTGGCGCTCGACGTCCGCCGCTGAGCCTTACCCCGAGCCACGCCATGGCTGACGAGGACCAGAAAGCCTTCCAGGAGCGGCTCGACCGCATCGCCCGTCTCTTCACCGGCATCGCCGTTCACGCCGAAGCGTCGTCCCGCACCCGGTGCCCCTACCGGGACCGGCGCGACCGGTGCACGGCGTTGTTCCGGTGCCGCAACCAGATCGTGGCGGACGCCGAGGGGGATCTGCTGACCTGCGGACACGACGGGAACTTCGACTACCGCACCGCCTGGGAAAGCCATCCCCGCGCCCGGCAGAGGGCCAGCGCGAAGATATCCGCCATCAAGGAGGAGGCCGCCTCCCGCCGGCGGGAACAGGCCGGAGAAGAGCCGCGGGCGTGACCGTCTCCCACCTGGGCACCACCAGGAAGCTGAAGATCGGTAGGACCATCTTCGACTACGCGGACGAGTTGTCGGTCGAGGTTCCCACCTCCTGCCTGCGCACCGGCCGGTGCCATGAGTGCGTGGTGGAGGTAGCCGAGGGCATGGAATCGCTGGCGCCGCGCACCGAGCCGGAGGGTTTTCTCCGGGGCGACTTCCGGCTGGCCTGCCAGGCCAGGATCGTGAGCGACGAGCATCCGATCCGCTTCGAGCCACTCCGCCGCCGCCCGAGAATCCTGGAATCCGGTCGCCGGCGACCCGACCCGGAGGACCGGCTCGACCCGATGGTGATAAGGACCGGTGACCAGGTCCGGTATGCGGGCGAGGTGATCGACACCTACCGCGGGGCCATCTATGGCGTGGCGGTCGACCTGGGGACCACCACCGTCGTGCTGGAGCTGGTCGACCTCGAGTCGGGCGAGACCGTCGCTGTCACCAGCTTCGAGAATCCCCAGCAGTTCGGCGGCAGCGACATCATGAACCGCATCTCCTACGAGGCCAGGCCGGGAGTGGCGGGCGAGTTGCGGAACGCCGCCGTGGCGGCCATCGGCCAAGGTATCCGGGAGATGGTCACCCACGTCGGCAAGCGCCCTCCCCATGTCTACGAGATCGTGGTGGCGGCCAACTCCACCATGCGGGACATCCTGTTCGGCATCGATGTCCAGAGCATCGGCCAGAAGCCTTACAAGTCGCTCATCGAGCACGAGTATCTCGACGGCCGGCGCCCCCACACGGCCCTGCTGACCACGAGCCGCGACCTGGGTGTGCGCGCCAACCGTCGGGCCCGTGTCTACGGCCTGCCGCTGATCTCCGGCCATGTGGGCGCCGACGCTGTGGCCTGCCTGGAGACCGTCCGGCTGGGCCGTACGGGAGCGACCGAGATGCTTGTCGACATCGGCACCAACACCGAGGTCGTGCTTCACCATCAAGGCCGCCTCTATGCGGCCTCCTGCCCGGCGGGACCGGCGTTCGAGGGAGGGCTGGTCACATACGGCATGAGGGCGTACGACGGGGCCATCGAGTCGATCCGGCTCGACGGCGACGGATCGGCCTCCTCCTACCGGACCATCGGCGGCGCCGCGGCGTCCGGCATCTGCGGCTCCGGTCTCACCGACCTGCTGGCCGAACTCCGGCGCTTGGACCTGATGACACCGCTGGGCGTGTTCACCAGCGACCGCAAGCTGTCCGCCATCGACCTGGTGCCCGATCGGGGTATCACCTTTTCGAGGCGCGACATCGGCAACCTCGCCCAGGCCAAAGCGGCCAACTACTGCGGCCAGTACATCGTGATGCGGACCGCCGGGGTGACTCCGTCCAGCATCGACCGTCTCTACCTGGCGGGAGGGTTCGCCAACTACCTGGACGTCCGCAACGCGATCGAGATCGGCCTCATCGCGCCGGTGCCCGAGGAACGGGTCGTCAAGGTGGGGAACGCGTCGATCGAAGGCGCGCGCGCCCTGCTTCTTGATAGGACCAGACGCCCCCGGGCAGAGGAACAGGCCAAGGGGGTGACCCATCTCGAACTTGAGACCACCCCCGACTTCTTCGAGATCTTCGTGGAGGGATGCCAGATGAAACCCATGCCCGACAACCTCCCGGCGGCCCCCGAGGGCGAGAGCGCCGCGGCCCCGGAACTGGTGATGCGGTGACGGGCCCGAAGTTCGTCGTCATCGGCGAGAACGTCCACACCAGCCGCATCGTCCTACGGAAGGGCAAGCGCTTCGCCGTCGAGAACGGTGTGGAAGGCGTCACCTTCGAGACCCTTGACGGGGAGGCCGGGCTGCTTCCGATCTCCGCCGCGATGCGGACCACCAAGGCCTATGACGAGGGTCGGGTCAAGCACATCGCGCTCGCGGTGGACGCCGCCATGGGGAGAGAGGGCGATCCGGACCTGGGCCTGGAGTACCTGCGGCGGGTGGTGGCCGATCAGGAACGGACCGGCGCCCACTACCTGGACATCAACGTGGACGAGATCTCCCTCCGGACCGCCGAGCAGCGGGCCGCCATGGAGTGGTTGGTCGGGTACGTGAGCTCGTTGACCGATCTTCCCATCTCGGTGGACTCATCCGACATCACCGTCATCGAGGCAGGGCTGGGGGCCGCCCGCCGGGCCGGCGACGCCGCGCCGATCCTCAACTCGGCCTCCCTGGAGCGGACCGATGCGGTGGAGCTCGCGCTCGAATACGGCGCCAGGGCGATCGTCACCGCCGCCGGCGCCGACGGCATGCCGTCCAGCGCCGGGGAGCGGATCGACAACGCCTCCCGGATGGTGGAGCGGGCCCTCGGTGCGGGCCTCCGGATCGGGGACCTGTTCGTGGATCCACTGGTCTTCCCCATCTCGGTGGACGGCGGTTTCGGGCTGCACACCCTGGATGCGATCCGCACCCTGCGGGACCGCTACGGGCCGGACATCCACATCACCGGCGGTATGAGCAACGTCTCGTTCGGCATACCGGCCCGCAAGCTGATGAACGCCGCCTTCATCAACCTGGCCGTCGAGGCGGGCGCGGACAGCGGCATCATCGACCCGGTCATGAACCCGCTGGACGCGGTCTTCTCGGTGGATCGGAGCTCCGAGGCGTACAAGCTGGCCGAGGACACCCTGCTGGGCCGGGACGAGATGTGCATGAATTACATCATGGCCTGGAGGCAGGGTCGCCTCGACACGCCGGCCGGCTAGCCGCCACGAGCCCTCCGGGTCGGGCTCGGCGCCCGGCCGAGCGTCCCGATCGGGCAAGAACGCGAAAATCGCAGCAAGCGGGCTCCGCCCCCACCGCCACCACCTTGGTCCGAGGCGCGACCGCCTAAGCACCTGGGCTGGGGCGCCTCGAACGATTTGATCCCCTCACACGGCCCGGTCGACCTCAGAGCCGCTGGTGATTGCGATATCCGCAACCTATAGCGGGGGTGTGACTCTCAGAATGTAATCCCCTTGTCGCTGGACAGCGGCCGGGGCCGGAGGTCGGGACTGATTCTTGGGTCGGTTGATACGACCGTTCACTTGGCCACGACCCTGACGAACCATCGAATCAGGGGCGCTGACCGCCCTCCAGGCACTCCCGCATGGCGGCCGCCGCGGCGTTGGCTCCGCACATCCCGTGGACTCCGGGTCCGGGCGGGGTCGCCGCCGAGCACAGGTACACGTTCGGGATACCGGTCCGGTAGGGGTTGCGGAAGGTGCCCGGACGGCCGAGCATCCGGCCGATGCCGTGGGCACCCGTGGCGGTGTCGCCGGCCGGGTAGTTGGGGTTGTAGGACTCGAAGTCGAGCGGAGTGGTGACCCGCGCCGCCAGCACCAGGTCGCGGAAACCGGGTGCGAAGTGCTCGATCCGGTTCTCGACCCGTTCCCTCACCGGCTCGGTGCTTCCCAGGGGCACATGGGTGTAGACCCAGGCAGTGTGGCGGCCCCCCGGCGCCCGGGCCGGATCGAAGAGGCTCTGCTGGCCGACGAGCACGAAGGGGCGGTCCGGGATGGCACCCCCTGCGACCGATCTCTCCGCCCCGGCGATGTCCTCGTAGCTTCCTCCCACATGCACCGTTCCGGCTCTGCGACATTCCAGCGCCGTCCACGGTATCGGACCGTCCAGTGCGTAGTCGATCTTGTAGGAGGCCGCGCCGCTCCGGTAGCGGCGGATCCGGCGGTGGGCGGCACGGCCGAGCGCTCGACGGCCGTAGACGGCGATCAGCTCCCGGGGATGGGTGTCGAAGAGGACCGCCCTCGCCTCAGGAATGTCCGCGGGCGTCCTGACCGGGTGGCCGGTCCGTATCGACCCGCCCAACTCCTCCAGGTGACCGGCGAGGGAGCGGCCGACCGCGTCTGAGCCGCCCTCCGCGATCGGCCATCCGCCGACATGGGCCAGGGCGCCCAGCACCAGTCCGATGCCGGCGGTGCCCGGGGTTTCCAGCGGAACCATCGCGTGGGCGGCCAGCCCGGCGAAGAGGGCCCGGCCGGCGGGGGTGCGGAACCGCCGGGCGAAGGCCGCCGCCGGAAGGGCCGCCCGAACCGAACCGAGCACCGGCAAGGGCCGCATCGCCAGGGGCTTCATCGTTCGTGCGGCGAAGTCATCCCAGCCGGTGGCGATCCGGCTCACGGCCCGCCGCCATACGTCCGAATCGTCTCCGAGGCCGTCGCAGGTCCGGTCCAGCGAGCGCCACAGCGCCGCCGTGGCCCCGGTGTCGAAGGGGTGGGCCAGCTGGACCTCCGGCACGATCCAGCGGAGCCCGAGCCGTTCGAGGGGCAGCCGGTCGAAGAGCGGGGAGGCGGCGCCCAGGGGATGGAAGCCGGAGCACACGTCGTGCCGGAAGCCCGGCAGGGTGAGTTCCTCGGTTCGGGTGCCCCCGCCGATGGTCGGGGCGGCCTCCAGCACCACGACCCGGTGCCCGCGTTCTGCCAGCACAACGGCCGCGGCCAGCCCGTTGGGTCCCGAGCCGACGACAACCGCGTCGTGGGTGGCCATGGTCAGTGGCGGGCACCGCCAGTCGGGACGGAGGCCTGCTTGCGTTCGGGTGTCGATCGCAGGATCAGGTAGCCGAGTACACCGGCGAGGATCGATCCCGTAAAGATACCGATCTTGGACAGATCGGTGACCGTATGGTCCGTGAAGGCCAACTCGCCGATGAACAGGGCCACGGTGAACCCGATGCCTGCCAGCGAAGCGGTGCCGATCATGTGCTGCCATCCGATACCCGAGGGCAGGCGGCCCCAACCGACTTTCACGACCAGCCAGGCGAATCCTGTCACGCCGACCGCCTTCCCGACCACCAAGCCGATCGCCACCCCCAGCGCGACCCTTGAGGTGACGGAGCCCACCAGGTCGATACCGGTGAGCGGTACGCCCGCGTTGGCCAGCGCGAAAATCGGGACGATTACGAAGGCGCTCCAGTTGTGAAGCAGGTGCTGGAGGCGGGACAGCGGGGAGATGGACTCTCTCGCCACGTCCGCCAGGAGCCGCGCCTCGTGCTCGACCTTCTCCTGGAAGCCGGGCTCGGTGGAGTGGGCCGGGAAGATGTCGACGACCTCCCGAGCGGCGCGGTCGAACTCACGGTTGTCGTACAGGGGGCGGGAGGGGGTGAGGAAGCCGAGGATCACGCCGGCGATGGTGCTGTGGACGCCGGATTCCAGGAAACAGAACCAGGCGACTAGCGCCAGCGGGGCGTAGAGGATGTGGGACCGGATGTTGACCCTGGTTGCTATGACGATCAGGACCAGTACGGCGATCCCCAATCCCAGGTATCCCAGACTCAGGTCGTCGGTGTAGAAGATTGCGATGACGGCGATCGCGCCGATGTCGTCGGCGATGGCCACCGCGAGGAGGAACAGCCGCGCGCCGACGGGCACCCGCGAGCCGAGCAGGGCCAGCACGCCGAGGGAGAAGGCGATGTCGGTCGCCATCGGGACTCCCCATCCCCGGATCGCAGCCGGATCACCGGCATTGAAGGCTACGTAGATCAGCGCCGGGAGGACCATACCGCCCAGGGCGGCGACAACGGGGAGAGCGGCCTTGCGCGGATCGCGGAGTTCCCCCAGGACGAGTTCCCTCTTGATCTCCAGTCCCACCACGAGAAAGAAGATCGCCATCAACCCGTCGTTGACCAGGTCCTTGAAGTCTTCGGTGAAGTGGACGGGCCCGAGGGTCACATCCAGGTGCTGGCTGTGCCAGAAGTCCACGTAGGAGTCGCCGAACACGGAGAGGTTCGCCCAGAGCAGGGCGATCACGGCCGCCGCCACCAGGACCACCCCCGACGAAGCCTCGATGTGGGTCAGCCGGAGGACCGGGCGTACGAACCGGGCGGGGATAAACCGATCGGAATAGATCCAGTTCTTGCTAATCCGATCCACGGCCCGCGAGTCTAGACAATCCTGTGTCACCCTCGGCTACCCGGTGTCGCCGCTGTCCGCCATCACCGGAACCGGGCGGATTGCCCGGATCGACCGCCGTTTCCGACTTTCTGTTGTCATCCACCGTGCCTAACGTCCGCACATGCCTACGGGACTTGTGCAGAACCGAGCGCTGAGGTTGGTCCTTCTGGGGCTGGGACTCCTGTTCGCCGCGATCGGCATCGTCGGCATCTGGATCCCCCTGATCCCCACCACCGGGCCGATCCTCCTAGCCGCCTTCCTGTTCTCGAAGTCCTCCGCCCGCTTCGATCGATGGGTGGTCGAACATCGCGTGTTCGGGCCGATCATCAGGGACTGGAGAGCCGGCCACGGGTTCACCGTCCGCCTCAAGACGGCCGCGGTGATCGCCATCGCCCTGTCCTTCGCGATCACGCTCGGGTTCGCGCTCGACAACCCGATGGCGCGGTTGCTCCTGGGGCTGTTCGGCGCCGGCCTGATCGTCTACATCCTCCGCCTACCCACCAAACCCGAGGCCGGTCCCGCGGCTTAACCGCCCCGCCGTTGACGGGCTCACAGGTGGGAGATGGCTTCGACGACCTTGAGCCGCGCTGCCCTCCATGCCGGATAGACAGCGAACAGGATCCCCAGTATCCCGGTGGCGAACAGCCAGAAGAGCAGGCTCCCCAGCACGCCGGCCACTGACAGCGAGGACGGTAGCCATGGGATGGCGAAGACCGTGAAGCCCTGGTCCTCCAGCGCCCTGATCAGCGCCCAACCGAAGAAGATGCCCAGGCCGATTCCCATCAGGGCGCCGAACACCGAGACTATGGACGCTTCAGCCCGGACCATCCGGCGGGTCGTCCGCCGGTCGAGGCCCACCGCCCGAAGGAGACCGATCTCGCGGGTCCGTTCGAATACCGCCAGGGCCATGGTGTTGGTCACCCCGAGCATCCCGATGACCACGGCCAGGGCCAGCAGGGCCAGTATGAAGTTGAGCACCCCGTTCAGCTGCGCCTCGGCCTCACTCTGCAGATCTTCGAACGTCTGGACCGTCACGTTCGGGGAGTCGGCCAGCAGCGGCTCGACGGCGGCCTTCAGTTCGTCCGCGGTCACGCCCTCCACCGCCTTCGCATAGACCTGAGCGTGCTGATCGATCCCTGCGGCCGATATCCAATCGGTTGAGGGGATGGCGATTATCCCGGCCCAGGCGGGTCCTTCGGCGATACCCACCAGGGTGTAGGGAAACTCGCCGGCCTGCTCGAACTCGATCACCACGGAGTCGCCCAGTTCGAGGTTCCCGCTCTCGGCGATCGACGCCTCCATGACGACCTGTCCCGGGCCGGGGTCGAGCGAGCCCTCGAACGCATCGGGTGGTAGGAACTCGGCCAGGTTCGGCTCCATTCCTGTGATCAGGGTCTCGGTGACGGTCTCCGTTGTAGGCGTCTCGGAGGTGAGAATTGCCCATCCGACCCAGACCCGGGTGATGTCCGCCACGAGATCGGATCCCCGCACGCGGTCCGCGATCTCCGGGGCGAAGGCGCCGGTCGGGTCACCGAACTGGCCTTCCGGCAGGACGATCACGTCGGCGACCACATCGTCAGCCAGCACCTCGTCGATGGTCCCACGGATGGATCCGGTGAGGGTCGAGGCGAGCGCCACCAGAGTGATGCTGATCGTCACCGCCGCGGCGGTGGCCGCGGTTCGCCGGGGGCTCCGCATGGCGTTCCGCCTGGCGAGCCTGCCGGATGTACCCGTGAACCGTTCCAGGATGGTTCCGAGAAGGTTGGTCACGGGACCCGCCGCCAGCGGGCTGAGCGCGAAGACCGCCAGGAAGATCACCCCGACCCCCACTCCCACGTAGACCACCGGGCTGGGTCCGGAACCGGTGTCGCCGAACAACCCGAAGAAGAGAGCGGCCAGCCCCAGTACCAGGATCGCCCCGCCCACCAGGGCGCGGCGCAGGAATCCGCCCCGGGCCGGGTCGGGCGCGTCCTCTCTCAGGGCGGC
Source organism: Acidimicrobiia bacterium (assembly GCA_022827785.1). Lineage (GTDB taxonomy): Bacteria > Actinomycetota > Acidimicrobiia > Spongiisociales > Spongiisociaceae > Spongiisocius. The sequence goes on from JAJEIM010000023.1 coordinate 96,899, forward strand.
CATCACCGAGACCTTGGAGGCCCGCCGGGCCGGGATCAGGGCGGAGACGAATGTGATCACCGTGCCCGCTGCCAGGCCGACGATCACCGTTCGGGGTTTGATGGACAGCGTGGTAGTTGGTATGTCGATCCCGGCTGCCGGCAGTATCAGCTGGAGGCCGAAGGCGATCATCACGCCGAAGCCCACCCCGAGGACGGCCCCTATGAAGCCGATGGTCAATGCTTCGAGCAGGACGATCCCCCGGATCTGGCGCGCACCGGCGCCGAGGGCCCGCAACAGCGCCAGTTCCCTGGTGCGCTGGCTCACCACGATCCGGAAGGTGTTGTAGATGAGGAAGGAGCCCACGAAGAGGGCCACCCATCCGAACACCGACAGGAAGATCGTGAAGAAGGAGAGCGCGCTCTGGATGTCGGCGGCCTCCGCCTCGGCAGCATCCTGGCCCGACACGACGGTCGCGTGGTCCGGGAGCTTCGCTCGGATACCGGCGATCACCTCGTCGATCTGAGCCCCCGGAGTGACCTGCACCGCCCCTCCCGACAGCAGGCCGGGGCGCTGCAGCACGGACTGGGTAGTCGGAAGGTCGAAGAACACCCATGTGGTGCCGCCCAGGGTGTTGTCCTCGCCGAAGGTGGCGATTCCCGCCAGCGTGAGATCCAGGCGACCGACCACATCGGAGATCACCGTCACCCGATCCCCGATTTGGAAGCCTCCCAGATCGGCGATACCGCGATCCAACGCCACCTGCCCGCTTCCGACCGGGAAGGCGCCTTCGGCGATCGTGAAGCCGCTTACGCCGTCGCTCTCCGCGGGAGACAGGCTGGCCACGAAGGTGGGCGGACCCGGACCGCTGCCCAGGACCTCACCCTCCGAGTCCAGAACGCTCACGCCCATGCCCTGGAGGACGGGGAAGGCCTCTTCCACGCCCGGGACCTCGTCGATCAGGGCGAAGTCGGCCTCGTCCAGGTAGGTTCCCTCGCCGAAGCTGAAGTCGGACTCGGTACCGATCGCGATGTCGATCCCCGCATAGGCATCGGCGAAGATACCGTCGAAGGCCTTCCCGATCGTGTCGGTGTAGACGTAGACGCCACTGATCAGGCCGACCCCGAGGATGATGGCCAGGGCGGTGAGGACAAGGCGTACCTTGTGGGCCCAGACGCCCTTCAGAGAAACCCGAAGCATCAGTACTCCAGGCTCTTGAGGCGGTCGAGAATCCGCTCCGGGTTGGGATCCTCCATCGAGTCGACCACCCTGCCGTCGGCCAGGAACACGATCCGGTCGGAGTAGCCGGCGGCGTTGGCGTCGTGGGTGACCATGACGATGGTCTGGGCATGATCCTTGACCGCCGAGCGGAGGAAGTCGAGCAGGTCGGCGCTCGCCTTGGAGTCGAGGTTGCCGCTCGGCTCATCGGCGAAGATGAGTTCCGGCCGGGAGACCATGGCGCGGGCTGCCGCCACCCGCTGCTGCTGGCCGCCCGACAGCTCGGACGGACGGTGCTTGAGCCGGTCTGCCACACCGAGGGTTTCCACGACCGAGTCGAACCAGGATTGGTCGACCTTGGTGCCGGCCAGGTCGAGAGGAAGGGTGATGTTCTCGCTGGCGGAGAGCGTGGGGACCAGGTTGAAGGCCTGGAAGATGAAACCGATCCGCTCCCGGCGGAGCTTGGTGAGTCGGCGGTCGCTCAGGGTCGACAGGTCCTGGTCCCCGATGAATACGGAACCCTCCGTCACCGAGTCGAGTCCGGCCATGCAGTGCATGAGCGTCGACTTGCCCGAGCCCGACGGGCCCATCACCGCGGTGAACTCCCCTTTGGCGAACGCCACGGAAATCTCGTCGAGCGCCGTGACGCGGGTGTCGCCCCACCCGTACACCTTCGTGACGCCTTCGGCGCGAGCCGCCGCACTGTTCATCTCGGAAGGTCCTTTCGGTAGGGGTATTTGGGGCCCGGTCCACCGGAACACCGACCATTCGCCGTTCCGCGCCGTACGTCCATGATCAAGCTGCCACTCTCCGTGCCGACCGGCGCCGGTCTTGGTTTGTGTTACAAACTAGATTACCACTTAGAGTTTGCCGCGCAAACCAGCAACTCACTGGTTGGCTTTCCCAACTGGCGTGGATCGCCGGACACGATGGCGGTAGTGACAGTTGCTCCGCATGGTTCCCCACTGTGGTCGGGGGCTCGCGGTATGTCTATGGGGGATCACCCTCGAATGTTCCTCATGTCGCATCCGGTATGCGGGAAATGGCCTCGACGTCGACCCTACCAACCTCGGCCGGCTACAAGAACCGGCGGACGCCCACCGCGGTATTCCCCAGCCGTCCCGGCACGTCGCGTGACGAACCACGGGTCCGTCACGCCTGCCGGCGGTCGCGGTTATCCTCTCGTGTCGATGCGCTTGGTCATCGCGCGCTGCTCGGTCGACTACCGCGGCCGCCTCACCGCCCACCTTCCTCCTGCTACCCGCCTGATCATGGTCAAGGCGGACGGATGCGTGTCCATCCACGCCGACGGCGGCGCCTACAAACCTCTGAACTGGATGAACGCCCCCAATACGCTGGTCGAGGAGGAGGATCGCTGGGTGGTGACCAACCCGAAGAGGGAGGAGTTGACCATCCGGATCGAGGAGGTCTTGTCCGACCATCATTTCGATCTGGGCCAGGACCCCGGGTTGGAGAAGGACGGCGTGGAAGCCCACCTCCAGGAGTTGCTGGCCGCCAAGCCGGAGTTGCTGGAGGAGGGGATGGTGGTAGTTCGCCGGGAATACCCCACCGACATCGGCCCGGTCGACCTGCTGTGCCGGGCGGCGGACGGCGACACGGTGGCGGTCGAGATCAAGCGGAAGGGCGAGATGGACGGGGTGGAACAGCTGACCCGTTACCTGGACCGGCTCGGCAACGACTCGCGGCTCCATCCGCTCCGGGGAGTGCTCGCCGCCACGATCATCGCCCCCCAGGCGAAGGTGCTGGCGGCGGCACGGGGAATCGCCTGCGTGGAGGTGGACTACGAGCAACTGAGGGGCGCGCCTTCCAATCACCTGCGCCTCTTCTAGGAGGGTGGCCGTGCTCAGTAAGGCCCGCCCGGAACCCGGCGAGCACCGCTCCGGCCACCCGGATCAGACAAAGGGGTTCAACTTGTCACAGGCCTCCTATACGTTGCCTATTGCTAAGCACCTACACCGTCCGCAAGCGTCTCGCCGATCGGAGCGGTCGGACCGGAGGGAACATACGCAGGTTCCATGGAGCGACTCACCGAATTACCCGGCACCAGCCCGGGCATGGTCGAACACGCTCCGAACCAACGGTGGTGGAGGCGGGGGAGGGCCCAGCGGGCGATGCCCGCCAGCCGCGATTTTCGCGTTCTTTTGAGGATCGGGACACCGGGCATGTTCCAGGTCGTGCTCTACCGGCCCGAGATACCTCCCAACACGGGCAACATCATCCGCTTGTGCGCTAACACCGGCGCCGCCTTGCACCTGGTCCACCCGCTGGGGTTCTCCATGGATGACACCCGTCTGAGGCGGGCCGGCCTCGACTACCACGAGTACGCGAGCGTCAGGGAACACTCCGACTTCGAGGCATACCTGGAGGCGGCCCGACCGGCGCGCCTGCTCGCCATGTCGGGAGGCGGCCGCAGGTGGTACACCGAAGTGGCCTACCGGGAGGGGGACGGACTGCTGTTCGGACCCGAAAGCGTCGGGCTGGGCGGGCGCATCCTGGGCCACGAGGGGGTGACCGAGACCCTCCGGATCCCGATGCTGGCAGATCGCCGGAGCCTCAACCTCTCCAATGCGGTAGCGATCGTCCTGTTCGAGGCCTGGCGTCAGTTGGGGTTCGACGGAGGGGTCTGACCGGTGGACCCGGACGTCGGCTCAGCCGGCCAGGGCCCGCAAGGCAACCGCCTCGGCCAGGGCGCTCCGCCTGAACTCGCCCAAGTCGAGGCTTTCGTCGGGCCCGTGGATGTAGCTGGTGGGGTCGCCCGCTCCGGTCAGAACCAGGTCGGCCTCGGGAAACGCCTCGGAGAAGGCCTGTACGAACGGGATGGAGCCGCCGATGCCGGTGTAGACGGCGTCGCGCCCGTACGCGTGGCGGAAGCCGGCCTGGAAGGCGCCGTAGCCGGGACCGGATGTGTCCAGCGAGAAGGGGTGGGCGGACGCTCCCCGCTCCACCTTGACAGCGGCGCCCCATGGGACCGCCCCCTCCAGGTGGCGCACCAGGGAGTCCATCGCCCGCTCGGGATCGTCGCCGGGCGCCAGCCGGACCGACACCTTGGCCCGGGCCTCCGGCACCAACTGGTTGATGGAGTTCGCCACCGGAGGCGCGTCGATCGAGAGTATCGACACGGCAGGCCCGGCCCACAGGCGCTGCGTGATGGATCCCTCGCCGATGGCCTCCACCCCTGCCAGCACCCCGGCATCACGGCGGGCCTCGTCCCAATCGGCATCGATGAGCGGGCGTTCCCCACGCACCAGGCCGGGAACCGCCACGTTTCCCTGCTCATCGTGGAGGGAGGCCAGGGTCCGCACCAGTACGGAGAGAGCGTCGGGGAATGCCCCTCCCCAGATACCGGAATGAACCCCCGCCTCCAGGGTGCGGACTTCGATGGTGCAGTCGATCAGACCCCTCAGGGAGGTGGTCAGCGCGGGCACCCCCACCGCCCAGTTGGCGGCGTCGGCCACCACGATGACATCGGCGGCCAGTAGGTCCCGGTATCGGGCCAGGAACCCGTCCAGGTGGATGGAACCGATCTCCTCCTCGCCTTCGAGGAAGACCTTCACGCCCACGGGCGGCCGGCCCTCATGGGCCCTTAGCGCTCCCGTGTGGATCACGATCCCGACCTTGTCGTCGGCCGTACCCCGGCCGTACAGGCGACCTCGGGACTCGGTCGGCTCGAAGGGCGGGGTGCTCCACAACTCGGCGGGGCCGGGGGGTTGCACGTCGTAATGCGCGTAGAGCAGGACGGTGGGAGCGGCGGGATCGGGAGGGCCGATCTCGGCGAAAACGGCCGGGTGGGAACCGTCCAGTTCGAGGATCCTCACCCCCTCGAGGCCTGCCCGTTCCAGTTGGGCGGCGGACACCTCCGCACCGTGGCGAACCCGGCCGGGGTCGAATCCCGCGGCGCTGATCGAATCTACCCGGACGAGTTCCTCCAGGTCGCTCCTAAGCGCGGGCAACAAGTCTTCAATGGCCGAGGTCAGGTCGTCATGCATTGCCGGAAGGCCGGGTTGCGTCACGGGTAGCTCCAGCTGACGGCGTGATGGCGGTCTCGGCCTTGGGCAAAGCGTCCGCGGGCGGTACGACCGGGTCGATGCCCAGGTCGGTATAGGTGGCCATTGGGAAGTACGGGACGCCGAGGCCGGCGAAGGCGCCGCTCGCAGTGTCGCCCCGGTCCGCCAGCGTCACCGCCGCAACCACCTCGGCGCCGGTCTGGCGGACGACACGGAAGGCGTCGAGGATCGACCCGCCGGTAGTGACAACGTCTTCGACGAGCAACACCCTGTCGCCCCGGCCGACCTGCAATCCCTCGATGCGCCGCCTGGTCCCCCGTCCCTTCTGCTGCTTGCGGACGATGAACCACTGCTTGTCGCTGACCGCGGCGATGCCTACTGCCAGCGCGTCGGCGCCCAAAGTGAGACCACCGGCGGCGTCGAACTCGATCCCGGCTGCGCCAACGGCCTCGACGATGGCATCGCATGCGACCTTGAGGTCCCGCCACGCGGCGAGGGCCTCCTTGCCATCTATGAAGTCCCTCGACATGGCCCCGCACGCCAGCTGTATCTCCTCATCGCGCCGGCTCAGGGCCTTCGTTCTCAGGATCTGTTGAAGTCCGGCGCGTAGCTGCGAGGGCACGGCGGTTCTCCTCCTGGTGCGGCGGCCCGAACCATAGCCCTGATGCCCGGCTGTTCCGATATGCCGAACGCAGATCAGATCACCACAACCGCATCATTGCGGGGGCACCAACCTCACCTGACGGGGTGAAGGTCACGCCCAGGCCGGGCTGGGCGCCGCTCGGGAATCCGGCGTCCCGCGGTCGGTCTCGTTGAGAGCGGCCGGAGCGGGCTAGCCTTGTCCGACGAGCAATCTCGTGGGCCGTTCAGCGGTCGAGGAGGCATGCTCGCGCACGGATTCCGGAGGATCGGAAGGGTTGGAGTTGCAGGCCGAGGTAGCGGTAGGAAGGGTGATCGGGCCCGGTCGGCGTGCCGTGGCAGCGATGCTCGCTGTGGCGCTGATCGCCTCGGCGACTGCCTTCCGTCCACTACCCGCTCGGGCAGCGAATGGTGTTGCCGATCACCTGGCCGCCGCGACTGCCTGTGCCGGAGCGGCCACCAAGTCTGCGGGGTTCGTGGACACGCTCGGCCTGTTCGCGGAATCGTCCATAAACTGCCTGGCCTACTACGGCATCACACGCGGGACGGGGCAGGACATCTTCACGCCGGATTCGCCGGTCACGCGCTGGCAGATGGCGTTGTTCCTCATCCGTGCCGCTCCCATTGCCGGGGTTAGCTTGAGTCCACCGGCCGATCATGGGTTCCAGGACATCGGCGGCCTGGGGTCTTCGGCTCAGGATGCGATCAACCAGTTGGCGAGCCTGGGCATAACGCGGGGCACCTCGCCCACCACCTTCTCGCCCAACGCCCTGGTGAACCGAAGCCAGATGGCGTTGTTCCTGCATCGGTTCCTCCTCCGTTCGGACGTCGGGCCGGGCGGGGTCAGCGCCCGTAGCGTCAGACCGGACGACACCGTCTTCTCGGACATCGGCAGGCTCAGCGACACCGCGGTCAACGCCATCCGAGTCCTGTTCGAGATGGGGGTGACGGCCGGTACTTCGAAGACCACCTACTCCCCGTCCTCGATCGTGACGCGAGCGCAGATGGCTGTATTCATCGCCCGGATGCTGGCGCACACCAATGCCCGCCCCGCTGGTGTGACCATGCATGCCACGGCCGATCGGGTGTCCTCGGGCGACACCCTGATCGTGCACGTGTCGGTGCGGGACAGCAATCGCCGGCCGGTTGCCCGTGGTTATGTGGACATGTTCACCACGCCCCTATCCAGGCCCCTCTCCTCCTTCGACAGCGACGGCGGCTGCGTCAACAACGTGGAAGCGGTACTCGGTGGCCTGGTGTGCAGGATCGACCGGCTCGATCAGCGTCTCGACGATCGTGGCAATCTGCTGGCCGTGCTCCAGCCCACCGACCATATGGCACTCTGGGCATGGACCGGTTCGAGCGGGGACACCTTCGTTCTCGGCGGTGTCCCGTCCGACATGGTCCGAGTTTCGGTGTGGAAGCATGCGGTCGCAGTCGAGGTTCTGGACGACCTACCCCCCACCGCCCTCGTCGCTCCGTTGGGCGAGGCCATAGAAGTAGCCGTCCGCCTGGTGGACGAGGATGGCCGGACAGTGGAGGACCAGGGCGTCCGTGTCCAGGTGAGCACCACCCTCGAGATCAACGGGATCAGGCAACGAAAAGTAGTGAGGACCTATCCGACGGATGACAAAGGGCGAGTGGAGTTGTCCTTCATGGCCAGGGATCCCAGCTCAACCCGGACCGGTGACACCGTCAGGATGGATGTGGACGTGAGCGCCGGCTTCCTGGACGTCTTCGACCGGACGACACCGGGTGTGGTCAGCAACGATGCCGTCGAGCCCAGGGACGCCTGGTTCACATGGTCCGATGAGCCGGCCCGGACGAGCACCCTCCGGCTTGCGCAGACGGTGCAGTACCACGCGCTGCCGCAGTCGGCGCCGGGCCCCACCAACCTGATCAGGGCTCTGCTCACCGATCAGTACGGCACGCCGGTACCCGACGCCCGGATCGACTTCACGTCGGATGACCCGGACGGCATAGGCAGCACCCCGTCATCCAGGCTGACCGACCAGAGGGGTATCGCGACTCTGCGCTATCTGTGGGCCAGTGCGGATGCGGCCGCAGAACGCATAACGGCCCGGCTGGCCGGCTCGAACCTGGCGGCCGTCACCATGCAGCACTACTGGGCGAGGCCGGAGCCCAACGAGAGTTCCGGTTTGGGCGTGGTCATCCTCGTTGCCGACACCTTCCGCAATCGGATAGTCGTGGGTGGTCCCACGCCGAGGGCTATCAGCTATACGGGAAGGGACCGGTTCCTGCTGGAAGGCCGGTTGGTGACACCGGCGGTATTCGAGGATGCGCTCGAAGGCCGTTTCTACGAACGGATCACCTACACCCGGTACTCGACCGATCCCCAGGACGTGAACACGTTCGACCTGACCAACAAGGTCTTCGGCGACGGTTAGAACCCCGAAGGCGCCGATCTACAGGGAACCTGAGGTTCAGGGCGTCATGGGTGGTGTCCTGTGCCCAAAGTTCGTGAAGTCGCGAAATCGCGGCGAGCGGCTCCACCCCGCCGGGCCCTCCCCCGCCGCCGCCACCTTGGTTGGAGCGTGGTCGACCATGCCCGGCCTGCTGCCGGGCTGCGGTCTCCGCTCCACGAAGCCCCGTTTGTTCCCTCAAGCCGGCCCAGCCGAATCGGTCTTGCTTCATCGGCCGGCATAGGTGCTTGGCAATAGGCAACTTATAGCGGGGGTGTGACATGGTTTGCGAGAACGCGAAAAATACGAGCCAGGTTCCTGGTTGGGCTAGCTAAGTGGCATGTGACGGGCTCGTCCCGCGCCTTGCGGCCAGGGACGATGACGCACCGAGCCGCCGCGCCGTTCCGATGGCTCCACGCCCATCTGCTTGCCCGGAACCGGTAACCTGGCCGGGTGTCCATGCCCGAAGCTCCCGCGGCCCCCCTCGAGACCGAGCCGGATGGCTTGGATGATGGTGACTCCGTGGCAACCGCAGGGCATACCGTTCTGGCGGTGAGGAGGAGGCTGGGCGGTCGGTGGTCTCTCGGGCTGGTCGGAGCGGTCCTGATCCTTCATGGCGGCGGCCTGCTGTTCGAGCGGTTGCCCGCTCCTTCAGGCGCCGGCGGCGAACCGGAGCCGGATGGCGGCGGTCTGCTGTTCGGGTGGTCGCTCACCCGCACGGTACTCGAACTGATCTACCCGAACCGGGACCTTCCCGGGCTCGAGACGCGAGACCTGGGATGGGCGGCGATGTTCCTGGTCGTCGGCGCTCTGCTGGTCGTGTGGACATCCGTCAGGTTGGTGAGCCGGAGGCCGATCGTGCGCGGGGACCGGGACGGCCTGGGACTGGCGGTACGGGGACCCTTCCGGCGACCGATCACCATCCCTTGGAGGGAGGTGGCCGGCGTCTCGGCGACGACGGTGACCGACGATTACGGAGACGTCCCCGCGTTGCTGATCCGTCTGGCGGACCCGAGCCGGATCGGACCCAATCCCTGGGGCGCCAGTTGGGTCGAGCCCTCCACCCTGTCTGTCGGCGCGCCGGACTGGGGACAGGATCCCCACCGCGTCGCCGACCGGCTGCGGGAAGTCGCGGCGCTCGGCACCCGCCTGCCGCCGGAAGAGACCGAACCCGACCCGCCGCCGGCGATGATCGTCGAACCGGTTCCCGGCGTGCCTGCCGGGGAGGGGGACGAATGATCGATGTAGGCGCTCACGTGCCCGGCGATGATCCGGTGGCCGAGGCCGTCTCACGGGGCGTTGACCTGGTCCAGGTTTTCCTCGGCCCGCCGCAATCGTGGAAGAAGCCCCCGCCACGACTCGACGCTCGGGAACTGAAGGACTCGCCGGTAAGAATCTACGTCCATGCCCCCTACCGGCTCAACGTGGCCAGCCCCAACAACCGGATCCGCATCCCGAGCCGTAAGACCCTGGCCAACATCGTCGACGCCGCGGAGCAGATCGGCGCAGCCGGCCTCGTCGTACACGGCGGCCACGTGACCGGTGGCGAGGCGGTCGAGGACGGGTTCCCGCGCTGGCGCAAGGCTTTGGAGAGCTTCGAGACCGACCTTCCCATCATTATCGAGAACACGGCCTCGGGCGACAACGCTCAGGCTCGGCGCATAGATGATCTGGCCCGTCTGTGGGAGGTGATCGGCGACCTCGGACCTGGGTTCTGCCTGGATACCTGCCATGTCTGGGCCGGGGGAGAGCCCCTGGAAGGGGTGGTCGAGCGGGTGCTCGAAGCGACCGGCCGGATCGACCTGGTCCACCTGAACGACTCGCGGGACGGCTTCGACTCCCGGCGGGACCGCCACGCCAACCTGGGCAAGGGACACATCCCCGGAGATATGCTGGTGGAGATCGTTCGCCAGGCCGGGGCGCCCACCATCATCGAGACCCCAGGCGGCATCGCCGAGCACAACGCCGATCTGGACTGGATCAGGAACCGGCTGGTGGCCGCTCCCGCCCTGTTCTAGCGGGATTCGCCGTACCCGTACCGTCCCTACCCGCTGTCCCGGTAGACGGCGGCGATGTCGTCCCCGCACTCCGCCTCGATCCGTCCCATGACCGCCCCGTGGCGGGTCGCGTCGACCAGGATCCCGCTCACCTTGTCGGCCGTCATGCCCTCGATCCTCACCTGCCGGCACACTTCCCAGGCCAGGTAGTCGAGGTCGTCCGGGGGTTGCTCATCCCCGCAGGAGGCGCTGACGAGCAAGGCCATCACCAGGAACAGGCACCAGCCCCGTAGGCCTCCCCCCGTCCGATCGGAAACTCGGTCCCATCGCTTCACCGTCCGTCCCACGCTAGTGATGATGCTTCCCGACGGAGCTGTCCAAGGACTATCTCTCCTTCCAACGAGGAGGAATATCTGGAAGATTCTCCCTTACAGAAGGAGAATCGAAGATGGTCTCTGGGCCAGCTTCGGGCAGAGAGCAATGATTCTCCCAGATATATGCCACTTTATCGGCATATAATACGCCGATAAAGTGGCATATATCTGCTACCCTGGTCTGCGGCACAACATCAAGACAAGGGGACCGCAGGTGGAGACGGACACAACCACGCCTGCCGGCTACCTCCCAAGGATCGTGGATGCCGAGATGTGTTCTGCCCTGGCGACGATGCCTGCTGTCGTCGTGGAGGGCCCGAGGGCTTGCGGCAAGACGTGGACCGGCAGGAGATTCGCCCGAAGCGCCGTGTTTCTGGACGAGCGTGCCAATGAGGCACTGTCGGTCGGTATGGACCCCGCCGGAATTCTCGATGGTGAGGCGCCGCGACTCCTCGATGAATGGCAGCTGGCGCCAGGCATATGGAACCCGATGCGCCGGGCTTGTGATGAGCGCGGGATCAAGGGTCAGTTCATCCTGACCGGCTCTGCCAATCCACCCGACGACATAACGAGGCACTCGGGGGCCGGTCGGATCATCAGGGTGCGCATGCGTCCCATGAGCCTGTTCGAGTCCGGCGACTCTGACGGCAGCATTTCTCTTGGCGAGGTCTTGGCGGGCGGGCCGTGCCGGGCGGCGAACCAGGGCTACTCCCTTGGCGATGTACTCGGACTGGCCTGCCGGGGCGGGTGGCCCCAGCACGTCAACGCAAGCGTGGATACGGCGGTTGGCGCGGCCCGGGCCTACCTGGCCGAGATCACTCGAACCGACGTGTCGAGGGTGGACGGCGTGGAGCGGAATCCTCTCAAGGTGGAGCGGTTGCTGGTCTCGATGGCCAGGAATGTGGCCACGGATGTCAAACACTCGACGCTCGCTGCGGACACGGCAGCCGGTTACGGGCGACCGGAACTGGAACGCCGTACCGTCGCCAGATACCTCGACGCCCTGGAGCGCCTGTTCGTAGTGGAGAGAGTGCCGGCCTGGAGGCCGCACCTCGCATCGCGAGTCCAGGTCCGGAAAGCCCCCAAACTCCACCTCGCCGACCCTTCCCTCACGGTCGCCATGCTGGACACGGGGGTGAATACGCTGCTTCGAGATCTGCAGTTTGCCGGACGCCTGTTCGAGTCGATGGTTGCTCGCGACCTTCAGGTATATGCCGCCGCAAACCGGGCCGTGACCTCGCATTATCGCGACAGCCAGGGCCTGGAGGTGGATCTGGTCATCTCCAAGCCGGACGGCCGCTGGGCTGCCGTGGAGGTCAAGCTGGGCGGGCGAGAGGCTATCGACAAGGCTGCGGCGTCCCTGTTGCGACTCCGAGCCAGAGTCGACGGCGCCTCGCAAGGTCCTCCGCTCCGGCTCATGGTGGTCACGGCCACCGGCTACGCGTTCGAGCGTCCCGACGGGGTATGCGTGGTCCCCATTACGTCACTGGGGCCATGAATGGCATTCGATAGGACCAGCCCTTCCCCGTCGGCGGTCACGGTCACGGTGTCGCCGGGGCGGAAGCGTCCTTCCAGCAGGCCCAGGGCCAGGGGGTCGACCAGGGCGGTCTGGAGGAGGCGCTTGAGCGGCCTGGCGCCGTAGGCGGGGTCGTAGCCCTCGCCGGCCAGCCAGGCAGCCGCCTCGTCGGACAACTCGACCGTGATGCCGCGGGCCTCGAGGCGCTCGCCGAGCCGAGCGAACTGGAGGTCCACGATCTGGCGCAGATCCTCCGCCGACAGCCGGGAGAACACCACGATGTCGTCGATCCGGTTGAGGAACTCGGGGCGGAAGTGATTCCGGACCCGTTCCATCACGCGGGTTCGCACCGCCTCTCCGGGTAGATCCGGGGTGATCAACTCGGAGCCCAGGTTGGAGGTCATGATCAGCACCGTGTTGGTGAAGTCCACGGTCCGGCCCTGGCCGTCGGTGAGCCTCCCGTCGTCGAGCACCTGGAGGAGCGTCCCGAACACTTCGGAGTGGGCCTTCTCCACCTCGTCCAGCAGGACCACCGAGTAGGGGCGGCGCCGGACCGCCTCGGTCAGCTGACCTCCCTCCTCGTAGCCCACGTAGCCGGGAGGAGCGCCGACCAGACGGCTGACCGAGTGCTTCTCCATGTACTCGGACATGTCGATCCGGACCATGGCCCGCTCGTCGTCGAACATGAACGCGGCCAGGGTCTTGGCCAGCTCGGTCTTGCCGACCCCGGAGGGACCGAGGAACAGGAAGGACCCGATCGGGCGGTTGGGATCGGCCAGACCGGAGCGACTCCGGCGGATGGCGCCGGCCACCGCCGATACCCCGGCATCCTGGCCGATCACACGCTCGTGGAGATGATCCTCAAGGTGGACCAGCCTGGCCATCTCGCTCTCCATGAGGCGCGAGACGGGGATCCCCGTCCAGCGGCTCACCACCGCTGCGACATCCTCCTCGGTGACCTCCTCGCTGAGCATGGACATGTCGGCCTGCAGGTCGGCCAGGGATTCCTCCCGGGTCGCCAGCTCCCGAGCCAGGCGGGGAAGCTCCCCGTACTGCAGCTCCGCGGCCCGCTGCAGGTCACCGGCCCGAGTGGCCTGGTCCGACTCCGTTCGGGCATCCTCGATCTGCTGCTTGACCGACCTGATGGCCTCGATCTGTTCCTTCTCGTGCTGCCAGTGGGTGGTCAGACGGTCCAACTCCTCGGTGATCTCGGCCATTTCCTGGTCGACGGCCTCCATCCGGGCTTTCGAACCCTCGTCGGACTCCTTGCCCAGCGCGCTCGCCTCGATCTCCAGCTGGCGCAGGCGGCGGGTCAGGGTGTCGATCTCCTCGGGCATGGAGTCGATCTCGATGCGGAGCCGCGAGGCGGCCTCGTCCATCAGGTCGATGGCCTTGTCCGGCAGGTGCCGGGAGGTGATGTAGCGGTCGGAAAGCACCGCCGCCGCGATCAGGGCCCCGTCGGTGATCCGGACCCCGTGGTGGACCTCGTAGCGTTCCTTCAGACCCCGCAGGATCCCCACCGTCTCGTCGGTGCTGGGGGGCGCCACCATCACCGGCTGGAAGCGCCGTTCCAGGGCGGCGTCCTTCTCCACATGCTTGCGGTACTCGTCCAGCGTGGTGGCGCCGATCATGCGGAGCTCGCCCCGGGCGAGCAGTGGCTTGAGCATGTTGGAGGCGTCCATCGCCCCCTCGGCGGCGCCGGCGCCCACCAGCGTGTGCATCTCGTCGATGAAGGTGACGATCCGGCCGTCGGCGGCCTTGATCTCGTCGAGCGTGGCCTTGAGGCGCTCTTCGAACTCCCCGCGGTACTTGGCTCCCGCCACCATGGCGCCCAGGTCGAGCGCCACGATCCGCTTATTCTTGAGGCCTTCGGGAACGTCGCCGTCGAGGATGCGCAGAGCCAGACCCTCGGCGATGGCGGTCTTGCCGACGCCGGGCTCACCGATGAGAACCGGGTTGTTCTTGGTGCGCCGGCTCAGTACCTGGATGATCCGGCGGATCTCATCATCCCGTCCGATCACCGGGTCGAGCTTGCCCGCCCCTGCCTCGGCGACCAGGTCGCGCCCGTACCGTTCCAGCGCAGCCATCGTGTCCTCGGGGTTGTCGGTGGTGATCCGCCGGGCGCCGTGCACCTCCGCCAGCACATCGGCGATGGCCTGCCGGGTAACACCGGAATCCCGCAGGAGGGTTCCGGCCCGCGTGTCCGACCCGGCCAGGGCGGCCAGCAGGTGTTCGACGGAGGTGTAGCTGTCGCCGGCCGCAGCCATTCCGGCTAGGGCGTCCTCCAGGACGCTGATGGTGGCTCGGGCATAGCCGGTCTCGGCGCCGCCGTACACCTGCGGGAGGGACTCGACCAGGCCCTCGGCGCCCTGCCGGAGTAGAGCCGGGGCCACGTCGAGGCGGGCCAGCAGCGGAAGGGTGACGGTGTCAGGCTGTCCGAGGAGCGCCACGAGCAGGTGGGCCGGCTCGACCGCCTGGTGATGCCGAGCGGTGGCGTCCTCGCGGGCGGTTACCAGAGCCGCCTGTGCCTTCTGGGTGAACCGTCCTGCGTCCATCGTTTCTCCGCCTCTCAGGGATCGGATTGCCTTCCACCTGTTCCAACGCCGGTGACGCGTGGATTATGCCCAGAAAATCTAAGCGTTAGCATATCAACTTCTTGAACGATGCCGGCCGGGCGATTGTCACCCTCCGAGTACCTGGAACCGCCGTGGGCTTAAGCAACCAGGCCGGATAGGTCTCTCGGTAACCTGCCGTTGAGAACCAGGATGCGTTTGTGCGGAGCATCCGGCACCCGACCACGGAGGGCTAGATAGCTTATGGCGCTGACCAGCCTTGCTGACGGCCTGCTGTTCGGAGAGTGCCACGGAGCGGGCCCGGTCCAGGTGGTCGCCCTCCATGGTTGGGGTCGGGACCGGCGTGATTTCCAGCGCGTTCTGCAGGATCTCGATGCGGTGGCCGTCGACCTGCCCGGGTTCGGCGCCACGCCTCCCCCGCCGACCGCCACCGGCGCGGACGGATACGCCCGGGTGGTGGCCGCCTGGATCGAGCAGCTCCCGGACCCCCAGGTGTTGGTGGGCCACTCCTTCGGCGGCCGGGTCGCGGTGGTGCTGGCCGCGACTCGGCCGGAGCTGGTTGCCGGTCTCGTTCTGGTAGGGGTGCCCCTGCTCCACCGCTCGGATCGAGCCGCCCGCCGGCCTTCCGTTGCCTACCGCCTGGTGCGTCTGGCCAACCGGGCCGGCCTCGTCAGCGACGAGCGCCTCGAGCGCGAGAAGCGTCGCCGTGGATCGGCCGACTACCGGGCGGCGACCGGGGTGATGCGCGACATCCTGGTGAAAGTGGTGAACGAGAGCTACGAGGACGTACTGCCCGAAGTGGTCTGCCCGGTTTGGATGGTCTGGGGCGCCGATGACTCGGAGGTTCCGCTGGAGGTGGCCTACCGCGCCCGAGAGCTCTTCGAGTTCGCGGACCTTGACGTGGTGGAGGGTTGCGGCCATGACCTCCCCGGAGAGGCCCCGGACCGGATCCGGGCCATCATCGAGGCGATGCTATGAGTTGGGTCTCCTGGCTGGTATCGGTGCTGAGCCTGGCGGGCATCGCCCTCGCGGCCATCAAATGGCTGCGGGTGGCCCAGCGGGAGCACTACCTGGCCGGTTCGATTGTTTTCATGCGCCGGGTTTGGATCGCCGCCCGGCCCGTGAACATCCTGGAGGCGGTGATGCTCGCCGGTGCCCTGGTCGGCCACGCTCTCGCGCCGGATTCGTTGTGGCCCCTGCTGGGTTGCGTGGGGATGGTGATCTTCCCGGTCGGCCTCGGCCACCGCGGCCGGACGTCTCCGCTCAACTGGACCGCCCGGCTCAGGCGTACCGCCATCGTGGGGGCGTTTGTCCTGGGCTTGGCAACCGCCCTGCTCGGCCGGATGAGCACCCTCGTGCTCGGCGGGGGATGGCCGGGCGCTCTCTCCATGGCCGCCGTCGTCTCGTGGTATGCCATCCCGGACCTCGTGCTGTGGGTGGCGGCCCCGATCGAGCGGCGCCTGTCGCAGAAGTTCGTGGTCCGGGCGACCGGTACGTTGCGCCGCGTGGCGCCGGTGGTGGTGGGTATCACCGGAAGCTACGGCAAGACCAGCACCAAGTGGTACGTCCGCGACCTCGTGGCCGGGACCAGGCGGGTGGTGGCCAGCCCGGCCAGCTTCAACAACCGCCTCGGCCTCGCCCGGGCGATCAACGAGACCCTGACCGATGACGCCGAAGTGTTCGTGGCGGAGATGGGCGCCTACCAGCCGGGGGAGATCGCCGACACCTGCTCGTGGATCCCTCCGGGCATCGCCGTCCTGACCGCGATAGGACCGGTCCACCTGCAACGCTTCAAGTCGGAGGAGCGCATCATCGAAGCCAAGTCCGAGATCTTCGAGCGGGCCGGGGTGGCGATCATCAATGTCGATCATCCGGCGCTGGCGGACCTGGCCGGGAGCTTGGGCGACCGGAAGGTGTGGCGATGCGGGACCTCCGGGAAGGCCACGGACGTGCGGGTCCGTCAGGATGGCGACCTTCTGACCATCGTCGTGCACGACCGGGCACTCGGTGATCCGATCCCGGCGGGCCCGTTCCCCGCCAACCTGGCCTGTGCAGTGGCTGTGGCCCTGGAGCTGGGAGTTCCTCCCGGCGCCGTGTCCGACCGGGCCCGCCGGCTCGCCCCCACGGAACATCGTCAGGCGACGGGTCGGTCGCAGGCAGGGTTCGAGATCATCGACGACACCTTCAACTCCAATCCGGCCGGCGCCGCCCGCGCCCTGGAGGTCCTGATGAGCGCGGTGGAGCCTCCAGGCCGCCGGGCGGTGGTGACTCCCGGAATGGTGGAGCTCGGGCCGCAGCAGCATGACGCCAACCGCCGGTTCGCCGCGGCCGCCGCAGAGGTGGTGGATCACCTGGTCATCGTGGGTCGGGCCAACCGCAGAGCATTGCTCCATGGTGCCCGAGGGGGCTCGGCCGAGGTGACTCTGGTCGACCAACGGGAGGAAGCAGTGGCCTGGGTCCGGGAACACCTGGGCGCGGGCGATGCCGTCCTGTACGAGAACGATCTGCCCGATCATTACCCGTGAGGTCCGGCCGATGCTTGGCTACACCTGGAGGCCGGTGATCAGTTCCTGCTTGAGGCCGGACAACTCCGGGCTCAGCGACACGTGGTAAGTGTGGGGGTTGACCAACCGCCGCACGCCGGGATCCAGGCGGGACAGGTCCGCTGTGCGCCGTGCCCTCGCCGCTTCGAGATCGTCGACGTCATCGGCAACGCGCCGGCCGGCCTCCAGCACCTTCACCCGGAGCGGTTCCACCTCTGACACCTGGCGGGCGGTCAGGGTCCGCCGCACCTCGGGATGGCTGGGGTGGACCAGATGGATGGGCCGGGCGCTCGGGTCGAAGCCATCGAGGGTGATCAGATCGGCCGTGGCCGTTCCCCGATGGTTGTAGATCCTCCACAGCCGTTTGCGGCCGGGCTCCAGCACCTTGGCGGGCGTCTCGGAGATCTTGATCGCGGCGGTCCACTGGCTGCCGGAGTCCTTGACCGCCACCAGCTTGAACACGCCGTTGGGACTGGGGCAACCGTCCGAGGTGACCAGGCGGGTTCCCACCCCGTAGACGAGCCGGTCCAGCAGCCGTCGAGCATCCACCCCGTAGGCCCCGGCCTCCTCCAGTATCTGGTTGCGCACCTGCCAGATGGTGAGCTCGTCCAGATCGGAGGACAGCACGATCGCCACGTCCTCGAATCCGGCCCGGTCGAGCATGGCCGCGGACCGGACGGCCAGGTAGGCCAGGTCACCCGAATCGAGCCGGATCCCCACGGGTCGGTGGTCCCGACGCCTCAACTCCTCGAACACGGTGATGGCGTTGGGAAGGCCCGACTCGAGGGTGTTGATGGTGTCGACCAGCAGCAAGCAGTCGTCCGGATACAGGTCGGCGTAGGCTCTGAAGGCCTCGAGCTCGCTTCCCGACTCGGCGATGAACACCTGGACCAGCGAATGGGCATGGGTGCCGCGAGGGACGAAGCCGAGCCGGTGGGACGTGGCGAAGTTGGAGGATCCCGCCGCGCCGCCGATGAGGGCGGCTCGGGTGGCCGAATCGGCCGCAGGTCCGGGAGCCCGGCGCATCCCGAACTCCAGCACCGCGGTTCCTCCCGCCGCCTCCACTGCACGGGACGTCTTGGTGGCCACCAGCGTGGCGTAATTGAGCCGGTTCAGCAGGGGGGTCTCCAGCAGCTGGGCCACGGCCAGCGGCGCCTCGACGGTCACCACCGGCGTCCTGGGATGAACCACCCGGCCTTCGGGAATGGCCCACATCGAGAGGGACGCGAACCCCTCCGACCGGGTCAGCCACTCGATGAAAGGCTCCCCGAAAAGGCGCTCGCCGGCGCTGGTTCGCGCCGTGCGCAGGGCGTCCGCCTCCGCCGGTCCGAACCAGGTGCGGCCCATCCAATCGATCAGCGGTCCGAGACCGGCCGTGATGCAGTATCCGGCCTGGTGGTCGCCGTAGTCGGGGTAGGAGCGGAAGTGGTAGTCGAACTGGGCAGGCCGGTCGGCCAGACCATGGTTGTGGTAGAGCTGAGCCATGGTCAGCTGGTAATGATCGGTGGACAGGATGCCCTCGGTGAGCACGCCGCCACGTTACCCGAGCAGGTACCCTGAACATGTGACCTCCTACTCCCCGGACACCGCGCTGATCGTGGTGGACGTCCAGAATGACTTCGCCGATCCGGGGGGAAGCCTTTACGTTCCCGGCGGCGATACGCAGGTGGTGCCGGCGGTGAACCACCAGATATCCCTGGCGCTGGAGGCGGGCGCCTCCATCTTTTATACCCAGGACTGGCACCCCGAGCGGACCCCGCACTTCGCCATCGACGGGGGCATCTGGCCGGTTCATTGCGTTGCCGGGACCGCCGGCGCCGACTTCCACCCCGACCTCCGGCTCGAGGGCCCGAGCGTCCACAAGGGCGCCGGCGGGGAGGACGGATACTCGGGATTCACGATGCGGGATCCGGTGTCGGGCGAGGAGATTCCCACCGGGCTGGCTTCCAGGATCCGGGAGGCGGGTTGCCGGCATGTCGTGGTGGTGGGGCTGGCCCTCGACTATTGCGTGAAGGACACGGCCCTCGACTCGGCCAGGGAAGGGTTCGGCACCACCGTGCTCCTCGCCGCCACCGCCCCGGTCAATCTGAGCCCCGGTGACGGGGAGGCGGCGGTCCGCCAGCTACGCGAGGCGGGCGTGACGGTCGGATGAGCGGCGTTGCGGACCGTATCCGGGCCGAAGTCATCCCCCACATCGACGACATAGGTGTGACGCTCGGATCGGTCACGGCTATGGACGAGCTGGCCGGGATCGGCTTCGTGACCTCTGGATCGATCATGGTGCCCTGCCCCTGGTTCCCTGCGGCGGCCGAGCTGGCGACCCGGCGCCCCGATCTCGACCTGGGCCTGCACCTGACCCTCACCTCCGAGTCGGCCCGTATGCGGTGGCGCCCGATGTCCACCGCCTCGAAGGCGTCAGGGCTGATCGACGATGACGGGTACATGTGGCCCACGGTGCCTGAGCTTCGTGCCCGGGCCCAGCCGGGAGCGGTGGAGGAAGAGCTCGAGACGCAGATCGCGGCGGCGCTCGATGCCGGCATCGACGTAACGCACCTCGATCACCACATGGGCGGGGCTCTGGCCCCGGAGTTGGCCGGGATCACGCTGGGCGTGGCCCGGCGCCGCCGCCTGCCTGTGCTCATGCCGCTGGATCCGGCCGCCTACGCGGCGGTGCTCGAATGGGGTCCCGCCGATCTTTCCCTCCTCGACGACCTTCGGGACGATGTGGTGGCGTCAGGAGGCGTCGGGGCCGATCACTTCATGATGGGCCTCACCCATCAGGACGAGGCTCCGGACCAGGTCTACCGGCGATTCCTGGACGAGGCGACCGGAGTGGCCTTCGTGTCCATGCACTGCAATGCTCCGGGGGAGGTGTCGGTAGTCCATCCCAATGATGCCGCCTGGCGGATTGCCGAGTACGAGTGGGCGAGGGGGGGAGCGGTGGAGTTGCCTGATGATGTGGTGCTCTCCGACTTCCGGCGGCTGGGCGCCCGCTGGCGGTGGGACCAGGCCGGTTTAGGCCGGCGCCTGTGAGTGCAGCGAACACGAGCGGAGGACACGTCCCGAGGCGCAGCGTGCGGGCCGGTCCTGCCATGATTGCACCGTGAAGGTTCCGCTTACAGTCCGCGACCACCTCGACCGGGCCCTGGCCGTGTATCCCGACCGGGTTGCCTTCGTCGACGAGCGCGACCAGCCCGCGCCCTCCATGGGCGAGGTCACGTTCTCGCGCATGGGCGAGCTGGTCGACGCCACCGGCGCAGGACTCGACGCGCTCGGGGTGCCCATGGGAGGCCGGGTGGCCATGGTGTCGCACAACGCCGGGCGCCTGCTCACCTGCTTCTGGGGCGTCAGTGGCAACGGACGTATCTTCGTGCCCATCAACTTCCGGCTCAGCCTCGACGAGGTGTCCTACATAGTGGAACACTGCGGCGCCGACGTGCTGCTCGTCGATCCCGATCTGGCCGACACGCTTGATCCGGTGAAGTGCCGCCACAAGTTCGTGCTCGGCGACGAGTCGGACGGGGCTCTGTGGCGGTTCGGCGAGTCGCCGCATCCCTGGGAGCCCCACGAGGACCAGACCGCGGTCATCAACTACACCTCGGGCACCACGGCCCGGCCCAAGGGAGTGGAGCAGACCCACCGCAGCCTGTGGATCAACGCGGCCGTGTTCGGCCTGCACGCCTCCGTCACCGACCGAGACAGCTACCTGCACACCCTGCCGATGTTCCACTGCAACGGGTGGGGTATGCCCTACGCGCTGGTCGGCATGGGCGCCAAGCAGGTGGTGCTGCGCAAGGTCGACGGGGCCGAGATCCTGCGCCGGGTGGACGCCCACGGCATCACGCTGCTGTGCGGCGCGCCGGCGGTAGTGGCCGCCGTGCTCGACGCGGCCGCACAGTGGGAGGGCCCCATCCCGGGCGCGGGCCGCACCCGCATGGTGGTAGCGGGCGCACCCCCACCCACCCGCACCATCGAGCGGATGGAGACCGAACTGGGCTGGGAGTTCATCCACCTCTATGGCCTTACCGAGACAGCCCCGGTGCTGACCCTCAACCGTAGCCGGGCCGAGTGGGATGCGCTCCCGCCGGATGAGCGAGCCCGCAAGCTGTCGCGCCAGGGCGTGCCCGCACTGGGAGTGCGCATGCAGGTGAGCGCCTCCGGCGAGTTCCTGGCCCGCAGCAACCATGTGCTGGAGGGCTATTGGGAGCAGCCCGACGCCACCGCGGAGGCCATCGTCGACGGCTGGTTCCACACCGGCGACGGCGGGTACGTCGACGACGACGGCTACTACACGATCACCGACCGCAAGAAGGACGTGATCATCTCCGGGGGAGAGAACGTGTCGTCGATCGAGGTGGAGGACGCTCTGTTCTCGCATCCGGCCGTGGCCGAGGTGGCGGTGATCGGGGTGCCCCACGAGAAGTGGGGCGAGACGGTGAAGGCGCTGGTGGTGCTGGCTGCTGGAGCAACCGCCACGCCCGAGGAGCTGATCGCCCACTGCCGGGAGCGGATCGCCCACTACAA
Organism: Acidimicrobiia bacterium; assembly: GCA_022827785.1. Lineage (GTDB taxonomy): Bacteria > Actinomycetota > Acidimicrobiia > Spongiisociales > Spongiisociaceae > Spongiisocius. The sequence goes on from JAJEIM010000023.1 coordinate 118,710, forward strand.
GTGCCCCACGTCGGTGGAGATGCGCGACGAGCTGGCCCGCACGGCCACCGGCAAGCTGCAGAAGTTCAAGCTGCGGGCCCCCTACTGGGAGGGCAAGACCAAAGCTGTCAACTGATGACCGACCACGGGACCCGCGACAGCAAACGGAAAACGCATAGCCTCAACACGCCCTAGCCGGCCGGCCGCGAAGAATCACCGCTAATACATCACCAGTCCGCCGCTCACGTTGATTGTGGCGCCGTTCACGAAGCTGGCGTGCCGGGAGGCAAGGAACACCGCCACCGCCGCCACCTCCTCCGGACGGCCCATCCGGCCCAGGGGGCACTGGGCGGCGGTGCGCTCGGACAGTTCGGGAGGGTTGTCCAGATGTTGCATCGGGGTGTCGATCTGGCCGGGCGAGATGGTGTTGACCAGGACCCCGTGCGGGCCGAACGAGCGGGCGAGGCCCCGGGTCATGGTGACGATCCCGGCCTTGCCGATAACGTAGGCATCACTCCCGAGAAACGGCCCGGTCAGCCAGGCCATCGATGAGAAGTTGATGATGCGTCCGCCACCTCCGGCCGCCACCATCACGTTCCCCGCCTCGCGGCTGAGCAGGAAGGACGCCTTCACGTTCACGTCCATCTGCAGGTTCCAGTCCTCTTCGTTCACCTCGTCGAGGCTGCGCCGGCGGAGCACCGCGGCGACGTTGGCCAGCGCCCACAGATCGCCGAGGCGCTCCACCACGGAGGCGACCAGCTGCGGTATGGCCGAGGTGTCGGAGAGGTCGAACGCCACCGGCAGGTGGCCGCTTCCCGGGAGTTCCGGCAGGGTGGACAGGAGACCCGTCTCGTCCCGGTCGATGGCAGCCACTCGGGCCCCGGCCGTAGCCATGGCGATGGCGATGGCGCGCCCGATTCCACTGGCGGCGCCGGTGACGATCACGCCGCGGCCCTCCAGCCCGGCGCCCAGATGCCAGGAGTGGTCCCGGCGGTCCGCGGCCGATGGGGTGGCGCCGGTCATGATCGTTCGGCGGCGTCCGCCGGGCCGAGGCCCGGGATCGCCAGCAGGCGGGCCGGGTTGGCCACCATCAGGATTGCCACCTCTTCATCGCCCCAGCCTGCGCTCCGGAGCAGCGGGACGATGTGATCGAGGATATGGGCGTATCCCCAACCCCCGTAGGCCAGCAGGCGGGTTTTGACCCCGCCCATGTCCTGGGAGACGAACAGTTGGTCGGCGAAGCCTCGTTCGGCCAGGCCGGCAATCCGCGCCACCACGTCGAAGTCGCTCGGCGGGTACTTGCCGAGGCCGATCAACGAGTGGTCGAAGCCCATCAGGTCGAAGCCGAGGTTGGCGCCCCTGGCCAGCAGGTCCAGTAGGTAGGGCGGCCGGCCGACCGCCGTGTTCATGTGGCCCAGGATCACCCGGCGGAGGTCAACACCCTCCGATTCGAGAACGTCAAGCACGTACCCACCCTCGAAGCCCCAAGGGTGGACGTGGATGCTTATCGGTAGGCCGGTCTCGAGATGGGCGCATGCCGCGGCTCGGACGACACGTTCCTCCTCGGGGTGGACCGGGTTGCTCGTGCCGATCTCCCCGATGATCCCGGGACGGATGCCGGTGTCTCCCACTCCGTGTCGCCATTCGTCGACCAGCTCGGCGGCGATGGCTTGGGTGGATCGTTCGGCGGTCCCGGGCGGGTGGCTTCCGGCGAGGTAATAGCCGCCGCCCATGATCACCTGTACACCGCTCCGCTCAGCGATCCTGCGGAGGATGCCCGGATCCCTTGACAGGTGGCTAGGCGTCACGTCCACGATGGTGCGGCCTCCCGCGGCGCGGAACGGCTCCAGCTCAGCCACGACCTGATCGGGATCCGTCTGGTGGTAGTTGTCCGGGAAGCCGCCCGGGTTCCATCGGGCCTCGGTGGCGGTCTCGGGTGTCAGCGGCGCTTCCGAGACCACCGGGTAGCCGTGGATGCGGAGGATCGGCCGGCAGTCCATGTAAAGGTGTTCGTGGATTTGGGTGGGGCCCAGCTCGGAAGTCGGGATGGGTCCCCGCACCGTCATCGCCCAAGCGCGTCCCTCCGGCCCTGGCATGGTGTTCACCAGCCCGATCCGAATTCGATCACCGAGCGGACCACCAGACCGGCCCGGAGATCGTCCAGAGCGTCGTTCACCTGATCGAGCGGCCGCCGGTTCCGGACCAGGTGGTCGGTGGTGATGGCGCCGCCACGTTGGAGGTCCAGTACGTCGCGGATGTCCTGCGGGGTGAAGCCACGGGAGCCAGTGAGGCCCGCCTCCTTCCAGATCAGGTCCATGGCGTTCACCGGGAAGGGGTCCAGCGTGGCCCCGACGGCGATCACCCGGCAGCCGATGCCGGCGGACGCCACCGCCTGGGCGAAGACCTCGGCGGATCCGACTGTCTGGATGATGATGTCGGGCCCTCCCGGTCCGGCCGCTTCCCGCACTCGCTCGGCGATGTCGGGGCCGGTCCGGATGGCGGCCTCGGCCCCCATCCGCCGGGCCAGCTCGAGGCTGGCTTCGGAGCGGCTCACCGCGATCACGCGGCAGCCCAGGTGGGCGGCCAGCTGGACGGCGTTGGCCCCGATCCCCCCGATCCCGAACACCACCACGGTCTCGCCGGCCCGGGCGCCGGCTCGCTGCACGAGAGCGTGGTAGGGCGTGGCCACCGCATCGGTCAGGACCGCGACCGCAGCCGGATCATCGTCTTCGCTCACCGGGATGACGGACCGGGCGGGGATGGCCACCCGCTCGGCGAAGGCGCCGTTGAACTCCACGCCCATGCGGCGCACGCCCAGGCACATGTTGACCCGTCCGGACAGGCAGATCCGGCACGTCCCGCAGTGGTCGATGTAATAGAGGGCCACCGGCTGGCCGATGCCGACCGTATCGACCCCAGGTCCCCGCGACGACACCACCCCGGCCGCCTCGTGCCCGGGGATGATCGGCAGGGTCGAATCGAAGCCGCCCTTCTGGAGGAACAGGTCGCTCCCGCAGACGCCACACGCGCGGATGTCCACCACGACCTGTCCGGGACCCGGGATCGGATCCGGCAGTTCGGTCAGTTCAAGCGGCGCACCGTATCCGGTCAGGACCGCGGCCCGCAACGGTCTACCCCAGGCCGGGCAATCCCAGCGAGCCGGCGTCCGGCATGGGCGGAGTGTCGAAGTGCGACGACCCGAACACCTCCGGCTTCTTGCGGCCCACCCGGGTGTAGTACTCCTCGGGCGTCTGGGTGGGGTCCTTGAACATCTCCCACTGGCACTTCTGGCGCACATCGGGGTCGGGATCGGTGTCCGGGTAGATGGGCGGATCCACGGTGCGCACCGGGTAGCCGAAGCGGTCGATCGGCATCTCCTCCATCAGGATGATGCAGTGCGCGCAGTAGAGGCAGACCCCTTTCTGGAAGTGGTTCCAGGAGGCCTCCTCCTGGCTGACCCCCCAGTTGTAAGGGGGTTCCATCCGGGCGGGGGTCCCCTCGATCCAGTCTCCCCGGATCGTGCGACCACCCGATGCGCACGGGTCGAACCGCAGGATGAAGCGGTCGTCGGTCTCGACCAACTCGAAATCGCCGGTACGCTCCGGGCCGACCAGGTGGCCCCGCATGGACTCGCACGCCACGTTCATCAGCGTCTCGAGGCCTTCGTCCCACGGATGCTTGTCGATATCGAACTTCTCGTAGCGCCAGGCGAAAAGGGGCTCCAGCACGACCTTGTACATGTCCACGATGCCCTGCCCGCCGAAGCGCTCCTGGATCTCCGACATGAGGCCGTAGGTGTGGTCGACGTCCCGGTCGTGGGTCTGCCGCCACGTCTCCTTCATGGCGTCGAGGGCGGCGAGGGCTTGATCGGGCTCGGCCCGGAAGAGGTGGGAGAGGAGCTTTCTCTGCTCCTGCTTGAAGCGGTCCCAATGGCGGTGCGGCTTCCAGGGAGAGCCGTCGGGAAGGGCGATCTTGGCGACGATGCCGGCGTTGACCTCGGCCACATCTTCGGGAGACACGCCGTTGTTCTGGAGGAAGTTGCTCAGGTCGTTGATCCACTGGCGGTAGAGGAAGAAGCAGACACTGGCCTCGTCGACGAAGTAGTCCGCCAGTGCTGCGGCATCGTCCCACCGTTCCTCGGCCGCAGCCTCGCGGATCTTCCGGTAGGTGGAGATCTTCTGGTCTTCCCAGCTGCCGAGGCGGATCCGTCTACCGAGCACCTCTGAGAACTCGATACGCGTCTCGGTTGTCATGCTTACCTCCTTGCGGTATCGGGTGGCGATCCGTCGCTGCCGGTGGCGTGGAATCGACGCTACCGGCAGTCTACGGCTGTGGCCAAGGCGCTGCAGACCTGGCGCATCCGCTCGCCGCATCTGGCGACGGTAGACCGCCGACCGCACCGGACCCTACGGCCACCACACGTGGCCACGCACGGGCTCTCATGCGGGACCGACCGCGCTGAGGAAATCGGCTAGGTTGCCCCGTTCGTCCCGGGTGTCGAGCGGTACGGCGGCGTAGATTCCGTACGATCGGTCGATCTCGGCGGCGCGCAGATCTGTGGAGACAGCATCCGTTGCCCGGTCGGGCAGGGAGGCATCATCCAGATCCGCAAGCCCAGACCCTTCGAGGTTCAATGGTCGACCGTGTTTACTCATAACAAACGACAGTCCGTCAGTCGGTGGCGTGGTATTGCCCCGCCGGTGGCCTTCCGCACCCTACCCTGAGCGTCATGGGGCAGAGGACACGATGAGGGCCAGGGTCTCGGGTGCGGTGATGCTCCCGTACTGGGGGTTCTGGGAGCCCAGTGCCGGGGGCGCCGCCTTCCGGTCCGACCGGCGGGACCTGCTTGACGAAGTGGTCGAGCGGCTGGCCGGGGCGGGCGTCGATGTGGTGTGGTCGGGCATGGTCGATTCACCGGAGGCCGGGGTAGCCGCCGCGGAGGCGATCAGGACGGCAGGCGCGGAGGTGCTGGTGGTGGCGCAGTCGATGGCGGTTCCTCCCACCTACACGATGGCCGCGCTCGACCGGATGGACGACCTGCCGGTAGTGGTGTGGGCGGTCCAGCGGTCCCGGACTCTCCGGACCGGCTTCGACCAGTCGGACATCACCACGATGGGCGCAACGGTGGGCATGCCCATGCTGACCAACCTGCTGGTCCGGTCGGGAAGGCCGTTCGAGCTGGTGGTGGGCGGGATCGGTGACGGGCCGGTCGTAGAGAAGCTGGCGGGAACGGTCGGCGCGGCTGCCGTGGCCGGCTCGCTGGCATCGGCGCGTATCGCCCGGGTGGGTCGGCCGATCGACGGATATGCCTGCGTCGATGTCGATGATGAGGTCCTGAGGGCCGCCACCGGGATCGAGCTGATCTCGGTCGACCCGGCCGAGATCCGGACCCTCTACCAACGCGTGTCCGATGTGGCGGGACTCGAGGCCGAGGTGGCCGGCCGGTACGAGGACGCAACGGAAGACCCGGAGGGCACGACGCGTTCCCTGCGCCTGGCTGCGGCGATCGAGGAACTGGATCGGGTGTGCAGCTTCGACGCCGGTGCGATGAACTGCCATGTCGCGGAGATCAGGTTCGGTGAGGAGCCGGGGGTCACCCCCTGCTTCGGTCTCGGCCGGGAGACGACGCGAGGCGTGCCGTGGACCTGCGCCGGAGACGTGCTCACCGCGGTGGCCATGCTGGTTGCCAAGCGGCTAGGTGGAGCGGCGCTCTACCACGAGATCGAGGCGATCGACTTCGATTCCGGCGAGGTGGCCATTGCCAACTCCGGGGAGCACGATCTCGACTGGTGCGGCGGTGGCGCCCGGCCCCGGTTGCAGCCCAATCCGTGGTACCGGTCGGACCGGATCACGGGCCTCAGCGCCTGGTTCGAGTTGCCACCCGGCCCGGCAACGCTGGTGGGGTTCACCCCACATCACGGCGAGCCGAGCGGTTTCCGGCTGATCGCAGCCGAGGGTGAGATCACCTCCAGGTCGTTTCCGGACAGTCCCACGGTGGGGGGCGCCTTCCGGTTCGCAGGCGGGAAGCCGGTTGGCGAGGCATGGCGCCGGTGGGCCCTGACCGGCGCCAACCATCACAGCGCGCTCGCTCCGGGGTCCCTGGCTGCCGGAGTGGGTGTCGTGGCCCGCTACCTCAAGGTCGGCTTCGTCCAAGTTCCCTAGCTCGGTTCTTCAAGCCTGGTGGGGGCCACTCTCGATACGAGAACTCAGGTCCTGGAGCGCTCAAGAACGAGGAGAACGCGAAGAGCGGCGCGGTCAGACGCTGGTGTCCCGCCTGCGGAACAGGACCAGAGCCACCCATGCCATGGCTACCGTCCCGGCCAGCAACAGGAAATAGGACGGCTCGAACCCTTTGGCGAGAGGCGGGTCGTCTCCGAAGTACCAGTAGAAGGGCGAGACGAACCGGATCGGCCGGAGGTCGTCCGCCAGGGCGCCCAGGCCGTTCATCAGGAAGGTCGCGAGGGCCGTAATGCCGGCGATCCGGACGACGGGCAGGGACGTGCCCTTCGCGGCCCATAGCAGCAGCGCCAATCCGGCGAAGAACAGGCCGAGCAGGTAGAGCCCGGCGCTCGCCGCCAGGATCGGCCCCAACCCGAGTTCGGTCTCCCACCGGCGGTCAGCCACCAGGGCGACGACAGTGGGAATCAGCACCACCACCCCGGCCGAGAGGGCGACCGCCGCCAGCTTGGAGGCGACGATCCGGCTCCGGGAGGCCGGCTGAGCCAGCACCAGGTCGAGCACGCCGGAGGCTTCCTGGCGGACCAGAGCCATCGACACGCCCCGAACGCAGAAGAAGATCACCACGATCGGGCCGATGGACTGGTAGCTACGGGAGGAGATGAACCCGGCCGGGGTGACGATCGCCTCGGGGTTGGTCAGGCCGAACATGACGAACACTTCCCTGGGCATGGAGGTGACCAGCGCGGCCAGCGCGTCGGCATCCTGTGCAAGGGCCGGCCACGCCGAGAACATGGCCAGGGACAGCAGGCCGAGTCCCCCGCCCCACGCCCATACCGACCGGCGGCGATCCCAGATGACCTTGCGGAACGAGTCGGTGAGCAGCCAGGCCGAACGGGGTTGCCGGACCCGGGACCGCGCTCGCCGCCGGATCTTGATGTCGGGCAGGGCGGCCCGCTCCGTGGCGATGTCCCTCCGGTCGAACAACAGCACGGCAGCAGCCAGCAGAACGACGGTGGTCACCAGCAGCCACAGGTGACCGGCGCCGAATCCTGCGATCAGCGGGTTGGGCTCCCGGTACCAGGTGAACGGGCTTGCGGCTCCCGCTCCCTCCAGCCAGGGCAGCAGGCCCGAGAAGCTGGTGACGAACCAGGCCAGGAGTGCCACGAACCCGGCTATCCCGCCTGCGGTGGCCGACCGGCCCGTGAAAGCCCCTACCAGCAGGGCTACCGCGCCGAAGGACATCCCCAGCAGCCAGAGCGAGAGGCCGGCCGCCACCACGCCCACCACGGGCAGGTCCAGGCTGAAGATCGGGTTCGCGGCCAGGAGCGTCGCGGTGATCACTGCCACCATCAGCAGCGCCGCCACCGCCACGCCTCCAGCCTTCTCGAGGAAGACCCTGCGCCGGGAGACCGGATTGGACAGCACCATGTCCATCAGGCCTTCCCGCTCCTCGGTGGCGGTCTCGGCGACCATCGCGCTGATCACGAATATGAGGATCAGGAGCGGGGCGAACAGCGCGAAGAACTCGGCTGACAGGAACCCCGCCGCGGTCAGGAAGGTGGCCAGGTCGGTCCCGAAGGCGGCCAGCATCTCCGGCGGGACGCGCTCCATGATGTCGTTGAAGCCCTCGTTCTCCCGCAGGATCGGGAACAGCGCTCCGAGCCAGAGGACCAGGGCCACCAGGCCGAGGCTGTTGCCGATCAGGGCCCGGCGCCGGTCGCGGAGGCTCTTGACCAGGATGGCGGTGGTCAATGCGCTCGGCCTCCCGGTCCGGATCCGGGATCCCCTGTCCCGTAGTAGGAGAGGAAGACGTCGTCGAGGTCGGCTTCTTCGGTGTGGACGGCTATCGCTCCGGCGTCCGCGGCCGCCCGGATCACCGCGTCCTGCTGGCCGGAAACGCTCAGGCGCAACAGCCTGCCGCCGTCGTGGGCATCGACCGACGTGACTCCACGGAGACCGGCGAAGCCGGCCGGGTCGGCCGGGCCGGCGAACTCGATCGACAGGTTGGACTGGATCCTGGTACGGAACCCGTCGAGGGTGTCCACTGCGATCAGATGACCCTGGCGGACGATGCCCACCCGGTCGGCGATGCGCTGTACCTCGGGCAGGTAATGCGAGGACAGGAATACGGTGCGGCCCTCGGCACGCACCTCGCCGAGGAGGGTCGCGAACTCCTGTTGCATGAGCGGATCGAGGCCGCCGGTCGGCTCGTCGAGGATCAACAGTTCCGGCTCGTGCATGAACGCGTTGACCAGTCCCACCTTCTGGCGGTTGCCCTTCGAGTATTCCTTGATACGCCGGTTCAGGTCCAGTTCGAACCGCTCGGCGAGCCGGGTCGTGGTGGCGGCGGTGTCGATACCCCGGAGCCGGCTGAAGTAGAGGAGGAACTCCCGTCCGGTCATCGACGGATAGAGGGCCAGATCCCCCGGCAGGTACCCGACGCGGCTCCGGATGGACACCGAGTCGGCCGTAATGTCCATGCCGAACACGGTTCCCGAGCCCCTGGTCGGCTGCAGGAAGTTGAGGAGGAGGCGGATGGTGGTGGTCTTGCCCGCGCCGTTGGGACCTATGAACCCGAAGACCTCGCCCACCTCGACGGCGAGGTCCAGGTCGACGATGCCGGCGGCCTCCCCGTAGTACTTGGTGAGACCTAGGGTCTCGATGGCATCTGACATTCCGTTACCTACTTTCCCGGGATGAATTGGCGGCGATGAAGGCCAGCACCCGCTGCCAGGCGTCGATCGAGTCGCCGGTGTACTCCTCGTAGCGGCGGTCGAAGAACGAGTGCGGAGCGCCCGGGTACACCACGACCTCGTGGGGAACTCCGGCATCCGCCAGGGCTTCCTCGAGCGAGTTGACTTCTTCGAGCGGGATGCTGGGGTCGTCCCCGCCCATCAGGGCGAGTATCGGGCAGGCCATGCCGCCCACTCGGTCGATGGCCCCGGCGGTCTCCTCCGGGCGGCGGGCCCTGCCGTAGAAGCCGATGGCGCCGGAAAGCCGGAGGCCGTTGGCGGCCTGGTGCCAGGAAGCGGATCCGCCGAAGCAGAAACCCATGGTGAAGATCGTCCGGTCAGGATCGGATGCCCGGAGATGGGAGACGGCCGCGGCCACGTCGTCCCGGATCCCCGCGAACGTGGTGTCGTGGACATGGGGCCAGAAGTCCCAGTCGTTGGGTCGCTCGCCGAGGCCTGCGGTGCGGCCGAAGTAGTCGATGGCGACGGCATCGTGGCCGGCGTGGGCGAGCAGGAGGGCCAGTTGCTTGTAGAACCGGAACAGGCCACGCACGTCCGGCAGGACCACCACCGCGGCCTCCGAAGGCGTCGTACCGGTGGCCTCGAATGCCGAGTAGCGGTTGCCGTCCCGAGCCGTCAGCACCAGGTCGCGACCCTGTGCTTCCCGATCGCCTCTGGGGATGGGAGGAGTGGAGTCCTGATCGAAACACACGTCCCCCTCCTCAACCCTCTGGTTGGCCGGAAACAGTGTATATGGGGTTGCGGCGTAACGGCCTGACGGATGGTTCCGCTATACGGCGGTGTAGGTGATCCGCAGCATGCCGGCGGTCAGGCGCAGCACATCGCCCTGGTGGCCCGGCAGAACGGCGGCGTGGTGGGTGGCGCCCGCCTCGCACCATCGGGCGTAAGCCTCGGCCACGTCTCCCGAGTCGAATCGGAACATCCCGTTGGGCCCCTCCATGGCGTGGTGCTTCGAGTCGAGGATCTCGCCCTCGGCGCCCACCAGTACCCATCCGTCGCTGTGATCGAGGGGACTGAGGCTGATCAGCGTGGCCGGCCCGGCCGGGAGCTCGAACGCCACCGCGGTCCCCGGTCCGTGATCCCCCATGTAGTGGTCCTCGGGGAGCAGGGTCACAGAGGACGACTCAGCCCGGATCGTGAGATCGCCTTCTCCGCCGTTGGCTACCAGTATCCAGTTACCCGGGAAGTCGACCTGGTACAGCTCGCAGTAGAGGGCCGATCCCGCTAGACGCTTCCCCATGGCCAGGGCGATCGCGGTGGGTATGTCCCCCGTACAGGCGAATGGCAGCCCGGCTTCGGCGCACAAGGCGACTCCGAGGCAGGCGGTCACGCCCACTTCCGGGTTCCAGCGGAGAGCGTCGCCGTGGCAGTTGACCGCCCCGGCGCTCGCATCGTTCCGGCGGCACAGTTCCTTCATGGCCAGGGCGAGCCGGGCGGAGCGGGCCAGGACCTGATCGTCAACCCGGCCGGCCTCGAAACGGTCGCGCAGCTCGCCGACGAGAGCAGACACCTCGCCGTCGCCCACGGCCCCGAAGGCCGCAGCGATCCCCGGCGGGTCAACGTCTATGACCTCGACTCCCAGACCGACCAACTGCTCACCGGTGACCTCCACGTCCATGTAACCCGCAATGGGTCTGCCGATCGTGAGCAGCCGGGACTTGGTGACCGAGGCGGCGGCATCCGCTGCTCTCAGGGTATCGCCGAGGACGGTGTCGAGATCATCGGCTAGAACCGAGGAGACCAGCGTGGTGAACTGCCGGCCCATCCTGACCAGCACGTTGGTGAACATGACCAGACCGACCGTCAGGCTCCTGCGGGTGGCCTCCTCGGTGGCGTAGTCGTCCGGCACCTCGACGAGTTCTTGTGCCCCGACCGCCACCACCGGGACCCGGGGGAGGTTCCGGATCGCTTCCCATCCGTAGCTGGGCGGGGCCGCCATGGTGGGTACGAAGACGATCACATCGAGATCGGCCCGGGCGAATATCAGGCCGGCCTCGCGTCCCGCCTCGTCGTTGTCGACCACGCCCGGGTAGACGACCGATCCGAACTGCTCGAGCCGAGCCCGCATGGCCTCGGCGAAGGCCGTGCGCTCCTGCCGGAACTCGGGAGGCATGGCCGCGTCGAACAGCCCGAAGTAGACGGCCAGAAGTCCGATCCGGAGCGGTGGATGGTTGGTTCCAGGCATACCCGTCCTCGCGTGGCTGCACCCGATTCTGACACACCGGCCGGCGCTTCCGGCGCCGGCCGGTGTGGTGCCCGTGATAAGGTATCCGGAGTCGGACTCCAAGCGCTGAGTTGCACCGCGGCCCGGTATCGCGAGGACCGGAACCAGGGGAGGAGTCATGACCCCACTTCCATCCGTTGGATCTCCCGGATAGGTACCGGATATGTCGCTGGACGCCCTGCTGGTGCTGGCCATTCTCATCGGAACGGTCGCCCTGTTCGTTACCGAGAGGTATCCCTTGGACATGGTGGCGTTACTCGCTCTCGGCGCTTTGCTCGCCTTGGGCTTGGTCACGCCCCAGGAGGGGTTCTCAGGATTCAGCAATCCGGCGACCCTGACGGTGGCCGCCATGTTCGTCCTGAGCGCGGGCCTCCAGAAGACGGGCGCCACTGCCGCGGTGGGCCGGCTCATGGTGCGCTTCGGCAAGGACCACTACACCGCGCTGGTGGTGGTGATGGGCACGATCACGGTGATGTCGGCCTTCGTCAACAACACGGCTGCGGTGGCCGTGTTCATCCCGCTGGTCACGATCCTTGCCAACCGGCGCAGAATATCCGCCTCCAAGCTGCTGATCCCGCTCTCCTACGCCTCGCAGTTCGGGGGCGTCTGCACGCTGATCGGTACCTCCACCAACCTGCTGGTCAGCTCCATCTCCGAGCAGGCCGGTTACGGATCTTTCAGCATGTTCGAGTTCAGTCGGATGGGGCTGATCCTGTTCGTGGCCGGAGTCGCCTTCTTCCTGCTGTTCGGGCGCTGGCTGCTTCCCGACCGCAAGGTGAGCGAACTCGCCAGCACCTACAACCTCGGCGAGTACGTCACCGAGATGCGGGTTCGGCAGAACTCGCCGCTGGTGGGCAAGACCGTGCGGGAGAGCCGGCTCGGAGAGGAGCACGACGTGACCGTCCTACGGGTCCTGCATATAGGAGAGGCTGGATGGGCGCCGCTCCGGCAGGTTATCGAGCCGGATCAGGTGCTACTCGTGCGCGGTGAGATCGGCGAGCTCATGCTTCTCCGCGACTCCATGGGCCTGGAGCTCAATGTGGACTTCGAACTGCGGGATGAGACGCTCCAGACCGAGGACCTGCGCCTGGTGCAGGCTCTGGTCGCTCCGGGGTCCAAACTGGTCGGTCACACTCTCAAGGAACTGGACTTCCGGAACCGCTACAAGGCGCTGGTGCTGGCGATGCAGCGCAGGGGCGAGACGATTCACGACCAGCTCGGCACTGTCGCCCTGAGCGTCGGCGACGTGATCCTGCTGCAGGCGCACGAGGCGGAGATCAGGGCGCTGCGGCGCAATAGCAGTTTCATCGTTCTCGACGAGGTGCCGGGGACGGTCCTGCGGCACCGGGCGCCCCTGGTGATCGCGATCCTCGTCGCTGTCGTAGGACTGGCGGCCTTCAACGTCTTCCCGATCCTGGTCACCGCGCTGCTCGGCTGCCTGGCCATGCTGCTGACCAGAGTCCTCCGACTGGACGAGGCGTATCAGGCCATCAACTGGCAGGTCATCTTCCTACTCGCCGGCATCCTTCCGCTCGGAATAGCCATGCAGACCAGCGGCGCGGCCGGGTACATCGCGGAGCGGGCAGTAGGGGTGGTTGGCGACATGGGACCGGTGGCGGTCCTGGCTGTCATATACCTGATGACGTCGGTGATGACCGACACGATGAGCAATGCCGCCGCGGCGGTGCTCCTCGCGCCCATAGCCATCTCGACCGCGGAGCAGATCGGCGTCGACCCGCGGCCGTTCCTGATGGCGATCACCTTCGCCGCCTCGACCGGCTTCTCCACACCCGTCGGTTACCAGACCAACACGATGATCTACAACGCCGGTGGCTACAAGTACACGGACTTCCTTCGGACCGGCGTTCCCCTCAGCATCACCTTCTGGATACTGTCGGTGATCTTCATCCCCCGCCTCTGGTCGTTCTGATCAGACGGATGAACCAGGGCGCCGGCAGCACCGGAGGCGGGACCGTGGAGCAGTTCGCAGCCGTCCCGCGGGCTCCTGCCGTGGGAGCTCCCTCTTGACCTGGCAGATCGCGTTCCTGATCCTGCTGCTGGCCGGGATGGCCTACCTGTTCCTGACGGCCAAGCTTCCGGTGGATCTGACAGCGTTCCTAGGGCTGGCGGTGCTGATCCTCGGTGGGTACGTCGGGCCGACGGAGGCATTCAGCGGCTTCGCCTCGCCTGCTGTGATCACCATGCTGGCCATCTTCATCATCAGCGCCGGGCTCCTTTACACGGGTGTCGCGGACACGGTGGCGTCCAAGGTCTACACCCTGGTGGGCAGCAAGGAAGTCCCGCTGATCATCACCCTCATGCTGGTGTCGGGCGTCCTCTCGGCGTTCATGAACAACATCGCCGCCACCGCGGTCCTGATGCCTGCTGTTGCGGGAATCGCCCGGAGGGCCGGGCTACCCGCCTCCCGCCTGATGATGCCGCTCGCGTTCGGGTCGATCCTGGGTGGCACCACCACCATGGTCGGCACGCCGCCCAACATTGTTGCCGCCACCATCATCGCCGAACGGAACATGACACCGTTCGGATTGTTCGACTTCACTCCGATCGGGCTGGTGCTTCTCTTCGCCGGGGTGCTATTCATGATCACGGTCGGTCGGCGTCTCCTTCCCAGCCGCCAGGCCGGTCCCGCCGAATCGGCAGCGGAGGAGTTGACCCATATCTACCACCTCGAGGAGCGGCTGTTCACGATCCGGATTCCCGAGCAGTCCGCTATGGACGGCATCACCCTCTCCGACGCCAACCTGTCCGGTGCCCTGGGGATCCAGGTGGTCTCCATACATCGGGGGGCCAAGCACCTCTCCCCGGCGGCCGACACCCTTCTGCGAGGCGGCGACGTTCTCCTCGTGGACGGCAGGCTGTCGGACCTCGAGGATCTCCTTCGGGTCGGGAAAGTGGAGCTCCGGCCTACCTCGACCCGCCAGCTGCCCAGGCCGATGCGAGGCTTCACGGCCATCAGGTTCGAGGTTCCCGCCTCGTCCGACCTGGCAGGAAAGAGCCCGCGCGACGCCCGCTTCAGGGACCACTACGAGGCGGTGATCGTAGGGGTGGAGCGGGACGGGGAGGTGTTGCGGGAGAACCTGGCGTCCCGGACCATCCACGCCGGGGATCACGTAATCGCAATCGGGCCCCGCTCCCAGCTGCTGGAGATGCAACCCGACCCGAACTTCCTGGTGAAGGACCTGGGGTTGGCGGCTATGCAGCCGTTCGAGGGCCATCTATCCGTGCTCCGGGTCCCGGAAGGCTCCTCGTTGGCGGGTTCGACGGTCGGATCAAGCCGGCTGAGCGAGTTGGTGGGCGTCACTGTCGGAGGGATCATTCGCGATGACGTCACCCGACTCGACGTGCGTCCCGACGATGTGCTCGAGGCCGGCGATGGCCTGCTGGTGGCGTGCGAGCCGGCCCGGTTCGAGCGGCTGGTCCGGCTGGGTGACATCGAGGTGGATTCCCGGGTGGGCGAGGGAGACCTCGAGTCGGAGGACTTCGGCATCGTCGAGGTGGCGCTGGCGCCCCGCTCGGCGATCGAGGGCAAGACCTCTCGCGAGCTGCAGTTCCGGGATCGCTACGGCCTCCAGTTGCTGGCGGTCTGGCGGGATGGCCACTCCATCTACGAGGACCTGGCCGATCTCGCGTTCCGTTTCGGTGATGCTCTACTGGTGCAGGGTCCCTGGGACCGGATCCGCCTGCTCGGTTCCGACGCCAACTTCGTGGTGCTCTCGCCGGCGGGGATGCAGCCCCGCCGTCCCAAGAAGGCACCGATCGCGCTGGGGGCGTTGCTGCTGATGGTCGCGATGGTGGTGTTCGGCATCCAGCCCATCCATGTGGCCGCCTTCGTCGCCGCCAGCCTGGTGCTGCTGTTCGGAACCGTCACCATGGAGGAGGCATACCGGGCCATCGAGTGGCGCACCATCTTCCTCGTGGCGGCGGTCTTGCCCGTGGGGGTCGCCATGGAGAGCACCGGCGCGGCATTGCTCCTGGTCAGCAGGGTTACGGATTGGCTGGGACCGATGGGCCACCTGGCCATCCTCATCGCGCTGGTGGTCCTGGCAAGCATTCTCAGCCAGGCACTGGACGGGGCCCCCGCAGTGGTTCTCCTGGCGCCGGTCGCGCTCGAAACGGCCGCCCAACTGGGCATGAACCCCTACGCGGCCATGATGGGGGTGAGCCTGGCCGCGTCGGCCGCCTTCATGACTCCTTTCAGTCACAAGGCCAACCTCCTGGTCATGGGCGCCGGGGGTTACCGGGCCATCGACTATGCAAGGGTCGGCACCCCGCTGACCGTTGTCGTTCTGGGCATAGTTGTGGCCCTGGTACCGGTCTTCTTCCCCTTCTGAGCCAGAACATCCCGGAGGCCGTTCGGTAAGCCGCGTTCGACACCGGTCTTCCCCTCTCTCGGCAGCTAACTACGGGCTCGTGGCCAGCGATCATCGCCGACCCTCCTAGGCTGGGGAGGTGAGCGAGTCGGGTAGCGCGGTCGGTGCCGGGGGTCAGCCGGCGAGGGTGATTCTGAGCGGGTCGCTCCGAGAGGCGGTGAACGCCCCTCCGACCGTGTACCGGGCGGTGGGTGGACAGGAGTTCTTCGACGTTCTCGTGGACCGTTTCTACGACGCCGTGGAGCGCGACCCGCTGCTGCGGCCCATGTATCCGAGGGATCTGCGACAGTCCAGGGAGCGGCTGGCCGGCTTCCTGGCCCAGTACTGGGGTGGGCCCCCGCGCTACAGCGAGAAGCGGGGCCATCCCCGCCTGCGGATGCGGCACATGCACTTCGCCATCGGCCCGGCCGAGCGCGACGCGTGGATGGCGCACATGACGGCTTCTCTCGATGCGGCGACCCTCGCCGACGGCACCGGCCGCCCCCTTCCTGCCGAGATCAGGTCAGCGATGTTCGACCACTTCGACAACGCCGCCACCCACCTGATCAATCAGCCCGGCGCGACGCCCGGCCAGGACTGCTGAGTGCTGCCCGAGGACTCTCGATCGAGGGTGCTGGTAACTCGTCCGGTGGTGGACGAGGTCTCTGTCTCGCAGGTGAGCAGATCATATATCACATTCGCTATAATCTAGGCAGTATGCACCGGCAACTCAGGGAACTACGCCAGGAGAAGGGGATCACGCTATCCCAGTTATCCGCCATGACAGGTATCGCGCAGCCCAACCTGTCACGTATCGAGTCGGGGAAGGTGGATCCCAGATGCTCCACATTGGCGCGGATAGCTCGTGCCATGGGGGTGGAGATGGTGCTGATGGCCCCCGATGTCCTGTCCGTGGCCGATATCGAGGCTCGGATGGCTAACGGTCGGAGGCGCTTGGTGGAACATGACATTCAAGCCCGTGATGTTGAGCAGCGTCTGGCGTGGAAGGAGGCCCGTGGTGTCGATACGGCGGTCGAGCGGCGCATCTTGGGATGAAGGCCTCCGAACTCCTGGCCCTCGCTCGCTGCAAGCGTTCGAACAGTACTGAACGGGTGCTCCTTGCAGCCGCTGCCTTCGACACGGCTGTGCGGGCGCCACTGGTGCTCGTAGGAGGCGCGGCGCAGATGATCCACTCCGGCTACGAGCGCCACACGGACATCGACATGGTCGGCCCCATCGACGCGGGTGACAGGGCAGCGTTGGATCGGCTCGGATTCACCCGTGACGGACGGCATTGGGTCATCGGCTCGGGGGATGAGGAGATCGCTATCGAGGTACCGGCCGAGAGGCTGTACGGCGAGGACACGCCGGAGTTGGTGGAGATCCAGGGAGTGGTCGTGCGGATCATCTCGGTGAACGATCTTATGATGGACCGACTCATTCAAGCCACCGATGGAACGCCTGTCACATGGGACGAAGCTCTGGCTCTGGCAGTCGCAGCCCGAGACCGTGTTGACTGGACGGCTATCGAGTCAAGATGTAGAACCGCTCAGGCAGATGATGTCTTTCTGCGGAACCTACCTGCTGTGCTGGATCGGCTCATCAGGCACCTGACCTGATGTGCAGGGTAGAGAGCGGCTCGCGCTATCCCGAAGTGGAGCCGAGGTCGGGAGGTGTAATCCTCACGATGAGGAGGAGTTGAGTGTTGTTACCTGAGAACCGATCCTTTGAGTTGTCCCTGCAGCTTCTCGAAGGCGCCATCGACATCCACGTCCACGCCACGCCGCACCTGCCGAGCAGCCCGAGACGGCTGGATCCCATCGAGGCGGCCATAGAAGCGCGGGACGCCGGTATGCGAACCATCGTGCTCATGGACGTCTTCCAGATGACGAACGGGATCGCCTGGATCGTGAACCGGGCCGTTCCCGACTTCACGGTTTACGGCGGTCTGATCCTCAATACCGCGTACGGTGGCCTGAACCCTCGGGCCGTCAAGACGGCGATCGGGTACGGCGACGGCGCCAGGTTCATCAGCTTGGGCGCCCATTCCACCTACTACCAGGCCTCCAGGGAGGGCCGGATCGTGGATGGGAAGTTCACACCCCTGAAGGACCTGTACCCGGAGTTCAGGAGGGAGGAGGTGGATCGCTCCATCCGCATCCCCGTGGACGGGCCGGTGGGGCGTGAGCTGGACGAGATCCTGAGCTTGATCTCGGACCATCCCCATGTTTTTCTGAACACGGGCCACGTCTCGCCCGAGGAGGCCATCCGCCTGGTCGACTTGGCCGGCGAGTACGGGATCGAGAAAGTGCTGGTCGCCACCGCCGTCACCCAGGTGGCATCGACGGACCAGCTCCGGTACATGGCACAGATGGGCGCCTTCATCGAATACACCCTGGGCGCCTACACGCACACCACGTCTATCCCCAAGACCCACTACTACGTCGAGCGGGAGTACGCCGCGGACGAGGAGATGACGGGCGAGGCGAGCGGTGGCATCAGGAAGGCCGCCGAGCAGATCCGGGAGGTGGGAGCCGATCACTGCATCCTGGCGACGGATTTCGGCGGGTACACGTTGCCGGCGCCGGTCGAAGGCCTGCGCGAGTTCATCGCCTGCCTCCTGGACTTGGGCCTACCGGCCGAGGACATCAGCAAGATGGTCAGGACCAATCCCGAGAAACTCCTGGGCCTCGATCCCTAAGAAGGCCCGCCCCGGACTCCTCCGCCCGTCCGCAGGCTCCGAACGGTCCCGGCTTTGCAAAGTGAAGTCCGAAAACTCCCCAAAGTGAAGTGCAGATCTCCCGCAAAGTGAAGTGTAGAATACTCCCAAAGTGAAGTTTGCCCATGAAGTCGGTTGGAGGAACGTGGTGCGTCTCGGCAATCCCGGCTATCTGGACCGAGTGGTGGACACGGAGGTAGCTGGAGCTCTTGCCTCATCGCCCGCCGTGCTCATCGAGGGTCCGCGGGGCTGTGGCAAGACTTGGACCGGCCAGAGGTTCGCCCGCAGCGAGATCGTCCTGGACGGGTCCGAGGCATTGCGCATCGCCGCCGAAGTGGACCCGGGCTCGATCCTGGCAGGCGAGGAACCGCGACTGCTGGATGAGTGGCAGTTGGTCCGGGGCATCTGGAATCCGATGCGCCACGCCTGCGACCGGCGGGGAGGATTCGGGCACTTCCTGCTCACGGGCTCGCAGAATCCTCCGGACGATGTCACGGAGCACTCGGGCGCAGGTCGGGTTGCCCGCGTACGGATGCGCCCCATGACGTTGTGGGAGTCCGGTGACTCCACCGGTGAGGTGTCTCTGGCTTCGCTGCTGGACGGTGGTCGATGCCGCGCCCCGGACACAGAGCGGACTATCGGCGATGTGGCCTCCCTCATCTGCCGCGGTGGGTGGCCTCGCATGGTCGGGATGGCCGCGAGCACGGCGCAGGCTCGCCTGCGTGACTACCTGAGCGACATCGCTCGCGTTGACATCTCCCGCGTTGGCGGAATCAGGCGCAACCCGCTAATGGTGATGGACCTGCTCGCGTCCCTCGCTCGCAACGAGTCCACCACGGCCTCCATCGCCGCCTTGCGGGCCGATCTGGCGGAAGAGGGCACCGGAGCACCTGCTCGTTCCACCATCGGGGCTTACCTGGACGAGCTCGCCCGCCTGTTCGTGATAGAGCCTCTGCCGGCCTGGTTCGCTCATCTCAGATCGGCGTCCCGTCTGAGGAAGAGCCCCAAGCGGTACTTCGCCGACCCGGCGCTTGCGGTTGCCGCGCTACGAGGCTCCGCGGCCTTTCTGGAGCGCGACCTGGAGATGATGGGGTTGCTGTTCGAGTCGATGGCGATGCGCGACCTTCGGGTGTACGCGCAGGCCATGGGTGCGCATCTGTACTACTACCGCGATCAGAGCAACCTGGAGGCGGATGCCATTATCGACAGTCTTGACGGTCGTTGGGCTGCGGTGGAGATCAAGCTGGGAGGGGGTTCGGCCATCAAGAGGGCCATGGGCTCCCTGCGGGCCGTCCGCTCCCGGGTGGACACCAGCCGCCGTGGAGACCCGGCCCGGCTGATCGTCCTGACTGCCTTCGGCCCCGGCTACCAGACGGACGACGGCGTGGCGGTAGTGCCGCTCACCGCGTTAAGACCCTGACAGCCGTTTCCTCGTCCGAGTATCCTCAATAGCGCCGTGAGATCGGAAGCCGCGACCGTCGAGGAGTACCTGGCGAACCTGCCCGAGGGCCGGGAGGAGGCGCTCTCGGTGGTGCGTTCGGTCATCCTCGACCACCTCCCTGACGGGTACGAGGAGGAGATGCGGTGGGGGATGATCTCCTACGAGGTGCCGCTTGCGATCCAGCCCGACACCTACAACGGCAAGCCGCTCATGTACGCCGCGCTCGCCTCCCAGAAGCGGCACATGGCCGTCTACCTGTCCGGCGTCTATGCCGATCCCGAGGCACGCGAGGACTTCGAGCAGGCGTACCGGGCTACGGGCAAGCGTATGGACATGGGCAAGAGCTGCGTCCGCTTCCGCCGCCTCGACGACCTGCCTCTGGAGGTCATCGGGGACGCCATTGCCCGCTATCCCGTCAACGACTTCGTCGACCTGTACCACCGAGCCCGCCGCCGCTGATCCGGCGGACCGTTGTCGGTAGGAGGAGAGGTGCTGTCCGGCTCCGGGCGTGCCCGCGTGGAGAGCGCTGGAAATATTGCTCGACAGCGAAGTTGGACAGCTTCTGGCCGGGTGCCGTTTCGGGGCCCATGCTACGGTCAATCTGGGTAGGTTTGCGGCGGGTTCACGATGCCGGGAACCAGCGCTACAGGAGGTAGGAAATGCCTGGAGGGAAGTGGTACAGGTTCAGACCCGGGTTGGTGATTGTCACGGCCTTCCTTCTCTTCGCCGCGGCTTGCGGCGGAGAAGAAGAGACCTCCGAGCCGGCTGATACCCAGGCCCCTGCCGCCACCGAGGCGGCGCCCGAGACCACCGCCATGGCTGATGATTCGGCGATGACGACTGATGAGCCGATCAAGTTGGGTTATATCTCTGGTGGTGATGCGGATCCGTTCGTGTTCATCGTGACGGAGAGTATTCGTGAGGCGGCTGCGTCGGCTGGTGTGGAGTTGTTCGAGTGTGACGCGAATTTCTCTACGGATACGGCTATCCAGTGTGCTCGGACTTTGGATGCGCAGGGGTTGGACGCGGTTATCAACTGGCAGTTCTTCCCGGATGCGGCTGAGGCGGTTTGTGAGGCGTACGGTGATCTGCCGACGGTGACGATGGACGTGCCTCAGGGTCCGTGCGAGCGGGTGTTTGTGGGGTCGAACGGTTACGAGGCCGGTCTGGTGGCGGGTGCCGGTTTGGGTGATTTCGCCCAGTCGGAGTTCGGTTGCGAGTTCGATCTGTACGTGTCGATCGAGAATCTGAGTTCGCCTGATATCAATGCTCAGCGGGCCGGTGGTTCGCGTGAGGGCTTCGAGGGTGTTTGCGGGTCGGTTCCTGATTCGAAGTTCCGGGTTGTGGACAAGCGTCAGGGCGGCTCCGATGCGTTGGAGAACGTGCGGCGGCAGTTCACGGATATTTTGACGACGGTGCCGGACGCGACGGTGATTCTGGTGATGTCGAGTTTCGGTGATCCGGATGCGGCGTCTGCGTTCGCGGCGGCGGAGACTCAGGGCCGTGGTGGGCATGTGTTCATCGTGGGTCATGGGGCTGATGCTTCGGCGTGGCCGGATATTTTGAACAATCCGCAGTGGATAGGTGATGTGGCGTATTTCCCGGATCGGTACGGGAGTCTGGCGGTGCCGGCGGCGATAGCGTTGGCGAAGGGTGAGGACCCGGGCCGGGAGATCTTCATCGATCACCAGTTCCTGGACGCTTCCAACCTCGTCGACGCCTACCCCGCCGCAGCCGGGTAGGCGACAGGCAACCGTCAGGTAGTGAATACCAGAGACGCTGACCCGGGCCGGGGCAACGGGGAGAGAGGATCCCCCGGCGCCCCGGCCGCCGGGGTGATGTCGAAGCTGGTTTCGCGCGTCCGGTTCACGGCCATGCAGGCCAGGGTCGGGGTCCTGGTCCTCCTGTGCGTCTTCTTCACCATCCGGTCGCCGTTCTTCTTCACCTCCACCAACCTGGTGAATGTCCTGGTCAACGGGGCGGTGATCGGCATCATCGGCAGCGCCATGACCCTGCTGCTCGTGGCCCGGCAGGTCGACGTATCGGTGGGATCCGCCATCGGATTCGCCGGCGCCGTCTTCGCGGTGATCGCGAGGGACTACGGCATGGCCTGGGGAGTCGTCGGGGCGATCGCGGCCGCCATGGCGATCGCCGGCATCAACGCGGTCGCCATCATCAAGTTTCGGGTCAACTCGATCCTCACCACGCTCGCCACGCTCGTCGCCTTCCGCGGGGCCTCCAAGCTCGTCATGGACGGGAGGGCGGTTCGCGTCGAAGGGTTCAGGTTCCTGGGGCGTACCCGCTTCGAGGTCGGGGGAATCGAGATACCCGTGGCCGTGATCGTGTTGTTGCTGGTGGTGGCGGTCTTCTACGTGCTCATGCGCCTGACCAAGTACGGCCAGCAGATGTACGCCATCGGCGCCAACCCACAGGCGGCGCGGCTGGCGGGAATCCCGCTCGAGAGGCAGGTGGGCATCGCCTTCGTCCTCACCGGAGCGACCGTCGCCCTGGCCTCGATGATCGTGGTGTCCCAGGTGGGCGCGGTGTCCCCCACGACCGGGGAGAGGATGGAGTTCCTGGCCCTGACCGGCGTGATCGTGGGCGGGGCCAGCCTGTACGGGGGGAGGGGCTCGGTGATCGGCACCCTGGTGGCGATCCTCATCCTGGCGGTGCTGGACAACGGTCTCGTCCTGCTGCAGGTCCAGTCCTTCTGGCAGGAGGTGTCCAGGGGCGTCCTGCTGCTGGGTGCGGTGGTGTTCGACCAGCTGGGACGGCGGGAGGCCGAGGTCAGGATGGATGTGTGATGTACGGGGGAGAGGTACGTCCGAAATACCATGAGGTAGCAACGACATGACGTACGTCACCGTGCCCGACGCACCACTGCTGGAGATCAGAGGCCTGTCCAAGCACTACGGGACCATACGCGCCCTGGACGATGTGAGCTTCTCCCTGGACCGCGACGAGATCGTAGGGCTCCTCGGTGACAACGGGGCCGGCAAGTCCACTCTCGTGAAGTGCCTGTCCGGAGCTGTCATCCCCACCGCAGGCGAGGTGTACCTGCATGGCGACCGAAAGGTGTTCTCCACCCCCGCGGAGGCTCGGGACGAGGGCATCGAGACGGTCTACCAGCAGCTCGCGCTGGTGGACATCTTCGACATCCCGGCCAACTTCTACCTGGGCCGTGAGGTGGTCCGGGATGGATGGCGGGGAATGCTGGGGATACTCAACCGCAGGCTGATGCGGAAGAGGGCCCGGGCCGCGGTCGAGGCCCTCCCTGCCCGGTTTCCGAACCTCGATGCCGACATCGAGACCATGTCAGGCGGGCAACGCCAGGTGGTCGCCATATCTCGGGCCGGCTTCTGGGGTGGCAGGCTCCTACTCCTGGACGAGCCCACTGCGGCGCTGGGTGTCAAGGAAGCCGCCGCTGTACTGGAGATGATCGGCGCGATGGTGTCCTCCACGGAAACCGACATGGCGATGATCGTCATCTCCCACAACATGGAACACGTCTGGTCGATCTGCACCCGCCTGCTCATACTCCGCCAGGGCAGGTTGGTGGCCGACCTGCCCAAATCCGAGACCACCCGCCAGGAAGTTGTGGCCCACATCACCGGCGCCACCGCCTGAAACACGGGGGCTCCGCAATCGTCTGGAACCCGGGCGCAGGCCTCCAAGGCAGGGGGGTGATCGTCACCGGAGCCGCCCAGGGGATCGGCCAGGCCACAGCCGAAGCCTTCGCCGAGGCAGGGGCGCGGGTGTTCGCGGTCGACATCAAGGGCGAAGCTGTGAAGCGGGCGGTTGCCGGGCTGGCACGCCCCTCCCTCCACCACGCGAGACGTTACGACCTCCGCGACATAGCAGGGCTCGGCGGCCTGGTGGAGGAGGCATCGGAGTCCCTGGGAAACCTCTGGGCGCTTGCCCATGTGGCCGGCACCCTCAAGAGGCAGCCCCTTGACGAGGTGGGCGAGGAGGAGTGGGATCTCCAGCTGGACGTTGATCTCAAGGCCGGGTTCTTCCTGTGCCGGGCCTTCGGCCAGGCGCTCGTCGCCGGGGGGAGGGGCGGGAGGATCGTCAACTTCTCGTCACCGGGCTTCATCCGGGGCACCAGGCTGGGCGCCCATGCTTACGTGGCTGCCAAGGGCGGAGTGGTGTCCATGAGCCGCGACTTCGCCCGCTGGTACGGGCCGCACGGGATAACCGTCAACACCCTCCTCCCCGGCCCGATCGACACCCCCATGCAGCACACCGACAACACCGAGGAGGTGGTCGCGGCCGGGGTGGCCGCCTGTCCCCTGGGCCGTCTGGGTCAACCAGAGGAGGTTGCTTCGGTGGTGGTCTTCCTGGCCTCGGATCATGCGAGCTACATAAGCGGCGCCGCGATCAGCGTCACCGGCGGCGCCCTCATGTACTGAGGCCTCATGGATCGAGTCAGTCCTTTCGCAGGCGAGGTGCGAAAAGCGGAGCGGTGAACACGTCGATCCTCAAGCTCGAGGGTCGGTCAGCTACTTGGGGATCTGGACCACGAGCAGTTGGCCGCTGGAGCGCGAGGCAACCAGGTCAGCAATAACGCCAGATGTGTCCTGCCAAGACGTGCCGGCTACCGGGTTGATCAGCCTGACCCTCTCATTCCCGCCTACCCTCCGCCGTATTGCCTCGGCTGCCGGGGGCTTCTCGTTTTCCGAAACCAGCCACAACTCGCATCTCCGGTCCTCGATAGCCCGTATGTTTGCGCTGCCACCCGGCTCGACGGCCGAATAGCTGCCCGGTTGTCGCCCTTCCCCGAACAGCACCGTGTTCAACACCCTGGTCACATGGAAGGCGGGCCGCGGGTTCGACAACCGGTCGAGCAGCCCGTGAACCACCTTGGTCACCCGGTCGAGATCCTGCAGCGGGTCGAGGTAGACGCGGCAGCCGGGCATCGTGGCGGCTGCGAACAACCCTTCCGCGGCCGCGAGGGCGTTGGCCTCGTCGTCGGCGTCCAGCGGCACCAGGAAGTCGAGCCCTCCTATGGAGCGGAGTCGGGCGTCGAAGGCGCGGATGTCGCTCCATGCCGATTCCGAGCCGTCGACCATGCAGACCGCCCGGTCCAGGACGAGGCCGTGGCCGGCCAGCATCTCGTCGAGGCGCGGTAGTTCCGGGGGCCGGTAGCCGGTCCGGCTGCGCAGATGCACCTTGCCGGTGTCCTCCAGCGCCAGCGGGGCCAGGGCTACCCGCACGCCCGCTCCCCGCAGTTCCGCCAGGGCATCCAGATCCTCGCGGTCCGGAAGGAAACGGTTGGTCAGCTGTACCTCGATGAAGTCCGCTCCGGCGGCCTTGCGGGCCGCGGCCGTTATGTCATCCGGCCTTGGACAGAGAACGGTCGCGGTCAAGTCCACTCCTTCCCGACGCAGGACGCCAAGTTGCCCGGCCTGCAGAGGCACGTCGAGGTCGTGGATCGGGAACCGGACGTTGCGGATCCCCGCCTCGACGCAGCCGAGGAGCGGGTAGTCGTCGCGGATCCGGTGCCGCACGTGGTTGGGGTAGGAGATCGCCCCGTCGCTCTTGTTGGTGATGGGCAGTCGCAGGTATGCGGCTACCGGAGAATGCGGAAGGTCGACGATCGTGCCGGTGAGGATGCGGGTTCCGGCCCGGTGGTTGGAGTGCGTCTCGCCGCTGGTGCGGATCAGGTGCACCGAGGGCCCCCGGTCTGTCACTCTCACCAGGAAGAAGCCGAGCTTGGTGGTATCGATCCATCCCCGGTCGGCGGGGCGGACGTTGAAGGCCTCGTAGAAGCCCGGCCTGGTCGTGGTGGTCGAGGGAAGCGTGTAGAGGCGGGTGTTGCCGGCCCGGTTGAACACCTGGAAATGGGTATGCCCGCTGAACAGGGCCTCGACTTCGTAGCGCCTGCACAGGTCCAGCAGCCACGTCCGGTCAGGGTTGTCCAGCACGTCGTAGCTGCCCAGTCCGGGTTCGTCCTCGTCGACCAGGAAGGGGGGAAGGTGGAGGAACATGAAGATCCGGTGCGAGGCGTGGGCGGCGAGGTCGGCCTCCACCCACTCGCGCTGCTCGATGGCCTCCGGCAGGGTGGTGTTCATGATCTGGGAGTTGAGGACGATGAAGTGCGCGCCGCCTGCGGTCCGGCTGTAGAACGACTTGCCGAAGTCCTCGTCCCACCGCTTCAGGAATCCCGGTTCGACCCATCCGGCGGGCACCGTCGGATCCGGTTTGTCGCCGATGTCCATGTTGCCGGCCGCGAAGTTGACGTCCAGGCCCGACTCCTCGAACTGGGTCACCGCGGCTTGCCGGCCCGTGTCGAAGAACCGGGAGCCGGGGTACTCCTGGGCCAGGTCCCCCACATGGAAGACCAGGGCGGGCTCGGTCGCCTTGGCCAGTGCCAGGGCCCAGTCGCCGCGCTCCGACCACTCGCGCACTATCTCCGGTGTCACAGAGTCACCCTTGGTGGAATACATCCCGGGATCGACCAGGTGATGGGTGTCGGCGAGCACCACGAACTCCAGGTCGGCCTCGGGTACGTCTGAGCGGTCGAAGCGGGGCATACCCGGACCTCCTCGGTTCTGGTTTCTGCGTACGGGGCGGTTTGCGAGACCGGATCCGGTCAGATGGTACGCAAGACCGTGCAGCGCCTGTCGAGCATCACTAACTTGTTCATGGACGGTATCGATGGTGGAGGCGCCACCTCCGAGGTGGTGGACAGCACGACCAGGGAGGTAACGGATGGGTTTTCTTTCGATCGACCACGTGGGGGTGGCGGTGACCGACCTTGAGGTGTCGGTTCCCTGGTGGACCCGGTTCCTCGAGAAGGAGCCCTTCATGCAGGGCACCTGGATAGCCGCCGACGTCGAGGACTACGTCGGCAAGATCGTCGGGTATCCCAACTGTGACATGTCGGGCGCCTTCTGGGCATTGCCGGGCGGTTCGGTGCTCGAGATGCTCCAGTACCACAACCCACCGCCCGGCCGGGTGGACATGGCCACCTACAACGCGGGGAACACCCATCTCTGCCTGGAAACCGAGGACATCCACCGGGACTACGAGCGGATGCGGGACCACGCAGTGTTCGTCTCGCCGGAGCCGGTGCGCTGCGCCTGGGGCAGGTACGAGGGCGCCCTCACCTGCTACCTGCGCGACCCGGACGACATCTCGATCGAGCTGATCCAGTTCGCCGAGGGGGGAAGGCCGTTCGAGGTCGAGAGCCCGTTCGTCAACCCCTACGGCTAGCCGAGCATTGTGGACGGGAAGCGGGTTCGGGTAGGTGTAATCGGCGCCGGTTCCTGGGCGATCGCCAACCACATCCCGATCCTGGCGGCGCGGGAGGACGTCGAGCTGGTGAGCGCCGTCCGGACCAACCGCGAGGCGCTGGCCCTGCTCCGCGAGAGGTTCGGATTCGAACACGTCAGCGACGATTACCGGGACGCATTGGAACTCGGCCTGGACGCGGTGGTCGTGGCCAGCCCGGCAGGGCTCCACTACGAGCATGTGAAGGCGGCGCTGGAGGCGGGAGCCCACGTCCTGTGCGAGAAGCCCTTCACCACGAAGCCCGAACATGCCTGGGAACTCCATGACATCGCCTCGGAGCGGGACCGCCACCTGCTCCTCGCCCTCGGCTGGAACTACCGTCCCACCGCCATAGAGGCCAAGAGGCTGATGGAGACCCCCGGCGTGGGAGACGTCCAGCACGTCCTGGTGGCCATGGCCTCGGGCCTGCGGGGCCTCCTCCAGGGTACGGGGAGCTACCGGGGCCAGGACGCCTTCTTCCAGCCCGCCGCCAAGACCTGGACCGATCCCCGGCTCTCCGGCGGAGGGTACGCCCCCGCGGCGCTGAGTCACGCCCTAGGGCTGGCGCTGTGGCTCACCGGCCAGCGCGCCTCCCAGGTCTTCGCCTTCATGAACGACGAGGGCGCCGGAATCGATCTGCATGACGCGATCAGCGTGCGGTTCGGTTCCGGGGCCACGGGCTCGATATCCGGCGCGTCGTCCCCGCCCGGGGGAAGCGCGGTCGATCAGGAGGACGCTCCGTGGCCCCGGCACCAGCTCCAGGTCCGGGTCTACGGGACGGAAGGCCATCTCGTGGCCGATCTGGAACGGGACTTCCTGTGGCTCTTCCGCGACGACGGCAAGGACGTCAAGGTCGATCTACCACCCCGAGCCGGTCTCTACGGATGTGACGATCCACCCGACGTCCTGATCGAGCTGGCCCTCGGAAACGCGGCGGAGAACCGGTCCCCCGCCGACGTGGGCGCCAGGACCGTCGAGTTGCTGAGCGCCGCCTACGAGAGCGCGAGCACCGGAGCCGTCGCCCGCATCCGGGCGCATGGGTCGGAGGGTCGGTCAGCGCCGGCGGGCTAGGGCGTCTTCGCGGGAGGTCTGATGGAGTCATCGCAGGAGAACCGGAGCCCAGCGGAGCGGGTGAGGATCGCCTTCTTCGGTGTGGGCAGCGTCGCGACCGCAGCGCTGGACCTGTGCCGGCAACGACCCTGGATGGATGTGGTGGGTGCCGTCCGCAGTCCTTCAGGGGCGGCCGGGCGACCCGCGGCCGGCGCCTGGTCCGGGATTCGCGTGTGGGCGGATCCGGAGGTCATGCTGGAGCAGGCGCGTCCCGACCTCGCGCTCGTAGCGACCAGGTCCGAACTCGACTACGTGCTGCCCGTGATCGGGCTGTGCGTCCGGAAGGGTGTCCACGTCGTGTGCACCAGCGAGGAACTCGCCTGGCCGGATGTCGAACAGCCCGGGACCGCCGCCTTTCTGCAGCGTTCCGCCCAGGAGGCCGGGTTGGCCATCGCCGCCACCGGGATCAATCCCGGCTTTGCCTTCGACGCCCTCCCGCTCATGCTGGCGGGGGCCGCCTGGGACGTCTCGAAGATCGTCGTCCAGCGCACGCTCGACGCGTCGGTGTTCGGCCGGGATGTTCACCGTTCGCTGGGTGTCGGCTACACGGAGGCCGAGTTCCGCAGGGCCGTCCGGTCCCGGAGGGTCCGGGGCCATATCGGCTTCGCGGAGAGCGCCCGCATCATCGCGGACGGGATGGGGCTCGAGATCGAGCGGTTCGAGGAGGAGATCGAACCGGTACTCGCAGATCGCGTCCATGTCCTGGCCGGGTACACGATCGAGCCACCCGAGACCGCAGGCGTCGTCCAGCTGGCCACGGCGATGGTGGGAGGACGGGAATGGCTCCGGTTCGAACTGTCCTTGCATGTCGCTCCGGAAGCGGTCGGCTTGGAGACCCGCGACCGTATCCGCATCCACGGGGAGAACGAACTCGACCTCACGATGGAACCGGGAATGCCGGCCGTGTCCACCACCGCGGCCCTGCTCGTTAATGCAGTTCCCGCCGTACTGGCTGCCAGGCCCGGCTTCTACCCGCCGGGACGCCTACTTCCCAACCCGCCGTGGCTGGCGGGCCACCGACCCCCGGGTGCGCCATGATGCTCGCACCGCCGAGGGGCGGGGCAGTTGTTCAGTCGAGGTGCCAGACCTCGTCGGCCCAGTAGAGGTTGCCGTCCTCGTCCACGAGGCTCAGGATCACGTCCTCGAACCACTTCGACCAGCGGGCGTTCACCTCCGTGGGTCCGATCTTGCCGAAGGCGGTGGCCACGTCGGGGTGGGCCTCGACGTAGGCGATGATCTGGGTGCCGCGGCGGAACAGGCTGTAGTTCTTGAGCCCGGCCTTCTGGATCTCCTCGACCAGTTCGGGCCAGATCTCGTCGTGGCGCTTCTTGTACTCGTCGATCTTGTCCGGATAGATCTCGAACGTGAAGCACGCTCGCTGCATGAAAGCCTCCTCAACGGTCTGGGTGCTCGATCGAATTTAGTGGTCTGCCTGCAGAATAACCAGGCGTGCTCTGGCGACCATCGGCGTCCCGTCGCTGCGTTCCGCTTCCTCAACGTACCGCTGCGGGTACGCCTTCGTCAGCGGGCCTTGCGAGGAACACCGCTGCCGACGCCATACCACACCGCCATTCCACAGACAGACCACTAGCACCGCCCCCTCAGGGCTATCCAGCCTGGTGCTCCGGAAATGTGACCCGCCGGGAGGCGCGATTATTGTTCGGAGCGCTCGGTGTCGACAGCGGATAGGAGGGTTCATGGGCGCGAACGATCGGGTGCGGGTTGGAGTGATCGGCGCCGGCTCTTGGGCGGCGAGCAACCACATCCCCGTACTGAAGGCACGGGAAGACGTCGAGCTGGTGGTGGCCGTTCGGAAGGGTATGGATGCCCTCGAGATGCTGAAGGACCGCTTCGGTTTCGAGCACATCACCGAGGATTACCGGGAGGCCCTCGAACACGATCTGGACGCGGTTGTGGTCGGGAGCCCGTCGGTGTTCCACCATGAACACGCCAAGGCCGCCATGGAGGCCGGCGCCAACGTGCTTTGCGAGAAGCCGGTCACCATCGACCCGGCCGACGCATGGGATCTCGACGCAACGGCCAAGGCGCTGGGCCGCCAACTGGTCATCTCGTTCGGCTGGCACTACCGGCCCACCGTCATCGAGGCCAAGCGGATGATGACCGAGGACGGCGGGGTCGGCGAGATCGAGCACATCCTGGTGGCGATGGCCTCGGGTACCAGGGAGCTGCTGAAGGCAACCGGCGCCTACGAGGGCTCGGCCTCCGACTTCATGCCCGATTGGGACACCTGGACCGACCCGGCCATGTCCGGGGGAGGCTATGCCCCTGCCCAGCTGAGCCACGCCATGGGCCTGGCCCTGTGGCTGAGCGGGGAGCGGGCCAAGGACGTGTTCGCCCTGATGAACAACGTCGGCGCCCGGGTCGACCTGCACGACGCCATCAGCATCCGCTACCAGTCGGGCGCCACCGGGGTTCTGAGCGGCGCCAGCTGTCCCAGCCAGGCCGGTATCGGCGACATCGCCGACGAGCCGTGGCCACGCCATCAGCTCCAGGTGCGCTTCTACGGCTCCGAGGGCCAGCTGATCGTCGACCTGGAGCGGGACTTCCTCTGGCACTTCCGGGAGGACGGTGTGGACAGCAAGCCCGACCTGCCCGATCACGCCGGGTTGTACCAGTGCGACGGGCCCCCCAGCACCCTGATCGACCTCACCCAGGGCAAGGACGTGCCCAACCGGTCGCCGGGAGAGGTCGGCGCCAGGTCGGTCGAGGTGGTCGCGGCCGCCTACGAGAGTCTCCGCACGGGAGGTCTGGCCAGGGTCGCCGGCCTCGACTAGCGGTATGCGGGTCGGGATCGACACCTACTCGTACCATCGCTTCTTCGGCGAGATACGGGCGGGCGAGGAGGACCCGGGAACCCGCTGGACAACCTGGGATTTCCTGGACCGGGCTGCCGAGTTGGTGGTCGACGGGGTAAGCCTGGAGACCTGTTACCTGGACCTGGATGACCCCACCTTCCGCGAGCGCCTGGCCCTGACCCTGGACGACACCGGCCTAGAAGCCGTGCTGGCCTGGGGCCATCCCGGAGGCCTGGAGATGGGTACCTCCCGGGAACGGCTCGAGGATCTGCTCCGGGTCATCGACATCGCCGCCGGCATGGGCGTGGGTCTGGTTCGCCTGGTGGTGGGCACGTACACCCATTGGGGTCTGGAGCCCGCCGATATCTCCGTCGAACGCCTCGTCCCCCGGGTGGCCGAAGCCTGCCAGCACGCCGCCGAGCGAGGAGTCAGGCTGGCGATCGAGACCCACGCCGCGCTCCCGGTCCCCGCGCTGGCCGAGTTGATCGACCGGGTGGACGCTCCCAACCTGGGTGTGGTGCTCGACACGGCCAACGTCGTCAGGGTGGGCAGCGACCTTATGGAAGCCACCCGCCTCCTCGCTCCGCTGACCGACATGGTCCACGTCAAGGACCTGGACCTCTCAGCAGCCGACTTCGGCAACCCCGGCGGCTGGTGGCCCTGCACCTCCCTCGGCCAAGGCGACCTGGACCTCCCCGGCGTCCTGGCCGAACTCCGCTCAGCCGGCTTCAACGGCCTCGCCTGCGTCGAACTAGCCACCCTCCCCCCCGGCAGCCAAGAAGACCGCATGGTCAAGGAAGGCGTCACCTGGCTGCGCGGGTCGATGCGTCTTGCGGAATAGCCGGACGGAACAGTCTCGGCCTGCTCCATCCCTACGTGCGCATTGTCCGCGACGCTTATTGCACATCGGGGAACCCGTGGACGTTCCCGCGGTGTCATATAGGACAAGCAACAGGAAGGAGGCCGGTCGATGGCTTCCATGAAACCGCTCAGGCCCGTAGCAGCCGTTCGAGTCTTTCTCGGTGCTGTGTTGGCACTGGCCGTGATGGCGGGCGCCTGTAGCAGTGAGGACTCATCCCCGGCTGTAACGGATGGAACGGTCGGTACAACGGTTGCCTCCACGGTTCGCGTTTTGACCGGGGATATCACTATCGAGGGTGCCTACGAGCTGTCGCACATACCGGAGTCGCGGGTGGTAGTGCAGCTCGAGGATGTTTCCCTCGCCGATCATCCGTCGACGGTTATCGCGGAGGAGGCGTACGAGGGCGTGACCATCCTTCCGCTCACTTATAGGTTGACATGGACTGGGGAACTCGACCCCGAGCGCCAATACTCGGTCGCGGCAACGGTATATGGAGCCGACGGCGAGATGCTCTTCTGGACCGATACCGTGTTGACCGTCATGCCCGGCGACACCAGAGTGGACGTCGTCATCGTTAGCGTCTGGTCGTCTCCGTAGGCGTCTGGCAGACGGCGCTTACACCGCCGGTTCGTCACCGACGGAACGGGAGATCACGCTGGACGGTGCGCTGGGCTGGTACCGCGATCAGGTGCGAATAGCCGGTGACATCATCTCGTCCGCCGTTCCTGCCGGAGTGGGAGGCTATCCGAATCCTGATCAAGGAATCTCATCCTGGCTGATCCTCCCCGGAGCCCATCGCTGGCGCTCTCCTACATATACACCCGTGCCATGGGTTTTGGTAGGTGGCGGCTGGTTCCTCGCCGTAGCCCTCTGGAGGTCGGCGTACCCTACCCTGCGATCTGTTCCGGCAAACCTGGCAGGGAGTGAACGAATGAACCAGATGAGAACCGGCTCCGGAGGCCCTCCCATTCCTCCACCGTCCATCCGTGAGGTGGAGGAGGCGGCCGGTCGGATAAGCGGCGTGGCGTTGCGTACACCGGTATTGCGGTACAAGACCATGGAGCCGGGAGAACCGATCTGGCTGAAGGCGGAATGCCTGCAGCCTGCCGGATCGTTCAAGCTCCGGGGCGTGCTGAACTGGGGCCGCTCACTGTCCGCCGCCGAGCGCGAGCGGGGGCTGAGCACGCAGAGTGCCGGCAACACCGCCCAGGCCCTCGGCTACGTGGCCAACCTTCTGGGGGTCCCGGCCAGGAGTCTCCTGCCGGACAGCGCCCCGAGAGTGAAGGTCGATGGGGTCCGCTCCTACGGCGTCACCCCGGTGCCGGTGCCGTTCTCGGCGCTTATGGACTACGTCTTCGACCGGGGGTGGGAGCAGGAGCCGTACAGCTACCTCAATCCTTGGGGTGACCGGGCGATGCTGGCGGGCTCCGGAACGATCGGTCTCGAAGTACTCGATGAGCTTCCCGAGCTGGCGGCCGTCTACATACCTGTGGGGGGCGGCGGCCTGGTGTCGGCGATAGGCAGCGTGATCAAGGAACTGCGACCTGCCGTCGAAGTCGTCGGGGTGCAGAGCACAGCCTGCCCCTCGCTGGGAGCGGCGCTGGAGGCCGGCAGGCCGGCATGGGTCCAGGCAGCGGCAACGATCTGCGACGGCACGTCGGTGCCGGTGGTCGTCGACGAGATGTTCCCGCTGGTGAGTTCGGTCGTGGACCGGGTCGTCCTGGTCTCCGAAGACGACGTGCGCACGGCCATCGCCCACCTCGCATTGGGGAACAAGCTGGTGGTGGAGGGTTCCGGCGCCATGTCCCTCGCCGCGGCCCTCGGAGATCAGAGGGACGGTCCCGTAGCCTGCATAGTTAGCGGCGGGAGTATAGGCGCCGACCGGCTGGCGAGGATCCTGGGAGGATGAACGGCAGATGATCCGGCGCCAGGGGCCTTCTCCCCTCTATTACGAGGCGAGCCCGAACAACCGCCCCACCCTGCGGGTGGAGCCGGGCGAGGTGTTCGAGGTGGTCACCCAGATGAACCGGGGTCCCGACATCTCCGTGGTGCCCGACGACCTCCGGGACGACTGGTCGAGACACCATTCCTACGAGGTCGAGGGCGCCAACCCGTCCTCGGGCGCCATATGGGTGCGCGGCGCCGAGCCGGGAATGGCGATAGAGGTCGTGATCGAGGACATGGAATTGGCGCCGGTCGGGTACGCCACATTCGCGGGGAGCAACCGGCTCTTTCCGAGCACGCCCGTCACGGCGTCGGACCTCGCCGCGGCGCGAGCGGTTCGGATACGAGGCGATGACGTGATCTGGGATCGAGGACTGACCATCCCTGCCCGACCGATGGTGGGGATGGTGGCCGTCGCCCCCGCCCACGAAGCGCAGTCGACGATACGCGTCGGGCGCTGGGGCGGGAACATGGACGTGCAGGAGGTCGGGCCGGGCGCCAGAGTCCGACTGGTCGTCAATGTCCCCGGCGCCCTGCTGCATCTCGGTGATGTTCACGCGGTGCAGGGCGACGGCGAGATAGGCGGCACCGGTGTCGAGACGAGTGCCCTTCTGCGGCTGAGGGTCGAACTGGCGCAACGGCCGGCGGGGATGATGTGGCCCCGGATCGTCACCCCCGATCGCATCTTCGCTGTGGCGGCCGACCGACCCGCGGAGAGCGCCTTCAGGTCGGCCGTCGGCGAGTTGATCCGCTGGATCCATGCCGATTACGGGCTCGAACCCCGGGAAGCCGTCCTGCTGCTGAGCCAGGTTCTCGAAGCGCGCGCCACCCAGGTGGTGAACCCGACCATCACCTACGTCGCAGGTGTCAGGCAGGAGATTCTCCGGGGACTGCTGTGACCGCCGCCTGCTAGTCGGGACCTGGACGACAACGCCAATCCTGTGGCAACCCTCCAACTTCTTGATGCTCTTATCGAAGCGGACCGGGATTTGGACTGCTGGTGCTTGCCAACCGCGACCATGACTACGCCGCAACGTGGAGCACCTGATGGGGAAAAACCGCCCCCCGGATACCGGGTAGGCGGTCCCGGTTGAGTCCTCCCGCGGCGGTCCGCCAACGTTGGATCGCGTCTGACCGGTCCGGATAGGGTGCAGGTATGACTTCCAAGCTGTGGCTGATCGGGATGATGAGTTCCGGCAAGACCAAGGTGGGCCGGAGGCTGTCCGAACGCAGCGGGTTCCCTTTGGTGGATACGGACGATCAGATCGTGGAGCAGGCGGGAATGACCATTCCTCAGATCTTCGCCACACTGGGCGAGGCTGCTTTCCGGTCCATGGAGTCCGAGGAGGTGGCGCGGATCGCCGGGCTCGAGGAACGGTTGGTGGTGGCCACCGGTGGTGGCGCCATCCTCGAAAAGGCGAACCGCTCCCTGATGCGGCAGACCGGCCTGGTGGTATGGCTCAAGCCCTCTATCGCTTCCCTGATCGCCAAGGGCAAGACCAAGAACCGCCCCTTGCTGATCGGTCATGACGACTTGGCCGCGCGCTACACCGAGATCTGGGAGGCCCGCAAGCGCCTGTACCGGGAAGCCTCCCACATGAGCATTCTCATGGACGGAAAGACCCGTAGACAGGCCGCCGAGGAGATCTGGAGACTCTGGCAGGCGCCCTGATCGCCGCCTTCAAACGAGGGGAGAACGACCGTAGGGTAACGATGTGAGATCACTCCAAGGCGTCGATCAGGTCTACCTCGTAGGGCTGGAGTGAACGGTCGGCGGTGACCAGAGACAGGGATTCGAGCTGTGCCTGCGCAACCAGCATCCGGTCGAAAGGGTCGCGATGATGCGGTGGCAGGGTCGCCGCGTGCTCGGCATGCCGAGCGGAGATCGAAAGCGCTTCGAACCCCTCGGCCTCCAGTCTGTCAGTCAGACCGGCGGGGAATGAGACCTTGCCGAGAGCCTTTTTGATCCCGAGTTCCCACGGGGTAACTGCCGAGAAGAACACTACGTCCGCCTCCTCGATCGAACGGCGGCACCTGGGCGCCAGCGATGGGTGTGCGTCCAGCCACCAGAGAGCCACGTGGCTGTCGACCAGGAGCCTCAATCCGTTCCGCCACTCGCCGATTCGGAGAACATTGCGACGACATCCCTGTCGGATCCGACGATATCGCCGTGGTACCGGACCCTGCCTGCCCATGCGCCGGGTCGGCGTTCAGGGCGGGGCGGAGGCCACGCGATGATCTTGGCCACAGGCTGTCCATTCCTAGCGACGATGACCTCGCCGCCCTCCTGGGCTTGGCGGATCAACTCGGACAGTCTGGACTTGGCTTCATGAGTGTTCACCATCGTGGTAGGCATGGTTATAGCTTAGCCAGACCAGACTAAGGACACAAGCCCTCTAGTACCCGGGGGCTGGTCTCGGTATAGTCGCGGCAGCCCGAGGAGGTCAGCATGCGCAAGATGCGGATGAACCAAGCCATCGCCGCGGCGCTGGCCGATGAGATGCGCGACAACCCCGATGTGGTGATGTTCGGCGAGGACATCGCGGTGGCCGAAGGGCCCTTCAAGACCTCGGCGGGGCTGCTCAACGAGTTCGGGCCGTCGCGGGTGCGCGACACCCCGATCTCGGAGATGGGCTTCCTGGGCGCCGCCGTGGGCGCCGCCTCCACCGGGCTCCGCCCGGTGATCGAGATCATGTTCATCGAGTTCATCGGAGTGGCTCTCGACCAGCTGGTCACCGAGGCGGCCAAGTTCCACTACCTGTCGCGCGGGACGGTCACGGTGCTGCTCACGGTGCGGGGGTCGATCGGGGCGGGACTCGGTTTCGGGTGCCAGCACTCCCAGACGCTGGAGTCGTGGATGTACAGCACGCCGGGGGTCAAGCTGGCGGTCGCCTCGGGCGCCCACAATGCCTACGGTCTGCTCCGGTCAGCGATCCGCGACGACAACCCGGTCGTGTTTCTGGAGCCTCGGGCCCTCTACGCCAAGCGAGAGCCCGTCCAGAGGGGCGAGGAGGGCATCGTCCCGTTGGGCGAGGCCGCCACCGTCCGCGAAGGATCAGATGTGACCGTGGTGGCCCTGGGCGCCATGGTCCCCGCCGCCCTCCAGGCTGCCGAGGCAGCACCCTGGTCCGCCGAGGTCATCGACCTCCAGACCCTGGTCCCCTACGACAAGGAGGCGCTGGCAGAGTCGGTGTCGAAGACCGGACGCCTGGTGACGGTGGAGGAGAACCCGCTGACCGGTGGATGGGGCGGGGAGATCACCGCCTTCGTGACCGGTGACCTGTTCTCCGACCTCAAGGCGCCCCCTGTCCGCATCACCTGTCCTGACATCCACGTTCCGTACGGAAAGGAATTGGAGCAGCGTTACATGCCGGGTCCGGATTACATCTCCGGCCAGATCGGCGCCCTGCTCGACACCGGAACCCGACCGCCCCACTGGTGGGAGAGTCGGGAGGTGATGGCATGAGCGGCGCCAACGCCTCCCTGGAACGACGCCTCCATCTCAAGTCCGGCCGTGTCGCCCGCTACGAGGCGATGTTCGAGATCCGTAGCTTCGAGGATCGGGTCCAGGCCATGTTCTTCGAGGGCCTCGTCCACGGCACCACCCATACCTGCCAGGGCCAGGAAGCGGTTTCGGTCGGCATCGCGGCCGCCGCCAGGCCCACCGACACGGTCACCTGCACGTACCGCGGTCATGGCCATGCGCTGGCGCTGGGTATGCCTCCGCTGACCGTCCTGGCCGAGATCATGGGCCGCCGGATCGGCTCGGTGGGGGGTCTGGGCGGTTCCATGCATCTCTGTGACACGTCCGTCGGGTTGCTGCCGACCTTCGCCATCGTCGGCGCCGGCATCCCAGTTGCGGCCGGGGCGGCCCTGACCGCCCAGGTGAAGGGCACTGACGGCGCCGCCATCGCCATCTTCGGGGACGGCGCAGCCAACATCGGCGCTTTCCACGAGGGGCTGAACCTGGCCGCCATCTGGAAGTTGCCGGCCGTGTTCATCTGCGAGAACAACCAGTACGGGGAGTACAGCGCCATCCACATCACCACGCCTGTCGAGAACATCGCGGACCGGGCCGCCTCCTACGGCATACCGGGCGAGGTGGTGGACGGCCAGGACGTCGAGACCGTGGAGGCTGCCGTGGCGGGAGCGCTGGCACGGGCCCGGGCGGGCGAAGGTCCGACCCTGCTCGAGATGAAGACCTACCGGTACGCCGGCCACTCGAGGGCGGACACGGCACCCTACCGCCCGGAGGGCGAGTTCGACCGCTGGTACGAGCGCGACCCGATCAACACCTACCGGCGGCGCCTGATCGAGGACGGAGAGCTCACCGAGGAGGAGGCCGAGCAGATCGAGGCCCGGGTCGCCGCCCGGATCGCCGCAGCCGAAACCGAGGCCTCAGCCGCCGACCGGGCGACGGTGGAAGACATGTTCACCAACATCCACGCCCGCTAGTAGGGAGACCGGGATGCGCAGCAACGTGAAGATGCCCAAACTCGGCGAGACCGTGGACGAGGTGCTGGTGCTGGAATGGGCGGTCTCGGTGGGGGACGCGGTGTCCGTGGGCGACTGTCTGATGACAGTGGAAACCGACAAGGTCGAAGCTGAGCTTCCGTCGCCCGTGGCCGGCACAGTGGTCGAGTTGTTGGTCGACATCGACGACGAGGTAGGCGTAGGCACCCCCGTCTGCACCATCGAGACCTGACGAAGGGGAACCCGAGGCCTGGACAGGCTGGGCGTTCTGTTGTGATCCTGGCTCCCGCTAGGTCATCACCCAGCCGCCGTTGATGTCGATGGTGGCGCCGGTGATGAACGAGGCGCCGTCCCCTGCCAGGAACGAGACCAGGTTGGCGATCTCCTCGGGCTGGCAGGACCGACCCACCGGTATCTGGCTCAGGTACAGGGCCCGGTCGGCATCGGTCACATGGCTGGTCATGAACCCTTCCACGAACCCGGGTGCTACCGCGTTGGAGGTCACGCCGTAGGCCCCGTAGTTGCGGGCGAAGTTCTTGGTCAGCGAGATCATGGCCGTTTTGGTGGCGTTGTACACCGCCGAGTCCGATACCCCGCCCGTGCGGGCGCCCACGCTGGAGATGTTGATGATCCGCCCCCAGCCGCGCTCCTTCATGCCCTCCACCACGCCGCGGCAGAGGAGGAAGTTGGCGCGCAGGTTCACCGCGATGGTGTAGTCGAAGTCGTCAACGGTGAACTCGGGTATCGGCTTGTGGAAGAAGATGGCGGCGTTGTTGACCAGCACGTCGACCTCGCCGGCTTCGGCGACGAGGCGTTCGCATTCGGCGGGATCGGAAAGGTCGATCTCGATGTAGCGGTCCGAGTCATCGTGCTCGTGCTCGATGATGTCGGCGCCGATCACGCGCAGGCCGTCCTGGCGGAGGACCCGACAGATCGCCGCGCCCATCCCGCGTGCCGATCCGGTGACAAGGGCCGTTCTCCTCATCGCTTCCCCTCCTACCCACTAGTGGTCAGTGGCCAATGGCCACGTGGCCACTCGAGTTAGATCCGGTAGACCTTCTCGGCGTTGCCGGAGAAGAGCGCCGTCTGCTCGGACTCGCTGTAGCCGGAGATCAGCTCGCGGTACGCGTCGATCAGCACGGGGTAGGTCGAGTAGTCCTTGTCCACCGGCCAGTTGGTGCCGAAGAAGCTCTGCTCCACCCCGAACACCTCCAGGCAGCTCTCCACCCACGGCCTGATGGTGTCGAGCGTCCACTTCCGCCCGGCCATGTGGTCGCCCATGCCCAGACCGGAGATCTTCATGTAGACGTTGTCCATGCCCCGGAACTCGGCGATGCCCTTCTGCCAGTTGTAGAAATACTCGGCGGTCCGCTCCTGCGGGAAGCCGGCGTGGTCGACCACCAGGATGATGTTGGGGAACTTGGCCGCCATGGCCGCTGCCTTGTGCATGTTCTCCCAGAAGACATCGAGGTCGTATACGAGGTTGTACTTCTCCAGCAGCGCGTAGCCGCGATGGAAGTCCGGATCGACCAGGTAGTCGCCCTGGGCGAAGTCACGCATGCCGCGGAAGTTGGCGTGCTCGACGTGACGCTCGATGGTCGCTTCTACGTCGGGGCTCTGCATGCGGGCGTCCCCGACGATGGCGAGCGGGTAACCGGTGCGGTCGACCATCGCCTGGAGCCACTTGGTCTCCTCGACGGGGTCCTCGGAGCCGATGGCCGCCTGTACGTGGACCGCCTTGGAGACGCCCGCACCCTCGACCTCGGCCGTGAACTCGTCGATCGCGTACTGCTTCATCGACTTGAGGAGAACCGTGTCGCCCAACTGGGGATGGATGAAGTCGTCCTCCAGCCAGACCCAGACCAGCGTGGGGTGGGGCCGCTCCCAGAAGTGCACGTGCGTGTCCACGAAGCTGGCATCACTCATCTTGGGCCTCCCCGGTTGCGTTTCTGGGCCGGAAGAATAGCCCGTACGCGGTGCCGGAAACGAGGCCGGGAGTTTCCCGGCCTGAGGCTGGTTTCGTTCGATTAACCTGCTGGTACTCATGTCCGGAGCTAGCCGGTCGTGCTTGCCGGTTCCCCGGCTGGGACGGGGAACCTTTTAGCGATCAGAGGGAGGATTGATGAGGAAACTCAAGTTGCTGGCGGTACTAGTGGCCCTATCGCTGGTAGCCGTTGCTTGTGGAGGCGACGACGACGAACCGGCGGAGACCACTGCCGCCCCGGCCGCTACCGAGGCCACCACGGCTCCCGCCACAGGAACCGACGATGACGACATGGATGATGGCTCGGCCACGGCGATGGCCGCCGACATGCCTGCTGTGTGTCAGGGTTATGACGGGACGGGTTTGACGATTGGTTATGGGGACCTGACTGCTGGTATCCCGTTCGTGACCCAGGTCTTGGACAATCTGATGGAGGTTGCCGAGGCGTGCAACGTTGAGGTGTTGTAC
>JAJEIM010000017.1 GCA_022827785.1 Acidimicrobiia bacterium
GTCACCAGACTTGTAGGTCACCAGCGACGTGCCCGTGGTGAGCACGATGCTGTTGTTGTCCTTGTCCGCTACCAGGACGGCAGAAGCCGCCACATCCGCAGTGGCCCTTACAGCCCAGTAGTGGGTGAGAGTAGTGACGGCGCTTGCAGCGATCACGTCTGTGTCATCAGTCTCGGTGCAACCTGCGTCGGTGTCTCGGCAGTCGCCGTTGACCATCTTCAGACTGGCGCCAAGAACCTCCGACTCCGCCGTCGTGCCGGACCGCGTGTACCGCTTGGTAGCCACACCGCTCCTGTTGGTGGTGCGGTTATCAGCCGGGTTCGTGGCCGAGCCCGCGGTGTCAAGCGTGCGGCCGCCAAGACCAAGGGTCGCAGTAGCCGTGTTGGTCACGGTGGACCACACACTGACCTTCTGGCCCCTGACCGGATCACCGTACTGGTCGACCAGAGTGGCCATCAGTGCATTGCCAACCGCCCCGCCAGCAGAATCGACTTCGTGGTAACGGACGGGCGAACTGAGTGACAGCGTTCCACCAGCGGCGTCAGAAGCGGCGTCCGACCAAGTGATCTGGATGCCAACTGTAGTGCTGTCTCGGTCGTTGGCTCCGGTCACATTCAGCGTCAAGGAAGCATCCTCCAGCACCATGGAAAGCTCAATCCTATCCCCGCGCTTATCGTTGCCCGACTCCGGATCGTCTGCCGTGAAGCTGATCTGGATCTGGCCAGCCGCGTCCGTCTTGTGAACGGCCTCGGTGGTTTCGGAATCGTCACGGTGGAGCTCATCCGCGTTGCGGGTGCCGTCAGTAGCGATGCTGGGAGTGATGTCCTCAATGGTCGATGTGATCTTGACGCTCGCACCCTTGTGCGCAACCGCATCGCCGTTCGCGTCCACTGCTTGCAGCGTGTAGGTCACGGTGTCGCCGAACTTGAGGAACTTGGCGTTCTTCTTCGTGTCGACGGTGACCTTCAGGCCGGTCGCCTCGAGAATCCGGTCTACTTCGACCTTCGCGTTCTCGGTGGTGTCGGCATCGAAGGCATCACCGGTGTCACCCGTCCACACCCAAGCGGTGGTGGTACCGGCCGTATTGCCAAGGTCGATCGAGATCTCAGCATTGCCGTCCGGATCCGTGGCCTCGTCACTGGTGGTGATCTTGCAACCAGCGCCGCTGCTCGTCACCTTCGCCGCTACGCACTCGCCGGCGTCGTCGAACGCCTCATCCGGAGTTTCGGTGCTGATCACGCCGATCGACGCGTCGGGCACCGGTTGATGATCGTCGTCACGGACGGACACCGAGATGTCGGCGTCGCCGCCGGCACCTACTGCGGCGTCCACAAAGGCCATTGCAGGACCCTGTGCGGTGATACCCGCGGGGCGAGCATTTGTGTGCCCCAGCGCCCGGGTGATGAACGCAGCCATCTGGGCCCGGCTCACCGGATCATTCGGCGAGAAGGTGGTGGCAGTCGTACCCGTGGTCACGCCCAACTCGAAGATGTCCCTGATGGCCTTGTGAGCGCCAACCGAGACTCCACTGATGTCGGTGAACGGCGACTTGCCGCTCGCATGACCGTTCTTGAGGTCATCGATGTCGGTGCCACCGGGGCCCGTGAGGGCATTGGAAAGGAAGCCAGCCAGATGGACGGCCATATCGCTGCGGGTCACCGTGCCGGATGGATCGAACACGCCTTCCGAGCGCGGCGCCATGATGCCCAGAGCGACCACCGCGTTGACGGCATCGTCATCCGAGTCGGTCACGTTCTGATCGGAGACCATCATCGTGTCAATACCGGCAGGACCGGCTGCCCGATACAGGAACCTGGCCATCTGCAGCCTGGTTACAGCCTTGTCGGGCGAGAACGCGCCGTCCCCGGTTCCAACTGTGATCCCGTAGTGGGCCAAGCAATTCGCGGCATCAGCGGCGAAGCTGTTGCCCATGTCGGTGAAACCGGCATCCTCGGTAGCGGCACCTACGCAGGCTGAATACATAGCCTTTGAGTCCGCGGTGCCGTCCGCATCGTTGTGATCAGCGGCGACCGGCACCGCAGAAACGGCAAGAAGCGAACCCACCAAGGCCAGCACAGCCAGCACAGCCAGCCGCGATCGCTGCCTCGCTATCAGGGGCATCTGCCCTCCCTTCCTTTCTTCGTATGCTTTGTCGGCCGCCGAGCAGGATATATGACACCTGTGGCCCGGCTAGCCATTCAATATAACACGCCGCCCACCCACGCGCTTGTTTATGTGAAGCGTCGGGAGACGCATCCTCGCGGCGGGCCCTGTTCAGCCAATGTCGGGGGTAACGCTACCTACGGCCAATCGGCAACGCAAGCTTACGGAGACTCCGAACTGCGCCGGACTCGGGCGGTCGGTGAGACCCTTCCGCCCGATGCGTAGTGGGCGGCGGCTCGGTTCCCTGGCGTCATTGTAGTTGGTTCGCGTCGGTTTTAAGGCCTTTGGTGGCATTTGTTTCCCGTTTTCGCCCGAGATTCCGGCGGTCCGGGCGATGGATGGCGGTATCGGGGGCGGCTCGGGCACGGTTTTGGCGGGAGGCGCGGGGGGTTGGCGGTGGAACGACGGCCCGGGAAGGCGGGTGGCGAGACCTCCGGGGTGGCCTGGGAAGGGCCGAAACGGTGGACCGGCGGCTACCGGGAGGCCGAAACCGGCCCAGCCGGGCCGTTCCTGCCCCGTCGGGCGGGGTGGCATTTTTTCGCGTTCTCGGAAGTTTCCCGGCGGTCAGTGGCTTCCAGTGGCCAGTCGGGGGGCAGCGGCTTCAGGTGGCTTCCAGTGGGCAGTTGCCGGAACCCTTCGGTAGTTGGGGGTTGGGTGGCTCGCCGGCCGGGCTACGGGTCGGCGGGTGTGATGGTTCCTGTGCCCATATATATATATGTATAGGGGTGGGTGGGAGAGCCTTGGAGCTAGCCGAAGGGACGAGCTGGGCGCTCGCGGCCGACGCGGCTCCTACGAGTTAGTGGCCAGTGGCCAGATGTCAGAGGGTCAGTGGCCAGATGTCAGAGGGTCAGTGGTCAGTGAGGTGGTGTGACTTGGTGACTGACAGGAACAACACAAAACTCAAGGGCCACAGCGAACTTGATTCTTCAGGGTCGGCCACTGGCCACTGGCAACCGGCCACTACGCGCTACGAACCGCCGGCGCCGACCTTCTCCCTGGGCGCAATCCTCTTCAACTCTCCCCGGACCTCACCCAGACCGCCGGCCAACTGGATGATGTTCTCGCCGAGCCGCGCCTGACCGTCCTTCAACTCAGCCTGGCCCTTCTCCAGCCCAGCCACGCTCGACGTCAACCCGGCCACATC
Organism: Acidimicrobiia bacterium; assembly: GCA_022827785.1. Lineage (GTDB taxonomy): Bacteria > Actinomycetota > Acidimicrobiia > Spongiisociales > Spongiisociaceae > Spongiisocius. The sequence continues at coordinate 3,308 of JAJEIM010000017.1, forward strand.
CTTCCCCAGACCGGCCACATCCTTCGCCAACCCCGCCTGGCCCTCCTTCAAGCCGGCCACATCCTTCGCCAAGCCGGCCTGGCCCTCCTTCAAAGCCTCAACCTGGTGGTCGAGGTGCCGGTTCAAGTCTCTCTTCGTGGAGACATTGATCCGCCAGAGGATGCCGACCACGCCGAGGAGGCCTGCCAAATCAACGAGTAGTGCATCCATCTGCTCTCTCTCCTTCCCTCTCGATTATAGAAGAGGCCACCATGAAGGGCTATATGCCTCATGAAAGCCTTCCATACATCAAGCTCCGGTTAACCTAGTGGACATACCGGCTATCATTGTATCTGATGGTGGACTATTTTTATCACTCTCAAACAGGTCAGTGGCCAGTGGTCAGTGGCCAGTGGCCAGAGTTGAGATATACATCTCATGATGGACCCCTATCCATCAATACAGCCATAAGCTAACGTATGACTTAGTAGTAATAGTACATGGACAGCGAATATTTTTTACCGTTCTTATACAAGGGTGGACTCACCCGGCTGTCAAAGGCCCTTGGGGTGCCAGACGGTTTTGATCTCCGTGAAGGCGGCAATGGCATAGGGGCTCTGCGCCTCGGCCCAGTCGATGTCGCCGCCGGGCGGGCGGACCACCCGCTTCACCCCGGCCGCCGCCTCCTGCTCGATGTCCCGCAGCATGGCGGGCTCGGCGCCGAACGCGTCGACGGCGTTCACGTCCAGGTGCGAGGCCAGGAACGGGACCATGCCCGCCTTGGGGCCGGTGAGGATGTTGACCACCCCATCGGGGACATCGGCGGTGGCCATCGCCTCGGCCAGCGTGATGGAAGGGGACGGCCATCGCTCGGAGGCCAGCACCACCGTGGTGTTCCCTGACACGATCACCGGCGCCACCCGCGACACCAGGCCGAGCAGCGGCGACTCCTCCGCGGCGATGATCCCCACCACGCCGGTGGGCTCGGGCACAGAGATGTTGAAGAACGGACCGGACACCGGATTGAGATTCCCCATCACCTGGGCGAACTTGTCGGCCCATCCCGCGTACCACACCAGCCGGTCGACAGCCCGGGCGACCTCCCGGCGGGCCCTGGCGGCGCCGGCCCCGGAGAGGCGCACGGCCGCGCCGAACGCCTCCGCCCGGTCCTCGACCATCTCCGCGATCCGGTAGAGGATCTGGCCCCGGTTGTAGCCGGTGCGGGCCGCCCAACCCGGCTGGGCCCGCCTCGCCGCCCGGACCGCCATCCGCAGGTCCTTGCGGGTGCCGGCGGCCATCCGGGCGACCACCTCGCCCTTGTGGTCAAGAGCGGGGAAGGTCCGGCCCGACTCGGAGCGCGGGAAGTCCCCGCCTATGTAGAGCTTGTAGGTCTTGCGGACCTGGAGCCGGCTCACGATCCACCTCCCAGGAGGGCGCTGACGGGGACAGGATGGCCCTCGATGGTCTGGCCTGGGATTCGTCGCCTATCGGGCCAACAGGACATTCTCAGTGCCCTCCCAGGTAAGGGAGCAGGCCGTGGCGCCCGCCCTCGCGGCCGAACCCGGACTCCTGGAAGCCGCCGAAGGGCGAGGCCGGGTCGAACTTGTTGTAGGTGTTGGCCCACACCACCCCGGCGGCGAGCCGGTCGGCCATCCACAGGATGCGGGAGCCCTTGGAGGTCCAGACGCCCGCGGACAGGCCGTAGGGCGTGTTGTTGGCCTTCTCCACCGCCTCGGCCGGGGTCCGGAAGGTCATGATCGACAGCACCGGGCCGAAGATCTCCTCCTGGGCGATGCGATGGCTCTGGGAGACGCCGGTGAAAAGGGTGGGAGCGAACCAGAAGCCCCTCTCCGGCAGCGCGCACGGCGGCTGGTACATGTCCGCTCCCTCCGCCACCCCGATGTCCACCAGGTCGGTGATCCTGTCGAGCTGGGCCCGGCTGTTGATCGCCCCCACGTCGGTGTTCTTGTCGAGGGGGTCGCCCACCCGCAGGTGGGTCAGGCGGAGGCGCAGCCTGTCCATCAGGTTGTCGAAGACGGACTCCTGGACCAGCAGGCGGCTGCCGGCGCAGCACACGTGGCCCTGGTTGAAGAAGATGCCGTTGATGATCCCCTCGATGGCCTGGTCGAGGGGCGCATCGTCGAAGATGATGTGGGGCGCCTTGCCGCCCAGCTCGAGGGTGAGGCGCTTGCCGGTGCCGGCCAGGTTGCGCTGGATCTGCTTGCCCACCGCGGTGGAGCCGGTGAAGGCCACCTTGTCAACGCCGGGATGGTCCACCACCTCGGCGCCGGTGGTTCCATCGCCGGTGACGATGTTGAGGGTGCCGGGGGGGAGGCCGGCCTCGGCGGTGAGCCGGGCGAATGCGAGGGCGCTCAGCGGCGTGGTCTCGGCCGGTTTCAGCACCACCGTGTTGCCGGTGGCCAGGGCGGGCGCCACCTTCCAGGCGATCATCAGCATCGGGAAGTTCCAGGGGATGACCTGGCCGACCACGCCTACGGGGGAGGTGTCGAGGCCCGGGAAGGCGAAGTCCAGCTTGTCCGCCCAGCCCGCGCAGTAGAAGAAGTGGGCGGCGGCGAGGGGCAGGTCGATGTCGCGGGACTCCCTGATCGGCTTCCCCCCGTCCAGCGTCTCCAGCACGGCGAACTCGCGGGACCGTTCCTGGAGCATGCGGGCGATCCGGTAGAGGTACTTGGCCCTTTCGTTGGCCGGCATCCTGCCCCAGGCGCCCTCGTAGGCCTTGCGGGCGGCGGCGACGGCTCGGTCCACGTCCTTGGGGCCTGCTTCGGCGACCCGGCTGAGGGGCTCCTCGGTGGCGGGGTTGATGGTGGGGAAGTAGCGGTTGGTGGCGGGTTCGGTGGGGGCGCCGTCGATCCAGAGGTCGTAGCTCGGGTCGATGTTCACGGGGTCGGTGGACTCGATGGAAGCTACGTAGTCGAGGCCGGTGGGGACGATCTCGGGGGTGGTGGTCGCGGGCTTGTCGGGGGTGGTCGTGTCGGGGGTGCTCATGGCGAGGGGTCCTCGGGGCTCATGGTGGGGTGGTTGATGGTGTTGATGGTGGGGTGGTTCATGATGGTGGGGTCGGTGGCGGGGCGGTTGGCGGGGTTCATGGCTCGATCAGTCCCTGGTGAAGTAGTCGGGCGACTGGTAGCGGTTCTCGCGGAGCCACCGGATCTGCATGAGCAGGTCGTTGAGCAGGCTGGAGGCCCCGAAGCGGAAGCGGTCAGGGGTCAGCCAGTCCGACCCCAGGGTCTCCGCCAGCAGCACCAGGTAGCGGATGGCGACCTTGGCGGTGCTGATCCCGCCCGCCGGCTTCATCCCGACCGCCGTACCGGAAGCGGCGTGGAAGTCGCGGATGGCCTCGAGCATCACGAGGGTCACCGGCAGGGTGGCGGCGGGTTTCACCTTGCCGGTGGACGTCTTGATGAAGTCGGCGCCGGCGGCCATCGCCAGCATCGAGGCTCTCCGCACGTTGTCGAAGGTGCTGAGCTCGCCGGTCTCGAGGATGACCTTGAGGTGGGCGGGTCCGCAGGCCTCCTTGACCGCCACGATCTCGTCATGGACCCGGAGATGGTCGCCTGAGAGGAAGGCGCCGCGGTTGATCACCATGTCGATCTCGGTGGCGCCGGCGGCGACCGCCCAGGCCACCTCGCCGGTCTTGATGTCGAGCGGGGCCTGGCCGGACGGGAAGTAGGTGGCCACGGAGGCGACCGCTACGCCGCTCCCGGTTGCGGTTCCGTTGGCGGTTCCGGCGCCGGCGCCGGCGAGGGCCTCGACGGCGTAGGGGACCATGTTGGGATAGACGCATAGGGCGGCCACCGATGGGATGTCGGGGTCGGTGGGATCCGGGCGGATCGCCTTGGAAGCCAGCTGGATGACCTTGCCGGGGGTGTCCCTGCCCTCCAGGGTGGTCAGGTCGCACATCCGGATGGCCAGGTGGAGCGCCGCCAGCTTGGACTCCCGCTTCACCGATCTGGTGGCCAGGGCGCCGGCTCGCTCCGCCACGCCCACCTCGTCCACGGAGGGGACCGCCCGCAGGAAGGAGTCGATCGTCCTCGGGGTGACGGAGGGGCCGAGAATCGGGGAGGCCGGGGTGGTGGTGGCGGGAGATGACATCGTGCCGGCAAGGGTACCGGACGGTCGGCGGGATACTCCTACCGGGATCGCGCGGGTGGTGTCGGGTGCCTGGGGGTGGCGGGGGCGGGGTGGCGGATGGTCGGGGGTGGCGGGTTCCGGACCTGGGTTTGCCTTGCTGTCGGGTCACTCATCGAGCGGGCCGGGCGGGCATGTAGGCCGGTCACACTCATGCACATATATAGGTGTGCACATATATAGGTGTGCCGCAGGAGGCCTTGCGGGACGGCCCGCACGGTCCGGTTGGCGCGGCCGTCACAATGTAAACCGGCCTAGGTCAACCCGACGCCCGCCTCGCCAAGATACTGCAACCACCTGGACGGCCTCTTGTGGTCACTGAGATCCGGGCGCGGTTTGGATAGCTACGACCACCTTTTCACAGCCGCCATGTCGACCTTCAGGTTTCGCACGGCCGATCTCATCTCAGGAAACGTGTCGTTCAACCTCGCCTAGCCCCTCTCCAGTACCGACACATCCATCTGCAGGGACCGCAGGTCCGTCCGCAAGTCCCACAGGCCGTCCTCCAGTTTCGAGACCTTACTCTCCAGCCTTTCAAGGTCACCCTTCATGAATGTCACCGTGAGGTTCATCGTATAGATGTAGCCACCCACCGCGAGCAGGCCGTAGATGATTAGCCAATCTATTAGCTCTATAGCCATAAACTCCCTCTCACTGTCCGTGTACCAGTACGGCATCGAGAGACGCGGGCGGCGTGGCGCCCCAGCAACCGCCCCGGTGCCGGTTGCCACTACGTTACCAACGTTGTAAAGGCTAATCTGATTTAGATGGGTATTACCCCCCTATCACGTCTTCACCGTTGTGCCATGACCAGATAGCCGTGGCATCCCGAGTGCGGCGATGCCGGCTGCTATTGGGGCTAACTTGGAGCGGGGAGTCCTGCAGGAGGCCACCAGCCGGGCGCCGTGGTTCTCTCTGTGGGGTTGGCCCGGCGCTCAGGCGCTACGAACTGCCGGCGCCGACCCTCTCCTTCGGATTGGCACTGCCCTGTTCACCTTCCAACCTGCCGACAGCACGCGTGAGTTGGAGGAGGTTGGTGTCCATCCGCTCGCAGCGAGTCTGGAGGCGGCCGAAGTCGTCCCTCAGTTGGCCGAGACCGTCCTTGACATGGCCGAGATCGTTCTTCACGACCGCCATGTCCTTACCCAAATCCCCAACATCGGACCTGAGACCCCCCATGTCCGACCTCAACCCAGCCAGCTCCTTGTCCTGCTTGTCGAACCGCCTGTCCAGGTCCTTGTCCTGCTTGTCGAACCGCCGGTCCAGGTCCTTCTTCTGCGTGTTCATCATCCGCCAGAGGAGCGTCCCCAGGCCCAGCAAGCCGGCAAGGGCTCCCCAATCGACAAACTGTGCGTCCACGTGCCTGCTCCTTCACGCTTGATTCTACAGATTCCGCGATGCCGGCACTTCAGAGTGGAATACCCGTGGAATACCCGATTTCCTGGACTCTGAACGGCCAACGTTTGTAAACCATAACAATACAATACCCTGATTGACTACAGGACGGCTATGAGATTTTGCCGTTCTTTCACCATTCTTAGACTAGGCCAAGTGCCCAAAGATGGCGAGGAACCGTCATCGGGTGCGGTTTCGGGGCTCGCCGGGACCGGGTCCAGGTGCGGCGGCGGGCGAGGCGCCCGGGGGGAATCCCGGAATGTGTCACACCCGACTCTTACCATGCCGGGCATGGAAAACACCACTGTGATTCTCGGTCTTGCCCTGGCCGGCGCCCTGGCGGCGGCGGTTGCGTTCGCCCTGGCCTGGCGGCGCGGTCGCGGCCCGGTCGCGCAGGTCGATCCCAACGCGCTCATGGAACAGATGATGCGGGTGGCGGGGCAGGCCTTCCAGACCCATCTCCTGGCCGGCCAGGCCGATATCCGGGCAGGTCATGCCGAACTAGCCCGCGAGCGTGACGTCTTCGACACCAAGTGGGAACCGCTGATCGCCAAGGTCAACGAGGAGATGTCCGGCATCCGGGGGCTGGTGAACCAGCTCCAGAAGGACCGGGCCGCCCAGCACGAAGGCCTCGCCGAGAGCCTGCGCAACGCCGCCGATCAGCAGCGCCACCTCATCGCCTCCACCCAGCGGCTCAACGACATCCTCGGTAACACGCAGACCAGAGGCCAGTGGGGAGAGCGGATGGCCGACGACATCCTGCGCGCGGCGGGGCTGATCGAGGGGGTGAACTACCGCAAGCAGCTGACCACCAGCGCCGGCACCCGGCCGGACTTCACCTTCGACCTCCCCGACGGGCGGCTCCTACACATGGACGTGAAGTTCCCTCTGGAGAGCTACGTCCGTTACCTGGAAGCCGGAACACCCGCCGAGCAGGCTGCGGCGGTCAAGGACTTCGGGAAGGCGGTGTGGCGCCACATCGGGGATACGGCCCGGCGGGACGCCTACCAGGAGTCGATCAGCACGGTCGGGTTCGTGCTCATGTTCGTTCCCAACGAGACGGTCTATGCCTTCATCCACGAGCACCACGCCCGGCTGCTCGACCAGGCGCTGTCGGTGCGGGTGGTGGTGTGCTCGCCCTTCACGCTGTTCGGGATGGTCTCGCTGGTGCGCCAGGCGATGGACACCATCGCGCTGGAGCGGTCATCCCAGGAGATACTCGATCACCTGGCCGTCTTCACCGAGGAATGGGAACGCTACGTGGCGAAGGCCGAACTGGCGGAGCGGCACCTGGGCCACCTCAACTCCGCGTTCGGGGAGTTGAGGACCACCCGGCAGCGGAAGCTGGAGCGGTCGCTGGACCGCATCGAGGATCTCAAGACCCGCACTCCCAAGCCGGTCCCCGCCGGCCCGGACCGCGAAGACACCGCCCTCGAGGACCCGGACCCGCCGGCGCCCTCCGTCCCGGAGGAACTGGCCCGCTCCGGCTAGCGCCCCGATCCCTGGGGCGTTCGTGCTGTCGAGACGGTACGTCCCGAACGACCGGCGAGAACAAGGGGGTTGAACCCGTCACATCCCCGCGATACGTTGCCGGTCGCCAAGCACCTGCACCGGCCGATGCTGCGAGAACCGATCGGTCCGGCCGGTCCTGAGGGGACGACAACCTAAGGGGGTTGGGTGACAGCGTTCAACATGAGCCTCTCGGAAGAGACCAGGGCATGACCGCACTGACAGCGGGCTTGGGCGCCGCCGCGCTTGTCCTGGTGGCCCTCCTCCCCGGTGCCATGTTCTCATGGAGCTTCGAACGATGGGCCGGCCGGTTCGGGATCGGGCTCAAGGACCGAGCACTGCGGTTCATGGGATTGTCCGCCGTTCTGCTGCCCATGGCTGCCGGTCCTCTGTATTGGGTCTACGCGAACTACTGGGAGGCTCTTGCCGCCCGTGAACCCCCTACCCAGGTGGTTCTGGGGTCTCCCGATCCTCTACGTCTGCGTGCCGCTGGTCATGGGTAGCCTGTCGGGGTACGCATGGAAGAAGAACTGGCCCGGCGCGCGGTTCATAATCGGGAGGGACCGGGCACCACGGGCATGGGATCATCTGTTCCTGGATCGGCCCGCCGGGGGGATTCGCTGCAGGCTGAAGTCCGGTACCCGGATAGCAGGCATCTACGCGGAAACTGACACGGACCGACCCTTCGCGTCCGAGTATCCTGAACAGCAAGATCTTTACCTTCCGGCAACGCTCGGTATCCACCCCGACACAGGTAAGATAATCACCAAGGACGGTAAGAAACCGCTAGTGCGAGATCCCGGAGTTCTAGTGAGATGGGAAGAAATCGAATTCCTAGAGTTTATTAGACCACTGGGAGGATAAGTATGCGCCGCAAGCGAAGGGCAGGACGGACAAGGGCAGCCCGAAAGAAGCGAAGGCCAGAAATCCGCGGCGGGTATACCACCGACAAGAGGTTGGATGTCTCGAAGCTCAGGTTCCCGGACACGATGCTTGCCTCTTCCGCTGAACGTACCGGTGAGGACCCCGAGTCCGACTAGCGCGGTTGCTCGCCGCGGACGGGCACCCGAAGGAGCCGACCGGGTCCGCGCCAGCGCTTCCCGTCCCCCGGAGGGGCGACGGGTCACCCCCTTAGGAGACCGGCACGACCAGCAGGGGTGGAGCAGGGGGGTTGAATCTGTCACATCCCCGCGATATGTTGCCGGTCGCCAAGCACCTGCACCGGCCGAGATGTTGCGACAACCGATCGGTCCGGCCGGTCCGGAGGGAACATACATAGAGGTTTGCGGAGCGAGCCGCCGGGTGATCCGGCGGCAGAGCCCGGCATGTCCGGCCGTGCTCCAAACCCAACGGCGGTGGTGGCGGGGGCCGGGCCCTGCGGGGACGCCGGTTCGCGGCGATTTTCGCGCTCTGCCGGGTACTTTGACGCTCTGCCGGGCGATTCTCCCGTTCCGCCGAGGTGGTTTTCGCGTTCTGCCGGGTTGTTTTTCGCGTTCTTCCCGACCCGGAACCCCAGAAAATGGGCGTGTATGGCGCCGTAGCTCATGGCAGCTCACTCTTGGACGCGCATCGGGGGTCGAGTGGGGCGGTCGGCGGTTCGCCTCAGCGCTCTTCTCGATCGGCAACCGGAACGGTTCGCTCAGCGCTCTCCTGAGTGGGCAGAGGGTCGGTGGCCTCGGGTGGTCGCCGGGCGCCCGAGGCGATGCGGTAGCCCGCCCAGATGAAGGTGACCGACACCAGTAGCGAAACGGAGAATCCCCAGTCCAGGCCCAGCGCCAGGATGGTCCCTCCGGTGGCGGCCGCCAGCGTCCCTGCCACGATGGCCAGGTTGCCCCACACCAGCCGCGGGTTCTTCCGGAGGAAGCGGACCAGCGACACCAGGGCCAGCAGGATGATGATGGTGGCGCCCAGACGCCCACCGATAACCGACCATAAGCGGGGTCCGAACATGTCCGCCCACAGGTCCCGGGCGCTCGGCACCCCGCCCGAGGGCAGGACGCCGGCATCGAAAGGCTGGGCCAGGGTGGTGGGCAGGGAGATGGCGAAGAACGGGAACATGAGCAACAGCATCGTGTGGCCGGCCCTCCGCCCCACCACCAGGAACATCGAACCCAGCGCCAGGACCGGGATGTTCACGATCGCCCCGAACAGGAAGAAGGTCCGATAGCTGGCGGAGGTCCACCCGGTGGCCGTCCCCACGAACAGCGCCCAGGTGGCCAGGGCGAAGAACCCGATACCGGTGGCGTAGGCGGCGGTGTGCGGGCTCGGCGAGGCCCGGTAGCGTCGCACCAGATCCACGCAGAACAGGGTGGCGACAACGCCGGCCGCCAGGGAGGCCGCAGCACTCATACCGCCCCAATCGTAGGCTCCCGGCCGCGGCGCGAATCCCCCGCACGACGCCGCCGCGTGGCCGGGCGGGACGACCCGGTACCCTAGGAGCATGGTTCGCAACATTCTCGTGGCCGTGGCCTGGCCGTACGCATCCGGATCCAGGCACCTGGGACACCTGGCCGGCGCATACCTCCCCGCCGACATCTTCGCCCGCTACCACCGGCTGGTCGGCAACCGGACCCTGATGGTGTCCGGGAGTGACGTCCACGGCACCCCGATCACGGTCCGGGCGGACCAGGAAGGCGTCACCCCGCAGGAGATCGTCGACCGCTACCACGCCGAGTTCGTGGCAGGCTGGAAGGCGCTGGCCATCCAGTGGGAGTTGTACACCTCCACCGGGACCCGGAACCACCACGATGTCACCCAGGACATCTTCAGCCGCCTGCACGAGAACGGTCACATCGACCGCCGGACCTCCGAGCAGTTCTACGACCCGGAGGCGGGCCGGTTCCTCCCCGACCGCTACGTCGAGGGCACCTGCCCGCACTGCGACTACGCCGAGGCCCGCGGCGACCAGTGCGACGGCTGCGGCCGGACCCTCGACCCGGTCGACCTGGTCGATGCCCGATCCAAGCTGTCCGGCGCCGTTCCCGTCCGGCGGGAGACCGACCACTTCTACCTGCGCCTGCCCGACTTCTCCGACCGCCTCGAGGAGTGGCTGCGATCCCGCCGGGGCTGGCGCCGCCACGTGCTCAACTTCTCGCTGGGCTGGATCGAGGAGGGCCTCCAGGACCGGGCGATCACCCGTGACATCGACTGGGGGGTCGACATCCCGGTGGAAGGCCTCGGCGCGGGCAAGAAGATATACGTCTGGTTCGACGCGGTGATCGGCTACCTGTCGGCCGCCAAGGAGTGGGCGAAGATCCAGCGCACCCCCGACGCCTGGAAGGACTGGTGGGAGAACCCCGACGCCGAGCACTACTACTTCATCGGCAAGGACAACATCCCGTTCCACACCATCATCTGGCCGGCCATGCTGATGGGATACGGGGGCCTGGAGCTGCCCACCGACGTCCCCGCCAACCAGTACGTGACCTTCCGGGGCGGGAAGGCCTCGGCCAGCCGGGGCATCGGCCTGACCATCGGCGCCGCCCTCGAGATCTACGAACCCGACGCTCTGCGCTACGCATTGGCGGCCAACCTGCCCGAGAACAACGACACCGAGGTGTCCGAGGCGGAGCTGGATCGCCGCATAGACGACGAACTGGTCGCCACCTGGGGCAACCTGGTCCACCGGGTGCTCTCCATGACCCGGTCGGGTTTCGAGGCCCGGGTCCCCCACCGGGGTGAGCAGACCGCTACGGGCCGGGAGGTCCTGGACTCGGCCGGCCGGACCCTCGACCAGGTGGCGGCCCATATCGAGCGGGTCGAGCTGCGGGCGGGGCTCAGGAGGGCGATGGAAGGGGCGGCGAGGATCAACGCCTACCTCAACGCCACCGAACCCTGGAAGCTGGTGAAGACCGACCGGGACGGGGCGTCCACCGTCCTCAAGAACTCCATCGACGCCATCAACCACCTCAAGGTCGCTCTCTCCCCCTACCTGCCCGTGACCACGGAACGGCTCCACTCGATGCTGGGCCTTCCCGGCACCGTCGCCGAGCAGGGATGGGTCGGTGCTCCGGTTCCCGCCGGGGCACGCCTGGGAGCGGTGTCGCCGCTCTACCGGAAGGTCGAGGGCGCGAGCCGCGGATGAGCGGGCCCGAGCCGGCGTGGCAGGCACCACGAGATGAGCATCCGTAGAGACCTCCGGAAGGCACTCGTCGCCATCGGCGGAGGGCTCCTCGTCCTGGTGGGTGTGGCCGGGTTCGTCCTCCCCATCCTCCCGGGTACCGTCCTACTGGTCGCGGGCCTGCTCCTGTGGTCTTCCGAGTTCAGGTGGGCCAGAGACCTCCTGGCGCGGGTTCGCGCCTGGCTGGCGGACCGGTCCGCCAGGCGGTAGGGAGGGTCGCCGGAGGGAACACTCCCGACGTGGGCCCCGGCGATCAGGGTATCGAGAGGGCGATCCCCCATTGACATTTTGCACGACCCTATGAACAGTAAGGTTGTTGCCCGCACCGCTCGCGGACGGTCACGGGCGAGCAAGGTGAGAAACTCCCGAAAGGACCTCCGGATGACACACGGTGCGGCCGCGTGAAAGCGAACTCGTGACCGAACACCGGACCACCCCGGAGGCCGGCGCGCCCATCATCGAGACCGGCGGCCTCCACAAGCACTACGGGAACATCCGGGCGCTCGAAGACGTCGACCTCGACGTCCGGCCCGGCGTGACAGGCCTCATCGGGGCCAACGGCGCCGGCAAGACCACCCTCATCAGGATCCTCCTCGGCCTCACCCGGCCCACCGCCGGCGAGGTGTCGGTGTTCGGGGTGCCGGTGTCCCAGGACCCGGCCGGTCTCCGCGCCCGGATCGGATACATGCCCGAGAACAAGTGCCTTCCCCTCGACCAGACCGCCGCCGACTTCGTGGCCTACGCCGCCGAGCTGGCCGGCATCCCCTCCGCCGAGGCCCGGCGCCGGTCCTCCGAGACCCTGTTCCTGGTCGGGCTGCACGAGGAACGCTTCCGCTACCTGGGCGACTTCTCCACCGGCATGCAGCAGCGTGTCAAGCTCGCTCAGAGCATCGTGCACGACCCCGAACTGGTGCTGCTGGACGAGCCCGCCTCCGGCCTCGACCCGACCGGACGGGAGAGGATGCTCAGGCTGATCGCCCGGTTCCGCGAGTTCGGGATCAGCGTCCTGTTCTCGTCCCACATCCTCGACGACATCGAACGCACCTGCGACTGGGTCCTGATGCTCCACGAGGGGCGGCTCATCCACTCCGCACCCCTGGATCCCCCCACGGAGGGGAGCCAGGTGTCGCTGGAGGTGTTCGGTGATCCCCAACCCCTGATCGCCGACCTCGTCTCCCGGGGCGTCTCGCCCTCCGTGGAGGGGACGGTGATCACCGTGGAGGGGCTGGACACCGACGGGTTCGTGCTGGTGCGCGACGCCCTGGCCAGTTCGGGTGCTTCGGTGCGGAGGATGGGCGCCGGGCTGAGCCGGCTGGAGGACGTGCTGGAATCGGCCACCAGAGTGCGGCATGACTGATCCCGGACGCCCGGACCAGGCGGTCATCGTCGACCGCGGCTACCGGCATTACGAGGGGGAACGCACCGGGCGGCGCGGCGCCATGCGGGCCATCGTCCGGGAGGGATTCCGGCGGGTGATCGGGCTCCGACGCAAGACAAAGCACAAGCTCTTCCCCTGGTCGCTCATCGCGCTGGCGCTGGCCTCGGTCGTGATCGTGGTGGCCATCGTCTGGGTCAGCAGCAGCGTGATCGGCTCCGACGCGGCCGACGATCTGATCCCCCGCTACGCGGGCTACTTCGACTTCATCTCGGTGGTGGCGCTCCTGTTCACCGCCTACTGCGGCCCCCAACTGCTGGTTCCGGACCGGACCCACGGGGTGCTCAACGTCTACTTCTCCCGCCCCCTGTCGGCGACGGACTACCTGGTGGCGAAGGGCGGGGCCTATGCGGCCGTCATCTACAGCTACTGGCTGGTGCCGCAGCTGCTCCTGCATCTCGGGCTGGCCGCCCTCTCCCCGGACGGGTTCATCACCTACCTGCGCGACACCACCGACATCCTGTGGAAGGTCCCCCTCGCCGCCACCGTCTACTTCGCGCTCCACGCCTCCCTGATCTTCCTCGCCTCCTCGTTCATCAACCGGGTGGGGGCGGCGACCTCGGTGTTCCTGGCCGGCATCTACGGCCTCAACCTGGTCGCCCTGTTCTTCCAGGAAGCCATCACCACTCCCGGCGCCCGGTGGGCCACCCTGGTGGCGCTCGAACAGCACCCCCGCCACATCCGGGACTGGATCTTCGACCGGAGCTCCGACGTGGTGATCCCCGCGCAGGCCGGATTCGGGCCCGGCGTGTCGCTGGCGGTGGTGTGCGGGGTGGTGGCGGCGTCGGTGGGACTCGTGTGGTGGCGTTACAGGAGGCTGGCGTGACGGACGCCATGCACGTGTCCGAAGCCACGGTGGTGGCCGACGACCTGTCGAAGTGGTTCGGGCAGAAGGTGGCCGTCTCCCAGGTGAGCTGCTCCTTCGGGCCCGGCGTGACCGGCTTGCTGGGGCCCAACGGCGCCGGCAAGACCACCTTCCTCAGGCTGCTGTCCGGACTGCTGTCGCCCTCCACCGGCCAGGCCCTCATCCTCGGCGAATCGCCCCGGAAGAAGACCGGCGTCTACCGCCATCTCGGCTTCGTCCCCGAGGACGAGGCGGTGTACGGCCACATGACCGCCCGGCGGTTCATAGAGTGGAGCGCCGCCCTGGCCAGGGTCGCCGACCCGGCCGGCGCCGCCCGGCGGGCCCTCGAGACGGTGGAGCTGACCGAGCAGGCCGGCCGCCGGATGTCGACCTATTCGAAAGGCATGAGGCAGCGGGCCAAGGTGGCGGCGGCCCTCGTCCACGACCCCGAGGTGTTGCTTCTCGACGAGCCTCTCAACGGGACGGATCCCATCCAGCGGGGGCGCCTCATCAAGCTGATGCGACAGCTCGGGAGCGAGGGCCGGACCATCATCGTGTCCTCCCACGTCCTCGGCGAGGTGGAACGCATGGCAGGACGGGTGGTGGCGATGGTGGACGGCCGCATGGCCGCGGCAGGGACGGTGTCCTCGCTGCGGGACGCCCTGTCCGACACTCCCCGTCTGATCAGGATCGAGGCGGACCGTCCCCGCCCGCTGGCCCGGCGCCTCCTCGCCGGGGAATGGGTGGAGGCGGTGCGGATCGACGGCACCGGGATCGAGATCAGGACGACCGACGCCAAGGCCCTCGGCGGGGACATCGCGGTGGCCGCCCGGGAAACCGGAGCGGTGGTGACCGCGGTGTCGCCCGAGGACGACTCCCTCGAGAGCGTCTTCTCCTACCTGCTGGAGATCCAATGAGGGCGTTGCCCGTCATCACCCGGGCCGTCATGAGACGGCTGCTGGGACGGCGCCGGTCGCTCTGGCTTATGGCGCTGAGCGCCGCTCCGGCCCCGATCCTCTTCCTGGTGGCCCGGGGCCGTCCGGCCGCCGAGGGCGCCGAGCTGTACAACGACATCACCGTGGTGCTGGGAGTGGTCATCCTCTACCCGGCGGTGGCCCTGATCATCTCGACCGCCGGCCTGGGCGAGGAATGGAAGAACCACACCCTGCCGTTCCTCCTGGTCAAGCCCGTCTCACGATGGGTGATCGCTCTCGGGGCGGTGATCGCCACCGCCCTCTCCTCCTTCCTGGTGCTGGGGGCCGGGGTGCTGCTCACGTGGGCGGTCGGCGGCATCGTGGGTGGCGACTGGTCGGTGGGAGTGGCCACTACGGTGGCGGTGGCCATCCAGAGCGTGGCCTCGGCCGCCATCTTCGTGCCTTTCGGGCTCATCCTGGGACGTGCCACCCTGGTCGGCCTCGGCTACCTGCTGATCTGGGAAGGGATCCTGAGCAGCATCATCGAGGGTGTCCAGGCTTCGTCCGTGTCCCGGATAGCGCTCTCCGGCTGGGCGGATCTGGCCCCCATGACCATCGACACCCTGTCCTCCGTGAACGAAGTGCTCGGGCGGGTGGAGGTGGGACTCGGCGGGGCCGCCGCCAAGGTGGCGGTGATGGCCCTGGTGTCGGTGGCCCTCACCGGCCTCGTGCTCCGTCACAAGGACCTGGTAGGAGACTGAAAGCCGCTCCAAGCGGAAAGCTTCCCGATCCCCGTGCGCGGCATCCCCGCTGCTCGACCCCTCTCGATCGAGCCGGAAGGTTTTTTCGCGTTCTCGAGGAAGGGGGTTGAATCTGTCACAGGTTCACCATATGTTGTCTATCGCCAAGCACCTATACCGGCCGAGGCTACGAGACCGATCGGAAAGGCCGGGACTGCGGGAACATGACAGCTTATGGAGCGAGGGCTGAACCGCCCGGCAGCCGGCCGGGCGCGGCCTACCCCGCTCCAACAGGATGGGTGGTGGCGGGGGCGGGGCCCGGTGCGGAGCACCGGTTTTCGCGACTTCTAGAACTTTGGGCAGAGGACACCGCATGCGGCGCCCTCAACCTCAGGAACACCGCACCACCAGCGGTTCCCTGAACCTCAGGATCGTGGCACCGCATGCGGTGCTCTAAACCTGAGGTTGCCGGCCGGGGTGGGCGGCGGAGGGGGTCCGGGTCAGGAGGGTGGGTAGAGCCCCACGTTGGCCGACTCCGCGGTCTGCCAGAAGACCTCGGCGATGCCCTCGATCTTGGCCACGAGGTCCTCGGCCACGGCCGGATCGGTCGACTTCTTGGCGTCGCCGGCTGCCTTGATGGCGTTCCAGAACAGGTCATGCAGCTCCGGGAACTGCTCCAGGTGGTGCGGCTTGAAGAAGTCGGTCCACAACACCGACAGGTGGTGCTTCACCAGCTCGGCCTGCGCCTCCTTGACGGCGATGCAACGGCTGCGGAACACCTCGTCATCGCTCCCGTGGTACTTGTTGGCGGCCTGGAGGACCGACTCGGCTTCGATCCTGGCCTGGGCCGGGTCGTATACGCCGCAGAACAGGTCGCAGTGGGCGTAGGCCTGCTTGGCCGGTGCGAATATACCCATGAGCATCTCCTCGAGTCTGGTGCTTTACCGCATCAGGGGAGACAATACACTTACCGGTGCCCCGTCATGCAGCCTCCACCCACTCTCGCGCATTGAGTCTCCGCTACCGCCGCTTCCGGGCGGCGGACCACTCCATGACACCCGCGATCTTGCCGGGAGACTTCCTGGTAGCGGATCGGGCGTGGGAACGGCGCGGGCTCGCAAGGGGCGACATCGTGGTATTCGGGTCGGACGGCCGCCACATGATCAAGCGGGTGGTCGGCCTGCCCGGCGAGACGGTCGGCATCGAGGGCGGGGTGGTGATGATCGGGGGCCGGCCGGCCTCCGACATGTGGTGGCACGCCGCCACCCGTCCCGACGGGGAGTGGGACGTGCCGCCCGACTCCTGGTTCGTCCTGGGCGACAACCGGGCCGACTCCTCCGCCGACAGCCGGACGCTCGGACCGATCCGGCACCCGAGTGTCCACTCGAGAGTGGTAGCCCGGTACTGGCCCTGGCGCCGCATCGGGAGGGTCTAGGAGGCCCGACGCGGCGGCGAAAGGCAGTCCGATCCTTGGAATAGGCCTTTGAGTCTGAGAAACTGGACGACTGATGCCCCGAAAGAACCTCTTGATCGTGGCTGCCTGGCTGGTGCTGTCCGTTGCCTGCGGAGGCGGCGACACCCTTCCCTCGACCGTCCCCTCCGATCCGTCCACCACGGTCGGGGAGGACACCGGTACTTCCACATCCTCGGGATCCGGGAGCGAGCAGGAGGGGGAGGCGGGGACCGTGACCACCGCCATCGCCGGGGAGGACGCCCCGGCCGACGCCGGCACCACCGCCGCCACCGCTGCCGGCGGCGGGGATACCGAGCCGGACGGAGCGGGGACCACGACCACCACCGGAACCCAGGACGGAACCACTGAACCCACCGAAACCCCGGAAACCGGCGACACCACCACCTCGACCACCGCCTACGCCGGCCCGGTGTCACCGGTCAGCGGCCTGCCCGTCCTCGATTCCTCGCTGGTGAATCGCAAGCTGATCGCCGTCAAGGTCGACAACCACTGGAACTCCCGGCCCCAGTCGGGAATCGAGCATGCCGACGCGGTGTTCGAGCTGGTCGTGGAGGCAGGGATCACCCGGTTCATCGCTCTCTTCCATCACAGCGACACCGACTGGGTGGGACCCGTGCGGTCGCTCCGTCCCACCGACTGGACCCTCGTCAAACCGCTCAACGGGGCGCTGACCATCAGCGGAGGCCAGCCGTGGATAGTCGACACGGCACTCTCCAACTCGGTACCGCTGATCGGGGACATGGGGCCGCCCCTGACCACCCGATGGAGGGACCGCCAGGCGCCCCACAACCTCTACGCCAACACCGCCGAGGCCCGCCGCGTCTCGCAAGAGCGGGGCCTCGACCAGAGTCCTCCCCCCACCCTGTTCAACCGGGGTCCCTCCAGCGCCTCACCGATGGACGTCGCCACCTATATCTTCCTCGACTGGACGGACACCACCGATGTGGTGTGGCACTGGGACGGCGGCCAGTACCTGCGTTCGGTGGAGGGGGTGCCACATCAATGGATCGCTCAGGATGGCACCACCGGCCAGATCGCGGCCGACGTGCTGGTCGTGCTGATGGCCGAGCGCTACACGGCCTGCCCTTCCGGCGACGGTTCGTGCGTCCCCGCCTGGCACACCGTCGGGGAGAACCGGGCCCTCGTCTTCGCCGAGGGCCTTGCCCAGGAAGGGCGGTGGACTCGCGCCGGCAACGGCGACTGGTTCACCCTCTTCGGGGCTAGAGGCGAGCCGGTGACCATGCCGGCCGGACGGACGTGGATCATGATCTACCCGGAGACCGCCGAGCTGGTCTGGTAACGGTCGTGCCCGAGACCGGCGCCACCATCGCCGAAGCGGTCCGGGGCGGTATTCGGACCGCCCGCGAGGTGGTCGAGCACTACCTGGAAACGGCGGAGCGGCTCAACCCGGCGCTCAACGCCTTCGTGGAGATCGACCGGGCGGGGGCATTGGAGCGGGCCGACTCGATCGACAACGGGCTCCGGGCGGGAGCGGTGGCCGGGCCGCTTTGCGGGGTGCCGATAGCCCTCAAGGACCTGATCGACCACGCCGGGCACGTGACCACGGCCGGATCGGCCTTCTACAGACACCGGGCAACGGTATCGGCCACCGTGGTGCGCCGGCTGGAGGCGGCCGGCGCCGTCATCGTCGGCCGGACCGGACTCCACGAGTTCGCATTCGGCTTCTCCTCGGAAAACCCCTGGTTCGGGCCGGTTCGCAACCCGTGGAATCGTGATCTGTCGCCCGGGGGATCTTCGGGTGGATCGGCGGCGGCCGTGGCGGCCCGCATGTCGGTGGGAGCGATCGGCACCGACACGGGAGGCTCCGTCCGGGTGCCCGCCGCCCTCTGCGGCGTAGTCGGACTGAAGGTCACCCACGGCGCCGTCCCCGTGACCGGTGTGTTCCCCGTGGCGGGCACCCTCGATACGGTGGGGCCCATAGCCGGCTCCGTGGGCGACGCCCGCCTTCTGTATGACGCGATGAAGGGGTTCGACCAGGCTGATCCGTGGTCGGCCCGGGCGCCCGATTCCCCGGATCGGGTTCCTCGCCTCGAGAACCTGCGCGTCGGGGTGCCGGCCGGCTGGCTGTCGGCAGCGCCCACCTCCGCCGCCGTACACCGCGCGTTCGAAGGTTTCTGCGACCAGCTTCGCTCCGTGGGCGCCAATGTCGAGCGGGTCGAGGCTCCCGGCGTGGCGCCCGATCCGGCTCTCCTGGCGGTAGTGGCGGGGGAGGTGGCGGGTGTGCATCGGGAGTGGTTCGACGACCCCGACAAGCCCTACGGCCCCGACCTCGAGGTGCGCATGGCAGCGGCGATGGAGGTGACCACAGACCGGTATACGTGGGCGATGCGCCGGAGAGCGGCCCTCGAGCAGGCCGCGGGCGAAGCCTTCCGCCGCCACGACCTCCTGCTCACCCCCGCGGTCGGCCATCCCCGCAAGATCATCGGCAACGACACCATCGCGATCGACGGCGAGCCCCACTTCTACCGGGACGTGCTGAACGGTTACAGCGCGCTGGTGAACCTGATCGGATGCCCTGCCATCGCCCTACCGACGACCCAGAAGGGCGTCCCGCCGCCATCGGTCCAGTTGCTGGCGCCCTGGTGGGGCGAGGACCTGCTGCTGGGCGCCGGTGAGGCGCTGGAGCGAGCCGGACTGATCGGGACCGGCCTCGCCGCCCCGTCAATCGGGTGAGGATGTCCCGGCGCGGACCTACTCGCCGGAGCGGGCCTTCGCCTTCGCAGTGGGGTAGATCCCCATCGCACCCTTGATCAGGCTGACGTCGCTCACGAGACCGAGCATCACCGCTTCCAGTCTGTCGAAGCGCTTGTCCTGCCCATCGAAGCGCCTTTCCTGCTGACCGAAGCGCCTTTCCATCCGGTCGGAGTAGCTCTTCACCACCCACCAGTTGATGCTCACGGCGATACCGAAGAGGGTGACGAATCCGATCCAATCGAGAGCTTGCATGCTGGGCATCCTTTCTGCCGCCAGTGTAGCGCCGGCCGGGATGCGACGTCCCGACAGCACCACGCTATTTGAATATGTGGCCATATATCACAAATATCAGATATATGTAACAGTGTTTATAGTCGCACATTGTGACAATATCCTTGCTGAGCGATGCCGGGCACCGGCGCGCCACAGTCGGCCCGCCTCCTATGCGCGCGCGGAAGGGGTAGACTCCGGGGCATCCGCACCCGGACGGATCGTCCGGCCCATGCGGTTTGCCGCGCGCTCCGAAGCGAGGCGCGCGCCCGGGTCACGCGTCAGGATCGGCTGGAAAGAGAAGAAGGTGGACAGCGACCACAACCCGACCGCCCCCCTGCCGGAAGCCCCAGGCGTCCCGGGCACCAACGGCGGGGTAAGGGTCGACCGAGCGGACCGGATGGTGATCCGCTTCGCCGGCGACTCGGGTGACGGCATGCAGCTGGCCGGCAACCGATTCACCGACGCGGCGGCCATTTTCGGCAACGATCTGGCCACCCTCCCGACCTTCCCGGCCGAGATCCGCGCTCCCGCCGGCACCCTGCCCGGGGTGTCGTCCTTCCAGATCCAGATCGCCGACTGGGACATCCTCACCCCCGGCGACCGTCCCGGCGTCCTGGTCGCCATGAACCCCGCCGCGCTCAAGGTGCATCTCAAGGACCTCCGCGACGGTGGCATCCTGATCATCAACAAGGAGGCGTTCGACGAGCGCAACCTCTACAAGGCGGGGTTCGAGTCCAATCCCGTCGAGGACGGCACCCTGTCCGGCTACGACGTTCATGCGGTGCCCATGCAGACCCTGACCAAGGCCGCCGTGAAGGGCACGGGCGTGAGCGGGCGGGCGGTCCTCCGCTCCAAGAACTTCCTGGCTCTCGGCCTGATCCTGTGGATGTTCGGGCGTGACACCAAGGTGACCGAGGCGTGGGTGGCGAAGAAGTTCGCCAAGCTGGAGGCGGTGAAGAACGCCAACCTGGCCGCCCTCAAGGCGGGCTACAACTACGGCATCACCACCGGCAGCTTCGCTCGCCAGATCGAGGTGCGTCCGGCCGACCTGCCGCCCGGCACCTACACCAACGTCAACGGCAACGCCGCCCTGTCGTGGGGCCTGATCGCCGGCGCCCAACTCGCCGGCCTGCCGCTCTTCTACGCCTCCTACCCGATCACGCCGGCCTCCGAGATCCTCCACGAACTGGTCCGGCATCGGAACTTCGGGGTGAAGACCTTCCAGGCCGAGGACGAGATCGCCGCGGCGGGGGCCGCCCTCGGGGCCTCTTTCGCCGGCTCGCTGGCCGTGACGGGCACCAGCGGTCCGGGCCTGTCGCTCAAAGGGGAGACCATCAGCCTGGCGCTGATGACCGAGCTTCCGATGGTCATCGTCGATGTCCAGCGGGGCGGTCCCTCGACCGGCCTTCCCACCAAGCCCGAACAGTCGGATCTCTTCCTGGCCGTGTGGGGTCGCCACGGCGAGTCACCGTTGCCGGTGGTAGCTGCGTCCTCGCCGTCCGACGCGTTCGAGGTGGCCATCGAAGCCTGCCGGATCGCCCTCAAGTACATGACTCCGGTCATCCTGCTGTCGGACGGCTACATCGCCACCGGCTCCGAGCCGTGGCGCCTGCCCGACATCGACGCCCTGCCGGAATTGGTGGCGCCGCTCGCCACCGGACCCAACGCGGGTGATCGCTTCCTGCCCTACCTGCGCGACATGGAGACGATGGCCCGTCCCTGGGCCATTCCTGGCGTGCCGGGCCTCGAGCACCGCGTGGGTGGTCTCGAGAAGGAGGAGGTCACCGGCAACGTCTCGTACGACCCGGCCAACCACCAGTTGATGACCGACATCCGGGCGTGGAAGATCGCCAACATCGCCAACGACATCCCCGACGTGGAGGTCGACGATCCGGACGGGGCGGATCTGCTGGTTCTGAGCTGGGGATCCACGTTCTCGGCGGTCCGCGCCGGGGTCGGTAACGCCCGCAACCAGGGGGCCTCCGTCGCCTATGCCCGCATCCGCTACCTGAGCCCGTTCCCCGCCAACATGGCCACCGTGCTGAGCAGTTACCGCCAGGTCCTGGTCCCGGAGCTGAACATGGGTCAGCTGTCGAGGATGATCAAGGCGGAGTTCGTCACTCCGGTCCTCTCGGTGAACAAGGTCGAGGGGCAGCCCTTCACCTCCACCGAGATCGCCAACGAGATCATGAAGGTGACGGGACAGTGACGTACACACGGGTCGACTTCCAGACCGATCAGGAGGTTCGCTGGTGCCCCGGATGCGGCGACTACACGATCCTCGCCTCGGTCCAGAACTTCATGGCGAATGCCGGTATCGAGCGGGAGAAGGTGGTGTTCGTGTCCGGGATCGGGTGCGCGGCCCGCTTCCCCTACTACATGAACGTCTACGGCATGCATGCGATTCACGGGCGGGCCCCGGCCATCGCAACCGGGGTGGCGGCCACCAACCCCGAGCTGTCGGTCTGGGTGGTCGGGGGTGATGGAGACCTGCTGTCGATCGGGGGCAATCACCTGATCCACGCCATCAGGCGCAACCTGGATCTCACCATCCTGCTGTTCAACAACCAGATCTACGGGCTTACCAAGGGCCAGTACTCGCCGACTTCGGAGCCGGGAAAGGCCACCAAGTCCTCCCCCGCCGGCTCGATCGACCACGCCTTCAACCCGGTGAGCCTGGCCCTCGGCGCGGAGGCGAGCTTCGTGGCCAGGACTCTGGACATGGACCGCAAGCACACCACGGCCATCCTCCAGGCCGCGCATGCGCACCGGGGCTCGGCGCTCATCGAGATCTACCAGAACTGCAACGTGTTCAACGACAAGGCCTTCATCCAGCTCACCGGCAAGACCGAGCGCTACGCCAACCGCATCGATCTGGTTCACGGGGCGCCGATCATCTTCGGTGCTCAGAAGGAGAAGGCGGTGGTGTGGGCCGGCGGTCGCGCCGAGATCGTCGACCGGGCCTCGGTCAACCCGTCCGACATCGTCGTCCACGACGCCCATGCCCAGGATGCCTCGGCGGCGTTCGCCCTGTCCCGGCTCTCGCACGGACCTTACGGCCCGACCCCGCTCGGCGTATTCCGCAGCGTCCGGCGGCCCGTCTATGACGAGGTGCTCGACGAGGAGGTGTCAAGGTCCAGGGCGGCCCGCGGGGAGGGCGACCTCAAGGCCCTGGTGACCAGCCTGGGAACCTGGACGGTCGATTAGCCGCCCGCCGGTCTACGGATGGCGGTCCCTCGGGCCCGACTGCATGGGCCGGGAATCGCATCACCCGGCACCGCCCTAACGATCGGCTTTGATCGTGAACGCTCCGCCGGCCAGCCCTCCTGAGGATTTTTTCGCGTTCTCGAGGAAGGGGGTTGAATCTGTCACAGGTTCACCATATGTTGTCTATCGCCAAGCACCTATACCGGCCGAGGCTACGAGACCGATCGGAAAGGCCGGGAACAAGGGAACATGACAGCTTATGGAGCGAGGGCTGAACCGTCCGGCAGCCGGCCGGGCGCGGCCTACCCCGCTCCAACAGGATGGGTGGTGGCGGGGGCGGGGCCCGGTGCGGAGCACCGGTTTTCGCGACTTCTCGAACTTTAGGCAGAAAACGCAGTACACCGCGCCCTCAACCTCAGGTTCGCCAGCCGAACGGGTGTCGGCAGAATCTTTAGGCAGAAAACGCAGTACACCGCGCCCTCAACCTCAGGTTCGCCAGCCGAACGGGTGTGGGCGGAATCTTTAGGCAGAGAACGCAGTACAGCGCGCCCTGAACCTGAGGTTCGCCGTGGCGTCCCTGGACCGCCGGGGGCGGCTAGGGGGCGGGGGTCAGCACGACCTTGCCGGTGGCTTCCCGGTTGGCGATGGTGGCGAGCGCCTCCACGGCTGACTCCAGGGGGAAACGGGCGCTGATCCGGGGGTCGATGATCCCTTTGGCGGTCCAGTCGACGAGGCGGGCGAAGTTGGCTCGATTGGCCTGGGGGTCCCGCTCTCCGAAGGCGCCCCAGAACACCCCTACGATCGAGCATCCCTTGAGCAGGGGCAGGTTCATCGGGGCCTTGGGGATCCGGCCGGACGTGAAGCCCGCCACCAGGATCCGGCCCTCCCAGTTGACGCAGCGCAGGCACTCCAGGAAGGTGTCCCCGCCCACCGGGTCGTAGATGACGTCGGCGCCTTGGCCACCGGTCAGTTCCTTGGTGCGCTCCTTGAGGGACTCGGTGGTGTAGACGACCACATCATCGGCGCCCAGCGACACGGCCGTCTCGGCCTTGGCCTCCGTTCCGACCGCCGCGATCACCCGGGCTCCCAGCGCCTTGGCGATCTGGATGCCCGCCGAGCCCACCCCGCCGGTCGCGCCGGTGATCAGCACCGTCTCGCCGGGCTCCAAACGGGCCCGGTCCACCAGGGCGTGGTAGCCGGTGCCGTAGGTGACCGACAGGCAGGCGCCCTGCTCC
This sequence comes from Acidimicrobiia bacterium, assembly GCA_022827785.1. Lineage (GTDB taxonomy): Bacteria > Actinomycetota > Acidimicrobiia > Spongiisociales > Spongiisociaceae > Spongiisocius. Next base: position 27,297 of record JAJEIM010000017.1, read on the forward strand.
ATCGTCACCTCCTCGGGCAGGCGGAACACCTGGTCGGCGGGCGCCACGAACATCTCCGCCATGGCCCCGACCAGGAGCTTGTAGCCGAAGGCCCGATCGCCCACCGACACCTGCGTGACCCCATCCCCGATGGCCAGCACCCGCCCCGCCGCCTCCGCTCCGGCCACGAAAGGCAACTCGGGCCGATCCTGGTACAGGCCGGCGATCACCAGAATGTCGGGGAAGTTGAGTCCGATGGCCTCGACCCCGATCAGAACCTCGCCGGGCCCCGGCGCCGGGTCGTCCACCTCCTCGTAGCTCAGGTTCCGGTAGTCACCCAACTCGTGGACAACTTGGGCCTTCATCCGCCTGCTACCTCACGACCCCGGTCAGTAGAGGAACATCGGCTTGCCGGCCAGGGCGCGCACCCTGGGCCGGTAGGCCTCGACGTCATAGAAGGCATCCACGTCGACCCGGCGGGCGCCCTCCGCCAGCACCTCGAGACCGGTGGTGGTGTAGACGCCCCGGCGGATCGCCACCATGTCCCCACTGGTACCGGCCAGCAGCATCTCTGCCGCCATGGTGCCGAAGTTGGCGCCCACCATCAGGTCCAGCACGTCCGGAGGACCGCTCCGCATCAGGTACCCGACCCGCTGGTTCATGATGCCGATGCCGGTCATCCGCTTGATGAGGTTGCCGGTCGTCTCGCCTATCCCGCCCAGCTTGCGATGGCCGTAGGCGTCGGCGGCGCCGCTCTCCACCCGCTCTCCACCCGTCATCGTGGCGCCTTCGGACACCACCACCACGGCGTAGCGGTTCGGGTTGGCCGCCCGGTCGGCGACCACCATGGCGGCCAGCCGCTCGATGTCGAACGGCACTTCGGCGATCAGGGTGCGGTCGGCGGAGGCCAGGTAGCCGGACACCAGGCTGGTCTCGCCCGAGTAGCGGCCGAACAACTCGACCACGGCCACCCGCTCGTGGCTCCCCACCGCGCTCCGCAGGTCGTTGATGAACCTCACCGAGCGGGTGACGGCGGTGGAGAAGCCGATGCAGTAGTCGGTCCCCGGCACGTCGTTGTCCATCGTCTTGGGAATGGCCACCACCGGGACGCCCTCGTGGTGCATACGCAGGGCGTAGGAGAGGGTGTCGTCGCCTCCGATCGCCACCAGCGCGTCAAGGCCCACCCGCTCGATCACCCGCACGGCGTGATCGGTCAGGTCGTAGGGGGCCTCGGGTTCGGAGGGGGTGACGAAGGAGGGCAGGCTCCCCTCGCTCACCCGGCCCGGGTTGGTGCGGCTGGAGTGCAGGATGGTCCCGCCGGTCCGGTCGATGGTGCGCACCGCCGCAGGATCGAGCGGCATGGTGTGGGCGGAGATCGTGTCGGGATCGTCGGGGTCGATACCGAGCATGGCACCCCATCCTCGGCGCAGCCCCAGGACGGAATGGCCCGCCTCGTCCATCCGGTTGGTGAAGGACTTGATGGCCGGATTGAGTCCCGGGACGTCACCCCCGCCGGTCAGGATTCCGATGCGCATTCTGCCTCCCGGTCGGCGGCGACTGCTCCATTATCCCGGTCACGCTAACGGAATGCAGATCGGACCGGCCACCGGGTTACGCTCTCCGCCGTGAAGCTTCTCAACCTCGACCATGTGGCGATCGCGGTCCGCGACCTCGACCGGGCGCTGGACGATTACCGGCGGCGTTACGGGATAGAGCCCCTGTACCGGGAGGTGGTGGAGGACCAGGGGGTCGAGGAGGCCATGCTTCCGGTGGGCGGATCCTTCGTCCAGCTGATCGCTCCGCTGGCGGCCGACACTCCGGTGGGCCGCTTCCTGGAGCGCCGGGGCGAGGGGATGCATCACCTGGCGTTCGCGGTGGTGGACATAGAGGCGGCCCTCGCCCACCTCAAGGCGGAAGGCGCCCGCCTGGTGGACGAGACCCCCCGAACCGGCGGCCGCGGCACCCGGATCGCCTTCGTTCATCCGAAAGGTGGAAACCAAACCCTCGTGGAACTGGTCGAACTACCTACATGACCAGCAACGGCTCGTCTCATCGCGCCGGGGTGAAGTTCCGCATCGAGGGCGACGCCGCCGGACCGTACGAAGCGGCGGTGATCGCCGCCGTGCTCCAGCACGCCCTGGCGGAGGAACGCCGCAACGGCGCGCCCGCCCCGGCGCGGCGCTTCGCCAGCTGGACCATGGCCGAATGGAATCACCCCTACCACCGGCCCAGGCCCGCCGCCGGCACCCGGATCAACGGCGCCGCACGACCGAGCGCGCCTCGGCGGAGCCGGCCGCGTACGTAGTGGCCAGGTAGGCCACCGCCGCCACCGCCCCTCCGGCCAGCGTGGCCAGCACCCCGGTCGACATGCCCGGCACCTGCCCTCCGGTTATCGCCGTGGCGGTCAGCCAACCGGCCGCTCCGGCGACCACCGTGCCCAGCGCCACCTGCCCGGCGGTCCGAACCATCCCCTCCAGTCCTTCGCCGCTGTGGAAACGGCGCCACAGCACCCAGAGGGTCAGTGCGTGACCGGTGACGGCGAGGGAGGCGGCCACGGCGATGCCGGGGACCCCTCCGATCCGGAACCCGAGAAAGTACAGGGGTATGGCGGGTAGCACCCAGGCGGTCCCGGCGATGACCGGAACCCACATCTGGCGGTGGGCGTAGAAGCTCCGGGCGAACAGCTGGTGGATGCCCCAGGCCGGAATACCCAGCGAATAGCCGACCAGGGCAGCCGCCACCAGCACCGTGCCGTCCTCGCTGAACGCTCCGTGCTGGAAGGCGACCCGGACGGCGGGAAGGCTGACCGCCACCACGGCCGCCACCGCTCCGCCCGACGCGAACAGCACCGTGCGGATGGTGCGGCCCATCGACTCCCGCATCTCGGCGCCGCGACCCTCCGCCACCAGGCGGGCGAGGAACGGGAAGGCGGCCACCCCGGCGGCCTGGGCGATCACGCCCACCGGCAGCATGTTGACCCGCCGGGCCAGGTTCAGGCCGAAGATCGACCCGTCCGAAGCCGCTGCCGCCACCACCTTGCCGATGGACTCGTCCAGCACCACGATCGACTGGCCCAACATCAGCGGGAATGCCAGCACCAGGTATTCCCGGAAGGCGGGATGCCGGAAGTCGGGAACCGCCATGCGCACCCGGAAGCCCGCCCGGGCGGCTCCCCACCACTGGACCGCGAAGTTGCCGATCGAAGCTCCGGCCACCGCGCCGACGATGAAGCCCGTGGCCGAAGCCTCGCCGGACGATGTTCCCACCAGGCCACCCACGATGATTCCGAGGTTGTAGATGATCGGGGCCAGAGTCGGGACCAGGAACCTCCCGTGGGCGTACTGGACCGCGGTGAACAGCCCGCCCAGCACGAAGAAGACCTGCGCCGGCAGCACCAGCCTGGTGAGGCGGGCCACCTCGGCCAGCTGCGTGGCGTCGAGACGGTCACCCGATCCGAAGAGCCACCCCACCACCAGGTCGGCGGCCAGAGCCGCCGCGACGGTCAGGCCGATGATGAGCAGCGCCACCGGCCCCAGCACCGCGTTGAAGGCGGTCCGGGCCCCTGCGTCGTCGCCTCTTGCCCGATACCTGCTGAGAATGGGGATGAACGTGATGGCCAGGAAGCCCCCGGCAAGCAGGTAGTTGAGGAAGTCGGGGATGATGAAGGCGGCCTCGTAGGCATCGGCGGCCGGGCTGTCGCCCAGCCGGTTGGCCAGGACCACGTTGCGGGCGAATCCCAGGATGCGGGACACCAGGATCCCGATAGCGACCACCGAGGCGGCCCGGGCGATCCCGCCGGTAGGCCAGCGCATGCTTCAGCTGTCCCGGGCGGCCCGCAGGTCTTCCAGGAACCGGTCGGGGACCGCCAGATCACCCCGTCCGACCCCCACCCGCTGGCCGGGCTTGTAGGACCCGTGGAAGTCCGACCCGCCCGACGGTAGGAGGCCGAACGACCGGACCGTCGCCTCCATCTGCCGGCGGGCCTCGGCCGGGTACTCGCCGTACTGGCACTCCACACCCACCAGGCCGTAACCGGCCAGGCGCCGGAAGGCGGCCGCATACTCGTCGGCCGTGTTCAACCCCAACGTATGGGGATGCGCCACCACGGGCACTCCGCCGGAGCGGCGCGCCAGCCGGATGGCCTCCTCGGGTGGGAGCAGCGGACGGGTGGCATAGGCGGCGCCGCTCGACCCGAGGTATTCGCGGAAGGCGGTGGGGATATCGGGAACGTATCCCTTGGCGACCAGGAGCGCCGCGAAGTGGGGCCGGCCGACGCTTCCGTCCCCCGCCCGGGCGAGGACCTCCTCGTAGTCGATGTCGACCCCGATCTCGTCCAGACGCCGGGCGATCGCCCGGTTGCGGCGGCTCCGGCCGGCCCGGAACTCCGCGAGCCGATCCTGGAGCGGGCCCGGTCCCGGTTCGAGGAACAGCACCACGATATGGAGCCCGCCGCGGTCCCATTCGCAGGCCACCTCCGTCCCGGGGACGAGCTCGATCCCGGCCTTGCCCGCCGCGGCACGCGCCTCCTCGATGCCGTCGAGCGTGTCATGGTCGGTCAGGGCTACCGCGGAGAGACCGGCCCGGACGGCCAGCCCCACGACCGCAGCCGGGCTCTCGCTGCCGTCGGAGGCGGTGGAGTGAGCATGAAGATCGACGGCCATCCGGAGATGAGGCTAACCCCGATTTCCCGGATCGGGCGCGGGGGTGAGTCGCGCAGCTCGTGGCAGGCAGCCAAAAGGCGATGCGGCCTACTGGGGTTCCGATCCCGAGTCCCCTGGTTCGCGGCTCCGTCACCTGACCGTCATGGTGGCCTGGTGCCGGCCGCCGAAACAAGGGGGTTGAAAGTGTCACAGACCCGTCGCATACTGGACGGCAGTCACAAGCACCACCGGTTCTCTGCTAATCGACGTCGAGGGGGCCGGAGCTGGGATCAATTCGGGAGCGGACCCGTAGGGGGATGGCGGGACGCGCTCGGACCGAAGGAGGTGGTGGCTGGGGGATGGGCCCGCTGAGGAGGGTGTGCGTGGGCGATTTTCGCGTTCTCGACGCCTCGGGGGTCTGTCCCGGGGTCGGGCAACGAGCTACCGGGTCGGGCCAGCCCTATCCGGCGCCGGGGGCAGCGGTGGTGTCGGTGATGACCGGGATGGTGGTCGTCGATGCGGCCTCGCCCCCGCCGGTGAGCAGGTTACCGACCAGGAAGATCACGATCAGCAGGGCGGCCAGGATCAGCCCCGTGATGATCCGCCGCCGCCACTTGGCCCGGTGCGCGACCCGGCGCTCTTCCTCAATGCGGGCCTGCCGGTTCTGCTTCTGGCGGGCTCTCTTCTCGCTCCCCATGAGGGCTATTGTAAGGGCCTCCGACTCGCCACAGCACGCCGGCGCGGATCGGAGCAATAGAATGCGCCCCGCCCGCGCCTCTCCCTGGAACTGCTTGCCATGTCTCTGGTTGTCCAAAAATACGGCGGCTCGTCAGTAGCCGATTCGGAACGCATCGAACGCGTCGCCCGCCGGGTGGCCCGCACCAAGCGCTCCGGCAACGACGTCGTGGTGGTGGTCTCGGCGATGGGCCGGCAGACCGACGACCTGATCGCCCTCGCTCATCAGGTGAGCGCCAGGCCGCCGGCCCGGGAGATGGACATGCTGCTGACGGCGGGCGAGCGCATCTCGATGGCGCTACTCGCCATGGCACTCCACGACAAGGGCATCCCGGCGCTGAGCCTCACCGGTTCCCAGGCCGGGATACTCACCGACTCGGCCCACGGCGAGGCGAAGATCACCGAGATACGCGGCACCCGGGTGGGAGAGGGCCTCGCCGCCGGGCAGGTGGTGATAGTGGCCGGATTCCAGGGCGTGAATCCCGACTCGAAGGAGATAACCACGCTGGGCCGGGGCGGTTCCGACGCCACCGCGGTGGCGCTGGCCTCCGCCCATTCGGCGGCGGTGTGCGAGATATACACCGACGTGGACGGGGTGTACACGGCCGATCCCCGGGTGGTGCCCGACGCCCGCAAGCTCGGCGAGATCACGTTCGACGAGATGCTCGAGCTGGCCGCCGGGGGCGCCGGGGTGCTGATGGCGCGCTCGGTGGAGGTGGGGAGAAAGTTCAACATTCCGATCCACGTCCGGTCTTCGTTCGTGGAGGACGAGGGCACCTGGGTGAAGGAGAAGGTGATGGAAGAAGCGATTATCAGCGGCATCGCGCATGACACTTCGGAGGCGAAGGTGACCCTCCGGGGAGTGCCCGACCGGCCCGGCGTGGCAGCGGCCATCTTCGAGAAGCTGGCAGGCGCCCGGGTCAACGTGGACATGATCGTCCAGAACGTGGGCGAGGACGGATGCACGGACCTCAGCTTCACGGTCCCGGAGGCCCACATCGATACCGCCCGCCGGGCCACGGCCGAGCTGGTCGTCGAGTTGGGCGCCGCGGGCTCCTCCGTGGACGCCAACGTGGGCAAGGTGTCGCTGGTGGGGGCGGGGATGAGATCAACCCACGGGGTGGCGGCCCGGGTGTTCCGCGCCCTGGGCGACGCCGCCATCAACATCGAGATGATCTCCACCTCACCGATCCGGATCTCGTGCGTGGTCAGTCGGGACTCGGTGCCGGACGCGGTGAGGGCCCTCCATGCCGAGTTCGACCCGCCCGTGATCACGGCGGAGGTCGGCGCCGATGCCTGATCCACGAGTGGCCGTCGTGGGCGCCACCGGAGCGGTGGGCCGCACCATGATCGAGATCCTCGAGGAAAGGGATTTCCCGCTCTCGGATCTGCGCCTCATGGCGTCGGCTCGTTCGGCCGGCCGGGTGGTCACCACCCGCTGGGGTGACATCACGGTGGAGGACCTCTCGTCCGCCGACCCTTCGGGGATCGACATCGCCCTCTTCTCCGCCGGTGCGGGACGGAGTAGGGAGTTCGCCCCGTCATTCGTGGACCGGGGAGCGGTCGTCATCGACAATTCCTCCGCCTTCCGGATGACGCCGGAGGTTCCGCTGGTGGTGGCAGGGGTCAACGATCATGCGGTGGCCGACAACAACGGGATCATCGCCAACCCGAACTGCACCACCATGACGCTGATGATGGCCGCCGGACCGCTCCACTACCACGCCGGGCTGACCCGCATGGTGGCCATGTCGTACCAATCGGTCTCGGGGGCCGGGATGACCGGCATGGACACGCTATGGCAGCAGACGCACGACCTCGGCAATCGCCGCGAGGCTCTCGTGCGGGGAGGCTGGGAGCACGGCGACACCGATCCGTTCCAGCGGCCCATCGCCTTCAACGTCCTGCCCATGGCCGGGTCGATCACCGACGCCGGTCACACCGACGAGGAGTGGAAGCTGGTCAACGAGACCCGAAAGATCCTCGAGAGTGACAGCATCGAGGTGGAACCGACCTGCGTCCGGGTGCCGGTCATGGTGGGTCACGGCATCTCCGCCTCGATGTGGTTCGACTCGCCGGTCGACCCCGGCGCCGCCCTGCGGGTGCTGGCGGACGCGCCGGGCGTCGAACTGTGGAGCGACGACCGGGTGGCCACGCCGCTGGACTCGGCGGGCAAGGACCCGGTGCTGGCGTGCCGGATCCGTCCCACCATCGGCACGCCCGGGGGGATCAGCGTGTGGGTGGTGGGCGACAACCTGCGCAAGGGGGCGGCGCTGAACGCGGTGGAGATCGCCGAGTTGCTGGTCTGAGCAAGAGCTAATGCTCGGGTCCTCGGGTAACCTGTGACGGGATGACGAGTACCTACCCCGCTTGGCTATCCGGCCTCGAATCAGACGGAGGGGCGGCCGGCGCCGAATCCGGATTCGCTTCGGTCGAGGAACTGCGCGCCCACCGGAAGCGGATGCTGGTCACCTCCTACCGCCTGTTCGGCGCGTTCGGATGGGGGTCGCTGGGGGACGGGCACATCACGGCGCGGGATCCGGGACGTACCGACGCGATGTGGCTGATCCGCCACGGGGTCCCGTTCCACCGCACCACCCTCGACGACCTGGTACTGGTCGGTCCCGAAGGGCGGGTGGAGGAGGGCGGCGGCTCGATCAACATGACCGCCTACTACATCCACGCCCCCATCCACGAGGCCCGTCCCGAGGCGGTGGCGGTGGCGCACACCCACACCCCCTACGCCACGCCGTGGGCGGCCAACGTGGAGGGCTTCCGGATGATCTGCCAGGAAGCCACCGCCTTCTTCGAAGACCACGAGGTGTACGAAGGCGAGGAGGTCCAGGTCTCGGACTTCGACACCGGCAAGAAGATCGCCGCCACGCTGGGTGACGCCAAGGCGGTGCTGCTACGCAACCACGGACCGGTCACCGTGGGCGCCTCGGTCGAGGAGGCGATCGGCTGGTTCCTGATGCTGGAGCGGGTGGCCGAAGTCCACGTCAAGGCCCCCGATGCCCGGCCGATCAGCGACGAGGCGGCTGCGATCGCAGCGCGAGAGATCGGCCATGCGTCGAGCGCCCTCTACGCATTCGAGTACGCGGCCGCGTCGAAGCTGCCCGCCGGAGCCGTCGAGTAGACCGGCCTGGTAAAGGCGCCTTTACCAACTCCCGTTCTTATTAAAGAAATCGGGCAAAACTTTATTAGCGTGGCTACGAACTAAAGCCCTCCTTAGCAAGGGCCGGATGTAGTAAAATTTCCCGGCGAAACTTTACTAGACGGGTGCCGTGGAGAGGCAAGAGTGCAGGCGGACGCTTTCCGGTCAACAGAACGTGGCGTGGTACGTAGAACCCTGGACGGCTACCGGGCCTTCTATCCGAATCCCCTGCCACGCCAGCTGGACCTTCCCAGGGAGATGGCCAAGGACCTGGACGAGGCGACAGGCGCCGTCAACAGGCTGGGTGGAGTGGGATTGCTGCTCCCGAACCCGCATCTGCTCATCGGGCCCTATCTGAGGATCGAAGCCGTCCTGAGTTCCCGGATCGAGGGAACCAGGACAGACATCCCCGAGCTGCTCCGGGGAGAGGCCGGTGAGACGCCAACGGAAAGGGACGACTGGCGGGAAGTAGCCAACTACATGGTGGCCATGGAGCATGGATTGCAGCGGCTCCAGGAGGGCTTTCCCATGTCGATGCGCCTGCTGTGCGAGATGCATGAACGCCTGCTCACCGGCGTGCGCGGGCACCACAAGCGACCCGGCGAGATACGTGATCGGCCGAACTGGATAGGTGGCACCAACCTCGAGAACGCGGTATTCGTCCCCCCACCACCTGACGCCGTGAGCGAAGCGTTGACAGACTGGGAGCGTTTCGTGCGCGAGAACGACCTACCGCTCCTAGTGCAGCTCGCTCTGATCCACTACCAGTTCGAAGTGATCCATCCCTTCTCGGACGGCAACGGGCGGATCGGAAGGCTGATGATCCCGCTCATGCTCATCTGGAGAGGTGTCATGACCCAGCCCCTCCTCTACCTTTCGGCCTTTTTCGAGCAGTACCGGGACGAGTACTTCGATCTACTACTCCGGACGAGCCGGGACGGTGACCTGCTGCCGTGGGTCCGGTTCTTCCTGCGTGGAGTCCTGCACCAAGCCCGGGACGCGGAACGCCGTACCATCCGGTTGGTCAGGCTGCAGCAAGAGCTACGGGATCAGCTGCATGCCGAGAAGCGGGCACCCTCGGTCATCAGGCTCGCCGAGCACCTCTTCAGGTCTCCGATCGTAAAGGCCACGAGTGTCGCCGGATTCCTGGGGGTCACACCGCCGACCGCCTACGCCGCCATCGATACCCTGGTGGAGCGGGGAGATCTGGTCGAGATCACTAATCGCACACGTAACCGGCTGTACGAGGCCCCGGGCATCTATCAGGCCGTCTACGGCCCGCTGGGCCTCGAGAGTTGAGGGCTGGTCGTTGACCGGTCGGGCAGGCGGGATTTGAACCCACGACCTCTTCGTCCCGAACGAAGCGCGCTACCAAGCTGCGCCACTGCCCGTGCGGGGCAACAAGCATAACCGGTCCCCTTATCGGTGGGTACCCCGTTCGCCGCTACGCGGGATGGTCGGCCCTCCCGGTCGCGTCCACCCTGATTCTCGAGACGCGGCGGCGGTCCATGGTCAACACCGTGAGCCGGAGACCCTCGTACGTGGTGTGGTCGCCCTCCTTGGGTATGTGCCCGAACAGGCTCAGGAACAGCCCGGCCACGGTGGAATAGGGTCCGTCCTCGACCTCGGTGCCGGTCACGTCCTCGAATTCGTCGATGGGGGTCCGGCCATCCGCCAGCCATACCTGCCGCCCGATCGGCAGGATGGTGGGGACCCGAGGGTCGTACTCGTCCTGGAGATCGCCCACCAGTTCTCCCACCAGGTCCTTGATCGTCACCAGCCCATCCACCCCTCCGTACTCGTCGGTGACGATCGCGAAGCCGATCCGCCGGACGCGCAGATCCTCGAGCACCCGCATCACCGAGGCGCTCTCCGGCGCGTAGTAGGGGGTCCGGAGCAGGCCCGAAACCTGGTGGCCGTCCAGTTCCTCGGTGTGGCTGAGCACGTCCTTGGCGTACAGAATCCCCCGGATCGAATCCGGGTTCCCCTCCTCGCCGACAACCGGGAACCGGGAGTGGGCCGTCCTGGCCACCGCCTCCCGAACGTCGGACGAGGTAACCGGCAGGGTCAGGGTCATGATGTCCACCCGCGGGGTCATCACATCGCGGACCGGCTGGTCGGCCGTCTCGAACAGGCGCTCGATGATCTCCCGTTCGCCGGGCTCGATCTCACCGCCTCGTTCCCCGAGCACGGCCAGCGCCCGCACATCGGCCGGCGTGACGCCCGGATCGTCGCGGGCGGGAAGACGGAGCAGCCGGAGGATCCCCTGCCCGAGGCCGATGAACACCCCGGCAATGGGCCTGATCGCGACCGCCAGGCCCCACACGGGCACCGCCACCGCCATCCCGTACCGCTCCGGGAAGCGTGCCGCCAGCGTCTTGGGGGTCACCTCCCCGATCACCAGCACCAGGATGGTCACCACCACGGTCGACAGGATCGTCCCCCATGTCTCGCCCACCAGCTGGAATGCCAGCGCGGTCGCCACCGAGGTGGCCAGGATGTTGACGAAGTTGTTGGCGACGAGGATGGTGCCGATCGAGCCTTCGAGGTCGTTGACCAGGCCTTCGAGCCGCCTCCCGCGCCTGCCCGTAGCCGCCAGCTGCTGGACCCGCTCCCTGGCTATGGCGGTCAGCGCGGTCTCGCTACCCGACAGGAACCCGGACGCCAGGAGACACAGGGAGAATATGACCCACAGTGTCAACTGGTACGTGTCGGTCATCCGGACACCGGGAGCGACGATCGTCCGGTCAGCCGGTGGCTCCTACAGGAGCCACTTCAGCCAGCGTCCTCCTCAGCGCCTGGGCGCTGAACGGCTTGGCCAGCCACCCATCGGCGCCGGACCGCTTGGCGATGAAGGCGTCCGCCTGGCGGTCGAGGAGCAACACGATCGGCCCCGTGGCGGGCGAGATGGCCTTGAGAGCGCGGGTGATCGCCATTCCCCCCATGGATCCGACCTGCATGTCCACGATCGACAGGTCGGTGCCGACTGCGGCGGTCTCCACCTGGTAGGGGTCGGTGACCTCCACGATCTCGGCCGATCCGCTCAGGGCGGCACGCACCTGGTTCCTCACCCATGAGGCGTCGGACACGAGCAGAACTCTCACGTCCTCAACTGTAGCGAGTCGATGAGGGCGCCGAAACGGACGGGGATGGGCTGGCCCGCGATGCCTCGACCTGCGGTTTCGTCGGCGAGTGTCGGGCTCGCCGGACATTTCGGTACCCTCCCCACGATGGCCCGCATCATCCCCCTCCTCCTCATCGCCTCTGTCGTCCTGGTCCTCGGAAGCCCGGCCATCGGGGACGAGCCGGGAGGCCACATCGAAATCATCGAGATCAGCGGCAACCTGGACCGTCCGGCGCTCGACTTCGTCTCGGACCGGGTGGAGGCCGCCGCTCGGGGAGGCGCTACCGCCGCCATCATCCAACTCGACTCCCGCGCCACGCTCTCCGGCGGCCTGCCGCAGCTGGCGGCTCGGATCGCCGACCCGCCCCTACCGCTGGTGGTGTGGGTGGGGCCGGCGCCGGCCTCGGCGTTCGGCGGTGCCGCTCACCTGCTGGCCGCCGCCCCCATCAAGGCAGCCGCTCCCGGAGCGCGGATCGGGTACGCGCAGCCGGTCGTCGCCGGCGCCCCGCACCACCCGGTCCGATCCGGACCGCTCGAAGGCTTCGCCGGGTCGGCCTTCACGGTCGCCGAGCCCACCGAGGGGCTCGTGGAGATCGTGGCGCCTTCGATCAGCAACCTCATGGTGGAACTGGACGGCCGGACCGTCGATGTCCGGGGCGAACTCGTGACCCTCCGGACGGTGCGCCCCGCCGGGGACGGCTCCGCCGCCATCGAGACGGTCTTCTACGAACCGTCCATCGGAGTGAGGCTGCTGCAGCTCGCCACCGGCGTGGAGGCCGCCTTCTTCTTCCTGGTGGCCGGGTTGGCGGTGGCGGTGTTCGAGTTCTACGCCCTCGGGCCCGGCATCGCAGCCGGCGTGGCGGCCTTCATGTTGCTGATCAGCGGCTACGGCCTGTCGGTCCTACCGCTCCGCGGCTGGGCTGTCGGGTTGGCCCTGGCCGCGATCTGGTTCCTCACAGCCGACTTCCAGCGGGGTAGGGCCGGGCCGCTGACCGCCCTGGGCGCCCTGGCGATGCTGGTGAGCGGCCTCTACCTCACCGACGCCGCTCCGCAGATCCGGCCCTCGTGGTGGATCGTGACGGTCATCACGGTCTCGGTGACCGCCTTTTACGTGATAGGGATCCGCACCGTGGCTCGGGCTCGCTTCTCCACCCCCACCATGGGCCGTCGCCATTTGATCGGGCGGTCGGGCCTGGCCGTCACCCGCTTCGATCCGGACGGGGTGGTGGAGGTCGAGGGTGCCCGGTGGCAAGCCACCGCCCATCGAGAAGCGGATCTCGGTCCTGGCGATCCGGTGGTGGTAAGAGGAGTCGACGGCCCGATCCTGGAGGTGGATCCGGCTTAGCCGCCGGCTGCCAGCTGCTGGTTATCTTCTTCGATTACATTGGCCACAGATTGCTGATTACCGATCACTAGTCATTACTCCTTGAGGGGTAGAGCGCGAAAAAACACCCCTACCAGCCGGGTGGTTCCACTGGTACGTTTCCAGGTACAACTCAGGCGGAGTAGGAGGCGGTCCACGCATGGACTACGACGACTCATGGCATCTCCACGCGCGATGTCGCAATAACTACTCGCATCTCTTCTTCCCTCCGAGCACCTTCGAGAGGAAGGACGACCGGGAGCGGAGGGAAGTCAGAGCCCGGGCGGTATGCAACGCCTGCTCGGTCAAGCAGGATTGCCTCGAATACGCCCTCAGCATCCGCGAGCCGTTCGGGATCTGGGGCGGGTATACCGAGGCGGAGCGCCGGGAGTTGCTAGCGGTCTGACCCGCTAGGGGTTGACGGAGCGCTCGTTCCCGTAGCGGGTGGTGATGCCGCGCCGGTCTGCCCACTCCAGGAACGGAACGGCATACTTGCGGGTCAGTCCGGTGGCGTCCCGGAACTCCGCCACCGTGAAGCGCTCCGGAAGGTCGGCCAGCCGGGCAACCAGCGCATCCACCTGGCCGGGCAGGTAGGCCAGCTCCTCGGAGACCCTGACCAGGCGCCCCTCTCTGAGCAGCGCATGCAGGAGCTCGGGGTCGATCTCCATCTCCTTCAGCCTCGGCACCATCGGGCCCGCCGATTCGAGGCCGGTCCGGATACGCTCCCACTCCTCCTCTTCGGACCGGTCCAGCTCGGGAAGGAATCCCGCCAGCGCCACAACGGATTCCCTCTGCCCGAGCCGGTCGTCGAATGGGAGCACGGCGGCGAGCGTGTCGATGCCGATCCGTAGCGCGCTGGCCAGGCTGGCATTGGGCATCCCCGGACGCAGGGGGTTGTCCTCGTGGAACCGGGCCACGATCGTCCGGGCTCGCCGGGCCAGCCGGGCGGCATAGTCCTCGCTCAGCAGGGACCGGCCCGCCACCACCCCCCGGTCGGGCCTGCCTCCTCCCGAATGGGCGGCCAGGATCTCGGGGGTCTCCACGCCGCGCCATCCGAGCAACGCGCCGGCCCGCCGGTCGGGGTCCTGCCGGAGAACGGGTTGGAGCGAGGCCACGGCTCGACGGGCATCCCGTCCCTTGCGCGGCGCCACCGGCTCGACGATCTGCCCTCCGGCCACGATCAGGCGCCTGCCGACATCACGCAACACGAAACGATCCCCCATCCGGACCGGCACCGGCTGTCCGGTGCGGAGCACGCCCACGGTCCGGTCGCCGATCTCGCCGACGGAGAAGAGGCGCACCGGCCAGGCTCCGCTGCCCAGGTGCATCTGGTAGGCCCCCCGCCTCGACAGGGGACGGTCCACGTATCGGGCGGAGCGGAACGTGACCAGAAACCGGTCGCTCGGCACCCACTCGCCGGGCCTTCCGAGCATCCACCCCCGGGCCACCTTCCTCCGGTCGAGTCCGGCAACCCCGGCCGCGGTCCGGGTTCCGGCTTCGATCCGGTCTCGCTCCGCCTCGTGAGCCTGCAAGGAGCGCACCCGTCCCGTGACGGCGCCGGGGAGGACCTCCACGTCGTCGCCCACCGCGATGGACCCGCCGACGAGAGTGCCGGTGACCACAGTGCCTGCGCCGGCCATCGGAAACACACGGTCGATCCAGAGCCGGGTGCGATCGCTGCGGTTGGCGGGCATCGCTGCGATCACCCCCGCCAGCACCGCCCGTAGGTCTTCCAGTCCATCCCCGCTCACCGCCGACACGCCGACGATGGGGCAACCCTCCAGGGAAGTGCCCGACAGCCGCTCCTCGACCTCCAGCGTGGCCAGCTCGATCAGATCGGCGTCCGCCCGGTCGGTCTTGGTCAGCGCGACCAGTCCGTGGCGGATCTCGAGCAGGTCGAGCACCGCCAGGTGCTCCTCCGACTGGGGCATCCACCCCTCATCGGCCGCCACCACCAGCAGCGCCACATCGAAGCCCCCGCTGCCCGCAAGCATGTTCTTCATGAACCGCTCGTGGCCCGGGACGTCCACAAATGAGACCTCCCGGTTCCCGATCCTCGCCCAGGCGAACCCGAGGTCGATGGTGAGGCCCCGCTCCTTCTCCTCCCGCCAGCGATCCGGGTCGCGTCCGGTCAGGGCCTGGACGAGAGTGGATTTGCCGTGATCGACGTGGCCGCCGGTACCTACGACCGGCATAGGGCCCGTAGGGAGGCGGCCAGTACGGCGTCGTCGGCCGCGTCGACAGCCCTCAGGTCGATGAGCAGGTCGCCGGCCGCCCGGCGGGCCACCACGGGCGGATCCGATCCGACCAGGGCCGGCCACAGGTCCTCGCCGCGGCCTTCCAGGACCAGCACCGGCGAGGGAACGGCCATGCCCGGGACCGACCCGGCGCCCGGCACGGCCTCCGACATCCGCACATCGGGGACTATCCCCACCCGGGCGGCAAGCCGCTCGAGTCGCTCGGTCAGGGCGGCCACGGAACGGCCGGCCATCTCCCAGAACGGGACCTCGCTCCCCCTCCCCGCGGCGTAGAGCTCGGCGGTGCGGGTGAGCGCGGCGATCGTGGAGCCGTCCACCCGGACCGCCCTGGCCACCGGGTTGGCCTTGAGCCGGGCCACCAGATCGGCCCGGCCCGCGATGATCCCGGCCTGGCATCCTCCGAGCAGCTTGTCGCCCGAGAAGGTCACCAGGTCGGCGCCGTCGGCCAGAACCTGCCGCACTCCCGGCTCATCGCCGATCCAGGCGGGGGGTGGCCCCTCCAGCCACGGAACCTCTGCATCCAGGAGCCCGCTCCCCACGTCGTAGACCACCGGCAGGCCGAGGCGCCTGCCTAGGCCGGCCATCTGCCCGATGGTGGCCTGTTCCGCGAACCCCACCACGCGGTAGTTGGACGGATGGACCTTGAGGAGCATCGCGGCGCCGTCACCGGTCGCCTCCTCGTAGTCGGAGATACGGGTCCGGTTGGTGGTGCCGACCTCCACCAGGTGGGCTCCCGAAGCCGCCATCAGCCGGGGCAGCCGGTAAGAGCCTCCGATCTCGATCAGCTCGCCCCGGGAGACCGGTACCGGCCGGCCCGCCGCCAGCGTGTGGAGAACCAGGAACAGGGCGGCGGCGTTGTTGTTCACGACCAGCGCAGCCTCGGCGCCGGTCAGGTGGGCCATCAGCCGGGACAGGTAGGCGCCGCGGGAACCCCGGCGCCCCTCGGCCAGATCGAACTCCAGGTTGCCGTAGCCGGTGGCTGCCCGGCCGGCCTCGCCGGCAGCCGACGGGTGAAGCGGTGCTCGACCCAGATTGGTGTGGAGGATCACGCCTGTGGCGTTGATCGCCCGTCGCAGCCGGGTGCTGGACAGGCGGGAGGCGTCGCCCAGGGCTGTCACCGCAGGGTCTACGGAGCGGCCTTCCAGGGCGGCGGCGCGGGCGTCCTCGATGCTGCGCCGGGCGATCTCGGTCGCCAGCGCCACGGGCAGGCCGTCCCCGACACGGTCGACCAGGTCCTGCGCCAGCGCATCAACCGAGGGAAGGTGGCGCAGGTCGGGCATCGAACAATGATACCGGTGGCCAGGACCCAAGGACCCCGGTATGGGTGGCGCGAGGACCCGGGAAGGCCCGACATGCCCGTTGGACATCGAATAATGGGGTCCGGGGGATAAGCTGGCCCCATGGGAATGATTCTGGGCGCGGCCTTCATCGTGGTACCGATCCTCGAACTGGTGCTGTTCGTCTACGTGGAGCGGTCGATCGGGCTGGGCCGGCTGGTGCTGGGGATCATCATCACGGCGATAGCCGGCGCCTTCCTGGTGCGGCACCAGGGCTTCTCGGTCTGGCGCCGCCTCCAGACCGACCTGGCATCGGGCGCACTGCCGGGACGGCAGCTGGTCCATGGCGCGCTGGTGCTGGTGGGCGGGGCGCTGCTGCTGACGCCCGGCTTCCTGACCGACGCGGTGGGTTTCGCCCTGATGGTTCCCTTCGTCCGGGAGGGGCTCCGCCGTCTGGGAGTCCGCCTGCTACAGCCGCGCGTGGTCATTATCGAGTGACCGGAGTCCATCGGCTGCTCGCCCCCAACCCCGGCCCGATGACCGGACCGGGAACCAACACCTATCTGGTCGTATCGGGCCACGACTGCGTGGTAATCGACCCCGGACCGCCGGAGGAGTCCCACCGCCGGGCCATTCTCGGCGCCGTCGGAGACCTCCGACTCCGAGGGCTGCTGGTGACCCACACCCATCCCGACCATGCCCTCCTGGCCGATCCGCTCGCCGCCGAGACCGGCGTCAACACCTACGGCTACGGACCCGGACCGGGATTCAACCCGACCCGTCGCCTCCGGGACGGCGACCGGCTCCGCTTCGGCGAGGCTGTCCTGACCGCCGTCCACACTCCCGGCCACACGGCCGACCACCTGTGCTTCCGGATGGGCGCCACCGTATTCACGGGCGATCACATCATCGGCGAATCGACCGTGCTGGTCGAGGACATGGGCGACTACTACCGGTCGCTGGACCGGATCCGAGCGCTGCGTCCCGAGCGCCTGCTCCCCGGCCACGGCAACCGGATGGACAACGCCGCCGAGGCCATCGCCGCCTACATCTCCCACCGCCGGGAGCGGGAAGCCCAGATCCTCAAAGCGGTCCGCAGCGGCGCCCGCACGGTCGGAGCGGTGGTCCGGGAGGTGTACGGCGAGGTCGATCCCAGGCTTCGTTCCGCCGCCGCGGGCTCGGCCCTCGCCCATCTGCGACACCTGGCCGGCCGGGGAACGATCTCCCTGGAATGCGGCGAGGGGACCGATGACGAACTCGCCGGGGTGGCCGTCCTTGACGCGGGTGTAGCGTGACCGGGCCGCGGTTCCGGCGGAGGTTGCCCCTCGCGTTCGTCGCGCTGATGCTGCTCGTGTCCGCCGCGGCCATATCGGCGCCGGCGCAGACCACCGAGGAGGAGCTGGTCCGGGTCGAGGAGGAGCTGGCTCGTATCCAGGCGGAGGTCCAGCAGCTGACCGACGAATACCAGGAGGCCTGGGCGGCGGAAGCCGAGCTGGAGTTCCGTATCAGCAGCCTGGAGTCGTCGATCACCGCCTACGGGGTGGAGAAGAGGCGGCTCCAGGACCAGATCCGGGAGCGAGCCGTCGACCTCTACATGAGCGGCGCGGCCGGGAACGACCTGGCCGCCCTAATGATCGCCGCCTCGCTCTCCGACATCGACATCAGGACCGAGTACCTGGACGATGCCCGGGAGCAGGACCAGGTCCTCTTCAACGGGCTGGAGATCCTCACACGCCAGCTGGAGGAGGCTGCCGAGACCTTGCGCCTCAGCCGCCGGGAGCAGCAAGAGGTGCTGGCCCGCCTGGAGGAGTTGTCGATCGGCCTGAACGAGCGCCTGGCCGCCGGCCAGGAGGCCTATCTCCGTCTCGAGGAGCGCAGGGCAGAGGAGATCGCCTTGGCGGAGGCCGAAGCCCGCGCCCGGGCCGAGGCCGAGGCGGAAGCCCGCGCCCAGGCGGAGGCCGAAGCCCGGGCCCAGGCCGAGGCGGAGGCAGCCTTCCTCGCCACCAGCTCCACCACGACCAGCGCCACCACGACCACCGCTGCCGCCACCACCACGACCACCGAGGCCGCCACCACGACCACTACCGAGCCGATCGCCGTCACCGACACCACCCTCCCCGACTCCACTGCCGACCCTGGCGACGGCCCGGTCACGCCCGCCGACCCCGGCGGTGCGATGGCCTGCCCGGTGGACGGGTTCCACAGCTTCAGCGATACCTGGGGTGCGCCCCGTTCGGGCGGCAGGAAGCACGAGGGCGTGGACATGCTGGCCGACCGCGGCACCCCGGTCGTGGCTGTCGAGGACGGGACGATCCATCGGATGTCCAATACCAGCCGGGGCGGCATCGCCGTCTGGCTGGACGGCATCGGGGGCGACCGCTACTACTACGCCCACCTCGACGCCTGGGCCGCCGGGCTGTCGGTCGGCCAGACGGTCTCCCGCGGGGAGAAGATCGGAACCGTCGGGACCACCGGCAACGCCCCCGCCCACATTCCCCACCTGCATTGGGAGTTCCACCCCGACCGCGGGGGCCCCGTCAACCCGACCCCGCTGGCCCGCGAGCTGTGCGGATGACGGAGGCGACCGGCCGCCTGCGCACCTGGATAGCCGGGCTGTCGGAGGTCCGCACCGGCGTCCCGGTGGAGATCGATGCGCCCGTGGACCGGGTCTGGGCGGAGGTGGTCGACTTCGCCGCGCACACCCAGTGGATGGAGGACGCCCACGCCATCCGCTTCGGGACCGACCAGCGGGAGGGACCCGGCACGGTGTTGCTGATCGACACCCGGATCGGTCCGCTCCGCACCGTCGACCGTTTCGAGATCGCCGAGATCGAACCCATGGTGTCGGTAGCCGGCCGGCACGTCGGCCTCTTCCGGGGCGAGGGCCGCTTCGATCTCTCCTCGCCGGGACCCGGGAGGACTCGTCTGGTGTGGAGCGAGCGGATCCGGTTCCCGTGGCTCTACGGAGGCCCGGCGGCAGCCCTGGTGGGCCGGGTGGTGTTGAGACGTGTCTGGACCAAGAATCTGGCCACCCTCAAGCGGAGGGTCGAAGCCTGATAGTGGTCAGTGGTCAGTGGTCAGTGGTCAGTGGTCAGTGGTCAGTGGTCAGTGGTCAGTGGTCAGTGGTCAGTGGTCAGTGGTCAGTGGTCGGGGGTCAGTGGTCAGTGGTCAGT
>JAJEIM010000040.1 GCA_022827785.1 Acidimicrobiia bacterium
GGCGACATCGGACAGCATGTCGCCGAACAGGTTGTCGGTGACGATCACATCGAAGCGCTCCGGCTGGGTGACCATATGCAGGCACATGGCATCCACATGGGCGTATTCAACCGCCACATCGGGATATCGTTCGGCTATCTCGTAGACCGTCCGGTACCAGAGGTCTCCGGCGTACGTGAGGACGTTGGTCTTGTGGCCCAGGGTGAGGTGCTTCCGCCGTCCCATGGCCTGTTCGAACCCGAACCGGACGATCCGCTCCACACCGAAGCGGGTGTTGAGCGACTCCTGGACGGCCACTTCGGCTGGAGTGCCCTCGCGGAGCACTCCGCCCGATCCGACATACAGGCCCTCCGTGTTCTCTCTGAGGACCAGCATGTCGCAACGGTCAGGTGTAAGACCCGCGATCGGAGTGGCGACTCCGGGCAACAGCTTGACCGGCCTGAGGTTCACGTAAAGCTCGAAGTTGAATCTAAGCCGGAGAAGCAGGCCCCGTTCTAGGATTCCCGTAGGCACGTCAGGGGTGCCTACCGCTCCGATCAGGATGGCGTCGAAGCCGGTGAGCTCCTGCTCCACCGAGTCGGGCAGGACTTCGCCGGTGGTTAGGTACCGGTTCCCGCCCAGGTCGTAGTCCTCGGTATCTACGGTGAAACCGCACCTGTCTCCCGCCGCCCGCACGGCCTTGAGAGCCTGCCCGGTCACCTCGGGCCCGATTCCGTCCCCGCCGATGACGGCCAGCCGGTACTGTCGTTCGCTCATCAGCAGCGAATCCTAACCGTCCACCATAACGTCGTAGTGGTTTCTCATTCCGGGACGCCTGCGCCCGCGTTCAACACCCGGTTCAGGGCTTCGGCGAAGGCGTGTCCGGAACCTTCAACCACATCTGTAGAGATTGCTCGCCCGCTCCTGGTCATGCCGTCGAGCTGGATCACCACATTCACCTCGGCCATGGCGTCGGCGCCGGACGTGACCGGCACCACCCGGTAGTCCAGGAGGTGGGGCTCCAGGCCCGCAGCCTTCTTGAGCGCGGCGAACGTGGCGTCCACCATCCCGTCACCGGTGCCGGTGAACTCTTCGGTCTCCGATCCTTCTCCGCGCTCCACCATCACGGTGGCGGTGGGTTGCACGTCCGTGCCACCCCGCACCCGCATCGACACCATCCGGATTGCGTCGGGAGCGCGGCGGGCTCCGTGGCGGATGATGGCGCGCAACTCCTGCTCGTTGATCTCAACCTTCCTGTCGGCCATCTCCTTGAAGGCGCGGAAGGCCTCGTTGAACTGTTCGTCCTCCAGAACGATGTCGAGCTTGGCCAGAGCGTCGGCGAATCCGGCCCGTCCGGAGTGCTTTCCCAGCACGATCTGGCTGGTCGTGCCGACCGACACGGGGTCCATGATCTCGTAGGTCTCCCGGTCGCGCAGCACCCCGTGCTGGTGGATGCCGGACTCGTGGGCGAAGGCGTTTCGTCCCACCACCGCCTTGTTGAACTGGATCGGATACCCGGTGAGACGGGAGACCAGCCGGCTCGTCGGCACGATCTCGGCAGTGTTGGCGCCGATTTCCACCCCGAAGTGATCCTGGCGGGTGGTGACCGCCATGATCACCTCTTCGGTGGAGGTGTTGCCGGCCCGCTCTCCGATCCCGTTGATGGCGCCCTCGATCTGGCGTGCCCCCGCATGGATGGCGGTCAGCGAGTTGGCCACGGCCAGCCCCAAGTCGTTGTGGCAGTGGGTCGACACGATCACGTCGTCCCGGCCGTCGAGCACCTCGTCGTACACCCTCCGCAGCAACTCCACGTAGTCCTGGGGGGTGGCGAAGCCCACCGTATCGGGGATGTTGATGGTTGTGGCGCCCTCCCGGACGGCCGCCTTGCAGGTGGCGATCATGAAGTCCGGATCCGAGCGGGTGGCGTCCTGGGGCGAGAACTCGACATCGTCCGTGTAGCCCCGTGCCCGCCTGACCGACTCGATGATCGACTGCATCACCTCGTCGGGTGTCATGCGGAGCATCCGCTCCATGTGGATGCCGGAGGTGCTCTGGAAGACGTGGATCCGGTGGCGCTCCGCATGGCGGACCGCGTCGTAGGCCCGATCGATGTCGTCGGGCGTGCACCGGGCCAGCGAGGCGATCACCGGGCCCTTGACCAGCTTGGCGATCTGGGAGACGCCGTAGTAGTCGCCGTCGGAGGCGGCCGCGAAGCCGGCTTCGATGACGTCCACCTGCAGCCTGGCGAGCTGGCGGGCGATCGTGAGCTTCTCGTCAGGGGTCAGTGCGATTCCGGGTGCCTGCTCCCCGTCGCGGAGGGTGGTGTCGAAGATGATCAGTTTGTCCTGTGGCATGGCTGTCTGCTCCGGTGGATGAGGTTGGGTGTGGCTGGGGTCGGCCGCGTGTTACGGGAGGGATGCCTCCACGACCCTACGGCAGGTCGTGGAGGCCCGTTAGGGCCAGATGCCGCCGGAGCAGGAACCGGCCAGGATGGGCCGGTCCGGGGACGGGAGACAGGTGTTCCGCGCGGCCCATCAGTCGCTCGGAGTCTTGGGGGTGAGGAAGGGCATCAGCTCACGGAGACCGGCGCCCACCTGCTCGACCTGGTGGCTCCGGTCCGCAGCCCGCCGCCTCAGGAGTTCGGGCGCGCCGGCCCGGGCCTCGGCCATCCACTCGCGGGCGAAGCGTCCCGAGCGGATATCGGCCAGCACGTCCTTCATGACCCGCCGGGTCTCTTCGGTGATGATCCGGGGGCCGGTGTTGTAGTCGCCCCATTCGGCG
Organism: Acidimicrobiia bacterium; assembly: GCA_022827785.1. Taxonomy (GTDB): domain Bacteria; phylum Actinomycetota; class Acidimicrobiia; order Spongiisociales; family Spongiisociaceae; genus Spongiisocius. The sequence goes on from JAJEIM010000040.1 coordinate 2,761, forward strand.
GTGTCGGAAACCGAGTATCTCATCCAGGACAGCCCGCCCTCGTACATCAGGTCGACGATCAGCTTCAGCTCGTGGAGGGTCTCGAAGTAGGCGGACTCGGGTGCGTAACCCGCCTCGACCAGGGTTTCGAAGGAGGCCTTGACCAGTGCCGACAACCCGCCGCAGAGGATGACCTGCTCCCCGAACAGGTCCGTCTCCGTCTCCTCGCGGAAGGTGGTCTCCAGCACGCCGGCCCTGGTTCCGCCGATACCCCACGCATATGACAGGCCGAGGGTGTGGGCGCCGCCGGTGGCGTCCTGGTGGATGGCGAGCAGGCACGGCACGCCGGAACCTTCCGTGTAGGTGCGCCGCACCAGGTGTCCGGGGCCCTTCGGGGCCACCATCAGCACGTCGAGGCCCGGATCCGGGGTGATCTCATCGAAGTGGATGTTGAAGCCGTGAGCGAACATAAGGGCGTCGCCATCCCGCAGATGGGGGGCGACCTCGGCGGTGTAGAGGTCGGCCATGTGCTGATCGGGCACCAGCATCATCACCACGTTCGCCCAGTCGGAGACCTCCGCCACGGTGCCCACCGCCAAGCCTTCGTCCTGTGCCTCGATGCGGCTCCGGGACGCCTCCCTGAGGCCGACCCTCACGTCGACGCCCGACTCCCGCAGGTTCAGGGCGTGCGCGTGTCCCTGGCTTCCGTAGCCGATGACCGCCACCCGGCGGCCCGATACGGCGGCCGGATCGGCATCGTCGTCATAGAAGATTGCAGCCATTTCTACCTTCCGGGAGTCGCGGACCGGTCGGGAATCGTAACGGGGCGGCGGGCGAACGTCATCCCACGGCCCTGAGCTTGCGAGCCTTGGGTTCGCGGTTCAGGGCGATCCGTCCCGACTTCACCAGGTCCACGAGTCCGAACGGGCGGATCAGTTCCAGCAGGTCGTTCAGCTTGGCGGGGGAGCCGGTGACCATGAACGTGATGGAGTCGACCCCAACGTCCACCGGAGTCGCCCTGAAGATGGCAGCCAGCTGGAGGACCTCGGAGCGTTGCCTGGCGCCGGCCCGCACCCTGACCAGCATGATCTCGCGCTCGATGGCGGACCCGGCGTCCATCTCGGTGATCTTCACCACGTTCACCAGCTTGTGGAGTTGCTTCTTGACCTGCTCCAACTCCGGAGCCTCCACGACGATGGTCATCTTCGACAGTCCCGGTTCGGCGGCCGGTCCCACCGCAAGGGAGTGGATGTTGAATCCCCGCCGGGCGAACAGCGACGACACCCGTGCGAGGACACCCGGCTTGTTCTCGACCAGGACGCTCAATACCTGTTGTTCGGTCACAGATCCTCCGGTCCGTTGAGAACGATGTCGTTGGATCCGCCGGCGGGCACCATCGGGAAGACCATCTCGTCACGGTCCACCACGAACTCGGCGACCACCGGCCGGTCGTCTATCTCCAGCATGGTCTCGATCACCTGGTCCACCTCGTCCACCCGGGTGGCTCGCAGCCCCGCACAACCGAGAGCTTCGGCCAGCTTCGGATAGTCCGGGAGCTCCTGCCCGAGGTCGGACGAGGAGAACCGCTCGTTGTAGAAGAGGCGTTGCCACTGGCGGACCATGCCGTGGGCGGCGTTGTTGAAGAGGGCCACCTTGATGGGGATCCGCTCGTAGGCGGCGGTTATCAGTTCCTGGACGGTCATCTGGAAGCAGCCGTCGCCGTCCACGGCGATCACCTGCTGGTCGGGCATGCCGGCCTTGGCGCCGATGGCCGCCGGCACCGCGAAGCCCATGGTGCCCAGCCCGCCGGAGTTGATCCAGTGACGGGGCTGGTCGAACCGCCAGTACTGGGAGGCCCACATCTGGTGCTGTCCCACGCCCGACACCACGATGGCGTCATCGTCAGCGCGGTCCCGCAGGCGGCTGATGACGTGCTGGGGCTTCAGCGGACCGTCGGATTGCTGTTCGAAGCGGAGCGGGTACCGTTCCTGCCAGGTCCTGATGGTGGTCCACCACTTCTCCAGCTCCGGGGTCGGCGTATCTCCCCAGCGCTCGCACATCGCCTCCAGTATGAGGCGGGCGTCGCCGACGATCGGAACCTCGGGAACGCGCACCTTTCCGATCTCGGCCGGATCGATGTCGGCATGGATCACCTTGGCGAAAGGAGCGAAGGCGTCGGGATCGCCGGTGACACGGTCGTCGAAGCGCACCCCGATGGCCACTAGGAGATCGGCCTTCTGCATCGCGGTGGTGGCAGCGTAGAGACCGTGCATCCCGGGCATTCCCAGGGTGTTGGGGTTGTTGTCGGAGATGGCGCCCCGACCCATCAGGGTGGTGATGACCGGCATGTTCGTCTTGGCGGCGAAGGCGGTCAGGGCTTCGCCCGCTCCCGCCTTGATGATGCCGCCCCCGACGTAGAGGACGGGGCGTTCTGCGCTCTCGATCAGCCGGATGGCCTCCCGCACCCGGCGGGGGTGGGGGGAGACCGTAGGGCGGTATCCCGGCATGGCAACCGGCTCGGGATCCTTCCACAGCAGGCGGGCGTTGAGCACGTCCTTGGGGATGTCGACGAGTACCGGACCGGGACGCCCTGTCGAAGCCAGGTGAAAGGCCTCGGCGACGGTCTGGGCGATCTCCTCTACGTGGTTGACGAAGTAGTTGTGCTTGGTGGCCGGCATCGTGATGCCGGTGGTGTGGGCCTCCTGGAATGCGTCGTTACCGACAGCGTAGGTAGGCACCTGCCCGGTGATGGCCACGATGGGCACCGAGTCCATCAGTGCGTCGGCCAGCGGCGTGACCAGGTTCGTGGCGCCGGGACCCGAGGTGGCGATGGCCACGCCGACCTTCCCGGTGGCCCAGGCATAGCCCTCGGCCATGTGGCCGGCCCCCTGCTCGTGCCGGGCGAGGATGTGGCGGAATCCGGCGTCGAGCAACGGGTCGTAGGCGGGGAGGATGGCACCGCCCGGAATGCCGAAGGCGGTATCGACCTCCTGGTATTCGAGTGCTTTGATGAGTGCCTCTGCGCCGGTGATCATGCCCATCTGCTTCCTTGCTGGTCTTCGTTGGTCCTGTGGTGCTCTCATACAAAAGCCCTCCGGATGGAGGGCTTGAGCGCACGTCGCGTTGCGACGGTGCGCTACATAAGTACTAGTACGAGGCTGCGGCAGGTCATGAGGCCCCGAAGTATGGAGCATGCAGGCCGTGATGTCAACATCTATTGGCCTATCTGTGGAATGGCGGCGTGGTACTACCGGCAGACCGCGCCACGTCGTTCCACAGCCAGGCCACCGGCGTCTTCCCGGTGTTCACACATGGGCCCGCGTCCGGCTTACGATTGGGGCATGCAGAAGTCCGAACGAAGGTTGCTCCGCCGGGCGGTCGAGGTCGCCCGCGCGACATTGAGGGACATGGAGGGCCGTGAGGTGCCTCGTGCTCTGTATCCGGTCGCGCAGAGCACGGGAAGGCAGTTGCCGGCACCCCTCGAAAAGCGTCTTCTCAAGGAGTTGGAGGAGAACGAGTGGTTGCGCGAGCAGGCCGCCGAGGGCTTCGACGGCTCGGAGGAGAGCGACAACCCCTACGAGCAGGCGGCCGCCCTCTTCCTGCTGCGCCCGGACGGGTGGGAGGATCGCCTGGAAGCGATCCGCCGTGACCTCCGCGACGCCTGGAACGCCGATCGGATCGAGCGCTACCAGCGGCGGATCGGCGAGTTGGAGTCCGATCTGAAGAAGTGGAAGCGGGACGCCCGGCGCGCCAACAGGAGGGCGGAGAACGCGGGGCGCGAGGCTGACCGCAGGGTCGAACAGGCTTGGGAGGAGGCTCGATCCACGGTGGAGCCCGAGCTCATCGAAACCTGCGACCGGCTGAGAAGGGACAACCGCCGGCTGGCCGGGGCCCTCGAGGGGACCCGCGCCGAGCTGGGCGAGACCGGGCAACGCCTGGCGGAGGCCCGGGACGACCTGGAGAGGGAACGGCGGATCGGGCATGCTCCGCGCGCCCGGTCCTCGCCGCTGAACGTGTGGGCGGACATGGACGCAGTGGAAGCGGCCCGGCAACTCGACGAGGTCGTCGAAGCCTTTTTCGCGGGTCCGGCGCCTGTCGAGATGGCGCCGGGTCCCGCCGATGTGGAGCCGCTAGTCCTGCCGGCGGGGGTGGGGCCGAAGAGCCCGGAAGCCGTCGAGTGGTTGATCGAGTTGGAGCAGCCCTTCGCCCTGCTCGTGGACGGTTACAACGTCACCGGCAAGATGTATCCATCCGACCAGTACCCGCCCGATCAGTTCAGCCGGCCCGAGACCCGGGATCGCCTGCAGAACGACCTCGCCGAGTTGAAGGTACGGGCGAGGGGCCGCCCCCGCATCACGGTCGTGTGGGACTCGGCTGTGGCAATCGAGACGAGCGCCCAGACCCTGCCCAACGGGATCGAGGTGCGATACACCCGTGAGGGATGGACAGCGGACGATGAGTTGATCGACCTGGCCAGGCACCTGGGGGCCTCGGCGGCGGTCGTCTCCAGCGATCGCAAGGTCCGGGAGGGAGCGCAGCAGGCCGGGTCGCTGGGCCTTTGGAGCGAGGCCCTCACCACCTGGGCCCTCAACGGCTGACGCCAGGTACCTCTAACCGCGGAAGAAGCGACCCACGAGGTTGACCACGATGGTCAGCAGCAGGCTCACCACCAGCATCGACGTGAGCGGGATGAACACCACCGACCGTTCCCCGACCCGGCGGATATCTCCAGGCAGGTTGCCGAACCAGGAGAGCAGCCCGAACCGGGCCGCCAGCCCGACCACGATGGCCATCACGCCCCCGAATATCAGAAGATTGCTCACCTGTCGCATGGCACTGCCGGACGCTACCCGGCCTAGCCCCGGACCGCCTGCCGAGGCCGTCGCGGCTGGTGCGCCGCCCGCTCTTCGGCGCCCTCGTCTCGATTTACTGAGAGAACCTCACCAGTTGCTTCTTCGTCCGGTTCGTTAACGCCGGCCATGGTCGTCCGGCGTGGGCCTTTCCCTGCGTGAGCCGTATGTCCTGCGCTGCGCTACCGTGGCTTTCGGCCACCTTCCCGCAGCGTCATGGTGGTGGGGGATCGTGGATCGGACACAAGCCACGGGCCGCAGCGATCGCAGGAGGATGCCATGCCCAACCCCGTAGTTCATTTCGAGATCCAGTCCACGGAGCCGGAGAGGAGCCGGGAGTTCTTCAGGGAAGTGTTCGGATGGCAGGTCGAAGTGGCGCACGAGATGGGATACGGCCTAGTGACCACCGGTTCCGACTCGGGGATAAACGGTGGAATCGAGGCCTCGCCCACCGGGGAGAACCAGGTGATGATCTACATCGAGGTCGAGGACATCCAGGGCTACCTCGACCGGGCCGTGGGCGCGGGCGCAGGGGTCATCATGCCGGTGACGAGCATTCCTGGCGCCGTGACCTTTGCGGTGATCTCTGACCCGGCCGGCGCGGTGGTCGGCATCGTGGACAGCGAGACGCCACCAGCGGAGTAGCGCAGCTCCCGGCTAGGGGAGGGGCCCGGCTCAGGCGTCGGTGACGCAGCCCGTGCTGGCTGTCGAGACCGTCCGGATGTAGCGGGCCAGCGTGCCCCGGGTGGCCTTCAGCGCCGGCGGCGTCCACGCCGCCCGGCGGTCGGCCATCTCAGCCTCGGAGACGTCGAGGGTGATGGTCCGGGCGACCGCGTCGATCGAGATCCGATCCCCGGCTTCCACCAGGGCGATAGGGCCGCCTTCCTGGGCTTCGGGGCAGACGTGACCCATGATGAAGCCGTGGGAGCCGCCCGAGAAGCGGCCGTCGGTGATGAGGGCGACGTCCTGACCCAGGCCGGCGCCCATGATGGCTGACGTGGGAGTGAGCATCTCGGGCATGCCCGGCCCGCCCTTCGGGCCCTCGTAGCGGATGATGATCACCGAGCCGGGTCCGATCTCACCCCGCTCCAGGGCGGACAGCATGTCCTCCTCGCTGTCGTAGGGCAGGGCAGTGCCGGTGAAAGACAGGCCTTCCTTGCCGGTTATCTTGGCGACCGCCCCTTCGGGGGCCAGGTTGCCCCGGAGGATCTGGATGTGGCCGGAATCCTTAACCGGGTTGTCCCAGGGGGCGATCACCAACTGCCCCTCGGCCAGGCCCGGCAGGTCGGCGAGGTTCTCGGCCATGGTCCGGCCGGTCACGGTCAGGCAGTCGCCGTCGATGACGCCTCGTTCCAGAAGCATCCTCAGCACCGCCGGCGTTCCGCCCACCTCATGCAGGTCCTCCATCACGTACCGGCCGGAGGGCTTGAGGTCGCCCAGGTAGGGGATGCGGTCGCTGACCGGCTGGAAATCCTCGATGTCCAGGTCGACCCCGGCCGAGTGTGCCATGGCCATCAGGTGCAGCACCGCGTTGGTGGAGCCGCCCAGCACCATCGTGATGACCATGGCGTTCTCGAACGCCGCCCGGGTCATGATTTCGCTGGGGCGGATGTCCTCTTCGAGCAGCCTGCGGATGGCTGCACCGGCTTCGCGGCACTCGGCTGCCTTCTCAGGGTCGGTCGCCGGCGTGGAGGAACTGTAGGGGAGGCTCATCCCCAGCGCCTCGATCGCCACCGCCATGGTGTTGGCCGTGTACATGCCCCCGCAAGCACCGGCGCCGGGGCAGGCGTTGCGAACCACGTCGAGCCGGTCGTCCTCGCTCAGACGGCCGGCCATCGCCTCGCCGTAGGACTGGAAGGCCGACACGATGTCGATCGGGCTGCCGTGACGGTTGGCGCCCGCCCGGATGGTGCCCCCGTAGATCATCAGCGCCGGACGGTCGAGACGGGCCATCGCCATGACCGCCCCCGGCATGTTCTTGTCGCAGCCCGGGATCGAGATGTTGGCGTCGTACCACTGGGCGCTCATGACGGTCTCGATGGAGTCGGCGATCAGGTCCCTCGACTGGAGCGAGTAGGACATGCCGTCGGTCCCCATCGACATCCCGTCCGATACCCCGATGGTGTTGAAGCGCATCCCCACCAGGCCGGCCTCGGTAACCCCCAGCTTGGTCTGGGCCGCCAACTCGTCCAGGTGCATGTTGCAGCTGTTGCCCTCGTACCACATCGAGGCGATCCCGACCTGGGCCTTCGACATGTCCTCGGGCGTGAGGCCGGTGGCGTAGAGCATGGCCTGCGAGCCGCCCTGCGAGCGTTCCTGGGTTATCCGCCTGCTGATGCGGTTGATGCCTGTGATGCCTGTTTCCATGCGCGACATCATAGGAGGGTGCCGGTCCCGTCCCGGACCGCCGGTGGTATGTCCGTGGAATGGCACCGGGTTGTGTCACAGACAGACCACTAGCCTTGCCGCCATGCTCCTAAAGCCCGATCGAAGGCATCCGGCCGGCGGACGGAGGCATCGCGGTGATCGGGGGCGCCGGTGCTGATCGTCAGCGACGTGCATGGGGCTTTTGCCGAGCTGGAGCGGGTTGCCGCCCGTGGAGGACCTCTCCTGGTGCTAGGGGACCTGCTCAACTTCGTGGACTACCGGACCGGCCGGGGGATCGCCGCCGAGGTCTACGGCCCCGAATATGCCCGCGAGTTCATCCGCAACCGCCGGACCGGTGACTGGCCCGCCAACCGCCGGCTGTGGCGCCGTGTCCAGGAAGGGCGGGAGTCCGAGCTCGCCGAGCGCATACGGGCGCGGGTCCGGCATCAGTACGCGGTCGCGCGCCGGGCATTGCTCGCTTCCCAGCAGGCCTTCGTGATCCACGGCAACGTGGACTGGCCGGAGGAGATGGCATCTGCATTGTCGGGAGCGGCGGCGCTGGTGGACGGAGAGGTGGTTGAGATCGAGGGTTACTCAGTAGGGTTCGCCGGGGGAGGGGTGCCGACCCCCGCCCGGGCCCGGGGTGAGGTGTCGCACGAGGCCATGGCCGCCAAGCTGGACGCCCTGGGACGGGTGGACATTCTCTGTACCCATGTTGCGCCCTCGGTGGCGCCGCTCCGCCGGGACGTGGTGACGGGCATGCTGGAGCGGTCGTCGCCGGAGGTGCTGGACTACCTGGTCACCCACCAGCCTCTCTATCACTACTTCGGGGACATCCACCAGCCCCAGGCGCATGCGTGGCGGGTGGGACGCACCGTCTCCCGCAATGTCGGCTACTTCCGGGCCACGGCTCGCGCGGTGCGACACGGCTGAAGTGTCACTGTCCGGTGGTACGTTGTCGACATGGTGTTTCCGGGGCCGGTTCAACTGGGGCGCGGGGTGGTCGTCAACCCAGGCGACCCCAATCCGATCGAGGGGCTGCCCAGGGTGCGGGTGGATCAGGACCTCCTGGATTCCCCCGAGTCGCTGGCCCGGACGGTGGACCGGTTGCATCGGGTCTGGTCGGCTCGAGAGCCTGTAGCTGTCGAGCTGGCCGTTGACCAGGAGGAGCTCCGCCGCCCTGTTGTAGAGGAGAGTCCGCTGTGGCGGCTCGGAACGGACTTCACCATCCTCAGGGAGCGGCTCCACTTCCTGGTTTGGGCCAACAACTGGGACTGCCGCGGCGCCGCCCCGGTGTGGTGGTGGGCCTCGAAGGCCGCCCGGCTGGGCGCCGGCGAGGGCGGTCCCGCCGACATAGTCCTCCGGAACGGTGAGCATGCCTGGGTGGACGGGGGCCCGCGGGAGCCACTCGACCTGCCCGTGGTGCACGCCGAGTCGGTCGAAAGCGGCCGTCTCCGCCTGGCCGGTTCAACGGCGGGACCCGACCCGGATCTGGATCCCGCCCAGCGGGCAGCGGTCGAGCATGGCGGCGGCCCCGCCCGCATCATCGCCACCGCCGGATCGGGCAAGACGCGGACCCTCCTGGCCCGGCTCGCCCACCTGGTCGATCACCGCGGGGTCGAGCCCGGTCTGGTGACCGCGGTCGCCTACAACAACCGCGCCGCCGCCCAGATGAGGGAGCGTCTGGGGAGGCGTGACCTCCACATCCGCACCATCCATTCCCTGGGATGGGCGATCGTCCGGGAAGCCCTGCCGGACGCGCGGCTCCTCACCGAGGGAGAGGTTCGCGGCCGGCTCCGGGGTCTCGTGCCCACCCGGCGGGTGCTCAACAGGGACGTGATCGGCCCTTACCTTGAGTCGCTGTCGGATGCCCGCCTGGCGCTGCGGGATCCGGCCGAGGTGGAGGAGGACCGCGACGACATCCCCGGCTTCGCGGAGGTCTTCAGGCGCTACCGCTACCGCCTCGAGCGGCACAGCCTGGTGGACTATGACGAGCAGATATACGGAGCCGTCGAAATGCTGCTCCGCGACCCCGACCTCCGGGCCCGGTGGCAGTCCCGATGCCGGCACCTGCTGGTCGACGAGTTCCAGGACCTCACGCCTGCCTACGTGTTGTTGCTCCGGTTGCTGGCGTCGCCGCGGCTCAACGTGTTCGGGGTCGGGGACGACGATCAGACCATCTACGGGTACGCGGGGGCCGACCCTCGCTTCCTGGTGGACTTCGGCCGGTTCTTCCCCGGCGCGGCGGAGCACGCGCTGGAAGTGAACTACCGGTCGCCGGCCGCAGCGATCGAGGCGGGCAACCACCTGCTCGCCGGCAACCGCGTCCGGGTGCCGAAGGCTGTCAGCCCGGCGCCCGGCTCGCCGGACGGTACCGACCGCCTCCTGATCGTCGAGCGGCCCGATCGGGGAGTGACCGGGGAGGCGATCGACCGGGTTCGCACGTGGCTGGCGGGCGGGACCCCTCCCGGCCAGGTGGCGGTGCTCGCCCGGGTCAACTCGGCCCTCCTCCCAGTGCTGGCCGGGCTGGACCGGGCCGGGTTCCCGCTGAACTCCAGGATCGACCCGGGACTGCTCGACCGGTCGGTCATGAGATCGGTCCTGGCCTGGATACGCCTGGGTCTCCGGCCGGAGGAGATGCGGCGCCAGGACCTGCTCGAAGCGGTCCGCCGCCCCTCCCGTGGCCTCAACCGCCTGGCGGACCGGCGCCTCCAACGCAACGTGTGCTCCCTGGAGGATCTCCGTGGTCTGGCGGTGGGCTTGGAGGGCCGCCAGGCCGAGGCATGGGTCACGTGGGTTCATGACCTCGCCGGGCTGGCCGGCGAGGCAAGGAACGGCAGGGTCGGACCCGTGCTCCGGCGGCTGATCGATCGCATCGGTCTGGAACGTTCGGCGCACTTGCTGGATCGCAACCGGACCCGGGTGGACAAGGCGGGTCACACTGACGACCTGGTGGCGCTCCGGCGGACTGCCTCCGTGTACGGCGAAGTGGGGACGTTCGAGGAGGACCTTCGGGCAGTGCTGGCGAGACACCGCGGCACCGGCGAGGTACGGGACGGCGTCACCCTCTCCACGGTCCACCGGGTCAAGGGCATGGAGTGGGATCGGGTGCTCGTCTTCGGGGCCGATCGGGGCCTGATGCCCCACGAGTTGTCGGAGAATGTGGAGGAGGAGCGGCGGATCCTCTACGTGGCCATCACCCGAGCCCGCCGGCAGGCGGTGGTGGTGGCGGACGCCGGCCGCCCCTCGCGTTTCCTGGCCGAGATGCGAGGCCGGCCGGTTCGGGAGGATCCGGACCCGGCCGTCCGATCACCGGCGGCGGCGAAGCAGCCGGACATGCTCGAGGAGGTAGATCCCGAGCTGTTCGAGAAGCTCAAGACCTGGCGTCGTGACAGATCCAAGGAACTCGATGTCCCGGCCTACATCCTGTTCTCGAACCGGACCCTCGAGGGGATAGCGGCCCGGCAGCCGCGGAACGAGTACGAATTGCTGGCGGTGAGCGGTGTCGGTCCTACTAAATTGGAACTGTACGGGGAGGAGGTCCTGGAGATCGTGCGGGAGGGTTCCCCGTCCTGAACGCGCGACCGTCCTTCTGCGCGCCTATCCGTCACGAGGGATAAGCACCGCATCCCCGGCCGACTCGGAAGGTGGGTTAGAGGGTGTCCGAATCGACTGTCCAGACCATTGAGATAGACGCTCCACCGGCCAGGTGTTTCGAGGTTGCCGCCGACCTGGAGGCCTATCCCGAGTGGGCCGGTGGGGTGCGGCAGGTCTCGGTCCACGAGAAGGATGCCGAGGACCGGCCCGTCAGAGCCACCCTCGTGGTGGACGCCATGATCAGGCAGGTCGAGGTCACGTTCCGCTACACCTTCGATCCGCCGCGTGCCATCCGCTGGACGGCCGAGCCGGGCCGGGACATCCTCGAGCTGGACGGGTCCTACGAGTTCCGCGAACTCGGAGAGGGAACCACGGCCGTCTACATGCTGAGGGTGGTCCCCGGATTCGACATCCCCGGATTCCTCCGGAGCGAGGCCGAGAAGCAGATAGTGGGCACCGCCCTGCGGGCGCTGCGCAAGCGGGCCGAAGGGCTCTGATCGAGCCACCGCCCACTTCGCCACGGCGGGCTCGTGCCGTGGCGGGACGGCCGGATTACCACCGCTGAACCGCTCAGATCCCTGAACGCGCCCGTTCCGGCGCTGGAGGGTGCGCCGGAACGGACGGAGGGAGGCTGGTCGGCTTCAGATGCCGGACGGCGGCCTCAGGCAGCCTCGATCTCGATGGTCCTGGGAAGCACGTCGGGTCGCTTCCGGACCACCACCTCCAGGATGCCGTTGGCGATCCGGGCGGCCACCTGATCGCTGTCCACGTTGTCGGGAAGCGTGATGGAGCGGGAGATCCTGCCGTCCACCAGCTCCCTGTGGCGGTAGGTGGCATCCTCCGCCAGGTCGTGGGACCGAGAGCCCTTGACGGTCAGCACGTTGTCCTCCACCGTGACATCGAGGTCGGCCTGCTCGAATCCGGGGATCTCGAAGCGGGCCGTGATATCACCGGCGGACTCGATGATGTCCACTCGAGGCACCAGGGTCGGCGCCTCCAGCCGATCGCGGGTGCCGAAGAGATGGGTTCCTGCCAGTGGGAGGCCCTCGAACAACGAGTCGATGTCCGAGACGAACTTGAAGGGTCGGGTACGTACCAGCTGCATATGCGTGCTCTTTCTCCTGTGATCGTGGCGGCTCGGCGCTGGCGCCGGCTACCTCTACTTGCTAGTCATATAATCTAACACAGATAGGCTGAGATTTCTTCCCGATCAGGCCGAACTTTTTTCTGACCCTTATGAACGGGGCCGGATATGCTGGGAGTTCTGATGAGCGACCGAGCCGACCTGACCCTTGGGATCGATCTGGGTGGAACCAAGATGGCATTCGCCCATGTCGACGCGCGCGGCGAGATCGTGAAGCATCTGACGATGCCCAGACCCGCCACGGCGGCGGAGATGGAGACGGTGCCGGTCGAGGTGGCGCGTTCCCTGCTCAACCCCCGGATCAGGGCGATCGGAATCGGCGCGGCCGGCCTGGTGGACGCCGAGGCGGGGGTGCTGGTATGGGGTCCCAACGTGGAAGGCCGCGAGGTTCGTTTCCGGCAGCTCTTCGAGGCTGAGCTGGGCCTTCCCACCGTGGTCGACAACGACACCAACGTCTCCGGTCTGGCCGAGACCCGGGTCGGGGCGGCCCGCGGCTACCGGCACGTCTGCATGATCACCCTCGGAACCGGCATCGGCGGCGCTTGGATCATCGACGGCCGTCCCTATCGAGGGCGTGGCTTCGCCGGAGAGGTGGGGCACATCCCCGTGGATGTCGGAGGGTCTCGCTGCACATGCGGTCAGAGAGGGTGCTGGGAGACCTTCGCATCGGGTCGCCGGCTCGATCAGATGGCCCGGGACCTGGCCGCAGCGCGTCCTGGAGGGCTGGTCGCCAAGGTGGCGCAGGGGGAGTCACCGGAGGGACGGCACCTCACCCGGGCCGCGACGGAGGGCGATCCTGATGCCATCGAGGCGCTCGAGGAGATGGCCTGGTGGTTGGGTGTCGGCATCGCCGGGCTGGTGGCGGCCTTAGATCCCGAGATCGTGGTGGTGGGCGGGGGCGTCTCGCAGGTCGGGGACCTGTTCCTGGATGCCGCCCGCAAGTCGTTCTGGGAGGCGCTGGAGGGATCCGACCACCGGGATCCGACCCCGATAGTCTGTGCTGCGCTCAAGGAGGACGCCGGCGTGATCGGCGCGGGACTACATGCCTGGGAGAGCCTGCTGTGATTCGTGATTGGCTGGAGGACAAGCTGGCGGATGAGCGCACGCGGGCGCTCATCAGGGAGGCGGTCATGCTGGTGCCCAATCTGGGCAAGCTGGTGGCCCGTCTCGCAGGGGATCCCCGCGTGCCGGTCCGGGCCAAGGTCTTCGCCGGCATAGCGGCGGCCTATGCCTTCTCACCGGTCGACGTGATACCCGACTTCATTCCCGTGCTGGGCAAGACCGACGACATCCTGCTGATGGCGCTGGCACTGCGGCACGTCATCGAGGAGGCCGGCGTGGCGGTTGTGAGAGAGCACTGGGACGGTCCCGATCAGGTGCTCACCGTGATGATCGACCTGATCGGCGCCATCACCGACACCATTCCGAGGCCGCTGCGCATGGCCCTCAACCGCTTCCTGCGGGCCGGCTGACCCTCACGCCGCCCGGGCGCCGGCGCGGTAACCGTGCGGCGCGGCGGCAGGTCGAAGATCAACATGAGGTACGCAGTTCTTTTCCCGGGCCAGGGAAGCCAGCGGGTGGGCATGGGCGCCGACCTCTTCGAGGCGCGGTCCGATCGGTTGGTGGAGGTACCCGACCGGGTCCTGGGATGGTCGCTCCGGGAGGTTTGCCTGGAGGGGCCGGAGGAGAAGCTGACCGCCACCGAGCACGCCCAGCCGGCCCTGTATGCCCTGGCATACCAGCTCTGGGTGGAGCTCAGCGAGCGGGTGGGCCACCCGCCGGTGGCGGCCGCCGGGCATTCGCTCGGGGAGTACACCGCGCTGGCGGCCGCCGGAGCATTCTCGTACGAGACCGGGCTCGGGCTGGTGGACCGGAGAGCCCGAGCCATGGCGGACGCGGTGGCGCAGGTCAAGTCCGGGATGGCCGCCTTGCTCGGGGTTTCCGACGAGGTAGCCCGCCAGGTGGCGGCGGATCGGAGAGCCGAGGGTGGCAGGCTCTGGGTCGCCAACCTCAACGCCCCCGGCCAGGTAGTGGTGGCCGGAGCGCTCGAGGATATCAGCTGGCTGGTCGGCAACGCCCGCGATCTCGGCATCCGGCGAGCGATCCGACTCGAAGTGGCCGGCGCGTTCCACACCCCGCTCATGGAGTCCGCAGGGTCGAGGCTGGCCGCCGCGCTCACCGGGGTGCCGACCCACCTCCCGGCCTTCCCCGTGTGGGCCAACGTCACCGCCCGACCCATCGCGACCGGACAGGTAAAGAAGCTCCTGAGCCGCCAGATAACCGCCCCGGTGCGGTTCGGCGAGACCCTCCGGGGCATGGCGGACGCCGGGGTCGAGGCCTTCGTCCATGTCGGCCCCGGGGATGTGACGGCCGGCCTGGCCAGGCGGGCCGTTCGGGGATGCCGGGCCATGGTCGTGTCGTCGATCGCAGAGGCCGGGGAGGTCGCCGCTCGCCTCGACCGGTCATGATCCGCCCTCCGACCCCCGGCAACCTGTCCCCGGCAACGGCGACCACTAGGCTTGCCTCCGCAAGGCCGTGCCGGCCTGCCCATCCGACCGAAGTAGGGGTGCCCCTGTCGTATCGATGCCTGCCGGCGAACCGGGCCGGCCGCCACGAGAAGAGGGACGGATGAGGTACGCCGAGATCACCGGTTGGGGCAAGGCCCTTCCCCCTACCGTCCTCAGCAACGCCGACCTCGAGCAGTTGGTCGACACCAGCGACGAGTGGATCACCTCTCGCAGCGGTATCAAGGAGCGCCGAATCTCCCATGTGGCCGCCAGCGACATGGCCGAGTTGGCCGCTCGCCGGGCGCTCGCCGCAGCCGGTGTCGAGATCGGGCAGGTCGATCTCATCATCAATGCCACCTGCACCCCCGAGTCGATCATCCCCGCCTCCGCTTCCTACGTGCAGGCCAAGCTGGGAGCGGTGAATGCCGGCGCCATGGACCTCAACGCCAACTGTTCGGGGTTTGTCTACTCCTACGTGACCGCCGACGCGCTGGTCCGGGCCGGGGTCGCCGACACGGTGTTGCTGGTCGGCGTGGAGCGGCTCAGCTGGGTGCTCGACTACACGGACCGCGCCACCTGCATCCTCTTCGGGGACGGTGCGGGAGCGGTGGTCCTGCAGCCGACGGATGCCGAAGCCGGAGTGTTCGGCTCCGAGCTGGGGGTGGACGGGACCATGGCCGACCTCCTGTCCGTGGACGGGGACGGCACCGTACAGCCCGGCTCCTCGCTCGTACCTCCCCGGATCGTGATGCAGGGATCGGACGTGTTCCGGCGGGCCGTGACCGCCATGGCGGATGCTTCGGAGGCCGTAGTGCGCCAGGCCGGCTGGGACCTCGATGACATCCACCTCCTCGTGCCCCATCAAGCCAACCAGCGGATAATCGACGCCACGTCCCGGCGGCTCAAGCTGGATCCCGCCCGGGTTTTCCTCAACATCCATGCATACGGGAACACCAGCGCCGCCACCATCCCGATCGCGCTGACCGAGGCCATCGAGGCCAGGCGGGTGCCTCCCCGTGCCAACCTGGTATTCGCAGCCTTCGGTGGAGGTCTCACGTGGGCGGCCGCCGCGGTGCGTTTCGGCGAGCGGGTCACGCCCATCGGCGAGGTGGATGACGAACTCCCCGCTACCGACGAGTCGGTGTGGGACTTGCTGGCTGCCAACTTCGAGCACTTCGGAAGGCTTGAACTCGGGTGAGCCGGGTGGCTCTGGTTACCGGCGGCTCCCGAGGGATCGGGCGGGCCATCTCCCTGGCCCTGGCCGGCCGCGGCTACACGGTGGCGGTGAATTACCGGAGCCGGTCCGGACCGGCGGACGAAGTGGTGGACAGCATCGGGGCATCGGGCGGCTCGGCGGCCGCGTTCGCGGCGGACGTGAGCCGAGCGGACGACGTGACCAGGCTGTTCTCGGAAGTGGAGGAGCGCTTCGGTCGGCCGACCATCCTGGTCAACAATGCCGGTACCACGGACGACACCCTGCTGCTTCGCATGGAGGAGGCGGCCTGGGACCGGCTCCTCGAGGTAAACCTGAAGTCCGTCTACCTGTGCAGCAAGGCAGCGCTGCGCGGAATGCTGAGAGCGAAGTGGGGGAGGATCGTGTCGATCGCCTCCGTGGCGGGTCTGGTCGGCAACCCGGGCCAGACCAACTATGCCGCCTCCAAGGCGGGGGTGATCGCCTTCTCCAAGTCGCTCGCCAAGGAGGTGGGCTCCAGAGGGGTTACGGTCAACGCGGTCGCGCCCGGCTTCATCCGGACCGACCTGACCTCCGGTCTGCCGGATCAGGTCATCGAGCAGGTACGCTCTACGACCAGCCTCCGCCGGATCGGCCGGCCCGAGGAGATAGCCTCGGCCGTGGCCTTTCTGGTCTCGGACGGTGCTTCGTACGTAACCGGCCAAGTGTTGGTCGTCGACGGCGGGCTTGCCCTCTGAGTCGGGACTTCGGAAAGCAATACATCAAGGAGACAAGCAATATGGATCGCTCGCAAGTTCAGGCCAAGATGCGGGACCTGCTCGTTGACGAGTTGGGACTGGATGCCGACAAGATCACGGACGAGGCGACTTTCGAGGAGGACCTCGAGGTGGACTCGCTGGGAGTGGTCGAGCTACTGATGGCCCTCGAGGACGAGTTCGGCGTCAAGATTCCCGACGAGGAGGCCGAGAACATAACCGCGGTCGGCGAGGCGATCGACATGGTGGTCGCCAAGCTGTCCGCCTAAGAGGGCTTGTAAGTGGTCTGTCTGCGATACAACCAGGCGTGCTCTGGCGGTCATCGGCGTTCCGTCGCTGCGTTCCGCTTCCTCGACGTACCGCTGCGGGTACGCCTTCGTCAGCGGGCCTTGCGAGGAACACCGCTGCCGTCGCCATACCACGCCGCCGTTCCACAGACAGACCACTAGGGGGATCAGTCCATGCGCGGGGAGTCCCGGAGGGTGGTGGTGACCGGTATGGGCGCCATCACACCGCTCGGTCACACTGTCGACGACACCTGGAAGGCGGCTCTGGCCGGCGAGTCCGGGATCGGTCCGATCACCCAGTTCGATCCCTCCGGAGTGCAGACCAAGTTCGCCGGTGAGGTTCGAGGCTGGGATCCGGAGCTCGTCATCCCCAGGAGGGAGGCCCGCCGGCTCGACCGCTCGGCGCAGCTCTTCGTATGCGCCGCCCAGCAGGCCATGGACGACTCCGGTCTCGACTTCGTGGCCGACACGTCGGACGCCGAACGGGCCGGGGTGATCGTCGGCTCCGGCCTCGGGGGGATGCTGTCCTTCGACAACCACATCAAGGTGATGCTCGACCGTGGGGCTTCCCGGATCAGCCCGCTGGCGGTCACGATGATCATCCCCAACGAGGCGGCCGGGGTGGCCTCGATCCGCTTCAACATGCGCGGGCCGGTGACCTGCGTGGTGACGGCGTGCGCGGCATCGGCCAACGCCATCGGCGACGCCGCCGAGATAATCCGGCGCGGTGCAGCCGATGTCATGCTGGCGGGCGGCGCCGAGGCCACCATCTGCGAGTTCGGGATCGGATCCTTCAACAGCAGCAAGGCGCTCAGCACCCGCAACGAGGATCCGACCCGCGCTTCCCGCCCGTTCGATGCGGATCGGGACGGGTTCGTAATGTCCGAGGGTGGCGTGTGCGTCATACTCGAGGATCGTGAACGTGCTCTGGCCAGGGGTGCTCGGATCTATGCGGAAGTAGTCGGATACGGGATGACCTCAGACGCCCATCATGTCACCCTGCCCCGTCCGGGCGGGGAAGGAGCGGGCCGGGGGGTGGGGGCCGCCCACCCCCCCGCCCGGCGCCCGCCCGCCCAGCAGGGGGACAAAAAACCCCAACCAAC
>JAJEIM010000016.1 GCA_022827785.1 Acidimicrobiia bacterium
ACCACAACGCCGCTGTCATCTGCGTCGCCCGCCGACGCTGCAACATCATCCTGGCCATGCTCAAAACCCAAACGCCCTACCAACCCCGCCAACCCCAGAAACTGCCCGAAGCGGCTTGACAACAAGACAGGGACACCCCCCGACCACAATGGGTAGTCCTGCCAACGACCAAGCGCAGAACGTACACCGAGCACTTTATGCGGCGGCGAGAGTCGGCGCCCGGACCGGTAGCATCGCACGCCATGGGTTCGGTGGTGGAGTTCGTGGTGTTCGATCTGGAGACCAACGCCGACCGGCCGGACCCTTCGGAGCACGAGATCATCCAGATCGGGGCGGTTCGCGCAGGGCTGACGGGCGAGGCGGACAGCTTCGAGACGCTGGTGCGGCCTGAGCGAAGGCTGCCGGAGCGGATCACCAGGCTGACCGGTCTCGAATACGCGGAACTGGCCGGCGCGCCTCCGCTTGCGGATGCTCTCCGGCGGTTCCTCGCCTGGGTGGGCGACCGCCCGATGATCGCCCACAACGGCCTGGGATACGACTTCGTGGTGCTCGACGCCGCCGCAGCCCGGGTCGGCCTCGAAGCACCACCCGGTCCCCGGCTCGACTCCCTCGAGCTCGCCCACCTGGTCCACGCTCGGGCGGGGACAGCCATCCGGGGAGTGGATGGACGCCACCCTCCCCCCGGTCGTAGCCTGGACGACCTGGCCGAGTTCTACGGAATCCCGGGACGGGACCGGCACGAAGCGCTGGTCGACGCGCGAATGACCCATCGGATCGTGCTGAGGATGCTGGAGGAAATCGATCGGCCCACACCCGCCCGCCGTCTCCAACGCTGGGTCCTCGGTCGGGTCGGGCATCCCTGGACCGCTTTCGTCTCCACAGCCGAACAACCGGTTGCCCTCGATCAGGTGGTTCCCCATCCGGTCTCCGGTCACCCTGTGGAAGCTACCGGCCGGTTCGACATCAACAAGGTCGTAGCGGCATTCCGGGCCGGAGGCGCCCTGATGACCGCCGGGCGGACACCACGCCCGCAGCAGGCGAAGATGGCCCGCCTGGTATCCAGAGCGATCTCGCGCCCGGGCGAGCCCGCGATGATCGAGGCGCCGACCGGGACCGGTAAGACCCTGGCCTATCTGGTTCCTGCCATCGAGATGGCTCGGGCGTCAGGCCGAACGGCGGTGATCACCCCCCACTCGCGGGTCTTGCAGGACCAGATTCTGGCCACTCTCGAGGAACTGGAGAGCCAGATCGGACCGTTCTCCAAGGTCGTCATGAAGGGTCGCGAGAACTACGTGAGCCTGAAGGCTCTGGATGCCGAGCTCACCGGCCTGGACGAGGAGACGGATCGAACCCCCATCCACCACGCGACGGGGATGGCGCTGGCAATCCTCTGCGGGTGGGTCGCGCAGACTCCGACCGGTGACTGGGCCGACCTTCGCACGGCGGCCATCAAGAGTCGGCTGGCGCCTTTGCGGTTCCTTCGCTGGAAGCTGCGGGTCACCGACCGACCCGGCCCCGTGCGCGGTCCGCTGGACAAGCTGGACTTCTATCGGCGCGCCCGATACGCGCTGAGGCGCGCCCACGTGGCAATCCTCAACCATGCCCTTCTCGCCACGGATCCAGGTCTCGGCGACGACTTCAACCTGATCATCGACGAGGCCCACGACCTTGAGGATTCGGTTACCGCGGCCGCCAGCCGGATCGTCTCCGGAGAGCAACTCGAAAGGCTCTGCGCCGCGATCTGGGATGACGAACAGCGGCGCGGGCTGGTGGTCAGGTTGGCAAACGCTACAGGTGCAGGCCTCCGGGACCCGAAGATCACGGCCATGCGGCAGGCGGTGCTGGATACCCGCTCCGCGATCGAGGCGTTCGGAGCGCCCCTCACCGAGTACTTGAGAGACCGGACCGGCATCAGCCGTGAGGAGGCTGCCCGCTATGGCGCGTCCTACCGCATCCGGCGCGGTGTGGACACCCGCCACCCTGCGTACCAGGCCGTGATCGATCGGGAACGGATCATGCGGAGATGTCTGCGGCGGCTCATCAATGCGCTGGACGACTTCGTCGTTCCCAGGGCGCTGCGGGGTCGCTACCGCCGTGACGCCTTGGAGGATGAGCTGGCACGCCTGGGTCAGGAGTTGAGGGAGGCAGCGAAGCTGGCCGAGGCGGTCCTGTGGGCCTCGACCGACCTGCGCCTCTTCGATGAAGATGCCGATCCCGATCTGACCGACTGGATCAACATCGCCGAGGTCGCGTACGCCGACCCGTCGTCCGGGATCGAGGGCAGGGAGGATGGGGATGGTTCACAGAAGGGGAGCTGGCAGTGGGCCCTCCGAAGGGTTCCGCTGTCCGTGGCCGGAGTGCTGTCAGACGTCTGGAAACGCAGCCACTCGACCGTGCTCACATCGGCAACTCTCCGGAGCGGCGACAGCTTCGACTACCTGATCAGGCGGCTCGGGATTGGCGCGGCCCGAACCGACGTGCTCGACTCTCCTTTCGAGAACCTCCCGAAACAGCATCTCCTCCTACTCACCGACTACCTGCCTGCTCCGCGAGGCAGGCTGATGGACCGCTTCACGGAGATTGAGGCCCGGGAGATACCGAGGCTGTGCGTGGCAAGCGAAGGTGGCGCCCTGGCACTGATGACCGCCCGAGCCCGGCTCGAGTATGTCCGGGACCATGCCCGGCCCCACCTCGCTCCCCTGGGGCTCGAGCTCCTCGCCCAGGGAGACGGCTCCTCCCCGGCGCTCGTCGAGCAGATGAGGTCCGATCGATCCACCTCCCTGCTGGGCTTGAGATCGTTCTGGGAGGGCGTGGACATTCCCGGAGAGGCACTGCGGCTACTCATCATCGAGAAGATCCCATTCGACTCCATCGGCGATCCGGTGGTGGCCGCCCGGACAGACCTGATCGAGAGGCAGAACCTGGACCCTTTCGCCGAGTACATCGTCCCGAGGGCTGCCATCGCCTTCGCCCAGGGGGTGGGAAGGCTGATTCGCACCGCAGACGACACCGGCGTCACCGTGGTGCTCGACAACCGGATCAGGCGGCCGATCGGCTATCGCGACGTGCTGTTGCGAAGCCTGTCAGGCCCACCCGCTTCGCGGAACATCGACACTCCCGAGCAGGCCTACCGGGCGATCACCGACCACTTGCGTATCGTTCTTGACGAGGAACGGTGGGAACGGATCGAGCACATCCCCGGCATCCCGACGCTGTCGCAGGGGGCTCTGGAGATCACCGGCGAGGCAGCGCTCGACCACCAGACCGTCGGCGACCGACTGGAAGCCGCCCGGCAATGGCTGGGATTCGAAGCTTGGCGGCCGGGCCAGCAGGAGATCATGACCATGTTCATCGAGGGCGAGGACACGGTGGCCGTCCTCCCCACCGGATCGGGCAAGTCGGTCACCTACCAGGTACCCGCCCTGGTCTCCCCCGGCGTGACGCTGGTGATCTCGCCGCTGATCGCCCTGATGCGGGACCAGGTCGACAACCTGCGCGCCAAGGGGGTCACCGAGGCGGCCGCCATATACGCCGGCGTCGGGCAGGCCGAGCAGCGTGACATCCTCCGGGCCGCGGCCGATGGCCACATCAAGCTGCTGTACGTGAGCCCCGAACGGCTGTGGTCGCCGGTGTTCCGATCCTGGCTGGGAAAGGTGGACGTGAGGAGGATCGCCATCGACGAAGCCCATTGCATCTCGATGTGGGGTCACTCCTTCCGCCCGGAATACGCCGTGATCCCGCGAGCGATCTCCGATGTCACCACAACTCGACTGCCGGTGCTCGCGGTGACCGCCACCGCCACTCCGCAGGTGCTCGATGACATATCGGACCTGCTGGAACTCCGGGAGCCGTCGAAGCTGAGCGGCTCGGCGAACCGGCCCGAGATCCACTACTTCGTGGAGAGGTGCCGGAACAAACGCGATCGTGACCTCCGGGTCGCCAAGGTGGTCGAGGCGTTCCGGCGGCAGAGCGCCATCGTCTACGTACCGACCCGCAAGGACACCACCCGCCTGTCATCCCTGCTACGTATCTTCGGACACCGGGTACGGCCGTACAGCGGCGCGATGGAGTACACCGAGCGGGAACACACCGAGGACGCCTTCCGCCACGGCGAGATCGATGTGGTGGTGGCAACCAAAGCGTTCGGACTCGGGATCGACAAGCCCGACATAGCCCTGATCGTCCATCTCGAGATGCCCGCCTCCATCGAGGAGTACGTGCAGGAGACCGGCCGGGTGGCCCGGGGCGCCCGCGACGGTACGGGGCCGGAAACCGGCACGGCGGTGCTCATGGTCACGCCGCGGGACTGCCGCATCCGCGAGTACTTCATCCGCTCCTCCGTTCCGGAGCCCGACGAGGTCTACGAGGTGTTCGGCCGCCTACGTCCCGGATTGAACTTTCTCGATCCCGCTTCTCTCTCGAACCGTCCGGAAGGAGAGGATCAGGAGGGGGACCAGACCACCGCCCTCGCCCTGCATTACCTGGACCGGATCGGCGCCGTCACCAGGCACCAGGACTTCGTGCTGGATGGCCGGGTCACGCTCGTAGACCACACGTGGGAGCTGTTCGACCGTTACCGCAGCCAGCGCCCGCAGAGAGCTGATCGAGCGGAGGCCGTACTCCGTCACGCCGAGAAGGTGGGAGGCGACTACCGGTGGAGTTCATGGCGGGACCGCCTCGGCATGACTCCAACCCAGACCGAAGCGGTGCTCTTCGACCTGCAGAAAGAGGACATCTGCGACTTCACCGGCTGGAAGTTCGGCTGGGTATTCGAGCTCCTGGACGGAGCCGAACCGGACCGCCCACGCCTGCGCGAGATGCTGCGGATCCAGCGGGAAGCCGTCGAGCAGCGGGCCATCAAGGCCCGAGAACTGGCGCGCGGCGCTCCCGATTGCCGCCGGCGCGAGATGCTCCGCTACCTGGGCGAGAACGAGCCGGGTTTCGCCACCTGCGGCGGATGTGACGCCTGCACGCCCGGCCTCCCCCGCCGGTGGGCCGGGATCGATGTGCGTCACGAGCAGGTACGGGAGGCCGTAGAAGAAACCGCCACGCTGACCATCCTGATCCTCGTCGACAGCGTCTCGGCAGGCCATTGGTCGAGACGCAACCTCGTCAGGACGCTGCGGGGTGACGGCGGTGGGCCGTACCCGTTAGACCGGCGGCTGGCGCTGCACAGCTGTTTCGCGCAGCTGGCGATGCTGACCACCGATCAGGTGGAGGACCGGATCGACGAGCTGATCCACGAAGGCATCCTCGAGGCGACATCTCCCGATGGCCGTGACTACGAAACCCTGCGCCTGACCGAGCGCGGTCAGGAGATCGTCCGGGGACGCTACGCCCGCTAGCCCGGCTCCCCGCAGAGGACAGGGGGTAGCGGGGCCATCCCGCCGGCGCCTCCGTAAGATGCTGTGCCGATGGCCTTCCTCATCCCGGAGAACATTCCGAGCCGGTCCGACGTACCCGATCGGCTCAGGCATGTCGCGAGAGCGCTGCGCGACTTCGTTCCGGATGAGGCGACAGTATGGCTGCAGGAGGTCGGAAACGACCCGCGGTACCTCTTGGTCCTGGACCCCGGCGCAGGTATTGCTCTGATCGAAGCCCCACTGATCCGGACGGCGAGTCGTAGGCCGAAGTGGTTCAGCAAATGCCTCAGGGAGGAGGAGGACATCCTCCGCATCAGGGAGGACATAGCCGCGCTGGCCGTAGGCCTGCAAACCCGGATCGACCGGTCGCTGGTCCGTTCCCTGCCGGTCAGCCACGTAGTGGCGGCGCCGGACCACGATGAACCGGTCGACGGCTTCCAGCCTGGAGAGAACCAGGCTCTCCTACTCGGGTCCGACATGACCGAGACCCGAATGCATGCGGCCCTCCGGCGGATTCTGGGCGCCACGACCGATGGTCCCCTCAGCGAGCAGGAGGAGAACCGGGTCCGGGCCGAGATCAACCCCAGGGTGGTCATCGATCCCAAGGTGATCGGGTCCGAAGCAGCGAGCGGGCAGACCCTCCCCCTGTTCCAGGAGCCCGAGCTGGCCCCGGAGGACGTCATCCGGGTGATGGACCGCCGCCAGGAACGGCTCGCCGAGCACATGGGCTGGGGGTACCGGATGCTGCGAGGGGTGGCCGGAAGCGGCAAGACCCTGGTGCTGACCCATCGAGCCCGATACCTACACGATACGTTCCCCAACTACCGCATCCTCCTGCTCTGTTTCAACCGGCTGCTCGCCAACGCTTTGGAACTCATGGTGGATCCGGGCGACCGCTTGACCGTCACCAACATCGACCGCCTCGCGTACCGCCTAGGGAGACGAAGTGCGGGAGGCGGGAACTTTGACTTTGACCAGCAGCGGCGCCGAGCCATCACCGCCGCTAACCGACTCCCCGACTCCCGCCGTTACGACGTCGTCCTGATCGACGAGGCCCAGGACCTGGACCACACGGCCCTCGACCTGGCCTACGCGATGCTCAAGAAGTCTCGCCGGGACCTCAAGGCCACGACCCGAGGCCTGGGCTCCTACAACACCGGTCACCTGGTGATGGCATTGGACAGCGCTCAGGCCGTTTATGGCAAGGCTGGGCGGCGGAGCATGACATGGAACCCGCCCGGGGTCACCGCTCAGGGCCGCACCACGATCTTCGGACGCAACTACCGCAATACCCGCCAGATTCTGGACTTCGCCTGGAGTTTCCTAGACAACTCGCCTACCGGGCGTTCGAACTCGAACTTCACGGAGGGGGATCTCGTGGTCCCCAAGGCCGCTCACCGGGAAGGCTCGGTCCCCAGAGTCCTGGAATGCGGGAACTTCCGCCACGAGGCGCGAGCAATCGCAGACGAGGTCGAGCGTCTCATCGGCTCAGGAGTCGAAGTCAAGGACATAGCCGTGATGTATGGGCACAAGGATCTACAGAGCGAGCTATGGAACGAGCTCTGCCGGAGGCGGGATCTCCCCTACTTCCACATCCAGCACCGGGAACGGAACGGGATACAGGCGAACAGAGACAAAGCAATGGGGGTCCAAGACAAGATCCGGGTCTCGACCATTCACGGCCTCAAGGGCCTCGAGTTCAGCCGAATCGTGATCGGCGGCGTCAACCAGGCCTACGCCCACGATGTCCCCGAAGAGGAGCAAACCGAGGCCGTCAAGCGCCTCGTCTAGGTGGGCATGACGAGAGCAATGGACGAACTGGTGGTCACCTACTCCGGCGCTGGGGACATCGGACAGGCCCTACGGGACGCCAGCCCGTAGAAGGCGCCGGACCGAAGACTCCCGACCCGGCGAGTCACAGGCCCAACACTGATCGAATGCCATCGTCGATGGCGGCTACGAGGGGGCGCGGTAGTTGGCCAACACGCTCCGATAGCCAGGATCGGTCCACCAACTCCAGGCCCAGGGGCACTGCAACAGATTCCTTCGGCAAGCCAGTGGCCGACGGATCTAGCAGCACGTTGCCGGCGAGTCCCGCTCTCTCGAGGTTGGACGTCAACGGTACGACATGGGTCTGCCAAACGTCAACGCCGAGAACATCACCGGAGGACACGATCACACACGGCCGGAGCTTGTCGAGTTCGATCCAATAGACCTCGCCTCGTGTTACCAAGGGGCCGATCTTCCCATCCGCTCACCTACTGCGCGGGCATCCTGCCGATCCGGCCGCTCACCAGCAGCCAGCGCCGCATCCGCCAAGAGCTGCTGGGCAAAGGAAAGCGTCGACCGGGCCGAATGGCGGCGGAGTTGCTCGGTTACCCACCTCGAAAAGGGCATGTCGAGACTCTCGATAATGGGTACTACTTCGTCGGGGATGCTTATCGTTTTGTTCGGCATGTACGTATGTTACATACATACAGTGATGTGAGCCAAGTCTGTCCGGCCGTGGACCCGCGCGTAGTCGCTCGGCCCTGGGGACAGTCGGCGGGGGCGGCCCCTCCCGATGGGAACAGGGCGGAGGGGCCGCCTCGTGGCGGCCCCTCCGGATGCTTGGGTCTTGGGTTGTCAGGCTGAGGTGGCGGCGTCCCGCTCGGCCTGCTTGTCGAAGTCGTTGATGGTGTCGATGAACTCGTTGGTGTAAACCGACTCGGGATCGAAACCGTCGCCGAGGGTGCCCCGCGATGCGAGCAGGTCGATGTAGGCCGTCCACGAATCCGGACGGTTCCAACCCAACCTGTTGCCGGAGTCCTCATAAGGCAACTGCCGCTTGATGCTCTCCTCGATGGCCAGCTTGTCGAACCCCTCGGGATCGCCCACCTGGTCGGGGCGCTCAGCGGCGATCGCATCCAGGCCGGCCCTCGGATCGGCGTGGGTGTACTCCGCCGCCCGGGCAATGGGCCGCAGCAAGCACTCGACGAGGTCGGGGTTGTCGTCGATCAGCTCCTGCTGGACCACGATGCTGGCCCCGTTGAGCAACCCGAACTCGCCAAGATCGAACTCGTTCAGTTCGACCTCGAAGCCCAGTTCGATCACGTTGAAGTAGTCCGAGAAGTAGGCCACGATCCGGTCACTGTCGAAAGCGGCGGCCGTGGTTCCACCGGCCCCGGTCTCGATGATCTCCACATCGGTCTCCGGGTCGATGCCTTCCGCCGCCAGCATGCTCTCGAAGAACGGGACCTCACCGGCCGTGGCTTCCGACACACCCAGCGTCTGGCCCGCGAACGATTGGATGGTGTTGTAGGGCGATCCTGCCGGCGTCACCAGCGCGTAGATGAGCCGGTTCTGGAGAACGAACACAACCTTCAGGTCTTCGCCGAGGGCAACCGCGTCGACGATCGGGCCGGGATCGGCCAGACCGAACTCCACATTGTTGGCAACAACCTGCTGGACCACCGAGGCGCTGCCGTCGGCAAACTCGATATTGACCGAGATCCCCTCCTCCTCGTAGTAGCCGAGCGACTCGGCTACGAAGATCGAGTAGAACGGAACCGCGAACGGGAACGGAAGGAGGAAGGTGGTCTCCCGCAGTTCACCGTCGACCGCGCATCCGGCACCGGACGACTCGGGGTCATCTCCGCAGGCTGCCGCGACCAGCGCGAGCGCCAGTAGCCCTGCTACCGCACCCGCCCATCTCGAGTTTCTTCTCATGCTCCCTCCAAGTGTGTGGGCTACCGATCTGAATCGGCGCGGTGAAGCGTACACGACGGCGTATAGCGCGTTCCGAGCCGGCACCCTGACACGCCGGGGCTAACCTATGGCGTCGGCCGCCGCGGTCGGCCTGGCCACCCGGTTAACGATCTGCGATCCCCCGGCGGTTGGCCACGTCAGCAAAGGAGCCGAAGTGGGCAGGACCGCGATCAACAGCCCCGAATACCACGTCCCGATCGACGGCTTCGCACAGATCATCGCCGCCGAACCCGGTACCCGGACCCTCTACGTGAGTGGGCTGACCTCCCGGACCGCCGACGGCACGATCGTCGGGATCGACGACATGGCTACCCAAGCCCGCCAAGTCCTCGTCAACATGGCCAACGTGCTGGATGCCGCCGGCGCCACTCTGGACGATGTGGTACAGATCCGAACCTACGTGACCGACATCGGCCTGTGGGACGCGATCGAGCCGGTCTGGCGCGCCTACTGGGGCGACGTGTGGCCGGCTTCGACTCTGGTTCAGATCGAGCGGCTGTTCGACCCGAGGCAAATGATCGAGATGGAGGCGATTGCCCGAATCGAGCGCTCGTGAAGCCGGCCGTGAGGTAGGCCGTGATACCGGCGCCGTTCAGCTACTTCGCACCGGATACGCTCGAAGAGGCGCTGTCGCTCCTCGGCGAGTACGGCGAGTCGGCCAAGATCCTGGCCGGCGGGCAGAGCCTGCTGCCCCTGATGGCATTCCGCCTGGTTCGACCCGAGGTGCTGGTCGATCTCGGGGGAATCGAGGCGCTGAGCCGGTACGAACTGGCCGGTGGACGGCTGACGATCGGGTCCATGGTCACCCATCGCACCATCGAGTTGGATCACCGGATCACCTCCCGGTGCGACATGCTGCGGGAAGCCCTTGACGTGTTAGGCCACGTCGCTATCCGCAACGTCGGCACGGTCGGCGGAAGCCTCGCCCACGCCGATCCGGCCGGCGAGTGGCTCGCCGTCGCGCTCGCCCTGGACGGGCGGATAATGGTGACCGGACCGCGGGGCAACCGCGACGTGGCGGCGGACGGCTTCGCCACCGGATGGATGACCAGTTGCCTGTCGCCGGACGAGATCGTGACCGGAGTACGCCTAGACATGCCCGGACCGGGAACCGGCTCCGCATTCGAGGAGGTGGCACGGAGGCATGGCGATTTCGCCGTGGTCGGCGTGGCGGCCAGGGTGTCGGTCGAGGGGGAGGCAGTCACCGGCGCCAGGATTGCGCTGGCCGGCGCCGCCTCGACCCCGATCCGGGCTCACCGGGCCGAGGCGCTGCTAACGGGTACGACCCTGTCCGGCCCGGATCTGGACGCCGCCTGCGAGGCGGCTGCCTCGGAGACCGATCCGGTGGCCGACCTGCATGGAAGCGTGGAATACAAGCGGCGCCTGGCGCGGGTATTGACCCGTCGAGCCGTATCGCGCGCCTACCGCCGGGCATCGGCACCGGCATGACCCGGGACCTTCACAGCATCGTCCTGAACGTCAACGGCGACGAGGTGACGGTACGGGTGGAGGCCCGCCAGACGCTGGCCGGAATGCTGCGGGACCAGTTGGGTCTGACCGGGACCAACCTCGGCTGCGAGCATGGGGTGTGCGGCGCCTGCACCGTGCTCCTCGGCGGCAGGACTGCCCGCTCGTGCACGTTGCTGGCGGTCCAGGCCAATGGCCGGTCGGTCACCACCGTGGAGGGCCTAGCGGCTGACGGAGACCCGTTGCACCCGGTCCAGCAAGCCTTCGCCGACCACCACGCCCTCCAGTGCGGCTTCTGTACCCCGGGGTTCCTGCTGACCACCATCGAGTATCTGGACGAGGAACCCGAGGCTGACCCCGACTCCATCCGGGAGCGTCTGTCTGCCAACCTCTGCCGCTGTACCGGGTACCACAACATCGTGGCGGCCGTGAAGGACCTCCTCGAGCGCCGGACAGGTCGATGAAACAAGTCGGAGAGGCCCTTCCCCGGCGCGAGGATGGCCGGCTCCTGCGAGGAAGAGCCCGTTACATGGCGGACCTGGCGTTCGATGACTCGCTGGACGCGATCGTGGTCCGCAGTCCCTTCGCCCGGGCCCGTATCCTGTCGATTGACGCGAGCGCCGCGCTCGCAGCCGACGGCGTGGTGGCGGTGCTGACCGCTGATGATCTGGTGGGGGTCGAACCGGCTCTTACCAGGCAGTTCTACTCGTTGACTCCCGCATTCATAGAACGCCACCAGGTGTTCCTAGGCCCTTACCGGGAACCGGTCCTCGCCAGGGACCGGGTGTCGCGGATGGGCGAACCGGTGGCGTTCCTGATCGCCACCGACCGGAGAGCCGCCGAGGATGCCGCCGAACTGGTGGAGGTGGACTACGAACCGCTCGACCCGATCGTCGATCCGCTCCGGGCGATAGCGCCGGGCAGCGACCTGGTGGTATCCGATGTACCCGGAAACATCCAGGCGTCCTTCCACATCATCGTCGGGGATCCCACGAGCGCCGTCGAGGCGGCTGAGCGGAAGGTGAGCGGCCGGTTCCGCATCGGACGATCGGTGGGGTCACCAATCGAGACCCGGGGCGCGGTCGGGATACCAGCCACCGGCAGCGAGCCCCTGACGGTCTGGTCCTCGACCCAGATTCCGCACATCCTCCGCGCCTACCTGGCCGAGTTCCTCCGATGCCCGGAGGAGGACCTTCGGGTGGCTGCACCCGACATGGGCGGGAGCTTCGGCGGGGGCATCTATGCGGAGGAGCTTCTGGTGGCGTTCGCGGCCCGCCTGCTCGGCCAGCCCGTGCGGTGGCTGGAGGACCGCCGTGAGAATCTGGCCAACGCTCGCCATTCCCGAGATCAGATCATCGACGCGTTGCTGGCGTACGACACATCGGGGAGCTTCCGGGCCCTCGAGATGCACATCGTCCAGGACTGCGGATCGGCCAACCTGTTCGGGCTGACGCTGCCCTTCAACATCGCCTCCCACGCCCGGGGCCAGTTCGCCATCGACCACTTCGACGTAACGGGCCTGTGCGTCCTCACCAACAAGACCCGGAACACCCCGGTACGCGGCGCCGGGCGCCCGGAGGCCACCTTCGTGCTCGATCGCCTGGTGGACATGGCCGCCACCGATCTCGGGATCGATCCGGCGGACCTGCGCCACCGTAACCTGATTCCGGCTCGGGAGATGCCGCGGGACATGGGCATGCTGTACCGGGACGGAGCGCCGATGGTGTACGACTCCGGTGACTTCCCCGACCAGCTCCGGACCGCTCTCGAGGCCTTTGACTACTGGGGGAAGCGCCGACGGCAAGATGAGGCCGCCGGTAGCAACCTCGCCCTCGGCATCGGAGTCTCGTCGCATGTGGAAGCCACCGGACTGGGTCCTCATGAGACCGCCCGCGTCGAGATCGATGACTCGGGGACGGTTGTCCTCACCTGCGGGTCCAACCCGCACGGCCAGAGCCACGCCACCACCCTCGCCCAGGTAGCCGGGGAGACCCTCGGCATCCGGTACGACCGGATCGAGACTCGCTTCGGCGACACGGGGCTCCTGGAGCGGGGCGGAGGCACCTTCGGAAGCCGTAGCGCGGTCACGGCGGGTGCCGTGGTCCACGGCGCCTCGGTCGAGTTGCGCCGGCGAATACTCGATCTCGCGTCGGAGATGCTCGAATGTGACCCGGCCGACCTCATCATCCGGGATGGTTATGTGAGCCCGCGAGGCGTACCGGGCATCTCCGTGAGTTTCGCCGAGTTGGCCACCGGCGGCGCGCCGCTGCGCGCCGAGGACGAATTCGTCCCCCCGACCGTCACTCTCGGATCGGGAACCCATATCGCATCGGTGGCGGTGGACCGGGAAACCGGGGTCGTCAACCTGACCGGTTACGTGGTGGTGGACGACTGCGGCACGGTACTGAACCCGATGGTGGTGGACGGCCAGCAACACGGTGGAGTAGCCCACGGGATCGGCAACGCGCTCCTCGAGGAGGCGGTGTACGACGAAGGCGGCCAGCTCCTGTCGGGGACGTTCATCGACTACCTGCTACCCACCGCCGCAGACGTCCCCGACATCGAGATCATCCACCGCCCCCACCCCACCCCGCTCAACACCCTGGGCGTGAAAGGAGCGGGGGAAGGCTCGACAGCTTCCGCCCCCGGCGCGATCGCCAACGCCGTCGTGGACGCGCTCCGGCCGTTGCGGATCGAGATCAACGAGCTGCCGATCACCCCCCAGCGCCTGGTGGAGTTGATCCGCGCGGCCGAGGCCGAGCAGGTCGAGGGCTTGGCCGGAAATTAGGGTGGGGAGTACATCCCGACGGACCGCCAAGGAGCTAAGTATGCCCGCATTCGATCTCGCCGTAGTCGGTGGTTCCGTCTGGACCGCCCGAGGTTTCACCGAACGGACAGACATCCTGGTACGGGGCGAGCAGATCGTCGAACTGCGGCCGAGCGGGGACGGCGCGGTGGACGCGACCGAGGTCGTAGACGCGACCGATCGCCTGGTGATCCCCGGTTTCATCGACACGCACACCCACCAGCGGGATCCGGGCTTCACCCACAAGGAAGACATCACCAGCGCCACCCGGGGAGCCGCGGTGGGCGGGGTGACCACCACGGTGGGCATGCCCAACGTCGACCCGCCCACCACCACGCCGGAGCGCTACCGGGCCCTGATCGAGGACCAGTCCCGGCGGGCCGTGGTCGACTTCAACCACAACCCCTCCCCCACCAACGTGGAGATGGTGGCCGAGATGGCGGAGATGGGCGCGCTGGGTTTCAAGGTCTTCATGGTGGTCGACGCCGCCCGCAGCTACCCGCACATGCCCGGCCTGGGTGTCCACCGCCACGACGACCTGGTTCGGATCATGGAAGCGGTGGGAGCGACCGGCCGACCGCTGATGGTCCATCCCAACGATCAGGCCGTGCTGGGCCTGATCGAACACGCTCATTTCGACGCCGGCAAGATGGACCCCGAGTCCTACTCGAAAGCCGAATGGATGTATGACGGGATGGTGTGGAACAGCGGGGTGGCCACCCTGATCGAGCTCAACCGTGGCGTGGGGGGGCCGCTGCACGTGCTCCACATGATGTCGGACCGGACCGTGGAGTTGATCCGCCGGGCCAAGGCTGACGGGCAGGACGTCACGGCCGAGGTGAACGCCTTCGGCCTGTTCCACAGCGACTGGGACGAGATCGCCCACATGGGCCCTCTGGCCATCGGACGGTGCCTCAAGCCGGAGTGGAGGGAGTCACTCTGGGAGGGAATCGCCGACGGCACCATCGACGTGCTGGGGACCGATCACGCCCCCCACACCCTCGAGGAAAAGGCGACCGGATGGGACAACATGTGGGCCACACCCACCGGCACCCCCCAGCTCCAGCACTACCTGATGAAGCTACTGGACTCCTCACACCGGGGGCTGATCTCCCTCGACAACGTGGTGCGGATCGGCGCCTACAACCCGGCGCGACGGTTCGGCCTGTACCCGCGCAAGGGCACCATCGAGGTCGGGGCTGACGCCGACCTAGTGGTGATCGACTACCACGCCGAGCACACCGTCACCCGAGAGGAGGTGCTCTCCAAGGCCGGATACTCCGGTTACGAAGGTCAGACCCTCAAAGGGGTTCCCGTCCTGACCACCGTGCGGGGCAAAGTCGTGGCCCGCGACGGGGTGGTCACCGCGGAGCCGGGATACGGGGAGTTCGTTACCCCGGTACCTGCCTGAACCCTCCCGGTAACTAGGGCGTATTCACGCTGTGCCCGTTCGTTAGCCATCGCGGGTCGCGTGGCCGCAACGCAGAACAACCGTGGTCGGCCTGTGGCGCGGCGGAGGGATATAGCGGTCCACAGCACGCCGTCGGCAACGCAGACCGACCACGATCAACTAGGCGAAGTTGGGGGCAACCTCCTCCTGGAACCGGGTCCACTGCTCGATCAGGTGGTCCACCGTGTGGTAGATGAACTTCATCTCGAAGGCGGTGCAACCCGACTCGATGTAGCGGCCGATCTCCTCAGCCACGTCGTCGGGCGAGCCGATCAGTGATGCCGCCCAGATGGCATCCAGCGTGTCGGTGCGCTCCTCGGGCGAGAGGTGATGGCCCGTGGTTCCCGCATAGCCCTCCTCGAAGGCCAGCATGGTCGGTTCCGCCTCGGCCCGAGCCTGCTCCGTCGTGTCGGCCAGGTACACCTGGATCTCGGTGCCGGCGGTGAACTTCTCCGGGTCACGACCTCTCGCCTCCATGCGCCGGTGGATATCCGCTATCGCAGCCGGGAACTGGGGCGGGGTGATCCAGAATGACAGCCACCCGTCGGCGTAGTCGGCGATCATCTCCAGCGACTTCTCCGCCGAACCGCCGATCCAGATCGGTGGATACGGCTTCTGAACCGGTTTCGGATAGACCTCGGCGTCCTCGAAGCTGCTGAACTCGCCGCGGAAGGTGGCCTTGTCCTTGGTCCAGACCTCGCGCATCGCCTCGAAGACTTCGCGCGTGTGGCGGACCTTGGTCCCCCGCGAGATCCCCATCACCTCGAACTCGACATTGTGGGTGCTCAACGGGGCGCCCTGGCCCACACCCAACTCGAGCCGGCCGTTGCTCAGGACGTCGACGTTGGCGATCTGCTTGGCCGTCCCCAACGCTTCCCGGTACGGGAGGCACAGGACCGCCAGACCGAGGCGGATGTTCTCGGTTATGCCGGCGATGTAGGCGAGGTTGGTTATCGACTCGAGGAACAGGGGCTGGTAGTCGTCACGAGCGGAGGCTTCCCAGAATGTCTCCCGCGAACCGCACGAGATGTGCACGGAATCGAGCAACCGGTTCCAGACGAAGTAGTCATGTACCCAGAGGGTGTCGAAACCAAGACGGTCGGCCTCCGCCGAGGAACGGTGAAGGGCGTCGACACCCGACAGGGGGCCGGCGCACGTAACTCGTACGCCGAAACGCGGCTGCTTGGAGGTCATGGTTCTCCGATCTGAGGCGGTATTGCGGCTGCGGGAGGCGGGTACGGCGGGCCTCCTCGCCGTGAGACTAGCCCCGGCACGTCGGCACCAATCCGGTGAGAACGAGTTGGGCAGGGGCTGGGCCGATCACACGTTGCCTTCTCGACATCCGGACCGATCAGCGAATGGGCGGCCGATCGCATAGGTCGCCGCCGCTCCTTCTAGGATCATCGCCGGCGACAAGGGGACATCCGCCATGATCGAGGAACGTTTCTCAATGGCCGACCGGCGGGCAGTGGTGACCGGTGGGGGTGGTGGATTCGGCAGGGCCTTCTGCCGGATTCTGGCCGAGGCGGGAGCGGAGGTCATCCCGGTGGACATCGATCGGGCCGCCGCCGAGGAGACCGCATCGCTGGTGGCAGGATCCGGCGGCCAGGCCCGGGCAATCGAGTGCGACGTGGCGGATGCGGGCGCAGTCGAAGCGATGGCCGAGCGGCTGGCGGAGACCGGCCCGGGCGTCGACGTGCTGATCAACAACGCCGGCAACTCCCCGCCGTCCCGACGGGTGGCCGATATTCCCGTGGAGGAGTGGGACGATGTGATCGCGGTCAACCTCCGCAGCGCCTTCCTCTGCACCCGGGCGCTTATCCCGATGATGCTGGCCACTGACAGCCCGTCCATAGTGAACATCGCCTCGGTGCTCGGGATGCGGGGTTTCCATCCGGATGTGATCTCCCAGGCCGGGTACGCAGCCTCCAAGGCAGGCATGATCGGGCTCACTCTCCAGACCGCGGCCGACTACGGGGAGTTCGGGTTGCGCGCCAACGCCGTGGCTCCCGGCTGGCACCTCGGCACCAACCTGAGCAGACGGGCCGGCAACTTCGCCACGCCCGAACAGGAGGCCCGACTCCAGCGCACCCTCCACGAGCGGGTGCCGCTGCAACGAGCCTCGACCGCCGACGAACTCGCTCCCCTGGTCCTCTACCTGGCCAGCGATGCCTCGGCGTTCGTCAGCGGGGCGGTGATGACCCACGACGGCGGATGGACCGCCATATGACGGCGGCGGGCGGTGTGCTGGACGGGCGGGCGGCCGTAGTGACCGGAGCGGCCCAGGGGATCGGACGGTGCGTGGCCGAGCGTTATGCCAGGGAAGGAGCCACCGTGGTCATCGCCGACATCCAGCGGGACCAGGCTCGGGCGGTTGCCGATGCCATCAACAGTGATGGCGGCCAGGCGCTGGCGATCCGCACCGACGTGGCGGATTCGGCCAGCGTGGCCCGGATGGCCGAGCGCGCCCAGCGGACCATCGGGAGGATCGACATCCTGGTGAACAACGCCGCCGACATGGCCGGTCTCCGCCGCCAGCCTTTCGACCGGATCACCGAGGAGGAGTGGGATCGGACGATGGCCGTCAACGTGAAGGGCATGTGGCTGATGGTCCGGGCCGTTGCAGGCAGTATGCGGGAGGCCGGCTACGGGAAGATCATCAACATGTCCTCCGATCTGGTGCTGTCGGGGGTGCCCGGAATGGCCCACTACGTGAGCTCGAAGGGGGCGGTGTGGGCGCTGACCCGCACCCTCGCCCACGAGTTGGGTCCGGACGGGATCCGGGTGAACGCCGTGGCGCCCGGCTTCACCGAGACCGAATCGGCCCTCCTACTCGGGGGCGATGCCGCCGTGCGGAGCATCGCCCGGCGGGCGCTCCCCCGGGCCGAGACGCCGGACGACCTCGCCGGCACGATGGTCTACCTGGCGTCCGCGGACTCGGACTTCGTGACCGGCCAGCTGATCGCCGTGAACGGAGGATCCGTCCTGCATTGACGGCGCCGCCCGATCGGACCGGGCAGAGGAATCGTCCCCTCAGAGAGTTCAGAGGCGCAGGAGGCGGGCCAGGTTGTTCCCCATGATGGCTTCCATGTCCGATTCGCTCAGGTTGATCCCGAGCGGACCATCCCTGGTTAGCGTCTCGATGATGCGGAGCTGGCTGTAGGGGTCCTGTACCGGGCAGTCGCTCCCGAACACCAGGCGCTCCGCCCCGATCGCCTGGACTGCTTCCGCAACCCGCGGCTGGTGCCCCCATCCGGTCTCGAGGTAGACGTTGTCGCAGTGACGGGCCACGTTGATGGCGTCGTCGGCATACCCGGTCTTCTGCGTTCCGAGATGGGCGAGGATCACGGTGGTGTCCGGATGGTCGGTAGCCAGCGGCTCCATCATCGCGGGAACCGAGAAGGGCGGATCACCGGTGTGGATCAGCACCGGAATGTCCAGCCGGGCGGCTTCCGCCAGCACCGGATAGGTGAAGTCCCGCGCCTTGGGCCAGTAGGCGTGGGCCGTGGGATGGAGCTTCACCATCCGGAAGCCGTCCTCGGCCACCAGCCTCCTCAATTCGGCGAGCCCGGCGTCGACGCCCAGGTGCGGGTTGAGCATGAAGGTCCCCACTATCCGGTCCGGGTGATTGCGAACCGCCTCGATCACTGTGCGGTGCTGTTCACGGAAGCTGAGATCGACCTGCTGGGTGGTGCTCAACATGGGCATCGCCGCGGCGCGGTCGATCACCCTGGGGCCTCCCGGGATCGGGAGCTCCTCGTCCATGAGGGCAACCAGGTCCTCCGCGGTGAACGGAGGCCAGCCCCGGATCGGCTCCGGGTCGTCGGATATGTGGACGTGCCCGTCGACGATCACCCTTGATCTCCCTTCCGTGCCGTCCGCCATCTTATGGCTCGGACGGACTCGGGGACCGGTTAGCATCCACCAGCGTGCCCGACCTCCGAGCAGCCGCCCAGCACCTCTTCCCGGACCTCGTCGACCTGCGGAGGCTGCTCCATCGATTCCCCGAACGGGGCAACCACCTCCCCGAGACCCGCCGCATCGTGCTCGAAGCGCTGGGAAGCCTGCCTCTCGACATCGTGGAACACGAGACCACCAGCGGGATCGTGGCGGTGCTGGAGGGCGGCCGACCCGGCCCGGTAACCCTGCTCAGGGCCGACATGGACGCCCTGCCCGTGACAGAGGAGACCGGCCTGGAGTTCTCCAGCCGCCACGACGGGTTCATGCACGCCTGCGGGCACGACCTGCACACCGCGATGCTGGTGGGGGCGGCCCGGTTGCTGTCCTCGATGAGGTCCGACGTG
The DNA here is from genome assembly GCA_022827785.1 of Acidimicrobiia bacterium. GTDB lineage: Bacteria > Actinomycetota > Acidimicrobiia > Spongiisociales > Spongiisociaceae > Spongiisocius. The sequence goes on from JAJEIM010000016.1 coordinate 19,138, forward strand.
GCCGGTACGGTGCTGTTCATGTTCCAACCCGGCGAGGAGGGCTTCGCCGGGGCGCGCTTCATGCTCGAAGAGGGCCTGCTGGACACGGTGAAGGACCGTCCCTCCGGCGCCTTCGCCATCCACGTGAACACCTGGACGCGTACCGGCATGGTGTTACACCGCAAGGGTCCGCAGCTTGCATCTGACGACGAAGTGCGCGTCACGATCCGGGGCAAGGGAGGGCATGCCTCGGCCCCCTATCTCTCCTACGACCCGATTCCGGTGGCGGCGGAGATCATCTTGGCCACCCAGACCGCCATCACCCGCCGGATCAACGTCTTCGATCCGGGCGTGATCACCTTCGCCACCGTCGCCGCCGGGACCACCCACAACGTGATCCCCGAGACCGCCCTGCTGGTCGGTACGATGCGGGCCGTTTCCGACAGCACCCGAGAGCAGCTACACGCCCTGGTCAACCGGGTGGTCCCGAGCATCGCCGCAGCCCACGGCGTGGAGGCCGAAGTCGAGATCAACATGGGATATCCGGTGACCGTCAACGACCCCGATCACACAGCCTGGGTGGACACGGTGGCCCGGGACACGTTGGGCGACGACCGGGTCGCATGGATGGACTCGCCGATCATGGGCGCCGAGGACTGGGGTTACGTGCTCCAGGAAGTCCCTGGAACCATGTCCTTCCTCGGAGCCTGCCCTCCCGAGCTTGAACCGGGCCGCGCAGCCGGGCTCCACTCGAACCGAGCCGTCTTCGACGAGGAAGCAATGATCACCGGCACGGCCCTGCACGCCGCGATAGCCCTGGCCCACGGCACGCGCCAAACTGAGTAATGGGCTAATCCCGAAACACTCCTTGGAGGTGCTGACCATCGCCGGGCCATGGAGTTCCCCCCGTGAACTGGACACTCAGGTAATACCCCTGTGCGCTACTCCTTGTCGCAGGGTTCCAGCCGTGAGCAGTGGACAGCACACTCACGGTGCGGGCAGTAAAGCTCCTACCAGGTCACATCCGCTTCTAACCGAAACCTCACTCTTCCCTCGACCGGGGGGACAGGCCGGCAGATCCCCACAAAGGCAATCCACACGCCAAATTCACTCGGGTCAGACCGTCCCCCCGGTCCAAGGAGCCACACCCATCATCACAGGCAGCCCCCAAAGGGAAGAGCAATTCCAGTATGAGTGAATTTCAGTGATCGCCAACAAGGGGCCGGTGGAGCGTGACCAGCGTACCTCGCGAAAGCGCGGCGCCGCGTACAGCGCATCGGATCGCGCCGCGTATGTAGAGTGAATGTGACAAAGAGCCTCCGTCGGACGATTGGGCTGCTTTGATGAGGGTTTCTCGGGTTCTGATCGTGTTGGCTCTCGTTGCCTGGGGTCTGACACCGGTTCCTGGATCCACTTCCGATGTGTCTTCGGTCGACACGACCGACGTTCTTTGCGATCCGGGTTCGGTCGCCCAGTTCTCGGATGTGGAGGCGGGCGATTACGGGGCCGAGTACATCCTATGCATGCGAGCCTTGGGTTTATCGGTCGGCAGAGGTGATGGGTCATACGGGCCGGAGTTGGAGTTGTCCCGGGCACAGACGGCCTCGTTCCTCGTGCGGTTGTGGAGTGATGCGTTGGGGCAGTGGTGCATGGGCGGTGTGGAGACACCGTTCGTGGACGTTGCTGGTAACACTCATGAGGCCAGCATCGTTTGTTTGTACGGCCTGGAGGTAACGAAGGGCACAACTGCGGTCACCTACGGGCCGGGCGAAAAGCTGAAGGCTTCCCAGATATCGCTGTTCTTGATGCGTCTGTATGAGAGGGCGGGTAACACCTGCGGGGGAGCGGGCGACAATGTGGAGCGGGCGGTGGAGTGTCTTACCTCCTTGAAGGTCACCCCGTCGGTTGCTGAAGCCGGTGGCAACGAGGCTGTGACCCGAGCCCAGATGGCTGTGTATGTGATCGGGCTTTGGCACAACATGGCTGGCCACGGTCCGCCACCGGACCCGCCTGAGAGGCCCGCCGACCATGGTGCGACCACCACGGAGGCGGCTTTGGCGCGGCGCTCCGACCAGGACGACGACGATGATGACACCGACGATGACGTAGATGACGTGACAGCGACGAGCACCTCGACAACGATCGCTACCGACAGTGACGGAGTAGACACCCCCTACACAGACAATGACGGGGTGGATACTCCCTTCACGGATAATGACGGGACCGACAGCGACGGGTACGACACTCCCGAGACTGACACCACGACTACTTCGACCGTAACCACCTCCTCCACCTCGACCACGCAGGTGACCTCGACAACGATCGCTACAGACAACGACGGGACCGACAGCGACGGGTACGACACGCCTATTACTCCCGTGTCGGGCAGCGACAGCGACGACAGCGATTGATGGGTCGGCGTCGTGGGGTCGTCCTCGGATAGGGGGGTTGCTTATCCCGAGGACCCGGCCTTGGATGGGTTGGAGGACCTGTTCGACGATCGGTGGGTTTGGCGGGCGTACCGTCGGCGGTTCGGGGATGGGGGGTCGCCTCCCCGCCGCGTTGCCCTCTTTCAGGTAAGGCACAGCCCGGGACGTCGTATCCTCGTCACTCACAGGCTCGAGTGGCCGTCACAGGATTACCTACCTGCGGAGTTCTTGACGTTGTCGTTGGATCGTGTTGGCCGCATCGACGTGTTCAAGTACCCGCACGACCCGCACCTGCCGGGTCTGGTCGGGGTGGCCGACCCGATAGCAGCACACCGGCTGATGGGCGAACATGTCCTGACTTTCCCTTCCCGGCGTCTGCGGGTGGAACTGGTTCGTTACCGTCCCGCTAGCAGAGCGGTGTTGCATCACCGGGCAGGCAAAGCGAGGTTCTACGTTCGTGCCATACGCCCCAAGGATCTGCCGCCGCTGCTGGACGCCGCCACCCTTATCCAGAGGTCGGGCTTCGCCGCTCCCCGAATTGCTGGTGTTTGGGAAGCGGGCGCGGTCGTTTGGCTGGCGGAGATCCCGGGCAGGAACCTACGCCGAGTGCTCAGGAAGGGGAACCCGCCGGACCCCGACTCGTTGCTCTCCGGCCTCGAGACGATCTGGCGCCTCCCCCCCTGCGCAAGAGGAGCGGGGCCGTTCAACCTTGCGGGACGCTACCGCTACGCGAAACGTCTCATCGGCCACGCCCTCCACCAAGGCCGCGACAGCCAGGACCTGCTGAAGGCCACCATCGAGACACTGGATCCCTTCGTCGATGGTTGGGAACCGTCCACCGTTGCGCATAACGACTTCTACGACGACCAGATGATCGTCCTCCCCGACGGGCGGGTGTCGCTGGTCGACTTCGAGGAAGCCGGCGCAGGCGACCCGATGCTGGATGTGGGGAACTTCTTGGCCCACCTGAGATGGAACTCGACTTTCAGACCCAGGGCAGGAGACGCCACCGGCGCGTACCACCTCGCATTCCGCCAGGCAGCACTCCACCGGTTCGGCTGGAATCCGGCAGAACTGAATCTGCGGGAAGCGGTATGCCTGTTCAGGATCTGCACCAACCCCATACGGCGACCAAGGTCCGACTGGCATCGGAGACTCGAAGGCGGGCTACGTCTCGTGAAGCGATCAATCGACTGAGCGCTAGCGGATAGGTGGGTCGCGATCGCGTCTGTAGCGGTCGGTTGACACCTTCTGCTCGGATGAACCCTGGTCATCGTGGTTAACCCAATAGGTCGCCGCGACCCACGTTTCCCCAGGTCACACCCTATCCGCGCGCCCTCCGACACGATGCCGATCGAGGTCAGCATGAGCGACACAGCCACCATCCGACCTCCGGCTGTGGCTGGGGACAGGTCCCCATAGCCGACGGTCGTCAACGTCACCATCGTCCACGACAACCCATCAACCAGCGACTGGCCCTCAAAGACCGCGAACATGCCGGCAGCCACCAGCGCGATGATCCCGAACAGTGCCATGGCGTGGGTGGACCCGGGGGATGGAACACCACCCCCACTTTGGCAACCACCGCGACCACACGCCCCAGACGCAACAGTCGTAGGAGAAGGGCCGAAGACGCACAAGGGCGTGAGGAAGCTGTTCCACCGTCTCGCCGTCCTCGAATCCGACTCCCAGGTGGCCTGGCTGCAATAGTGGATGAACTCTCGGTTACGCGGTTGCAGGCCGACTACGACCACCAGATGACGGACACCTGGACGGACGCCGACGCGACCAACGCCATCCAAAGGGCACGCACCTTTGTTGACGAGGTGAACGCCTGGTTCGAACGCCATCACACGCCGGACCCGCCTGACACGCGGCGGATTCGTCAGGCGACTCCCGCAGCGATCCGGCGGACCCGCTCGGGGCCCAGCGGCAGGCGGGTCACCTCCTCGGGACGGCCCAGCGCTTCGGCCACGGCGTTGGCGACGGCCGCCCCCACCGCGGTGATACCCCCCTCACCGGCTCCCTTCACGCCGAGCGGATTGGCCGGGCTGGGTGCTTCCTCGAGCAGCAGCACCTCCACGTCCGGCATCTCGGCCACGGTGGGCATCAGGTAGTCCATGAACGTGGCCGCCAGGGGTTGGCCGGATTCGTCGTAGGCGAAATCCTCGAGCAGGGCGCCCCCGATGCCCTGGGCGGCGCCGCCCGCGATCTGCCCGTGGACCAGCTCGGGATTGACCGCCTTGCCGACCTCGTAGGCCACCACCAGCCGCTCCACCTCGACCTGCCCGGAGTCGGGATCCACCCGGACGACCGCGGCGTGGATGCCATAGGGATAGACCATGTGGTCCACCGTGAACCATCCTTCGGCGGTCAGCCCGGGCTCCCCAGCGGTCAAACCGGGACGGAGCCTCCGGGCCACCTCACCCAGAGTGATAGCCGGACCGCCCGGAGAGCCCCGAACGAACACCCGGCCCCGGTCGATGGTGAGGTCATCCGGATCGGCCTCCAGTACCGAGGCCGCCACGTCAACAGCCTTACGTCGCACGCGGCGGGCGGCGATCAAGGTGGCAGAGCCGGACATGACGGTGACCCGGCTGGCGAAGGCGCCCATCCCGTAGGCGAGGTCATCGGTCTGGCCGTGACGCACCCGCACCGATTCGATTCCCACGCCCAGCGCGTCGGCGCACACCTGCGCCAGCACCGTTTCGACGCCCTGGCCGATCGAGGCCACACCGGTGACCACAAGCACCTGCCCCGCCTCGTCCACGGTGACCCTCACCCCGTCGAACGGCCCGAGGCCGCTCTTCTCCACGAAGAATCCCATTCCGAGGCCCACCCGCTCGCCATCCGACCGCCTCCGTGCGAGGTCGGCGGTCAGCTGCTCGTAGTCCAGGTATTCGAGGGTCCGGTCCAGCAGACCCGGGTAGTCGCCGGAGTCGTAGGTCACCTCGGTACCCAGCGCGGCAATCCCCCGCTCGAAGGGCATGCGCTCGGGCGGAACCAGGTTGCGGCGGCGAACCTCGGACGAGTCCAGACTGAGCCGGTGGGCTATGACCTCGATGAGGCGCTCGCGCACGAAGGTGCTCTCGTACCGGCCGGGGGCCCGGTAGGTGCCGCACGGGGTCTTGTTGCTGAGCATCACGTGGCCGCGACTCCGGTAAGCGGGCCAGGCGTACGGTCCCGGGAGCATCGAGGTGGTCAGCTCCGTGACCGTAACCTGATGGGTACGCAGGTAGGCCCCCTGATCCACCCAGAACTCGTCTATCACCCCCCTAATCCGGCCGTCGGATTCCACCGCCGCCCGTATCCGGTGGACCTGGTCGCGGGAGTGGTTGGCGGCCAGCATGTGCTCCCGGCGATCCTCCACCCAGCGGATGGGACGCCCGAGCCGGAGGGCGGCCAGGCACACCAGCACGTCCTCGGGATAAAGCTCTCCCCTGATCCCGAAGCCGCCTCCCACGTGGCCCTCCCGGAGAACGACGGCGCCGAGCGGAAGACCGAGCATGGAGGCTATGGCCGCGCGGTTGTGATGGGGTACCTTGGCGGCGCCGAACATCTCCAGCACCGATCTCAATGGGTCGTAGCATGCCAGTGCTCCCCGGGTCTCCATGGGCACCCCGGAGTGCCTCCCCACCGCCAGTTCCATCTCCACGACCACCGGAGCATCCCCGAAAGCCCCTTCGAGGTCCCCGTAGGCCTTCTCCACCACCGTCGTCTCGATAGCCGCCGGGCCGGCCGCCATCGGATCCACCACGGGATCGAGCTCGTCGATGCCGGCGAAGACCAGTTCGGCGGCGTCCTCCGCCAGGTAAGGATCCTCGGCCAGCACTATCGCGACCGGCTCGCCCACGTAGCGAACGTGGTCGGCGGCGAGGATGGATTGGCGGAACCGTTCCAAGCCCTCCACCCAGGCCATGCGGAAATCGATCGGCGGCACTTCCCGGACGTCGTCGCCGGTCCAGACCGCTTCCACCCCATCCATGGAGCGCGCCTCCGAGGTGTCGACCTCCAGCAGCCGCCCGTGGGCCACCGGTGAACGAACCACCCTCATGTGCAGCTGGTCGGGAAGGGACAGATCGGCGGCGAACCTGGCCTCGCCGGTCAGTAGGGGTCGGTCCTCGATCCTCTTGACCGAGCTACCGACATAGCTCATCCCCGCATGACCTCGGCGGCCTGGCGGACCGCCTTCAGAATGTTCTGGTAACCGGTGCAGCGGCACAGGTTGGAGGACAGCACCGCTCGCAGCTCTTCCTCGTCAGGATCGGGATTCTGCGCCAGGTACCCGGCCGACAGCATCAGGAATCCGGGAGTGCAGAAGCCGCACTGGAGTCCGTGGTTCTCCCAGAAGGCCTGCTGGATCGGATGGAGCCGGTCGCCGTCGGCCAGATCCTCCACAGTCCGGAGATCCATGCCCTCGCACTGGACTGCGAACATCAGGCAGGACCGGACCGGTTCGCCGTCGGCCAGGATGGTGCAGGCCCCGCACACGCCGTGCTCGCACCCCAGGTGGGTTCCCGTGAGGCCGCAGTCGTCTCGCAATGCGTCGGCCAGCGTGCGCCGGGGCTCCACCCGGACCCGGTGGGACCGGCCGTTGACCGTGAGTTCGACCTCGACCCTGGTTCGCTCGGTCATGCGGGAATCCTCTCGCTCTCGCTTACCAGCCTACGCAGCCGGGACGGGGTTGCGGGCACCTCGGCGACCTCAACCCCGAGAGGACGGAGCGCATCGGCGACCGCGTTGATGATGGCGGCCGGGGCGCCGATCGTGCCACCCTCCCCCAGGCCCTTGGCGCCGGTAATGGTGGCATCGGAGATGGTCTCGAGGTGGTGGACCTCGATGGTGGGAACCTCCGCCAGGGTGGGAGGCAGGAAGTCCATGAGCGAGGTGGTGAGGATATTGCCCTCGCTGTCGTAGCGAATCTCCTCGTAGAGGGCGCCGGCGATCCCCTGGGTGACTCCACCGTGGAGCTGCCCGTCCACGATCATCGGGTTGATGAGACGCCCGGCATCCTCCACCACCACGAACCGGTCCACCCGGACCCCGCCTGTCTCCGGATCCACCTCCACCGCTGCGACATGGCAGGCGTTGGAGAAGGTTCCGGCCGGATCGTAGGTGGCCGTGGCGGTGAGGCCGGGGTCCATGCCGCCGGCCAGACGATGGCTGGAGTGGTAGGCGAGGCGAGCCAACTCGGACACGTCGATCCCGGCATCCGTACCCGCAACGGTCGCCCGGCCGGCCCGGATGACGATGTCCTCGGGCGCCGCCTCCAGCTCCGCGGAGGCGATGGCGGCCAGCTTGGCCCGCAGGCGGTCGGAAGCCAGGCGGGCGGCTCCCCCGGCAATGACGAGGGAGCGGCTGGCGAACGTACCCCAACCGTAGGGCGTACGGTCGGTGTCGCTGTGAACGACCCGGACCCGGGCCGGCTCCACTCCCAGCTCGTCCCCGATCAGCTGCGCCAGGGTGGTCTCCAGACCCTGGCCGTGCGGGGAGGCCCCCAACCGGACCTCCACGTTGCCGGACGGGTCCATCGCCAGGTCCACGGTCTCGTATCCGGGCGTCACATCCATGCTCCGGGCGGCGAAGGCCGATGTCCCGTAGCCGGTGCGCTCGGAGAACACCGAGATACCGACCCCGAGGTAACGGCCCTCGGACCGGGCCGCCGCCTGGCGGTCCCGAAAGTCCTCCAGGCCGATCTCCTCGACGGCCCGGTCCAGGGACTCGACGTAGGAACCCTCGTCGTACACCAGGCCGGTGGCCGAGCTGTAGGGGAACTCCGATACCAGGTTGCCGCGCCTGATCTCGGCGGGCTCGATCCCGAAGCGGACCGCCGCCAGATCCATCAGACGCTCCATGGCCAGGGTGATGACCGGCCGGGACACCCCCCGGTAGGGCGCCATCGGGCAGGTGTTGGTGGTGATGCCCCGGGACCGGACCCGGTAGGTGCGGAAGTCGTAGGGCCCAGGGAACTCGGCCAGCGCCATCAGAGGCTCCACCCCGCAGGTGACCGGGTAACAGGAGTAGGCGCCGATGTTGCAAAGCAGGTCGGCATCCACCGCCAGGAGGCGGGCATCCCGGTCGAAGGCGCCCCGTACCCGGTAGTGATGGTCGCGGCTGTGGAACGAGGACATCAGGTTCTCGCGCCGATCCTCCACCCATGACACCGTGGTCCGGAGCCGTCTCGCCACCCAGGCCGTCACCACGTCCTCGGGCGCCAGGCAAAACTTCTGCCCGAATGCCCCTCCCACGTCCGGGACCACCACCCGTAGGTCCGACTCGGGTATGCCGAGCAGGTCGGCCAGGATGGTGCGGATCACATGAGGCGACTGGACGGAGGCGGTGAGGGTGGTCCGCCCCGAACGCGGATCGTACGAGGCCACGGAGCCTCGGGCCTCCAGTGGGAGGGCGTTCTGGCGCTGCGAGCGCAGATCGAACTCCACCACCACCGCGGCGCCGGCGAAGACCTCGTCCACCCCCTCTGTCTCGAAGCGGGCGTCGACGACCACGTTGTCCTCTAGATGGTCGTGCACGGTCGGCGCGCCTGGGCGGAGGGCGTCGGGGGCGCTGACCACCGGGTCCTGCGGCTCGATTTCCACGAAGACCTGCTCGGCGGCATCCTCCGCCTCCTCGGGCGTGCGCGCCACCACCACCGCTACAGGCTCGCCCACGAAGCGGACCTTGCCGGAGGCCAGAACCGGTTGCTCGATGGGGTGGAAGTCCGGCCGGTGGAGCAGGGGCCGAATGGGACGCACCTGCCTGAGGTCGTCGGCGGTGAAGGCAGTGATCCGCCCGGGCGCTTCGATGGAGACGATCCGGCCGTGGGCGACCGGGCTACGGACGAACCTCAGGAAGGAGGCATCCCGGGTGAGGTCGGCCACGAACCGGCCCTCGCCGGTCAGCAGGGGCGGATCCTCGAAGCGCGGGAGCGGCTGCCCGATCCACGGGATCACGTGGAGATCGCCTGCTCAAGAGCTCGTCTGGTCAGGGCGCGAACCAGGTCCCGCCGGTAGTCGGCCGACCCGTGGATGTCGCCGATGGCGTCGAACTCTTGGGCCGCGATCTCGGCAGCGGCCCGGAATGACTCATCCGTGGCGGGCTGGCCCTCGAGCGCCTGCTCCGCCTCTCCGGCTCGAACCGGGCGATCGCTCACGCCTCCGAGCGCGATCCGGGCGTTCGCGACCGGCCCGTCGTCGGCTTCGAGAGCCACCGCGGCCATGGTCAGAGCGAAATCACCGGCCCGGCGGCTGAACTGCTGGAACCCGATCCGAGTGTGCGGGGCGAGATTGGGCAGGCGAGCCTCCACCAGGAGCTCCTCGGGTTCGAGTGCCGTGGTGAAGACGGTTTGGAAGAAGTCGGCGGCAGGGATGTCACGACCGCCGGAAGGGCTCCGGGTCGCCAACTCGGCATCGAGCAGCAGGGCGATCACGCACCACTCGGCGGCCGGGTCGGCATGGGCCAGGCTGCCCCCGAAGGTGCCCCTGACCCTGATCGGCAGATGGCCGACGTGGTGAGCGGCCATGGCCAGGAGTCGGCCGGTGGGCCCTTCCGTGACCGGTCGCTCGAAGGTCACGTGGCGAACCATCGCTCCGATCCGGAGGGTGTCGCCGTCCTCCTCCAGGTAATCGAGCTCGTCCAAGGGGTTGATATCGACCAGAACCGCGGGGCGGGCCAGGCGGAAGTTCATCGCCGGGACCAGACTCTGGCCGCCGGCCAGGATCTTGGCCTCGTAGCCGTACTCACCCAGGTGAGCTACCGCCTCGGCCACTGATCGGGCCTGGTGGTAGTCGAACGGAGCCGGCTTCATGAAGGCCGGAGTGTAGTATCCGGGCGCCAACCCAAGGCCTTTACCGTTCCATGACCCCAAACCAGCGGCCGGCGCCCGTCGGTGGCATCGGAAGCTCCATACGGCGCCACGAGGACCCTCCGCTGCTGGCCGGCCGGGCCCGCTACGTGGCCGATGTCCGCCTCCCGGGAATGCTCACCATGGCGGTAGTCAGGGCACCCGTAGCCCACGGCACGATTCGCGACATCGACTGCTCCGAGGCCCGCCGGCTTCCCGGTGTGGAGGCGGTGTTCACCGCTGAAGACCTGAGCGAGTCGCTCGGAGGCATTCCGAGGATCCCGCCCCGGGTCTCGTTCGACGGGACCGTGGTCCCCTATCTACAGCCGGTCATCACCCACGACCGGGTCCGCTATATCGGCGAGCCGATGGCTGTGGTGGTAGCCCAGGACCGGTACGTGGCGGAAGACGCCGCCGAGCTGGTGTTCGCCAACATCGACCCCCGCCCGGTGATGCTGGATGCCGGCGCCGAGGACCGGCCCGAGCGGCGCCTGTTCGAGCCGGGGAACCTGGTCACCACCCTCGAAGCCCGCTTCGGGGACCCGGAACAGGCCTTCGGAGAGGCGGACGTGGTGGTCGAGGCCGAGATGGCGGTCGGGCGCCACAGCGGCGTGCCGATGGAGACGCGAGGAATCGTGGTTGAGTTCGACCCGGCCGTCGAACGGCTCATCGTCCACGGTGCGACCAAGGTGCCGCACTGGAACCTGGCAACCACTGCGGAGCTTCTAGGCATGCCTCCCGGCCGTCTGCGCATGCGCGAGACGGCGGTGGGTGGAGGCTTCGGGGTGCGAGGCGAGCTGTACCCGGAGGACGTGCTGGCAGTGTGGGCCGCCGACCGGCTGCGCCGATCCGTGGTTTGGATCGAGGACCGCAGGGAACACCTCTTGGCGGCCAACCACTCCCGCCAGCAGTTCCATCGAGCACGCATAGCCGGTGACCGGACGGGCCGGATCACCGCCATCGCGTCGGACTTCGACGTGGACATGGGCGCCTACGCCCGCACGCACAGCATCCGGGTGGCGGACCTCACGCTGTCGATGATCCCCGGCCCCTACGACCTGGAGGCGTATTGCGGGACGGCCCGGTGCGTGGTCACCAACAAGACCCCCACCGGCACCTATCGAGCCCCCGGCCGGTTCGAATCCAGCTTCGTGCGGGAGCGGCTCATCGACCTCTACGCCGCCGAGATCAGCATGGACCCGGTCGAGGTACGGCGCCGCAACCTGATCAAGCCCGACCGCATCCCCTACTCGCGCCCGCTGTCGTCGACCGGTGAGCCGATGCTGTTCAGCGACGGCGACTTTCCGGGCATCCTCGACCGGCTGGTCGGTTCCTTCGACCGGCAGGCCTTGGAGCGACGGCGCGAGCGGGGCGAGCAGGTCGGGGTCGGCGTGGCAATGTTCATGGAGAAGTCAGGGCTGGGTCCGTGGGAAACCGGAGCGATCGAGGTCGACCCCGACGGTCTGGTCCGGGTCCGGTCGGGATGCTCCTCGGTCGGCCAGGGCATCCGGACGGTCCTGGCTCAGATCGTGGCCGATCGACTCCAACTCGATCACGCCCGTGTAAGAGTTGAACTACTCGACACGGACCGGACGCCCTACGGGACCGGAAGCTACGCCAGCCGGTCGACGGTCACCGCCGGTAGCGCCCTCGTCCAGGCCGCGGCGGAAATAGTGCGGATCACCAAGCAGGTAGCGGCCGTGGACTTCGAGGTGGACGCAGGGGACTTGGAGTACCGGGACGGCTCGGTCTTCGTATCCGGATCGCCCGAGTTCAGCCTGTCCATCTTCGAGGCGGCCGCCCGGCTGCATCCCGTGACGGCCGGCAAGTACGGACGATCCGAGCCGGGCCTGGCTGTGGACTCGGTGTTCGAAGTGGAGCGGGTGGTCTACCCGTGCGGAGCCAACCTGGCCGTAGTCCGCGTGGATCGGGAGACAGGCGAGGTGGCGGTCGAGCAGCTGATCCTGTACTACGACATCGGGAAGGCAATCAACCCGATGCTGGTGGCGGGACAGATGGAGGGAGGCGCCATCCAAGCCATCGGGGGCGCGCTGTACGAACAGTTCGCCTACGACGAGGACGGCAACCCCTTGTGCGGGTCGTTCATGGACTACCTGCTGCCCACCCTCGCCGAGACGCCGACCATGACAGCCATGATCGGGGAGCAGGATCCGACCCTCACCAACCCGCTGGGCATAAAGGGGGCGGGTGAGGGCGGTGTCCCCGGAGTAGCAGCCGCCATCGCAACCGCCGTGGAACATGCCCTGGGCCGGCCCGGCCTGGTCAGGCGGCTACCGATCACTCCCGAGCGAGTGTTGGTGCCCCCATCGCCGGACCACCGGAAGAACGGTGACCGCTGACAGCCACGATGCAATCGGCCTGAGGCTCGCGCCTATCCCTTAGCCGCCGACTTCCAGAGACCGGCGCCCACGGTCCCGAGCACCAGCGGGTTGAGCACCGAGACCAGGTACCAGGCGACGGTGTCGGCCTGGCTGAAGGACTCGCCATCGGCCTGGTTGATCAACCGGAACCAGAGCGTGAAGAACAGTATGGCGAGGGCAAGCGTGCAGTAGAACCCGGCCTGCTCTCCCAGGTCGCGGCCCGCCGGTGCGTCGGAGTATCCGGCGCTTGTCCTGCGTGTCCACACCACGACAACCGATACCAGGATGCCCACCGCGGTGAGATAGTTCAGAACCCGGTACACGTCGCCTGAAGGGAGCACATCGGAGTAGAACGGGTGGAATACGACCTGTACGGTGTAGATGATCGCGTAACCGAACAACGCTCCGCCAACGGGTTTCCTGAGTACGTCGGGCATCTGTTACCTCCTCGGCAGGACCGCAGCACGGCCTAGACGGCCCTGGTGTAGCGCTCCCTCTCCCAGTCGCTCACGCTCTCCTGCCAGGCGCGTAGCTCCCACGCCCTCGATATTTCGTAGTAGCCGCTGAACTCCGCGCCCAGCGCCTCCTGCAGTGCCGTATCCGACCGGAAGGCCCTCAGGGCGCTCTCCAGCGAGTTGGGTAGCGGAGGCAGGTCTGCCCGCTCGGAGACATCTCCCGATTCGGGTGCCGGTGGCGACGCCCCCTCCCGTATCCCGATCATCGCCGAAGCCACCAGAGCCGCCAGCGCCAGGTAGGGGTTGGCGTCGGCGCCGGGGCGGCGGCACTCGAGACGCGAACGGGCCGGGCGGTCACCCCGGATGGCCCGGACCGATGTGGAGCGGTTCTCGTACCCCCAACTCACGTTCACCGGCGCGAAATAGCCGGGAACCAGCCGTTTGTAGGAGTTGACAGTGGGGTTCACCAGGAGCGAGGCGGCCGGAAGATGGTCGAGGATGCCCGCTATGGCTGCCATGCACGTAGCCGGGAACGCGCCGTCCGCGCCGGGGGCGAAGGCGTTGTGCTCACCTTGCCAGAGAGACAGGTGGACATGGCCGCTCGAACCCTCCTCGAGCGGCATGGTCTTGGCGAGGAAGCTGGCGGTGAGTCCCAGGGAAGCCGCCACCTCCTTGACCGCGAACTTGAGCAGGGCGGCGTCGTCGGCGGCCCGGAGACCCCGCCGGGCGGATATGTTCAACTCCAGCAGGCCGGGGCCCGCCTCGGTGTGCACGGCCTCGAGGTTCACACCCAGTCCCTCGAGGGCCGGTACCAGCACCTCCAGCAACCGGTCGAAGCGGCCGATCTCGCCGAGGCTGTAGCTGATACCCGACGAGAGAGGATCGCCGGCGCTGTCGAAGATCCTGACCTCGAACTCGAAGCCGGCCATCACCTCGTAGCCCAGCTCCTCCAGATCAGCCAGCATGTCTCGAAGCAGCTCGCGGGACGCCAACCGGCATCTGGAACCGTCCGGCCAGCTCGGATCAGCCAGGCAGATCCCCCAACCCGGCCTCCATGCCAGCGGCCGCAGCGTGCCCGGATCCGGCTGGAGCAGGAGGTCGGGAGCGCCGGTGTTGATCCCGTACTCGCGGTAGTCGGTGATGGGCATGTCGACCGGGTCCAGACCCAGCCACAGGTCGGTCATCACCGTGCCCTTCTCCACCGCCGACCGGAAGGCGCTGGGCCGGAATGCCTTGCCCCGTATGGAACCGTGTACATCCGGCATACCGAGAAGGACAAAGCCGTCGTCGGAAGGATTCCAGGTCATGTCGCTCCTCCGTTCGCCAAGCGGTCCGTCACCGTCCGATCCACCTCTTCCACCGCCCGGGCGAGCCGTTCGATCATCTCGGCCAGTTCCTCGTCCGTGCTCGTGAGGGCCGGCGCGAAGACTGTCTGATCCCCGGCATAGCCATCGGCGTTCGGGTGGGTAGACATCACGAGCAGATCGTTCTCCATCGCACAATCGTCGATCCGTCCGGCGATCCCGAGCGAGTCGGGAGGGATCGAGGCGCCGTCCCGCGGGTCGACGTACTCCACACCCAGCAGGAACCCGCGGCCCCGTACCTCCCCCACGATCGCGTAGCCCTCAAGAGCCGCCCGGAGGCGGTCGAGCAGGGCAGGCCCGCGCTCCGCGGCCATACCGGCCAGGTCGTGCCGTTCCAGGTAGTCGAGCACGGCTAGGCCGACCGCGCAGCTCAGGGGCGCGCCGTCCCAGGTGTGGCCCAGGTCGAACTCTTTGGAGCCGTTGGCCAGTACGTCATAGACCGCTTGGCGGCACATGGTGGCCGCCAGCGGCATGTATCCCCCACCGAGCATCTTGCCGATGGTCACGATGTCGGGGGTGATCGGCAGGCCCTGGTAGGCGAACCAGCCTCCGGTGCGTCCTATGCCGGTCACCACCTCGTCGAAGCAGACCAGGAAGCCGTACCGGTCCCGCCGCTCCGCCAGACCCTCCCAGAACCGGTCCGGGGGCGAGTAGCCGGGCAGGGACGCACCGCTGACCGGCTCGCAGAAGAAGGCGGAGACGCTCTCAGGACCGGCCTGCTCGATCGCCTCGTCGAGAGCGTCGAGAGCGGCCCTGCCGGTCGGGTCGAACCTCGAGGTGGCCGGAGGGATGTGAAGGTGCTCGGACAGGTAGGGACCGAACGGCGCGTGGAAGGTGGGCCGGCCGGTGAGGGCCACCGTGGCCATGGTGGCACCGTGGTACGCCTGGGCCTGGGAGATGACCCGCCACCTGCCGCCCTCCCCGCGATCCACGTGGTACTGGCGGGCCAGCCGGAGAGCGGTCTCGTTGGCCTCAGAGCCGCCACTCAGGAAGCGGACCTTGGCCATCTCCGGGGCTATCCCCACCAGGCGAGCCGCCAGCCGCTCCTGGGGATGGTTGGTGAAGTGGTGGGCGTAGTAGTAGGCGATGTCGCCCATCGCGGCCTGCGCGGCGTCCGCGATCTCCCGCAGCCCGTGGCCGAGACCCGCCGTCATCGCACCGCCGGAGACGGCATCGAGGATGCGCCGACCTCCGGTCGTGTGCAGCCACACGCCCTCGCCCCGATCGATAACCGGATAAGCCCGATCGAGGTACTTTGGGAAGACGCTGGTGGAGGCGGTGTTGACGGCCGATCCGGTCATGATCGGTCCCGTCCCTGTCCTGGCAGGGCCAGGCCGGCTATGTCCTCGGCGAAGCGCTCCAGCAACTGCGCAGCTACGGCTTTCGACCTGGAAGCAAGCCGGCGGGTCTCCTCCAGCAGCGCATCGGGATCGACCCCCTCGTCATCGAGTTCGTGACGGTATGCCTCGACCCAGCCGTCCATGATCTCTTGGTTGACCTCCGGGTGGAACTGCACCCCGAGGCTGCGTCCTACCACGAACGCCTGCGGCCCGGCCTCGCTGTCGGCGATCAGCTCGCCCCCGGGCGGTACCGAGAAGGTGTCGAAGTGCCATTGGAACCATGGTCCCTCGGGCACCAGATCCTCATCGACGCTGCGCACCGGAAGCCAACCGACCTCGGAGAGCTCCCCCCGGTAGGAGTCACCGCCGAGCACCCTGGCGAGCAACTGGCCGCCGAAACAAAGGCCCAGGATCGGAACATCGGAGCCGTGAGCCTCGATCAGAAGGTCCTTCTCCCGGTCGATCCAGGGAATCGAGTCGTCGAAGGCGGCGAACTCCGAGCCGAGCGATACGATGAGGTCGTAGCGGGTGGGATCGACACGGCGTTCCTCGAGGTCGATGCGGTATGTCTCCACGTCGGCGCCCTGCTCCACCAACCACTCGTGGACGAACCCGGCCGGGGTCGGGTCCTCGTGCTGGACTATCAGGACGCTGAGCCCCGCGGACGGGCCGCCTCCGGGAGACAGATTCGAGCCGAGTTCGTCCCTCACCTCTGCGGCGACCTCCTCGACGGCGGTGGCCATCCGAGCCACCATCTCCCCGAGGTCGCCGTCCGGGGTCGGGAAGGGCGGCGCGAACAGATGCTGGTCGCCCGCCATCCCGTCCCGGGTGGGCATCGTGCCCAGTACCAGGAGACCGTGGCGAGCGGCGGCTCGCTCGATCCGCCCCGCCACGCCCAGTTCCGGGGGCAGGAAGGACAGGCCATCCCGGGGGTCCACGTAGTCGATACCGAGCAGGTAACCCCGCCCCCGGACCTCTCCGACGAGGTCGGTGCCCGCCAGCGCCTCCTCCAGCTCCCGGCGGAGCGACGGACCCCGGGACGCGACGTGGTCGACCCAGCCCTCGGACTCGAGGATTCCGAGCACCGCCAAGCCCACCGCGCATGGCAGCGGCGAGCCGTCCCACGTGTGACCCAGCGAGAACGATCGCACCGCCGAGGCGATCACCTCGTACACGGAATCGCGGTAGAGGACGGCCCCGATGGCCGTATAGCCGGCCCCCAAGCCCTTGGCGGTCGCGATCACATCGGGAACGATCGGGAGGTCCTTGGCCGCGAACCAGTTGCCGGTCCTCCCCATCCCCGTGACGACCTCGTCGAAGCAGATCAGGAAGCCATGGCGCTCCCTGCGCTCGGCCAGCCCCTCCCAGAATCGGTCCGGGGGCGAGTAGGCGGGCAGCGAGGCCGCGCTCACCGGCTCGCAGAAGAAGGCGGAGACATTCTCGGAACCGACCTGCTCCAGTGCCTCGTCCAGCGCGTCGAGGGCCGCCTGCCCGGTTGCGTCGAAGCGGTCGGTGGAGGGCGGTATGTGCCGGTGACGGCTGAGGTAGGGGCCGAAGGCGCCATGCAATCCGGGCCTCCCGGTGAGGGCGAGGGTCTGCATGGTGGGACCGTGATAGGCCTGGGCGGGCGAGATGATCTGCCAGCGCTGCGGCTCTCCCCGGGCGACGTGATACATCCGCGCGGCCCTTATGGCGGCCTCGTTGGCCTCCGAGCCTCCAGTGACGAACCGCACCCTGGTGAACCCCGGCGGAGCAACCTCCACCAGCTTCGCGGCCAGGGACTCCTGCCACGGATTGGTCAGCCGGTTGTTGTCCAGGTAACCGACCCGGCTTGATTGCTCCCAGACCAGATCGATGAGGTCGCGGCGGCCGTGGCCCAGGGTGGCGGCCATGGAACCACCGCTCATGGCATCCAGGTAGCGCTTGCCGGTGGAGTCCTCCACGCGGGCACCGTCCCCGGCGACGATGATGCGATACGGCCTCGCCAGCTCGAGTTGGAGCACAGCCCCGGCACCGGGCGCTACGAACGGTGCTCTCGACTGCAATCCGCCTCCAATCGCTTCCCGGCGGGCCTCCCGCCGGGCTGTACCCTAGAAATCGGTACAGGCTGTGACCAGCGGCGCGCCCACCGCCGGGCAGGATACCAACCACCGGCGGCACCGGGTCTTCTCCTGACCCTTGGACGCAGCACCGGGAACCAACTACCTCGTCAGATAGGAGTCAGTAATGGATCGGGCCGGCAACTCCTTCGAGGTCATCGACCCGGCGACCGAGCAGGTCATCACCCGGCTTCCCGCCGCGGGCGTGGAGCACACGGACCGGGCCGTCGCCAGGGCCAAGGCAGCCTTCGCGACGTGGCGCAACGTCGCTGCCGGCGACCGGGCCACCATCCTGCGACGCGTCGGCGCAGCCGTAGAGCAGCAGGCGGTGTCGCTGGCGCAACTGGAGTCGCGCAACGTGGGCAAGCCGATCAACGATGCCTTGGGAGAGGTGGGGATGGTGGCGGCCACCTTCGCCTACTACGCCGGATCGCCCGAGCGCCTCACCGGAAGGACCATCCCCGTGCCCGGCGGCGTGAACATGACCTTCAAAGAACCGATGGGCGTGGTCGGTCTGATCACACCATGGAACTTCCCTCTCGCCATCGCCTCGTGGGGGGTGGCACCCGCCCTGGCCGCCGGCAACACGGTTGTGCTCAAGCCGGCACAGCTCACACCGCTGACGGCCATCGAACTCGAACGCATAGCACTGGAAGCGGGCCTGCCCGAAGGCGTGTTCCAGGTGCTGGCCGGGCCGGGCAGCCTGGTGGGTGAGCGTCTCGTCGAGCACCCGGATGTGGCCAAGATCGGCTTTACGGGCTCGACCGAAGTCGGCAAGCGGATCAGCGTCCGCGCCTCCGAGACCATCAAGCGGGTGACGCTCGAACTCGGCGGCAAGTCGGCGAATATCGTGTTCGCCGACGCCGACCTAGAGCGGGCGGCCGCAGCCGCGCCCGGCGCGGTGTTCGGCAACGCCGGCCAGGACTGCTGCGCCCGCTCCCGCATCCTGGTGGAACGCAGCGCCATGGACGAGTTCCTGGACCTGCTCTCCGCCAACGTTGCCGCCATGAGGGTGGGTGACCCCATGGACGAGGCCACGGAGATGGGACCCCTGATCACGGCGGAACACCGGTCCAAGGTGGCTTCGTTCCTGGACGAAGCCACCAGCGTGGTGGCCCGCGGCACCGCCCCGGAGGGTCCCGGATTCTGGTTCGCGCCCACGGTCGTGACTCCGAACTCGGCCGGAGCCCGCGCGGTGACCGAGGAGATCTTCGGTCCCATCGCCTGCGTCCTGCCGTTCGATGGTGAGGACGAGGCCATCTCCATCGCCAACGACACCATCTACGGCCTGTCCGGCTCGGTCTGGACGGAGAACGGCGCCAAGGCGCTGAGGGTCGCCCGGGCGCTGGAGGCCGGCACGCTGTCGGTCAACTCCAACTGGTCGGTCCGGATCGCCACTCCCTACGGCGGCTTCAAGCAGTCCGGCATCGGCCGGGCGCTCGGTCCTGACGCCCTCGACCACTACACCGAACTCAAGAACGTCTACATAGCCACCTGAAGCCCCTCGCTCCGCATCCTGCAGGGGAAACGAGAAACCTAAGACCCTTGCCCGGCTCCACTGCCAGAACGATTTATGCGGAATGCCATACTTATCGCATGACACAGTTGGTTACGCGTGTAGACGATGAGTTGGTTCAGCAAGTAGACCAGCTCGTGGAAGAATCGCCGCCACGAGATCTGCACCGCCCTCGAAGCCTTGTCCGACTGCTGACGGCAGTCCGGCGTAGCGTTACGGGTTCTCCGCTCGCCTGATGAGAGTGGGGACCCGCGGACGACGGTCCAGTTGTGAAGTAACGGACACGCTGCCGGGTACCCTGCACTATTGTTTTGCACAGAAGCATCAGCCAGACAGGCGAGCGACAGGATTATCGATGGATCTGAAGCTACTCATTAGAAGGATATTAGCTCGACTGATCGATTTAGTGGTGATATACATTATTTTAGGTCTTTTGTTCAGTATTGATGGAGACCCTGCTGGATTTGTCCGCATACTTGAAGCAATTACTCAAGGGGTAGAGGTACCTACTGACGACAAGTTTCAGGCGTTAATAGCCATATTTTATCTGCTACTTATGATCCTTGTCTGGAGCGTAGCCTTCTTTTACGAAGTCCCATTTACAGCCGTTTGTGGGCAAACATTAGGTAAGGCTATAACTCGTATACAGGTTGTAATACAAGATAGCCAGCAATCACCTCCTGGCTTCTGGAGATCCGTGGGCCGTTGGTTCGTGATATGGTCTTGGATTACAGTTATGGTATGGGTGCCTACGATCGCAAAAGTAATTCTTCTACTAATAACCCTAGTGATTAATGTAGCAACATGGAAGAGTACCAGACCACAATTTCTTCATGAAGTATTTACGGACACAGTCGTTATAAAGTCCTAGATAGATAGGCAGTTATACATCTTGAGAGCAATGGCCCGTGTCTACGAGCCACGCAGGCTCTCGGTGGCCTCCACGTCGAGGCGGTAGTCGTCCGGGAGACGCACGAGTTGGTTCTCGTCACCCAGGTACTCGACCACCACACCGTAGTCCCGCCTCGCCGCCTCCACCGATACGTACCCCTCGATCACGTCCCACAAGACCGCTTCGGGATCCCGGGTGAACGGGTCTCCGTAGCCGCCGCCGCCGGGTAGGTTGAGCTGGACCCGGCTGCCGGGGTCGAGCACCAGCAGGCGTTTCGGCTGAGCCTCCTCGGCGCCGTCGATCCGGAACTCTCCGGCGCCTCCGTAGCCTCCTCCCAAGAGCCCTTCGGGCGGGTAGGAGATGCGATCGACCATGCCCGAGACCGTCCAGTCCTCGTCGGTGCGACAGCTCACCTCGGTCCACTGCCCCAAGCCACCTCGGAACCGGCCCGCCCCGCCGGAGTCGGTTCGCAGCTCCCGCCGGTGCTGGACCATGGAGGTGAGGGTCTCCACGGACTCGGCCGGCACCCCCGCCACCCCGCTCGGGAAGCCGGTCGTGTTGAGACCGTCCTTGGACGCCCGAGCCCCTGCCCCGCCACACTGGAACAGGCTGAAGGTGAACCGGCCGTCCGACCCGCGGGGCCTCCCCCTCCAGATCGAGATCCAGATCGGATCGGAGCCGGGCGCCATGAGCCGGTCGGGCAAGGCCTCGGCCAGCGCCCCGAAGACGACACCGGGCAGGAAGTGGCCGATGATGTGCCGCGAGGCCACCGCAGCCGGCTCCAGGCAGTTGAGGATCGAACCCGGAGGGGCCGACACGTGCACCGGACGGAAGGCCCCATCGTTGTGGGGGACATCGGGGCTGATGGCCGCCTTCATCGCGAACGAGGCGTAGGCGTGGGTGTAGTTGAAGACCACGTTGATGCCCCGGACGCTCTCCGGCGACGAACCGGCGAAGTCGATCAGGATGTCCTCGTCCTCAATGGCCACCTTCGCCTTGATCAGGATCGGCTCCTCGAAGCCGTCGCTCCACGTCTCGTGCTCGTGGACGCCGTTGGGAATCTCCCGGATGGCGCCGCGCATCGCCTCCTCCGAGCGGGTGATGATCTCGTGGGAAAGCGGATCGATGGAGTCGAGGTCGAACTCGTCCATGAAGCTGAGCAGCGCCCTGGCGCCCACATCGTTGCATGACGTCTGGGCATACAGATCGCCCACCGTCTCGTCAGGGGTCCGGACGTTGGCCCGGACGATGGAGATCAGATCCGGGTTGATGGCGCCCCGGTCGTACAGCTTCATGATGGGGATGCGCAGGCCTTCCTCGTACACCTCACGGGCCTCGGCGGAGAGGATCCTCCCGCCGATGTCGGCCGCGTGGCAGGTGTTGGCGAAGTAGGCGACCTCGATGCCGTTCTTGAAGACCGGGGTCAACACCGTTATGTCGTTGATCTGGCCGGCGGTCATCCAGGGATCGTTCGTGATCAGCACGTCGCCGGGGCTCAGGCTGCCCGGGGGGTACTCCTTCAGGAAGTGGCGTACCCCGGTGGCCATCGCGTTGATGTGGCCGGGGGTCCCGGTGACCGACTGCGCCATCATCCAGCCGTTGGTGTCGAAGACCCCGCAGGCCAGGTCCTGGGTCTCGCGCACGATGGTGCTGAAGGCCGTTCGCTGCAGGGCCACCTGCTGCTCGTTGACGACCGACAGGACCCGGCTCCAGAGCACCTCGATAAGGACCGCATCCAACCGTGTCCGGGTGGTCATGTCCCCCCTCCCATCGACACCACGATGTTGAGCCGGTCGTCCACGCTTACCAGGCCGTCCGGTCCGATGATGGCGGTGGACTCCCGCTCCTCGATGATCGCCGGTCCGGCCATCGTCGAGCCGGACCCCAGCCGATAGCGGTCGTACACCGGCGTAGTGACGTATCCACCCTCGGATGGGAAGTAGGCGGGGCGTTCACCCTTGCGGGCCGCCTCCGCATCGCCGGTCACGTTCCCCCTATCCGCCTCTACCGGCATGGGTCGCGGTCCACGGCTCACCACCCTCCAGGTCAGGGCCTCAAGACCTACGGGCGGTCCCTCCCGGCCGTAGAGACTCCGGTACACCCGGTCGAACTCCTCGTAGATCGTCCGCCGGTGGCAGACCGTCAGCGTCGCGTCCGGGATCGGAACCCGGATCTCGTGGCCTTGGCCCACGTAGCGAATGTCAGCGGTCCTGGTGTGGGTGATCTGGTCAGGACCCGCACCCGACTCGACCAGAAGGTCGGTCCCGTCCCGCTCCATCTCCTCGAAGATGCCGTTCACCTCAGCCCAGTCCAGCTCGTCGAGCCTTCCGTAGTAGGAACGCACGAAGTCGAAGGCGAGCGGCGCCACCAGCAGACCCATGGCGCTGGTTACACCGGCGCCGTAGGGCAGCACCAACTCCGTGCTGCCGAGCAACTCGGCGACACCGTAACCGTGGACCGGCCCGGCGCCTCCGAAGGCCACCACCGGCAGGGCTCTGGGGTTCTTCCCCCGCTCCACCACATGGACCCGGGCTGCGTTGGCCATGGCCTCGTTGACAACTTGGTGAACCCCCCAGGCGGCTTCGGGCACCGACATGCCCAGCCGGTCACCGATGCTCCGGGCGATGGCGGCTTCGGCGGCGGCCACGTCCAGTTTCATAGCCCCGCCCAGGAAGTAATCGGGGTCCAGATAGCCGAGGACCAGGTCGGCGTCGGTAACCGTGGGGGAGCTACCGCCTCGGGCGTAACAGACCGGTCCGGGATCGGCCCCGGCCGAGTCGGGACCCACCTTGAGCAGTCCGAGGGAATCGACCCGGGCGATGGATCCCCCGCCCGCGCCGATCTCGATCATCTCTATCACGGGCACCTTGACGGGAAGCCCGGAGCCCTTCTTGAAGCGGTAGCGGCGGTCCACCTCGAAGTCGTGGGTGACCAGCGGCTCGCCCCCGTCCACCACGCTCAGCTTGGCGGTGGTGCCTCCCATGTCGAAGGACAACAACGAGTCGCGGCCCATGGCGGTCCCGACCGAAGCCGCCGCCAGCGCGCCGGCGGCCGGACCGGATTCGAGGAGCCGGATCGGGAAGCGGACACATGTGTCGAGGGTCGCCACACCGCCGCTGGAGAGCATCACGAACAACTGCCCCTCGAAACCGATCCTCTCCATGCGGCGGCGGAGTCCATGCAGGTAGTCCTCGACCAGCGGCTGGACGTAGACGTTGGCGATGGTCGTGGACGCCCGCTCGAACTCACCGATCTCGGGAACGATCTCTGAGGAAAGCGAAACCCGCAGCTCGGGAGCCACGCCCTTTACCACGTCCCGGGCCCGCTCCTCGGACTCGGGATTGGTGAAGGAGTGGAGGAAGCAGATGGCCACCGCCTCCACGCCGGCCCCGGACAGCTCACGGACCAGGCGCGCCACGTAGTTCTCGCCGAGTTCGATGGTCTGCGTCCCGTCGGTCAAGGTCCGCTCCGGCACGTCGAAGCGGAGATGGCGAGGTACGAGCGGCCTGGGATGCTCCAGATTCAGGTCGTACAGCTCGTAGCGATGCTCACGCCCGATCTCGATGGAGTCCCGGAACCCCGAGGTGGTGAGCAGAGCGGTCCGGGCCCCCTTGCGCTCAATGATGGCATTGGTGACCAAGGTGGTCCCGTGAACCAGATGGCGGACGGACGCTCCGGCGTGACCCGAGCGATCGAGCGTTTGTGCCAGCACCTCCTCGACCCCTCGGGACGGATCGGGAGTGGTGAGCACCTTGCCGATCTCGACCTGCCCGGAGTGGCCGATCATCATCAGATCGGTAAAGGTGCCGCCGATATCGACACCTACCCGCAACTCGTTGCCAGCTGATCCAACCATTTCGACGCCTTGATAGGACTCAGAATGAGTGGATTGCAACATGTAATAATTTTTTACTCATAAATTCTTCGTTATACCAAAGGATACCGTTACATCCTCTATGTTGGAGACAACATCAAATCCATACGATCCACAAGACGCAGGAATCAGTTGCCGACCCTTAACATCTCCACCTAGTATATCGCCGGATGAGGCATCCCAAGCGGGAGGAGTTGGTTGTGCCCAAGTCAATGGACCGAAGAGAGTTCCTAAAGCGAAGCGGTCTTATGATCGGGGTAGGTGCTGTCGCTCCGACCGTGCTGGCGGCCTGCGGCGGGGATGATACCCCGGCCACCACCGCAGCCCCGGCCACCACGGCGGCGGCCGCCGTCGAGGAGACCACCACCACGGCGATGGTGGAGGAAGCTCCGGCGGAGTTCGAGAGCATCACGCTGTCGCAGGTGGGTGGTTGGATATCGCTCGACAACAACCGGACCACCGGCGGCGCCCTCGCCTCGGGCCAGCACACGTTCGAGGGGCTGCTCACCAAGCTCCCCGATCGGTCGCTCGTTCCCGCGCTGGCGGCTGAGATGCCCACCAGGGTGGACGATCTCACCTACAGCGTGAAGATCCGGACCAACCGGACCTTCACCGACGGCTCCCCGATCAAGGCCTCCGACATTGCGTACGGGTTCTCCCGCCTCGCACCGGAGAAGGAGTTGGGGTCGCCCTTCACGGCGTATACGTCTTTCATCGAATCGGTCGAGGTGGTGGCCGACGATGAGCTCCAGATCAACCTGGGGCAGAAGGTCCCGGAGGATGTCCTGTTCCACAGGATGTCCGCCGTCAACGCCTATCCCGAGGCCGTGGTGGAGGCGATGGGCGGCGAGGAGTACTCGTTCGCTCCAACACCTTCATCCGGTTCGATGATGGTCGCGGCGCCGTTCGACACCGAGATCAACATGTTCAAGCGGTATGACGGGTACGAGGGTCCCCTGCCCCTGGCGGCCAAGGACATCACCTATCTCGTCATCCCCGAACTGTCGGGCCGGATCGCCCAAGCCGAGGCCGGCCAGGTTCAGATCCTCGACGGCGTGTCCCCGCAGCTCTACCGGGCTATCCAGGACTCGCCGAACCTCGAGTTGGGTGTTGCTCGCGAGACCACGTTCCTCGAGATGATCTTCTTCAACACCCAAAAGCCACCCTTCGACAACCAGCTGGTGCGCCAGGCGGTGATGTACTCCATCGACGCACCGCAGTTGATCGAGATCGGCTTGGCAGGCGAAGGTCGGATCGCCCGGTCGCCGCTCCCTCCGGAGAGCGACCGGTTCCGGGAGCCGCAGATGCAGTACAACTTCGACCCCGACAAGTCGAAGGAGTTGCTCAGGGAAGCCGGTTACGACCCGGACAACGAGCCCCTGCAGTTCCAGCTCGGCGTAGTGGAGTGGGCGTACGTCTACCCGCAGGCGCCCCTGCTGGCCCAGACGATGCAGGAGGGCGGTTTCGACCCGCTGTTGCTGGTGGACTCGATCGACGCCCGCTGGGTGTCCGACATCATGAAGCCTGAAGACGGCGGTCCGGCGCGGTTCGACGCCTGGGTGGCCACAATCGGTTTCGAGGTGTTCACCTACGACCCGGACAACCTGTTCCGCGGCTGGTGGGGCGGCTGGGCCGAGGGTGCCAGCTTCGAAACAGAGAACGTGCCGTCGACGCTGAACGACCTGCTCGACCAGGCGCTGGAGGAGTCGGACTTCGACAAGCAGAACGATCTGTACGCGGCGGCCAACGAGTTGCTCGTTACCGAGGCCGGTGCGGTACCGATCCTGTTCCAGCCCATAGCCCACGCCTGGCACAAGTCGGTGGCCGGTTACCAGATGCCACAGACGCTGGGCATGACGCTGTTCGGCGTGCATCCGTCCGGCGAGTAGCCGTCCGGATCGGCAAGTCAAGTAAAGCAACCGAGCCGATATCGGGTTGGTATCGGTAAAGGCCGGTAGGGCCTGATGGGAGCGGTGAGCAGGCTTATCCTGCAACGTCTCCTCCAAGCCCTGCCGGTCATCATCGGCATCACTTTCTACGTGTTCGTGATGCTGGAGTTCTCTCCGGTGGACGCTCGCTACGCGGGTCTGGGGCTGTACGCCAGCGACGAGGCGCGTGAGCAGCTCGCCGAGGAATTCGGGCTCAACGATCCGGTGCTCATCCGCTACGGGCGGTACCTGGGAGATCTTTCGACCGGCGACTTCGGACTGAGCGTCTATGGCGACCGGCCCGTCCTGACCATCCTCGGGGAGGGCATCGGGATCTCGCTATCGGTGGCGGCGCTCGCGTTGTTCCTCGCCACCCTGATCGCTTTCGTACTGGGGGTGAGCTCCGCCTATTTCGCGGGTAGCTGGTGGGACTCCACGGTCAGGGCGGGAACGCTCGGAGTGCTCTCGATGCCGATCTTCTGGCTCGCTCTGCTACTCATACTCACATTCGCCCTGGCGAACCCCATTGGGGTCACGTGGTTCCCCGCCGGAAGCTGGGTGCCCTTCAGCGAGGACAAGATCGGGTGGTTGAGGGCACTAACCCTCCCCTCCTTATCGATAGCCCTCCCCGTGGGCGGATTCCTGACCCGCGTGGTGCGTTCCTCGGTGCTGGACGAGCTGGAGAAGGACTACGTTCGGACTGCGCGCGGGATGGGACTGCGGGACCGGGTGATCGTCCGCAAGAACGTGCTCCGCAACGCGCTGGTGGCGCCGCTGACCGTGCTCGGATTGCAGGCCGGCTACATCCTGGGCGGTGTGGTGCTGGTCGAGAGGGTCTTCAACCTCCGCGGCCTGGGCTGGAAGATGATCGACTCCGCCACAACCGGCGACTTCAACATCGTCACCGGGATCGCCCTGGTCGGCGCGATGCTGTTCGTCCTCTCCAACCTGGCCGCCGACGTGGCGTTCCTCATCTTCAAACCGAGCGCCCGCGAGAGTTCGTGACATGAGCGAAGCACGCGACCCCGTCCCCGAACGCCGGCCACGGATCCGATTCGGTCCCAAGTCGGTGGAAGCTGCGGTGAAGGCCGCTCCCACTGGTCCGGTGAAGATGGGGCGGCTGCCATTTCGCGCCAAGCTTGGATTGGCCTGGGTCGGACTCGTCATTTTCGTGGCGATCTTCGCCCACTGGCTGTCTCCGTACGATCCCTACACGGTGGGCCTGACCACTCCCAACACCGGCCCCGACTGGCCGGAGCACATCTTCGGGTCCGACGAGATCGCACGGGACATTCTGTCCAGAGTGATCCACGGATCGAGGATGTCGGCTCTCGTGGCCGTGATGACCCCGGTGCTGGCTCTGATCCTGGGAGGAACGATCGGGATGGTGGCCGCCTCCACATCCCGGAATCGGAAGCTCAGGTGGATCAACGACGTGCTGATGCGCCTGGTGGACATCCAGTTCGCGTTCCCGGCGGTGGTTCTGGCCGTGGTGGTGTCGTCGGCATTCGGCCAGTCGTTCCGGACCTTGCTACTGGTCCTGACCGTCGTCTACACGCCCATCATGGCCCGCTATATCCGCGCCGCGGTCCTCGACCAGCTGGGTGAGGACTATGTCGCCGCCCTAAGGGCCATGGGGAGTTCGCAGCTCCGCATCCTGCTGCGCCACGTCTCCCTGAACATCGCCACGCCGCTGCTGGTGTTCTTCACGCTGGTGGCCGCGGACGCGGTCATACTGGAAGCCTCCATCAGTTTCCTGGGCGCCGGCCTTCCGCCCCCCGCTCCCACCTGGGGGAATCTGGTATACGGCGGCTCGCAGTACCTGATAGCAGGCACTTGGTGGTACACGACCTTCCCGGGTCTTGCCATCTTCCTCACAGTGCTCGCGCTAAATACGGTGGCGGAGAGCATGGCGGACCGCCTCGGCGGTAGACGGCACCTGTTGGGGCAGTGATGAACGCAGCTACGGGTAACCCGATCCTGGAGGTCGAGGACCTCAGCATCCACATCCGGCATGCCTACGGGAACACACCGGTCGTGTCGGGGGTGTCGTTCTCGGTGTTGGAGGGGGAGAACCTGGGAATCGTGGGCGAGTCCGGGTGCGGCAAGACGCTGACCGGTCTGTCAGTAATCGGCCTGCTCCCGCGTCTGGTAGAAGCCACGGGTTCCATCCGCTGGAAGGGTCAGGATGTGCTCCGGTTGTCTCCCACGGAGCGCCGCAGTCTGATGGGCCGGGAGATCGGTATGGTGTACCAGGACCCGCTGATGAGCCTGAACCCCGGGATGACGGTGAAGGCCCAGCTACAGCAGGCGCTGCGGCTCGACGGCGACCACAGGCGTGAACGGCTGTACGAATTGCTGGAGCTGGTCCACCTGCCCAACCCCAAGGCCATGGCCGCCGCCTACCCCTTCCAGCTGTCGGGCGGGCAGCGCCAGCGGGTGCTGATCGCATTGGCGCTCGCTCGGCGGCCATCCATCCTGATCGGCGACGAGCCCACCACAGCCCTCGATGAGACCGTCCAGGCGCAGATCGTCGAGCTGTTGCGCTCCTTGCAGGCCGAGCTGTCCTTCACGACCATCCTTATCACTCACAACCTGGCCCTGGTCAAGGAGTTGTGCGAGCGCACCATGGTCATGTACGCCGGGCAGTTGGTGGAGGCGGCCCACACCGGGGAGTTGGTCCGCAACCCCCGGCACCCGTACGCGGCGGGGCTGCTGGGTTCGATCGTAAGCCTGGAGGCGAAGGAGCGGCCCGCCCGTTCGATCGACGGGGTCGTCCCGAGTCCCCTCGAGTTCTCTCCCGGGTGCCGGTTCGTCGAGCGCTGCCCCAACGCCGGCGACCCGTGCGCCGGGACTCCCCCACCCTTGGAGTCCGTCGGCGATCGACACGACCTGGCCTGCTACTTCCCGGTCGGGGGAAACGCGGGAGCCGCCGGATGACATCCCGGCCCGCTCCCACCGCCGCGGCGCCTCCAGGCCCGGAGGGGGCAACCACCGGTCCCGACGTCCTGCTCCGGCTGGAGAACCTGGTACACCACTACCGGGCGCCCAGACGGCAGAAGGTCCACGCAGTGGAGGACCTCTCGCTGACGGTAGCCCCGGGCGAGGCGCTGGGGCTGGTGGGCGAGTCGGGCTGCGGCAAGTC
>JAJEIM010000036.1 GCA_022827785.1 Acidimicrobiia bacterium
GGGGACCGCCATGCGTCCGTCCTCAACGCGGTCCATGCCGAAAATGGGGTCGTCCAGCAACTCGTCCCGTAACGGCTGATACGGGTCGGGGTCGTACTCGAGCACCTCGGGCTCGATGGCGGCCGCCAGATGGAGACCGGCGGCGAATCCCACCGCAGTAAGGCCTCCGATGTGGGGGACCACGGCAAGATCGTTTGCTTTCGCCAGGGCCGCCACTTCCATGCAGGCGAGTATGCCTCCGCAGACCGTCGGGTCGGGCTGGAGAACGTCCGCGGCGCGATGATGCACCACGTTCGCGAATCCGGCCAGGGAGAAGACGCGCTCGCCGACCGCGATGCGGACCGGCGACTCGGCCCGGAGCTCGGCAAGCGCCTCGATCATGTACTGGGGAAGGGGCTCCTCGTAGAAGCTCACGTTGTACGGCGCCATCCTCCGGGCCAGGCGGATCGCCTCGCGGAGCGTGTATGTCCAGTAGCCGTCGGCCATCAGCAGGCAGTCGTCGCCGATGACGCGCCTGGTCCGGGCGATCAACTCGAGGTCCCGATCCGGGTCATTGCCCAGCCGCACCTTTATGGCCTTGATCCCGACGTCGAGGACATCATCGAAATACGTCTCGTGCCAGCCGAGGTCCGCCTCGAACGAGGTCGTCCCCGTGGCGTACAGGGGCAGGCTGTCCACGCCGGCGCCGAGCAGGGCCGCAATGGAGACACCGTGCTCCTGACCGAAGATGTCCCACAGGGCGATCTCGATGGCGCCGATGACCTGCGCGGAGATACCGTCCCATCCCAGGTAGCCGTCCAGCCATAGGTGCATCTCGGCCAGGCGGGCCCTGATCGCCAGCGGGTTCTTGCCCACCAGCACGTCGGCCAGAACATCATCGACGATGGTCTCCACGACCGTGGGGTACGAATGCCCGTAGGACGAACTCGCCTCACCCCATCCGACATGCCCGGCGTCGGTGTCGATCTTGACCAGCGAGAAGCTGCGGTGCATCTCCGGATCGACCTTCATGTAGCCGGCCGAGAAGGCCTTGATCCGGGTTATCTTCATGCGGTCACCGCCGCAGGTCGGGACGGAGTGTCATTGCTCTGCCCGGGCCTCGAACTTGCCCACGAGAGTGGGAGAGGGAACCTCGTCCGGCGCAGTCTCCAGGTAACCGGTAACGCTGACGATCGCGTCCCTGAACCAGATGTCGAAGGGGTGCTCGGAGACGGTCATCTTGTCGAGGATGTCCTGGGGGTCGACACCGTCGATGGCCACGATCGCCAGATCCATCCCGGGTAGACGCTGCTCCCAGACCACCTCGCGCGAGACGCCCATCCTCCGGTGATGGTCGGCCCACTCCTCGTACCGGGGTCCGGTGACATCTCGCATCATCTGGCGCCACGCCTCCCGTTTCCCGGGGAGTATCGGCGCCACTATCAAGAACTCGGTCGTCTCCGCCAACGAGGTCTCCCATTCTCTGGGCAGGCGCGGAGTGTATCAATCCGGTGCGTACCCACACCGGGACCCGACTGCCATCCCTCCTAGACTCGCCCGGTGCGGTTCTTGCCAACTTGCCCATCCGATCGGAGCGCACCGGTGTGAAGGTGTTCGACTTCGATCCGGGCAGGATCCATCTGTTGAGCCTGAGCCAGGGGGATGACCTGGTGGACTCGTTGACAAGCTTCGCCCGGTCCAATGGCGTTCTGGCCGCGACGATCACCTTCCTCGGCTCGGTTAGCCGTGCTGACCTGTCCTGGTACGACCCGGACACCGGCGACTACCGCACCTTCGTCCGGGAGGAGCAACTGGAGGTTGCAGGCGGGACGGGCAACATCTCCCTGTACGAAGGCCAGCCGCTGGTGCACGTACACGCGGTGTTCGCCGATTCGACCGGCCGGACGATCGGCGGTCACATCAACCCGGGAACAACGGTGTTCGCGATGGAAGCCACCGTCCAGCACCTGGCGGGCGAGCCGCCCGAGTTCTGGGGAACCCTATAAGCCGGCACCCTGCCCCCGAGCGCAATGCGATACCCCGGCCGCGCCGGTGGACCATCACCGCAACCTACTGACCACTAGTGTTCCGGCGGAACCCGTAAGGAGGCGCCATTGACTGACCGCATCGACGGTGACAAGGGTGGAGAGATCGCTAACGGGTCACCGGTCATCTCGCTGCGGGGCGTCAGCAAGGAGTTCAAGCTCCGGAGGGGCCAGTCGTTGCTGGCCGTCTCCGACGTGAGCCTCGAGGTGGCGGCCGGGGAATTCGTGGCGCTCATCGGTCCCTCCGGCTGCGGCAAGTCGACCCTGCTGCGGCTGGTCGGGTCGCTCGAAGTGCCTTCGGAAGGGACGGTGGTCGTGAACGGGCGCCAGCCTGCCGAGTTGGCGGCGGCGCATCGCCTGGGAGTGGCGTTCCAGGATCACGCGCTGCTTCCCTGGCTCAGTTCGTGGGACAACATCGCGCTGCCGTTCCACGTGGCCGGGATGAAACCGGACCGCGACCGGATCGCCGATCTCATCTCGCTCGTCGGCATGGCAGGGTTCGAGAAGGCGAGGCCTAAGCAACTGTCGGGCGGCATGCGCCAGCGAATCGCCATCGCCCGCGCCCTCGCTCTGAACCCCGAAGTGCTGCTCCTCGACGAGCCGTTCGGGGCTCTCGATGCCGTGACCCGCCGGCAGATGAACATGGAACTGCAGCGGATCTGGTCGGCCCAGCAGCACACCACGATTCTGGTGACCCATTCGGTGGACGAGGCCCTGTTCCTCGCCGACCGCGTCATCGTCCTGACCGAGCGTCCGGGACAGGTAAAGCTGGTGCAGGAAGTGGATTTCGAGCGACCCCGAACACGGGAACTGGCGACCACGTCCGAGTTCCACGCCATAGCCGACGAACTCACCATGGCCCTCGACTCGACGGAAGCCTGAGAACCTACTTCCAGCAGGTCCGCCCTGCTCTACTCCTGGTAAATGAGTATCAGATTTCCACAGGTGTCATCAAAGACCGCCCGGATGACTGGCCCTGCCGGGGTTGGTTCTATCGTGAACATCACGCCGAGCTTCTTCAATCGGTCGTACTCTTCATGAATGTCATGCACGGCAAACGCCGCATGCGGTATGCCCTGCTCGAAGATCCCCTGCTGGTAAGCCTCGGCAACCGGGTTGTCGTTCGGTTCGAGAAGCAACTCGATGTCATCGGGCCCCTCCGGGGAGACGACGGTTAGCCACTTGAACTCCCCCACCGGGAAGTCGTGCTTCTTGACGAATCCCAGGACCTCTGTGTAGAACCTGAGTGCCTTGTCCTGGTCGTTTACATGAATACTGCAAAGGGCGATCTTCAACGGTTCCCGTGCCTTCCTTGTTGCAATCCCGACACCGGAACAGCATAGTCTTATGAGTGCATCCGTCCTGAACAGTGTCACTACCGCACCGGGGCATGTGACGCCGTTCGGCCGGCTCAACCCGCGGAACCACGCTTCGTCTGATCCGTGTCATTCCCAAAAGGAAAGTGGCGCTCCGTTAGCCGGGAGCGCCACTTCCTTACAGCGGTAAGGCCTGAGCGATCAGCAGTCCAGGAGCGATGCTCCGCAGCCGGCGAACGCATCGTCGAGCAAGCTGGTGTCGATCATCGACTCAGGACCGGGAAGGTTCTCGATACCCGTCAGGGCCAGGACGTCCCACATGGTGGACGCCATGAGATCGAAGTCCATCTGGAACAGACCCTTCTCGTCGGTGAGGCTGCTCGTCATCAGAGGCACCTGAGCGTCATGGACGGGTCGCTGGAACGAGATGTCCATGCCTAGCTCGGCCCCTCCCCACTTGTTCATCATGAGGTCGATGGCGGTGTCGGGATCGGCGAAGGCCGCTTCCCAACCCTTGATCATCGCCCGCAGGAATCCCACCATCGCATCGCGGTTCTCGTCCAGGAAGCTGCGGTTGACGAATGCCAGGTCGTGGTACATCTGCATGCCGAGGTCGGCATAGGACGTGGCGACGTTGTCGACACCCATGAAGTCGAGGATCACGGGGTGGCTGTTCATGTAGTTGATCTGGCCCCGCACCAGTCCTTCGGCAACCGGTGACGGGTCGAAACCGACCGGGACCATGTCGTAGCACCCGGGTTCCAGCCCGTTGAGGACCAGCAAGGCATCCAGCTGGACGATGTCACCGGGGGTGGCGCCGATCTTGCTGCCACAAATGTCGCTCGCCGTCAGGATCGGGTCGGAGGCCAGGGAACTGATCCCCAGGATGCCCTCTTGCAGCCTCGTACCGAAGATCACGAACTCATCGCCCTGTGACACCGCATCGGCAATGATGGCCAGACCGCCGAAGCCGATGTCCGCGGCTCCTCCGGCCAGGATCTGGACGGGATGCGGCACGTTCGGGCCGCCGTACTCGAATTCGGGCGCCACGTTCTCCTCAGCGAAGAACCCCATCTCGTCCGCCATGTACAGCCCCAGGAATCCGGGATCTGCTGTCCAGTTCAACCGGACGCGGATAACGGTCGGTTCCATGGGAGCTTCCGTGGTCGGCGCAGCCGTCGTCGTGGGCGCCGCCGTCGTGTCGGGCGCAGCTGTTGTATCAGGTGCGGCCGTCGTAGCGGGCGCGGCTGTGGTTGCGGGGGCAGCCGTTGTGGCAGCAGGCTCGTCATCGCCGCATGCGGCTGCCAACAGAGCCAGCACGAGAACCACCACGCCCAGTCGTGATCTACGTAAGTACTGCAAAGGGTTGCCTCCTACTTCGCCTTCGATACACCAGTCTGCCACCCCATCTCACGGGATGCACCTCGTTTTTCATGGCGAGATCGGCCGAGGTAGTAACGGCCTCAGAGCATCCGCTGCTGGCCGCTCTCCTCGAGCCGGCTCGCACCGACGTACACGACCACCGACAGGACGACTATCACCACCGCAGAACCCCACGCCCGTGGCATGTCGAGACCGCCGGACGCGACGGCGAAGAGCCACCCGAGCCCGTCACGGCCGGTGAGGTACTCGCCAAGAATCGCGGCGACAATCGCCAGGGCCCCGTTCAGCCTGAGGGCGGTAAGGAAGTCGGGTACGGCCGAGGGCAACGCCAGATGGCGCAGTCGGGCCCCCCGCCGTGCTCCCATAACGGACAGCACATCGTCAGCGCCGGGGGGAGTGGAACGGAAACCGGAACTGACCAGCACGAATGTCGGGAACATCGAGACCAGGGCGGCGACCGCCACAACCGTGGTCCGCGTGTAGCCGATGACCCTGGCCATGATCGGGACGGTCGCAACCAGCGGAACGGAGTACATGATGATCATGGGTGTGGTGAGGAGGCCCTTCAGCATCGGAGACAGCCAGCTCGCCAGCGCCGCCACCAACCCGATCAGGCTGCCGACCAGCAAGCCCACCGCAGCCATCTGCAGCGTGTTGAACGTGAACGCGAGATAGGTGCCCGGATCGCCGACGATGTCGCGCACCACCGACATCGGGGCCGGGGCCACGATGGGACTGACTTCCCAGATCGTCACTGCGAACCACCAGAAGCCGATGACGAGGACGAAGGGCCACACCGTGAGAGCAATGTCCGCCACCCGCCCACTCCAGGAAGCAGGCTCCCTCTCGCCCTCCGTCGACCGGCCCGCGCCGGCCAGTTCTCGCACGTCCTGGCGCACGGAGAAGTCGCGACGCCGGACCAGTTCCTCCACCAGGGCGAATAGCCCGAATGCCACGATCGCTATGAACGCCGTCAGCCCTGCGGCGGCCCAGAGCCGGGCGGTGAAGAACTGCTGGAGGGCCACCACCATCACCAGGCCCAAGCCCGGCTCGGTCGTGCCGAACCACTCGCCGAACACCACGCCGAACATGGCCGCAGGAGCACCGAGCTTGGCTGCGTACACGATCGACGGCAGCACCGCCGGTATCTCGAGCCTCCAGAACCGGCCGGCCCTCGAAGCCCCCAGAACGGTGAAGACGTCTTGATGGGATCCGCTCACGAGGTTGAATCCCGAACTCACCGCAATGAAGCTCGAGAAGAAAACGGCCAGGCTCGCGAAGAAGAGCGGAGTTGCCGAAGACGACACCACCATGACGATTAGCGGGCCCAGGGCGATCCAGGGGATGGAGTTGACAACGGTGGCCAGGCGCCCGATCCCCCGCCGGAGCGGGATGATGACCAGCCCGATGACGGCCAGAGAGATTCCCAGCACCATCCCGGCGGCGAATCCCCGGACCGCGTCCCAGATCGTGCCGACGGCGGCCCGGCGGAGGATTTCCCGGTCCTTGGAGAGAGACTCGAGAACATCCGAGAAAGGCGGCCAGCCCCTTCCGAACAGCTCGGCCTGGCCGACCAATTCCCAAGCGACGAGGAGGATTCCCACGCCGGCAACCCCGAGGGCGGCCGATCGCCAGCCGGTCACTCCCTTTGCGGAGATGGCCCCTCCGGTTGCCATATTCCCATCGTCCCTTCGGAGTGGTCTGCCTGCGCAACAGCTAGGCGTGCTCTGCTTGCCATCGGCGCCCCGTCGCGGCGTTCCGCTTCCTCAACGTACCGCTGCGGGTACGCCTTCGTCAGCGGGCCTTGCGAGGAACACCGCTGGCTGGCGCATACCACCCCGCCGTTCCGCAGACAGACCACCTCGGGCATCTTACCCACGGGTCCTGAACCCCGAACAGGATGGAATCCGTGCGGTGGCGGGGACGTCCACCCCGCTAGCGTTGCAGCGGTCACACGACGGGACGACATGAGGACTATCACTGTTCAGGCCACCCTCCGCCCGGATCACCTGGAAGGGTTCGTGGCTGCCTCGGTCGCCAACGCGCGTGCTTCGGTCGCGACCGAGCCGGGGTGCCGCCGTTTCGATGTCTTCAGCGACGGTGCGGACCCGGCCAGGGTGGGATTCAACGAGATCTACGACGATGACGGCGCAGTCGACGCCCATGGCGCTACGGCGCACTTCGAGACCTGGTTGGCGGCTACCGACGGCATGCTGGATCAAACGGTGTGGGCTACATGTCGCAGCCTCTATGCCGGCAGCCGGGAATCGGGCGGTGTGACCGGCGAAGGATCCGGGGGTCGCTCATCCACCGGGGGGATCAGGGTGTACCAGGCGCGTATCTCCCTGGAGCCGGATGATGCGGACGGTTTTATCGCCTCGGTGACGGACCAGGCTCTTGCTGCGGCCACACATGAGGAGGGTCTTCTCCGGTTCGACATCAACCAGAACGTCGACCTTCCCACCGAGGTCTGGCTCTACAAGGTCCACGCCGATGCCGCCGCGGCGCGGGCCCACGCAGCCGCGCCGTACACGGCCGCTCATCTCGACCGGTACGGCGAGTATTACTCGGGTGGAGCGCTCCAGCCCATCTCCGGGCCGAATATCTGGCCGCCTGACGCCGGATGGTGACCCCACCTGCCCCGGGCCGGTGGCATAGTTAAAGCGATCAACCAGGGAGTCACACATGTCCGTCCGAAGGTTCACCGAAGTCGAGGCCTACCAGCACGCCGACGACGGCTACTACTACCGCCCGCTGGTGGCCGGCGAGGAACTGTTCTCCTACGTGGCCCACGTGCCGGCCGGCGGGTACATGCCGCCCGATGCCGAAGAGGCCGAGCTGTTCGAGCTCTCCCTATTCATGCTGGAGGGGGAACTCGACGGAATCCTCGATGAGGATCGGGTACCCCTCACCGCCGGGGACGCGTTGCACATCCCGAGAGGGATGCCCTTCGGCGTCGAGAACAGGGGCACGGCAACGGTCTCGTTCGTGCTGAGCTTCGCTCCCCCGCCTCCCAACGTGGACCTCGACACGATGAAGCAGTCGGCCATCGAGGGCGGCAGGGTGGTCATCGAGGCCGGCGATGTCGAGGACGTGGTCGGCACGGTCACATTCCCTGGATAGGCATCGTCGCGGTCGGGCGCCCGCCGGCGATCCGGCGGTGATCCGGTGAGCGAGACGGGATCGTTCCGCGAGGAAAACCGGTCCGTAGAGGTCGACGGGGCAACCCTGGCCGGGACCCTGACGCTCCCCACCACGGCGGGACCCTGGCCGGTGACGCTCCTTCTGGGCGGCACCTTCTCGGACCTCCGGGACGCGGATACGGATCCGCGGCTGTGGCCCGGAGTCCCCAAGCGCGGCATGTATGCCATCCTCGCCCGCGGTCTGGCGGAGGCCGGCATCGCCTCCTTCCGCTTCGACCGGAGGGGCGCAGGAGAGAGCACCGGAGAGTTGGGGGTCCGGCGCCGCCAGGAGGTAGCCGACGCCGGAGCCGTCTGGAGATGGGTGCGGTCCCTGCCCGAGTGCAACGGCAGGGCGGCCATGCTCGGCCACAGCGCCGGCGCCTACGTGCTCTGCCGGGTGGCTCAAGAGGTGGGGCAGCCCGACGCGGCGGTACTGCAGGGCGCGCTCCACCGCTCGATCGCCGGGTTGCTCGAGTACAACTACCGACTGGTACGCGACTACATGTGCCTCGGAGAGGCCGAGGCCGCCTGGGTTAGAGAGCACTCCCCGAAGGCCTACGAGGATGCGATGATGATGGACGCCATCGTCCCGGCGATCCGCAAGGGCGAGCCGCAGGTCGTCGGCGAACTAGACGGCGAGACGTGGACCCGTGACCTCTCGAGCCTCCGGTACGACCTGGACCTGCCTCCCGAGGACCAGTTCCGCCTTCTGGCAGCCCCCTCTCTCGTCCTGCACGCCTCCGAGGACCTGAACGTCCCCGTAGAGGATGCGTTCGACACGGTCCGGGCGCTATGGGCCGCCGGTAACCGGAAGGTCGAACTACGGATCATTCCCGGCGCCAACCACTCGTTCCAGCTGGATGCCGAGGACTACGCCACCCGGGTACGGGAGAAGATCACGATGCAGAACTTCGACCGACCGTTCCATCCTCTCTACCCGGCAGTCGTGATCGATTACCTGGCAAGAATGCTCCTCTGACCCCGCCGGACGCGAGCATCAGCCGCGCGGCGGTGCTAACCCCCGACACTTCAATAGTGCGCAGAAGCGGCATTAACTCGCGCGCAGAAGTGGTAATCAGCCATCGCGGACCTTCCCGCATTGAGCGGCGACGTCGCCTTGGGGGCCCCGGCCCCCACCGGGCGACACCCACTAACCTCGACTCCGCGAACAGGCTCGTCCGAGGCCTACCTCGAGTCACGGGAGACTCTCGTCACATCTGATACACCGACTTGCGATCTGCTGGTCACCGGGGGGACGGTGGTCACGGTCGACGACCAGCGCCGGGTAATCGATCCGGGAGCGGTGGCCACGACCGGGGACCGTATCGTGGCGGTCGGCGCCGCTCGTGATCTGGCTCACTACCGGGCGGACCGGGTCATCGACGCCACCGGCGGGGCGGTCCTGCCCGGGCTCGTGGACACCCACCAGCACCTCTTCCAGTACCTGACGCGGGGTCTCGGAGAAGGCTTGGAACTGTGGCCGTGGCTGTCGGACTTCATGTGGCCGGTCACCACCGCCATCTCCATCGAGGAGGCCCGGATCGGCGCCCAGCTCGGAGCCGTGGAGGCTGCCCGCTCCGGGGTCACCACCTTGCTCGACAATCACTACGCCCCCACGGACTTCGTATCCACCCTCGCCGTGGCGGACGCCATCGCCGAGGTCGGGCTGCGGGGCGCGGTGGCCAGGGGCATGACCGGGGAACTGACCCCGATGGCGGCCAAGCACGGCCTGGCGGGCGAGCTGTTCCGCTACTCCAACCAGGAGGAGATCGACATCACCCGGGCCTGCATAGAGGCCCGCCCACCCGACGCCAGGGTGGGTGTCTGGCCGGCGCCCCTCAACATCATCTACGTCGACCAGGAGCTCGTGGTCGACGCAGTCGGGCTGGCGCACGAGAAGGGCGTCGGCTGGCATTCACACTGCTCGGAGGCTGCCAACGACCCCGTCTTCTACCTGGAGGAATACGACCGCAGGCCGGTGGTGTGGCTGGCCGAGCAGGGCCTCCTGGGCCGGGGCGCCACCCTGGCCCACGGGATCTTCCTCGACGACCGGGAGGTCGAGCTGGTCGGAGACTCCCGGACCGGCATCGCCTACTGCCCCGTCTCCCATCAGTACATTGCCCTGGGGGTGATGCGCCTCCGCGACCTGCGCGGCGCCGGCGCCACCGTCGCGCTAGGTCTGGACGGAGGCAGTGGCCACCGGCTGGACATGTTCGCCTGCATGAAACAGGCGGTCCTCCTCCAGCGCGTCCATACCCAGAACCCCACCGAGTCGAACGGCGAGGAAGCCATCGAGATGGCTACCAGGGTCGGCGCCGAGTACATGGGGATCGAAGCCGGTGTCATCGCGCCGGGAAAGCTGGCGGACCTGGTGATCGTCGATCAGTCCGCTCCCCACCATGCGCCGCTCCACCGGACGGTGGCGTCGGTCGTCTACTCCACCGGCCCCTCGGATGTGACCCATACGATCGTCGGCGGGGACGTCATCTTCGAGAACGGCAATTGCACGATGGTGGACGAAGCGGCGGTCGTCGAGGAGGCGAACGGTCGGGCCGCAGACCTTGTTGCCCGGGCCGGGCTGACCCCCCTGCTCGAACCGTGGCGAACGACCGCAACGCCCTCGGATGGGGCCTGAGTTCCCGGTCGGCACTGCGGGGAGGCTGGGCTACGCCTGATCATGGGAGCGGCTAGGTTCTTTTATGGTTTCGGGCCTCGTAAGGTGATTCCTCGGTACCAGGACGGGGCGCCGCCCGGGGAGTTATAGCCGTCTCGAAAGGAACATCGATGGGCGAAATCGAAGCGACTTGGGACTTTCGCGACCCGTACCTCTGGATGGGGAAGACGGCCAGGAGCGCGATGCCGCCCCTGATCATCACCGCGGCCATCAGCGGCGGCGGCCATGGCAAGGAGTCGATTCCCGCGCTTCCGGAGACCCCGGAGGAGCAGGCCGAGGAAGCCCGGAAGGCATACGAAGCCGGCGCCTCGCAGATACACGTACACGCCCGGGATCCCAACGACTGGAGCCAATGCACCGGCAACCCCGACGACTACGGGAAGGTGAACCGGATGATCCGGGAAGCGTGCCCGGACGTCATCATCAACAACAGCACCGGTGGCGGGCCCACCCTGACCACCGAGGAACGGTACTCGCCGCTGTACGCCGACCCGGCCCCCGACGTGGCCACCCTCAACCTCGGTCCGTTCGTGTCGAAGTTCACCATGCCCGAGCGGCCTTCCCACCTACCGCATCCCCGCGGGCCTGTCGAATACGACATGTGCAGTGGCACCACCTACGGCGAGCTGAACCACTACGCGTCGGTGATCGCCGAGCGCGGGATGAAGCCGGAGTTGGAGATCTACGACCCGGGCCAGTACTGGGTGCTTCGCGACCTCATCTACAACGAGAACGTGACACCTCCATACATGGTGCAGTTCGTCCTGGGTGCGCAGACCGCCTCGTTCCCGACCCCCGCCAACCTCATGTCGCTCATCAACGAGCTCCCGGCGGGCGCGCTTTACTCGGTGATCGGCACGGGGCCCTTCCAGATCCCGATGAACGTCCTGGGAATCCTGCTCGGAGGCCATGTGCGGGTGGGGTTGGAGGACAACATCTACTACCGGCGGGGTGAGAAGGCCACCGGGAACGCCCAGCTGGTGAGCCGGATCCGCAGGATCGCCGAGGAGATGAACCGCGAGATCGCCACCCCTGCCCAGGCCCGCCAGATGCTGGGCATCCCCCAGGTCGCATGAAGCCCCGAGGTCGCGAGGAGCGCTCCGACCCGGCGGCCGGGCGCGGGAGCATGCGGGCATGAGCTCCGGCCCGCACCGCCAGATCCTGGACATCGGCGCCTTCGACGTGTCCGATGTCCGCGCAGGTGCCGAGACCGCATTCGCCGATGGCATCCTGACCATCGACATCGGGGAGTTGGAGGAGTTGCTGTCAGCCGATCCCGATCTCGCCGCCGTCTCGGTGGAGATCATCAGGCCGGGGGAATCGGTCAGGGTGATAAACGCGATCGACGCGGTGGAGCCGCGGATCAAGGTCGACCCTCCTGGCTCCGACTTTTCGGGATTGCTGACCGTGCCAAAGCTGGTGGGAACAGGAAGCACCCACGCCCTGAAGGGAGTGGCGGTGGTGGAGACCGCCCTTCCGGTACCGGGCGAACCGCGCTACTGGCGGGAGGCCGTCTTCGACATGGCCGGATCCACAGCCGTGTACTCACCTCTTTCGGAACTCATCAACGTGGTGGTCTCCTGCGAACCGACCACGGAGCTGCTCGAGAGTGAGGACCGCCCCAGCAACGTCTTCGAGGGCACGCCGGAGGCTGTCGAGTACAACAAGGCGGTCCGGCTGGCAGGCCTCAAGGCGGCCCGGTACCTGGCGGAGACGACCCTCGGGCAGCAACCCGACCGGGTGGACACCTACGACCTGGCACCGTCGCCGGTCAACGGGCTACCTGCGGTCGTGTACCTGTACCAGCTGGCCATCCCGTTCCTCCATGGCGAGATCGCTCCCGGCGCCGGGGCGATCGGCGGCGCCGCCCACCTGCCCACGCCGATCCACCCGAACGAGCTGCTCGACGGGGCGCTGGTGTGCGGCTGGAACGCCATCGCCTGCATGAGGGAGCTCACCTACACGGTGCAGAACCACGCAATCATCGAGGATCTCTACGCCCGCCACGGCGAGGACATCGATTTCCGGGGCGTGGTCCTCTTCACCAACGGGGACACCCGCGCCGCCAAGGAGCGCCTCGCCAACCACGCCGCCAACCTGGCGATCATGATGGGCGCCGAGGGGGCGGTGATCAACTACGCCGGCGGCGGGCATCCCGCGGTCGACGCCATGATGATATGCAGGAATCTGGAGCGGCGAGGAGTGACCACGACGATGCTGTCGATGGAGATGGCGGCCAACCCGGGCGAGTCCGGCTTCGTCCACTTCGTCCAGGAGGCCGATGCCATCGTGAGCACGGGGAACTACGAGGAGACCGTCCTCTTCGAACCCGTGGAGAGGGTGATCGGCGGTGACGAACTGATCCGGATCGAAGGCGACCCGTCCGGCGCGTTCGAGGCCCCGCTGGCGATCGTGATGGCCAGCACCCACCAGTTCGGCGGGACGCACATACGCGGTGAGGAGTACTGAGAGGTAACCGATGGCGAGAATCGTCCACTATGTCAACCAGTTCTTCGGGGGACTGGGCGGGGAGGACCAGGCAGGCATGGCCCCGGTCTCCGAACCGGGTCCGGTGGGGACCGGTCGGGGGTTGACCCGCTTCCTGGAAGGCGACGACCGGATCGTGGGGACGGTCGTCGGCGGTGACAACTACATGGCGCAAGGTGGGAGCGGCGCGGTGGACGAGGTGGTCGGGTTGATCTCCCGGTTCGACCCGGATGTCGTGGTGGCCGGACCGGCCTTCGGCTCCGGGCGGTACGGCCTGGCCTGCGGCTCGGTTTGCAGGGCGGTTACCGAACACCTCGGCGTGCCGGCGATCACGGGACTCCATCCGGACAGCCCGGCCGCCGCCGAGTACCGGGCTTGGGTCCCGGTCCTCGCCACCGCCGAGACGGCCGCCGGGATGACTGCCGCACTCGAACGCCTCGCCCATCTGGCATCCAAACTCGGACGGGGTGAATCCCTCGGCGACGCCGCGGCGGAGGGCACCCTCACCAAGGGTCTCCGTCGCAACACGTTCGAAGACCTGCGGGGTTCCACCCGGGCGATCGACATGCTGGTGGCGAAGATGCGCGGAGAGTCGTTCGCGACGGAGTGGCCGCTCCCCAGCTACGAGCCCGCTGAAGCCTCCGAGCCGATCGCGAGCGGGGCTCCCTTCCGGCTGGCACTGGTGACCGAGGCGGGGATGGTCCCGGCGGGCAACCCCGACCGGCTGCCGTCGGGATGGGCGACCGACTGGCTGAGATACCCGATCCACGACCGCGTGGGCTTCGCGGAGGGCGAATTCGAATCGGTGCACGGCGGTATCGACACCAGCTTCGCAAACCAGGACCCCGACCGCCAGGTGCCGCTCGACGCCGCCCGAACGATGGAGCATGAAGGCCGGTTGAGTCTCCACCCCGAACTGCTGAGCACGACCGGCAACATGGGCACCCTGCGCGACATGAGCCGCATCGGCGCCGAGATGGGACGCGCCCTGATCGCCGACGGGGTTCAGGCCGCGATCGTAGGCTCGACCTGAGGAACGGGAACGCGTAGCGGGTCTACGCTCGCCAAGTCGATCGAGAACCAGGGCATTCCGGCGGCGCTGGTCACAGCGCTCGTTCCACTGGCCGAGTCCGTGGGCGTCCTCCGGATCGTCCAAGGCAAGGCCGTCACCCATCCCTTCGGGGACCCGGAACTCGACGTGGCCGACGAGATGGAGTATCGCCGCCGGGTCGTGGAGACCGCTATCTCGGCACTCGAGGCCGAGGTCTCGGAACCGACGGTCTTCGGCGTCGGCGCCTAGGAGGGTGACGGACTTTCTCCCGCCCTCCGGCACTTTCCTCTATAGCTAAGCCATATGCTACTATTCAAAACGGAGGACAACGTTATGATTCACGACATGGAGAGTAGTGATGACAACATTGACCTACCAGAACGCGGCCCGGCATCTGCTGGCCCAAGGCTTTGACGAGTTGGCCGAGGGAGACTCCCGGCAGGCATCGGAGAAGGGCTGGGGCGCGGCCGCGCAGATGATCACGGCCGTCGCGTCCAGCCGCGGCTGGAAGCACGACAGCCACGCCGCTCTCTACCGGGTGATTGACCGGCTGGTCAGGGAAACGGGCGATGACGACATCCGCAGCCGGTTCAGCACGGCCAATGCCCTCCACCAGAACTTCTACGAGAACTGGGGCGGCGCAGACTATGTGGCCGGCGGCCTGGCAGAAGTACGTGGCCTGCTCGACAGGCTGACACCATTCCTGGACGACCAGCCCTGACTCTTCATCCTTCCCGACACACCGACTTGTGCCGGCCAACTCGCCGGTAACCGGCGCCTAGACACCGATCTTGTAGATGCTCGCGGCGGAACCGCCGAGGATCGCCGCCATCTCCTCGTCCGAGAACGGAGGGGCGCCCCGTCGGACAGCCACCTCGTTGACGCTCCTATACACGTCCGGGACGGTTGACTCCTCCCGACCCGTGCGTACCTTGTCGCTGTTGTTGGACCCGTACAACACACTGTCGAGAGCGGACAGCGACCGGAACATCTCCAGCGCCCCGTAGAGGGGTTCCGGCCCCATTTCCGAGTAGTGGTACATATCGGCGTAGAAGTTGGGGTGCTTCGCAACCATGAGAATGCACTGATCGATCCACGGCACTCCGAGCGCCACGATGAGTTTCAGGTCTCGGTAGCGGCGGCCGACTTCATCGATGAGCACCGGATCGGCGTGTACCAGCTTGGCGGTGATGGTCGGGGTCCACCCGGTGAAGATGTGCACCGGGACATCGAGTTCGATTAGCCGCTCGTAGATGGGGTCGAGCCGGCGATCGTTGGGCGAGTAGTGCTGGTACGCAGCCACCAGCTTGACCGCGCGGAAGTCCAGCTCCAGGACACAACGGTCGATCTCCTCCAACGCCGCCGCGACATCGCGGATCGGGTCCACGCAGACGACCCCCTTGAGCCGATCCGGGAACAGCGCGACCTGCTCGGCGGTGTAGTCGTTGGGGACGAACACCTCGTGCTCTTCCGGGAAGTCCGGATGCCAGGTCGTGCGGCGGAGATCGGCGCCCTGC
Source organism: Acidimicrobiia bacterium (assembly GCA_022827785.1). Classification (GTDB taxonomy): domain Bacteria; phylum Actinomycetota; class Acidimicrobiia; order Spongiisociales; family Spongiisociaceae; genus Spongiisocius. Next base: position 15,635 of record JAJEIM010000036.1, read on the forward strand.
ACCAGGCCCACGTCGACACCGGAGCGGTCCAGCAGGTCAACCATCCACGCCCCATCCGTCGAGCCGAAGACGCCTCCGTAGGGGCGATAGATCTCGGTCATCCACCAGTCGGGAACCTGGCTGGGCGTCTCGGTCAGATGAAGATGGCAATCAACCGTGACCATCTATCCCCCTTTACCTTGTTGGGTGGCTCTGATGTGTGAGTATCGGGGCTGGTTGCTCGCCGCGGCGGGCAGGGCTTTGTCCC
>JAJEIM010000043.1 GCA_022827785.1 Acidimicrobiia bacterium
CTGCGGCGTCGTCGGGCCGGTAGCCCTGCGCTACCGCCCAGCGCATGACTTGACTGATTCGCCGCCGCAACACCTCGGCCTGCCGTGGTGCCGTATGCCATATCGGGGACAGGACAGCTAACACGTCGGCGGTGGTGATCACGTCTACTCGCCTGTGACCAAGCTTGGGATAGACGTGGCGGCTGAACCCGTTACGCCACGCCGACTCTGTCCGGCTGCCCGTCTTCCAACCGTCACGGTGCAGGGCGATCACACTCTCGGTCGCCCGAGCGAAGGTCGGGACTCCGCCGCCTCGCGGGTCTCTGCCCGCTTCGATTTCGCGACGGTTCTTTAGCGCTCGCCGTCGGGCCTCGGCCAGCGTTACCGTCGGATAAGTGCCGAGCCCTAGATAGGTCGGTTTCCCACCGATTACAACCCGTTGGGCCCACACCTTTGACAAACGGCCGTTGCGGGTCTGCTTGACGCGTAGCGTCAGGCCGAAGCCGCCGCGGCCGTCACCGTAGGTTCCCGGCGTGGTAACAGTCCTGCACAAGGCTGCGCTTAGTGTCTTGGGCCGCCCCATTCTCACCTCACAGAATACGCCGTTCAAAATGTGATGTTACTTCTGATATTACACTATCCGTGCAAACGGGTGAAACAGATTGGGCACTTGCGTAACGGTCGCCTCGGGCAACCCACTCCACAGTCCCTGGTAGCAGGCCTGTTCAGGGACCGTATGCGTCTTTATGAAACCACTGTGGGCGTTGACGGGCTCGAACCGCCGACCTCTTCCTTGTAAGGGAAGCGCTCTCCCAGCTGAGCTAAACGCCCTGGGAACGTCTCATTGTAGGAGAACCCCAGGTGGGGCAGCCAGCCCCGGCGCCCTTATTCCGGATCGCCACCGTTGGGGAGGCGCACCCGCCAGTCGTCGCCGCGGCGTGACAGGAGGGCGTCGGCTTCCTCGGGACCCCACGAGCCCGCCGGGTATGAGGCGGGCCGGATGCCCGCTTCGAGTAGCGGTGTGTAGAGCCTCCACGCCTGCTCCACCTCGTCGGAACGGACGAACAGGGTACGGTCGCCACACATGACGTCGTACAGCAGGGTCTCGTAGGCATCGGGAAGGTCGCCGAACGCCTCCTCGTAGGCGAACGACAGCGGCTTGGTGGCCAACTCGGGAGGGTCGCTCGGTACCTGGACGTCGAACAGCAACTCGAAGCCCTCGTGGGGCTGGAGGCGGACGAAGAGGACGTTCCCCTGGTGCAGGCTCCGGTCGAAGGACTTGAAGAGCGGCACCGGCGGCTCTCGGAACGTGACCGCCACCTGGGTCAGGCGGGTTGCCAGGCGCTTCCCGGTCCGCAGGTAGAAGGGCACCCCCTGCCAGCGCCAGCTGTCGATGAAGACCCGCAACGCCGCGTAGCTGGCCGTGTCCGAGCCATCGGCCACCCCCGGCTCCTTGCAGTAGCCGCGAACCTCGCGTCCGTCGATCCGGCCGGCCGAGTACTGGCCCAGCACCACGTCCTTGCGCGTGAGCGTCCGGATCGACTGCAGGACCTTCACCTTCTCGTCGCGGATCGCCTCGGCGTCGAACGACACGGGCGGCTCCATCGCCACGAGGCTCAGGACCTGGGTCAGGTGGTTCTGGACCATGTCGCGGAGCGCTCCGGACCGGTCGTAATAGCCCGCCCGGGATCCGATGCCGAGGTCTTCGGCCACGGTGATCTGGACGTTGGAGATCCGATCACGATTCCAGACCGACTCGAACAGCGGGTTGGCGAACCGGAACACCAGCAGGTTCTGGACCGTGGCCTTGCCGAGGTAGTGGTCGATCCGGTAGATACGGCTCTCGTCGAAGGTCTCGTGGAGGATGGAGTTCAGCGCGACCGCGGACTCCAGATCGACGCCGAAGGGCTTCTCCACCACCAGACGGGTCCAGCCCTCGCCGGCGGACAGGCCCGATGCGCCCAGGCCCCTCACGGTCGGGCCGAAAGCCCCCGGGGGCAGGGCCAGGTAGAAGATGCGGTTGCCTGACAGACCGTGGGCGCGCTCGATGACTTCGATGCGCCGCCTCAGCCCGTCGTATCCGTCCGCGCCGAGCTGGTGGTGATGCATCACCGCATCGCACCAGCCGGCCAGACCGGTGCCGGGGGTAGCGAGCGGCATCTGGCCCGGGGAGGCCTTCTCGATGGCATCGCGGGACCGGGTCCGGAACAGTTGGTCACCGAGGGCCGAGCGGGAGACGCCCAGGATGACGCATCGATCGATCAGTCCGTACTGGCGGACCAGGTGATAGAGGGCCGGCGCCAGCTTCTGGCGATACAGGTCACCGGTGGCTCCGAACACCACCAGCAGGTGCCGGTCGACTGCCCGGGACCCGATCGTCGGCAGTGATTCCACTACTGCCCACGCTCCGTGGTGCCGAGGAGGCCGACCACCGTCTCGACCGCGGCGCGCTGGTCACCGGTCAGCCGGACCCGCAGCACCCGGCGATCCCGGCCGGACAGGGCTTGGAAGTCGCCGGCGGCCTGTCCCTCGATCAATTCGCCGAAGCTGAAGTCCGCCTCAGGGATCTCGATGTCGAGACCCGGCGAATCCACCAGCTGGAGGAACACCCCGCTGTTGGCGCCGCCCTTGTGGAGCTGGCCGGTGGAGTGGAGGAACCGGGGCCCGTATCCGAGCGTGACCGGCACCCGGTGCCGATCCCGGAGGACCGGCACCAGCGACTCCAGAACGGGCGTGGCCGGTCCACCCATCGGAAGGTAGGCGTGCAGTCCGATGTAATCGCCCGGCTCGATCATCGCCTCCCAGGCTTTCAGCGCGCCGGGCAGCCGGGGGGCATTGCTGGGTATCTCTGTGATGGTGCCCTCCAAGCCACCGGGCGACATGGCTTGCCGTGCCAGGTCCTTGGCCACCTGGACGTCGGGCTGGTCGAAGGGGTTGATCCCGAGAACGGATCCGGCGGACGCCACCGCCATCTCGCTGCGGTACATCTCCGCCCCCAGCTCGTCGAGGTGACTGAGGGTCACCATGACCACCGGATGGCAACGCCGCCGCAACCCGGCCTGGACCGTCGCCCACTCCGATGGCCTATCTCCCTCGAGGGCCATGAAGACGAACAGGCGATCCTTCCCGTAGCTCTCCGGATCGCCCAGAGGCTCATCGGCCACCGGAACGATCCCGGTGCCGTTCTTGCCCGTACTCTCCGCTACCAACTGCTCGATCCAGGCGCCGAAACCGGCAACCGCGGGCGAGCAGATGTAGGTGAGCTTGTCCCGGCCGGCCAGCGCCGACTCCCCCATGACCGCTCCCAGCCGGAGTCCCGGGTTGGCGGCGGCCGGACGGTCCGGCCCGCACTCGTCGGCCATGACAGCCGCCTTCGCCAGGAGGCTGTCGATGTCCATGCCGATCAGGGCGGCCGGAACCAGACCGAACGGCGTGAGCGCCGAGTAGCGCCCGCCGACGTCGGGCGGAGCGGTGAAGACCCGGCGGAATCCGCGCTCGCCGGCCAGGGCCTCCAGGCCGGAGCCGGGATCGGTCAGGGCCACGAACCGGTCGCCCGGGTGATCATGAACGCTCGAAGCCATCCCCCAGAAGTGGCGGAACAGGGATAGCGTCTCGATGGTGCCGCCCGACTTGGAGGCCACCAGAAACAGGGTCCGGGCCGGATCGACGCTGCCGGAAACGGCCCTAACGGCCTCGGGATGGGTGCTGTCCAGAACTGTCAGCGAAGGATGGCCGGGGGCGCTCCCGAACGTGTTGGCGTACACCTCCGGCGCCAGGCTCGACCCGCCCATTCCGAGCAACACCACCTGGTCGGTCCCGGGGCGCGCCTCCTCGGCGAACACCTTGATAGCGGGCACCTGATCGGTGGCGTACGGCAACCGGAGCCACCCCAGCCGGTTGGCGAGCTCGGGAATCGGCTCCGGAGACCACAGGGTGTGATCCCTGTCCCACATCCGGCGGGCGTACGCCCCGGCGGCCCACTTCCTCAACCGATCTTCCACCTGACTCGACAGGTCACCCAAGGCGTAGGCAACGGTCGGTGGGCTCACCCGCTCAGGCATCCATCGGTCATCCGCTCCGGTGTCAGTGGCAGGTCCTGACGTTACCCGCAACGGACGGGCGCACCGGCCACCCTCCAGATAGCCCCGCCACGGATCCACCCGGCGAGCCGAGTCTGCAAGGCCCCGGGCTAGCGAACATATGTTCGTCTATACTAACTCGGGCCATGGCAGAGCTTCGCTGGATCACGACCGATGCGCCCGGTAACGAGCGGGCGTTGTTCGACACGGTGGTCGAGCGCCGGATCGGCCGGGGCGCCTACCGCGGTCTCGAGTTCCTCCACGTGGAGTCCCGCACCATCATCAACCGGGTACCGCGTTCATCCGCATTGCCCTTCGAGTACACCATCAACGCCTACCGCGGTTGCAGCCACGCTTGCACCTACTGCTTCGCCAGGCCCACCCATGACTACCTGGGCCTCGGCATCGGGCGCGACTTCGACACCAAGATCGTGGTCAAGATCAACGCTCCCGAGATCCTGCGCCACGAGACCGCCCCGCAGCGATGGGCGGGCCATCCGATTGCCATGGGGACCAATACCGACCCTTACCAGGCGGCGGAGGGCAAGTACAAGCTGACCCGCCAGATCGTCGAGATCCTGGCCGAGCGGGGCAACCCGTTCTCGATCCTCACCAAGTCGCCTCTGGTGCTCCGGGACTTGGACGTCCTGACCCGGGCCGCTCGGACCGCGGAGATCAGCGTCAACTTCTCCATCGGAACCCTCGACACCGAGGCCTGGTCACGCTCGGAGCCGGGAACGGCCCATCCCCGCAAGCGTCTCGACGCGGTCCGGCGGCTCAACGATGCCGGGATTTCCTCGGGCGTGCTGATGATGCCCATCCTCCCCGGGATAACCGATCATCCCAAGCAGGTGGAGGAACTGGTCAGAGGGGCGGCCGAGGCCGGGGCCCGGTTCATCATGGGCGGATACCTGCATGTGCGGGGACCGCTCAAGGAACACGTGCTGGGGTGGATAAAACGGGACTACCCGCACCTGTCACGGTTCTACCGGCACACCTACGGAGACAGGTCCTACGCTCCCCCGGCCATGCGCCGGCGTCTCGGAGGCCTGATCGGCCGCGTCAAAACGGCCCACGGCGCCCCCGGCAGGGAACGCCGGCAACCCCGCGATCCGAAGCCCCGGAAGCAACCCGACCCCCAACTCGTCCTGTTCGGCTGACCGGGCGCCGCGGTCCGGCCGCTGGGAGCAGGTCCCGTACGGCCGGACCGGACAACTCCGTCAGGCGACCACCGGCACCTCGGCCAGCGCCGCCGCGATGGCCTCGGCCGGGTACTCGTAATCGTGCAGGTCTCCGGCCAGGAAGGTGTCGTAGGCGGCCATGTCGAAATGGCCGTGGCCGCACAGGGCGATGAGGATCACCTTCTCCTCACCGGACTCCCGGCACTCGTTGGCCTCCCGGATCGCCCCCGCGATGGCGTGGGTTGGTTCGGGGGCGGGAATGATCCCCTCCGTCCTGGCGAACTGCAGGGCAGCCTCGAAGCACTCCACCTGGGCGATGGCGACCGCCTCCATGAGCCCGAGTTCCACGATGTGGGAGACCAGCGGCGACATTCCGTGGTATCGCAGCCCACCCGCATGGATCGGATCCGGCACGAACCCGTGGCCCAGGGTGTGCATCTTGATGAGCGGCGTCATGCCGATGGTGTCCCCGAAGTCGTAGCGGTACTCACCTTTGGTAATCGAAGGACACGCCGCCGGCTCGACCGCCCGGATGGTGGGATTGATATTCCCGGCCAGCTTCTCCCGCAGGAACGGGTACGACAGGCCTGAGAAGTTGGAACCGCCCCCAGTGCAGCCGATGATCACATCCGGCGTCTCGTCCACCTTGGCGAGCTGGGCGGCGGCTTCCTGGCCGATCACCGTCTGGTGCAGGAGCACGTGGTTCAGCACGGAGCCCAGCGAGTAGTTCACGTCCTCGTTGGTGGCCGCCACCTCGACCGCCTCGGAAATGGCGATGCCGAGACTGCCGGTGCTGTCGGGATCCTTGGCGAGGATGGCCTGGCCGGCATTCGTCACCTCGGAGGGACTTGAGTGGATAGCGGCGCCCCAGGTGCGCATCATGGAGCCCCGGTACGGCTTCTGATCGAACGAGGCTGCGACCTGCCACACCTCGCACTCGAGGCCGAACATCCGGCATGCCAGGGCGAGCGCGCTTCCCCACTGGCCGGCGCCCGTCTCGGTGGTCAGCTTCCTGACACCCGCCTGCGCGTTGTAGTAGGCCTGGGCGACCGCCGTGTTCGGCTTGTGGGATCCGGCCGGGCTACCCCCCTCGTACTTGTAGTAGATGCGGGCCGGGGTATCGAGTTCCCTCTCCAACCGGTGCGCCCGGTACAGCGGGGTGGGCCGCCAGAGGCGGTAGATGTCCCGGACCGGCTCGGGGATCTCGATGTAGCTGTCCTGCGATACCTCCTGGAGGATGAGGTCCATCGGGAACAGTGGCGCCAGATCACCCGGTCCCACCGGCTCGAGGGTTCCCGGATGGAGAACCGGAGGAGGCGGCGCCGGCAGATCGGGGATGATGTTGTACCAATGGGTCGGGAGATCCGACTCGTCGAGCAGTATCTTGGTCGGGACGGTCATCGACTACTCCTCCGCCTAGCCAACCTAGGCTCCGATCGCGGGTACTGATGGAAGGCAACGGTACACGCTTGCCCGCGCGGATGCCCACGCCCGGCATGCGAGATCCGCCCCGGCCCGGGGACCGTGGAGCACGGAGGCGCGCCGCCGCCCACCTGGGGTTCCGCCTGCCACAATGGGATTAGCACCCGCCTCAGGAATCTCGAGCACCATCATGTCATCGACCACCCGGCCGGCTCCGCCGGACCCTAAGGACTTCCTCGGCTTCGACCGTCTCCTCGATCCTGAGGAACGCCTCCTCAAAGACACGGTTCGCCAGTGGGTAGGCGACCGGGTACTCCCGTCGATCGGCGACTGGTTCAACGAGGGGATACTGCCCAGGGAACTGGCCAGGGAACTGGGCGGTCTGGGCCTGCTGGGTATGCACCTGGACGGCTACGGATGCCCGGGCGCCTCCGCCGTCGAGTACGGACTTACCTGTCTCGAACTCGAGGCGGGCGACTCGGGACTCCGCAGCATGGTGTCGGTACAGGGTTCGCTGGCCATGTTCCCGATCCGGGAGTACGGGTCCGAGGATCAGCGTCGGGAATGGCTGCCGCGAATGGCATCGGGCGAGGTGCTGGGGTGTTTCGGCCTCACCGAGCCCGATTCCGGCTCCGACCCCGGCTCGATGCGCACCACCGCCCGCCGCGACGGTCCGGACTGGATCGTCAACGGCACCAAGACCTGGATATCGAACGGGTCGGTGGCGGACGTGGCCGTCATCTGGGCGCGGTCCGGCGATGGAGTACGGGGGTTCATCGTCCCCACCGACACTCCGGGATTCGCAGCTCGCGACATCCCACGCAAGCTCTCCCTCCGAGCCTCCCATACCTCCGAGCTGACCCTCGACGATGTCCGGCTCCCCCGGGAAGCGGCGCTGCCCGGCGTGTCCTCGCTGCGAGGCCCGCTGTCCTGCCTGACCGAAGCCCGGTACGGCATCATCTGGGGGGCGATCGGCGCCGCCCGTTCCTGCTACGAGGCTGCCCTCGACTATGCCACCACCCGCCAGCAGTTCGGCCGGCCGATCGGCGGCTTCCAGCTGATCCAGCGCAAGCTGGTGGAGATGATGGTCTCCGTCAACCGGGGACTGCTGCTCTCTCTGCACATCGGCCGCATGAAGGATCAGGGCCAAGCCGGCCCCGAGCATGTGTCGCTGGGCAAGTTCGACAACGTCCGCATGGCGCTGGAGGTCGCCCGGACCGCCCGCTCCGTGCTGGGAGCGAACGGCATCACGCTCGACTATCCGGTCATGCGCCACATGAACAATCTGGAATCGGTGATCACCTACGAGGGCACCAACGAGATCCATACCCTGATCCTCGGCCAATCCATCACCGGATTACAGGCCTTCCAGTAGCAGGCCGCGGCTACCTCCGATGACCATCCTCATCGGCCTCCTCTCCCCGCTGTCCATCGGGCTGGCCGATCACATCGGAACCAACGTCAGCCGTCGCGGGCGCCTTTTGGCCGCCGTGCTCTCTATCTACGTGTTCACCCTGCTGTCGACCCTGATCCTGGCGATCTGGCGAGGCGGAAGCCCCACGGCCTTCGACCTGGTGCTCGGCAGCTGCTCAGGGGTGTCCTCCGGAATGGGCCTCATCCAGCTCTACCGGGGCTACACCACCCGGGGCACCGGGATAGTGGCGCCGGTGGCCGCGGTCACGGGTGCGGTCGTCCCGATAGGGGTTGACGCCATCGTGTCGGGCCTTCCTTCGATGGTGGTGGGCTCGGGTCTGGTGGTGGGGCTGATCGGCGTCTGGCTGATCGGAGCGAAGGACACCGGAGCGGGACGGGACCTCATCGCCATCAGGCACGGCCTGATTTCCGGCTTCATGTTCGGCGTCACCTCCACGTTGCTGGGTCTGACCGGCGATGACGCCGGGATCTGGCCGGTGGTACCGGGGAGGGTGGTAGCGGTGGCATTCGTCCTGGCACTGATACTGATCCGGAGGGAGGAGGTGCGGCCCCACCGGGGAGCCATCCCGCGAACGATCATGGTCGGCATGCTGGGCGGAATCGGGCTCGGGACCTTCACGCTGGCCGCCCAGGTCAACCTGGCCGTGGCCGGTCTGTTCTTCCAGATGTCCTTCGGTGTCACGGTCCTGTTCCAGGTCATCTTCTCCGGAGAGCGCACCACCCGCATCCAGCAGGTCGGATTCGCGGTCGCCACTGTGGCCCTGGCGTTGATCATTTTGGGCTAGTGGTCTGCCTTGTCCCGGCGGTTGCCAAAGTAGACTGCGGGAAGCCGGGGGTGTAGCTCAGTCGGCAGAGCACCTGGTTTGCAACCAGGAGGTCGTCGGTTCGAATCCGATCACCTCCACCGGTCATCGTTTCGGGACTCCGAAGGTCATCCGCATACGAGGGAGACAGGGCATGCAACGGGCAGTTGTCGTCGACGCAGTCAGAACACCCACCGGCAAGCGGAACGGCAGGCTGCAGGGATACCACGCGGTCGATCTCGCCGCCATCCCGCTGCGAGCCCTGGTGGAACGCAACCAGCTCGACCCGGCCCTCGTCGATGACGTGATCATGGGTTGCGTGACGCAGACCGGGGAGCAGAGTTTCAACGTGGGTCGGAACGCGGCGCTGGCGGCCGGCTTCCCCGAGGACGTGGTGGGCACGACCATCGACCGCCAGTGCGGCTCGGCGCAGCAGGCGTCCCACTTCGCCGCCCAAGGAGTGATGGCCGGCGCCTACGACGTGGCGATCGCGGCCGGCGTGGAGTCGATGAGCCGGGTGCCTATGGGAATCACCGCCCAGCAGGGACCGGGGCGGCCGTTCGGGCCCCGCATGGTGGAACGCTATGCCAACAGCCTCGTGCCCCAGGGGATCTCCGCGGAGTTGATCGCCGAGAAGTGGGGCCTGTCGCGGGAGCACCTCGACCGGATCGCCTACCACTCCCACATGCGGGCCGCCAGGGCCACCGACGAAGGCCGGTTCGCTGCCGAGATCGTCCCGGTCGAGGTCCGGATGAACGGCGCCGCAGAGACGATCACCACCGATGAGGGCATCCGTCCCGGCACCACGCCGGAGGTACTGGCCGGGCTCCCGCCGGTCTTCAAGGCGGACGGTGTGGTCACCGCCGGGAACTCATCCCAGATCTCGGACGGCGCGGCCGCCGTGCTGATCATGTCGGAACAGAAGGCCGAGCAACTGGGTCTGGAACCCAAGGCCTACTTCCTGCAGTTCGCCCTGGCGGGCGTGGATCCGGTCAGCATGCTCACCGGACCGATCCCGGCCACCGCCCGGGTCCTGGAGCGGGCCGGATTGAGTATCGACGACATCGACCTGTTCGAGGTGAACGAGGCCTTCGCCTCGGTGGTCGGGATCTGGCTGGCCGAGAACGGAGGGTCCGATCCTGATGCCCTCTGGGAGCGGACCAACGTGAACGGCGGGGCGATCTCCACGGGCCATCCCTTGGGGGGAACGGGCGCCAAGCTCACCGCCACCCTGGTGCACGAGATGGAGCGCCGGCGGGCTCGTTACGGACTCCAGACCATGTGCGAGGGCGGGGGCATGGCCAACGCCATGATCCTCGAACGGGCCGCGTAGGCGGCGCTGGAACGAGACGAGGTGGACCGGCCCGCCGTATGACGTTGCTCAACATAATCATCGCCGTGGCGATCGGCGCCGCCATCTGGACGGCCTCGATGGCCGTGATCCGGGCAGTGGCCAATCCCCCACCGGCTGTCGATCCCGATGACGTCGTGGAGACCCTACGGCGCTTCCGGTGCAGCCTCTGCGGCACCGAGGTGACGATGACGACCTCCAACACCACCGCATCGAACCCGCCCCGTCATTGCCGCGAGGAGATGGACGAGGTCCCCGTCACCTGACCCGGAGGCTATCCACAGCCTTGGATAACTCCGTGGAGAACTACAGGGCTGTAACTCTGCCCCGTGTCAACGCGACTGAACGGCGCGGAGCGACACAGCGAGAAACTCGGGGAACATCGGAGCGACCCGGGCCTCAGTGATAGTTGGTTGTCATGAGGAAGCCGCCGCCCATCGAAGCCAGCCCGACCAGCAACAACCACGAAGGCGTGTCGAGCACGTAACGGGTCACGACCAGCAGGACCCCGAGGCCCATGAGACCGAACATGATCGCCACGTAGAGCTTCGATGACTCCTTGGCCTTCTTCCCCCGGCTGGCGCTCTTGGGTGGTGTCGGACGACCCACCGTCTTGGATTTGCGACGCCCCTTGGATTCCGGCATGCGGACCAGGCTACCACCGCCGGCACCGGGCCGAACGGTCCCGGGTCCCGGTGGCGGTAGTTCCATGCGAACGGTTCGGTAGGCTGAGCGGCCTATGCGGGTGCTGGTCCTAGACAATTACGACAGCTTCACCTTCAATCTGGTCCAGTACCTTGGTGAGCTGGGCGCCGAACCGACCGTGATCCGCAATGACGAGATGGATGCGCCCTCAGCCGCCCGGTTCAAACCGGACAGGTTGGTCGTCTCACCGGGACCCGGACGGCCCGAGAACGCCGGCTACACGGAGTCGTACATCGGATACTTCGCCGGGCTAGTACCCATCCTGGGCGTCTGCCTCGGCCATGAGGCCATCGTCACCACGTTCGGCGGCGCCATAGACCTCGCTCCCCGGATCATGCACGGCAAGACCTCATCGGTCCGTCACGACGGCAGGGACATCTTCTCCGGTCTGAAGAATCCCTTCGTCGCCACGCGGTACCACTCGCTGGCGGCCAGCGTCCTGCCCGACGTGCTCGAGCCCTGCGCCTGGAGCGAGGATGACGTTATCCAGGGAGTGAGGCATCGGGAGCTTCCTATCCATGGCGTGCAGTTCCATCCGGAGAGCGTGCTCACCGACGAGGGGATGGCGCTCCTCGACAACTTCCTGACCGGCTGATCCCGGAGCCGACCCGAAGATCAGGCCGGGGGGCGCTCAGTGGTTGTGCTCGTCGTGATGTAGGTCGGTCGGGTCCGATTCCAGATGGATGGATCGCTCGTGGGAGTGGTGCCGATCCGTCTCGTCGTGATGTGGATCGTCGAGGAACAGATGGGTGCCGTCCACGTTCATCAGCCCCATGCCGTAGGCGGCCGTCAGCTGCGAAGCCGTCAGAACCTCGCCGGGTGGACCGGCGGTGACCACGCGCCCTGCCAGGAGGACCACGTAGTGGGCATCCCAGGCCTCTGCCAGATCGTGCGTGGTGACGATGACCGTGCATCCGTGAGCGTTCTCGGAGCGGATGGTGTCCCGGACCGCCTGGATGGACACCACATCGAGGCCGGTGGCCGGCTCGTCCAGCAACAGGATGTCGTGGTCCTGCGCCAGCCCTTGGGCCAGCAGCACCCGGTGGCGTTCCCCGCCCGACAGTCGGGAGAGGTGCCGCATGGCAAGGTGGGTGATGTTGGTTCTCTCCATCGCCTCGTCGACCATCCTGCGATCCTCCCTGTTGAGAAGGCGCAGCGGCCGCCGGCCCGCGTAGCGGCCCATACTGACCACCTCCCGGACGGTGACCGGTAGCGAGGGATTGACCTTGGTCTCCTGGAGGACATAGGAGGTCCGATAGGTCCGGCCGTTCCTGGATCCCACGGTGACGCTGCCCGACACCGGTTGGACCAGGCCGGCAATGGCGTTGAGCAGGGTCGACTTGCCTGCGCCGTTGGGCCCGATCAGTGCCGTGATCGATCCGGCCGGAATGTCCACGCTGGACTGCTCCACAACCGTCTTGGGGCCGTAGCGGAACACCGCGTCCCGGACCGTCACAGCCGGCCCGCTGGCTTCCATCGCGTCCCGAACCGTTGCCTCGACTGATGCCATCGGCCTCCCCTATTCCTCGTCCGATTCCGGACTATCACTACCCGCGTCCACCACTGGTGCAGAGTAGTCACCGAGCACTACCAGCACGGTGTCGCCGCGCTCGAACTCCTCGCCCGGGCCCGGGGCCTGGCGGGCGATCCTCCCCTCCAACTCGGGGGTATCAACCGTAGCCCTCGAGTTGGCAACCTCCAGGACGAGGCCCAATTCGGCCAATATCGCCTCCGCCTCCTCGGGGGTGGCGCCGGTGAGGTCGGGAACCTCCACCAGATCCGGTCCCGTGGATTCGTACAGGGTGATCATCTCGCCCACAGGCAATTCCGTTCCTCCCGGCGGGTCGGTCCGGATCACCACACCGACCTCATCGCCCGCGCTGGGCTCCTGGATGACCTGTACCTGCATCCCCGCCTCCCCGAGCAGGACGATCGCGTCAGCTACCGCCTGACCGGCCAACTCCTCGAGCACGAAAATCTGGGGACCCTCGGAGACCACCAACTGGACACTCCATCCGGGGTTCACGTCCGCTCCCGGAGTAGGCTCCTGGCCGGCAACTACTCCGGCCGGCACCTCGTTGTTGCGGGCCAGGGTGGTGGAAACCTCCAGACCGAGCCCCTCGAGCATCCCCTCCGCCCGATCGCGGCTCAGTCCGATCACCCGGGGCATTTCGATGGGCTCCGGACCGGCCGAGATCACCAATTCGACGACCGTCCCGACCGGTGCCCGCGCTTCACCCTCCGGATTCTGGCTGATAACCACGCCCACCCCGATCGTGTCGTGACGGGCGGTGCGCACCGTGGCGGTAAACCCTTGACCCTCGAGTTGCCCGATGGCGCGCTCTCTGGTCGATCCGACCACGGTGGGAATATGCAGTTGGGCAGGCCCGTCGGAGACGACCATGTCGACGGGTGATTCCTCCTCGGCCACCGTTCCCGCCGCCGGCTCGGTCCGGATTACCGAATTCTCCGGCGCCTCGCTCGGCTCCCTGGTTCGTGTGACCAGGAACCCCGCCTCCTGGAGCACGATGAACGCCTCGTCCTCGGATTGGCCTGTCACGTCCGGAACTGCAATGGTCACCACCGGCTGGGTGGTGGGAGGCGGAGGATCGTTCGAAAGGCTGTTGAGCAGGAGGTATGCCCCCAGTACCACACCGGCGGCAAGGAGGACGGCCGTGAGGATGAAGGGAAGCTGCGACGGTTGGCGGGGCCGGCCCTGCATGCGGCGGTAGGCATCGTCGGCGCGGGGCGGGCGAGGCGGCAGGTCCTGGCCGGGGCCGGCGCGGCCGGGAGACGGCACCGAGGCCTGGCTGACCGGCGAAGGGCGGCCCTGGAGCAGAACCAGCAGGTCATGGTGGATGTCGGCGGCCGTCTCGTAGCGTCGATCAGGGTCCTTCTCGAGGGCGCGCATCACCACGTTCTCCAGCTCCAGCGACACGTCGGTATTCAGCCTGCTCGGTGGGATGACCTCGGCGGTGACGTGCTGGTACGCCACCGACACGGCACTCTCCCCCCTGAAGGGGGGACGGCCCACCAGCATCTCGTAGAGCACCACCCCAAGGCTGTAGATGTCCGACCGCTCGTCGGCAGGGTCGCCACTGGCCTGTTCGGGACTGAAGTATGTGGCGGTGCCGATTACCGATCCCGCCTTGGTCAGGCCTTCGGAGGCGCTACGGGCCCGAGCCACGCCGAAGTCGGTCACCTTGACGCTGCCGTCCGTCGTCAGCAGAACGTTGCCGGGCTTGATGTCGCGGTGGATGACATCGCTCCGGTGAGCGGCGTCGAGCGCCTTGGCGATTTCGGCTGCTATCTCGGTTGCCCGGCGCGGCAGGAGCCTGCCCTCGGCCTGGATGATGTCGCGGAGGGATCGCCCCGTAACAAGCTCCATGACCATGAAGTAGGTGCCGTCTTCCTCGCCCCAGTCGTAGACCGACACGATGTTGGGATGGCTCAGGTTGGCGACCGCCCTGGCCTCCTTGCGGAAGCGGGCTACGAAGGTATCCGTCTCGGCGTACCGGTCGTGCAGTATCTTGACGGCCACCTTGCGGTCGAGGAGACGATCCCGAGCCTCGAACACATCCGACATGCCGCCGCGCGCGATCTGCGCGGTCAACTCGTAACGACCTAGGGAGTTCGGAGCAACCATTCAGAAACGTACCGTCAACCCCGCACCAAGGGGCTCGGATGGTGGCCGACCACTTTCATACCAGGTAGTTTGCCACGGGCGAGGCCCTTAGCCGTTTGTTTGTCGACTCGGCGAGGATGCCGGCGGCAAGCAGAATGCGCCAGGCAGCGTATTCCTCGCAAGGCCCGCTGACGAAGGCAAACCCTAGGAAGCTGGTGGGATAACCTCGATCCAGGCTGCAAGCACCGCTCGACCGATGGAAGCCGCCGCAGCTCTGCCCGGCCCTATCTCGCCGGGACCGCCGGGATAGACGACTACCGCCACCACGATGGTGGGGCGAGCGGCGGGCCAGACCCCGAAGAACCACGCAGCCGACCCCCCCGCGTCGAGCTCGGCAACTCCCGAGTTGCCGGCAGGCTCCCCCGGACGGTCCCGCGCGCCGCGGACCGCCAGTGGCCGGCTCTCTCCATAAAGCGACAGGGCGGCCTCGTAGCC
Source organism: Acidimicrobiia bacterium (assembly GCA_022827785.1). Lineage (GTDB taxonomy): Bacteria > Actinomycetota > Acidimicrobiia > Spongiisociales > Spongiisociaceae > Spongiisocius. Next base: position 15,075 of record JAJEIM010000043.1, read on the forward strand.
AAAGGTGTCGGTCATGGGTTCCGGGTCCGTTTGCGACACCTGATCGGAGTCGGCGTCGAACACGCGAGCGGTTACGTACGGGCGCATCATCAGCCCGTCCTGGCCGGCGGCCGCCACCCGCGTGGCAATGCCGAGCGCGGAGCGCGGGTCCATCTCGTCGAGCGTGATCGCTCCCTCGGCGGTCAGCAGTTCCGGCAACGACCCTCCGACGGCGCGATTGACGAGGGGCCCGTCAGGACTCTCCGTCAGTGCGTCCCATACCACCGCAGCATTCGTCCCGACCAGGGCATTGGGATTGAAGGTCGGTGAGTTGGCCATCGCCAGGACCTGACCGGTGGCAGGATCGAGGGCGACCACCGAGCCCCGCCGATCGCCCAGGACTCTGGCGGCGGTTGCCTGAAGCTCGTGGTTCAGCGTCAGCTGGATCGAACGGGGACGCAGGTCCTCACCGAGCAGCGCGTTGAGGATCCCCGAGGTGGTCAGGTCGCGGCGCGACCGGAGCAGCGTGGCGTGAGCAGCCTCCACGCCCCGGTCGCCGAACATCGCCGAAGAGAAGCCGACCACATGGGCATAGACCGACCCGTACAGGTACTCGCGCCGGAACGCTCCGGGATCGAGAGGATCGGGCACCGACCTGGCCAGCACCACTGCGTCCGCGGAGAGTATCTCGCCGCGTTCCTGGCCCGACCTGGTCAACTCCACCCGCGGGTTCCGGGGATTCTGGCGAAGCCGGTCGGCCGCGATCGCCTGCCAGTAGGTGAGGTCCACCACGAGTACCAGGAAGATGATGCCGAGGACCAAGACGACGCGGCGGATCGGTCCGTTCATACCCGTTCCTCATGACTCACGCGGGCCAGGACGGCGAGGATGACGAAACCGGCCATCGTCAACGACAGCCCGTACGACAGGAAGGGAATCGGCATGGCGGTGCCGGGTAGGAGCCCGACCACTCCGGCCACGGACAGCGCGGTCGGGCCACCGAGGAGGAGCGACATCCCGCCCGCAAGGAGTTTGTGGAACACCTGCCTGGCCCGCAAAGCGATACCGAAGCCGGTGACCACCATCAGGGCGTAAGCGGCCAGCACCACCACGGTCCCGGCGAGGCCCAGCTCCTCGCCAACGGCCGCGAACACCAGACTGGTGGTCGAATCCGGGATCAGACCGGGATCGCCAAGACCGGGGCCGGTCCCCGAGAGACTCCCCGCCCCAAGTCCGTACAAGCCCTCGGCGAGCCGGTTGCCCGGGCCCTCCGGTTGGTTCCATGGATCCGTCCACACCGTTATCCGGGTCTGGATACCCCCCGATAACCAGGGGCCCGCAACCAGCCAGAGGATCCCCGCACCAAGGCCACCGACCAGGTAGGCGGCCCGGTCGGTCGCCATGTAGGCCATCACGCAGAACATCCCCAGCACGATCATGGACGTTCCCGAGTCCCGGATGGCAACGCCGACCAAGACGAGCCCCAGCAGGACGAGCGATGGCCAGACCGTCGTGACCCGGGCCGGGTTGAGCGAGGCGGTATACCGGCCGCCGGCGGAGAAGAATGCCTGCCGTTCGGAAAGGAGGGTGGCAAACAGGGCCACAGTCACCAACTTGACGATCTCGCCCGGGTCGAGGACCAACGCCGGACCCGACTCCCAGGCCACCCAGATCAGGTCGCTCCCCGAACCCAGAGACGGGATCGCAACCAGTCCGGCCGCGAGGGCCAGGAGAGGCCACCAACCGCCGCCCCGATGACCGAGACCCTTCTCGGAGACGGCGTACAGCCAGATGGCGGACATGGTGGCGCTCAGCAACAACCACCAGCTATGGAGGCCCGCCAGATCCTCGTCCAGGCGATAGATGGTGACGAACCCCACCGCCGCGAGGATGGAAGCGGTGGGAACCAGGAGGGGGGTGGCGTCCGGCGCCCACGCTCGCAACGCCACGAGGAGCAGCCCGAACGCTACGGCCAGCACCACGAAGGCCGCCAGCGCCGGTGTGGCCCGGACCTCCTCCCGAGCCAGGTTGACGAGCACGACTCCGAATGCGGCCAGGCCACCCGACCCGCAGACGAATACGAATTCCGCCTGCCTGCTCATCGGATCGGGCGGTCCGTGCGCCCGCACCATGCCCGAAAGACCATCGGAAGCGGACGGGGCAATCCGTTCAAGCCCCGCTCGCTTCGTCCTCTGCGATCGCCACCACGATCACGGACACGTTGTCCAACCCTCCCGACCGGTTGGCGGCTTCGATCAGCGCCCACACCACATCCGACGGCGCCCCGCTCTCCAGGATGCCGGCAATTCGATCGTCCCCGACCATCGACGTAAGGCCGTCGGAGCACAACAGCAGGCGATCCCCCACCGAGACCTTCAGTCGAGCTCCGTCCACCACCAGACCGTGGCCGAATCCCAGCGCCTTCGTGAGGACGGACCGCTCGGGATGGTGGCGGGCCTGTTCGGTGGTGAGCCGTCCGGCATCGACCTCTTCCTGAACGAAGGTGTGGTCGATAGTGACCTGCTTGAAGCGTCCGGCATGCCACCAGTAGGCCCGGCTGTCCCCGACGTGCGCCAGGGCGACCTCGCCGTCAGGCTGTAGCTCGGCAAGCGTCAGCGTGGTGCCCATCCCGACCAGCCGGGGCTGTCTGAGAACTTCGTCGAGGATGGCATCGTTGGCTGCCCGCACCCGCTCCTCGGGCGTCCCGCCGGCGTCGACCGTCGCCTTGATGGCCACGCGGCTGGCCACTTCCCCGCCCCGATGGCCCCCCAGCCCGTCCGCCACCGCAACCAACAGCGAGCCGGACGTCCGGCCGTCATGCTCCGGGTGGATCGAGTCCTCGTTCTTGGGACGCCTGCGTCCGGTGTGGCTTCCGGAGGCCCAGACGAACCTCACTTCACCTCCAGTACGGTCTTGCCGATCTGGATGGAGTCACCCCGGCTCAACGCCACGACCGCAGTCACCCGCTTCCCGTTCACGTAGGTCCCGCTGGTGCTGCCCAGGTCCGCCAGGGTGAGCGACTCCTCGCCGGGTTCCAGCCGGGCATGGAGATCCGACGCGTAGGCGTCGTCGATGTGTATGTCCGCCTCGCCGCCGCTGCCCAGCACAATCGGTTGACGGACATCGAATTCCAGCCCGTTCTGGGTATCGCTCCTGACCACGGTCAACCCGGTACCGGGACCGCCCAGGACCCTCCAGGGCTTGGCGCCGACATGCTCGGCCACCGCCGTGGCCACCCTCCAGACCAGCAGGTAGACAAGGGCCACGAAGATGAACTTCAGAGCTACCAGGATCGCCGCGGGCATCTAGGGCACCATCCTCAGGCGGTCCCCGGCCGCGGCGAACGACACCCGCGCCATCCGTACCTCAGCATCCTCGAGGTCGCGCGCCGTTGCCACACCGGCCAGTCTACGGCACCGGATAGCCGCGCATACACATGGAGCCGGGTTGTAGATCGGGGCCTGGTTAGGCACAATCGCGACCAGCAAGCAGGGAGTGGAGAGAGTGTCCGCAGGAACCCGACCGGTAGTGGTGATCGCCGAAGTGCTGGCCGCGAGTTGCGCGGAGTACCTGCGGGACACCTGCGCGGTGGTGGAAGCCGCCGGGGAGCCCAGGTCCCGCCTGTTGGACCTGCTCTCCGATGCCGAGGGGCTGGTGGTCCGCAGCGGCACCATGGTCGACCGGGAACTCATGGAGGCCGCGCCCCGGCTGCGCGTGGTGGGCCGGGCCGGCGTAGGTGTGGACAACATCGACCTCGACGAGGCCACTCGCCGCGGCATCCTGGTGGCCAACGCCCCGCTGGCCAATAGCGTCTCGGCCGCTGAGCATGCCTTCGGGCTGATGCTCGCCCAGGCGCGCAACATCGCCCGGGCCGATGCCACGATCCGGGCCGGCAGGTGGAACCGGGCGGCATTCCGCGGCGTGGAACTCGACGGCAAGACCCTGGGCCTGGTGGGTATGGGTAGGATCGGAACGTTGGTGGCCGGGCGGGCACTGGCATTCGGGATGAGCGTGCTGGCCTACGACCCCTACATCACCGCCGACCAGGCCAGGCAGGCAGGCGCGGAGCTCAGGGACCTCGACTCGCTGCTGGCGGAGTCGGATTTCATCTCCCTCCACCTCCCGAGGACCCCGGAGACGGAGAACCTCCTCGACGCGGTCGCCTTCGGCAAGGTCAAGCCGGGAGTGAGGATCGTCAACGCCTCCCGGGGCGGGATCATCGACGAAGTGGCTCTGGCGGAGGCGATCCGCTCGGGGAGGGTGGCCGGCGCCGCGCTGGACGTCTTCGCAACCGAGCCCCTGGTCGGAGGGCCGCTGGTCGAACTTCCCCAGGTGGTGCTCACTCCCCACCTGGGAGCGTCCACCGCGGAGGCCCAGGACAAGGCCGGTCTGCATGTCGCCGAATCGGTGGCGGCCGGGTTGATGGGCGAGCCGGTTCCTGCCGCCGTCAACCGGGTCTGATCGCCTCCGCTCTTCCGGGCTGTATTCTTATGCAGCAGTCGTGTATAGTCATGCAGTCATGGCACTGAAAGTCGCGATACTGGGCGCATCCGGGTACGCCGGGGGAGAGCTCATCCGGCTGGTGGACGATCATCCGGATCTGGAGATCGCCTACCTGGGCGCGCACAGCCGGGCCGGGTCTCAGCTCGGCGACGTCCACCCGCACCTGGGCGGCGGTGACCGCCGGCTGGAGGCGATCCGCTCCGACCTGCCGGACCTCACGGACATCGCCTTCCTCGCCCTCCCGCACGGCTCGTCATGGGAACCCGCCCATCTCCTGGCCGAGGCCGGGGTGGCGGTGTTCGATCTGGGAAGCGACTACCGGATGGACACGCCCGAGCGGTACGAGGCCGCCTACGGGAGCCCTCATCCCCTTCCCGGCGAGCTGCCCGACTGGCTGTACGGGCTGCCCGAGCTGTTCGGCGACGCCCTCCCCGGAGCCCGCCGGGTGGCGGTCCCCGGCTGCTACCCGACCTCGGCGCTGCTGGGCCTGGCGCCACTCCTGTCCGCCGGCCTGATCTCGGGTCCGATCGTGGTCGACTCGATGTCGGGCGTGACCGGCGCAGGCCGCGGAATGCGGGCCGACCTCCACTACGGGGCAGTGGACGAGAGCGTCCGAGCCTACGGCGTCACCACCCACCGCCACCGTCCCGAGATCGAGATGGGGCTGGAGGCCGCCACCGATGTCCCCTTGCCTGTTCAGTTCACCCCCCACCTGGTGCCCATGCAGCGCGGCATCCTCTCCACCTGTTCCGCCACGCTCACCGGAGCGGGCGCGATCGATCCGGTCCTCCGGGAGGCTTACGACCGGGCGGCCTTCGTGGACGTCATCGACGTACCGCCCCAGACCCGATGGGTAGTGGGCTCCAACCGCGCCCTGATACACGCGGCCGAGGACGGTCCCACCGGACGGGCGATCATCACCGTTGCGATCGACAACCTCGGAAAGGGCGCCGCCGGCCAGGCCGTCCAGTGCGCCAACCTTGCCCTGGGACTCCCCGAGGCGAGCGGGCTGACCGCGGTCGGGTGGTTGCCGTGACAACCGGCCACACCGCCCCCACGCCGCACCGGTCGCGCATCGCCTCCGCCATGGCCAAGGCCAGGGTCCTCACCGAGGCCATGCCGTACATCCAGGAGTTTGCCGGCAAGACCGTGGTGATCAAGTACGGCGGCTCGGCGATGGTCGACGATGCTCTGCGGTCGAGCTTCGCCCGGGACATCGCCCTGCTGGGGCTCCTGGGTCTTCGGCCGGTGGTGGTCCACGGCGGCGGCCCCCACATCTCCCGCGCCATGGCTCGGGCCGGCATCGAGCCCCGCTGGGTGCGCGGTCTGCGGGTCACTGACGAGGCCACACTCGGCGTCGTCAGGGCGACGCTGGCGTCCGAGATCAATCCCGACATCGTCCGGCTGCTGAACGACCACGGCGCTGCCGCCAGCGGGTTCCATGACCTCGGCAGCGGCCTCCTGGTCGCCCGCCAACTCCACCCCGACCTCGGCTTCGTGGGCGAGATCGAGAAGGTGCGCACCGACCCGATCCAGGAACTTCTGGAGAAGGGCGGGGTGCCGGTGTTCGCGCCCCTGGCACGCGGCGCGGACGGGAACCACTACAACGTCAACGCCGACACCGCGGCCGGTGCGCTGGCTGCGGAGCTGGGGGCCCGGAAGCTCATCTACCTCACCGACGTGGAGGGGTTGTACCGCGACTTCGATGACGAGGACAGCTTGATCGATGCCATCTTCGTGGACGAACTACGGCAACTGTTGGGAAGCGGTAGTGTCTCGGCGGGCATGCTCCCCAAGCTGGAGTCCTGCATCAAGGCGCTGGAGACGGGCGTTCCCCAGGCCCACATACTCGACGGCCGGATCCAGCACGCTGTGCTACTGGAAGTTTTCACCCCGGAAGGAATCGGAACGATGATCACACGAGACGAACAATGGTGAACGAAGCCCCGACCATCCCCGAGCGGGAGGCCGCCTCGATCATCCAGACCTACGGCCGCGCCCCGGTGACGTTCGTGCGCGGCGACGGTTGCCGCCTCTACGACGAGGAAGGCAACGACTACCTGGACTGCCTGGCCGGAATCGCGGTCGCGTCGGTAGGCCACGCCAACGCCGCAGTCGCCGCCGCCGTCTCGCGGCAGATGACCAGACTGGTCCACGTCTCCAACCTGTACTACATGGTTCCGCAGGTCGAGTTGGCCGAACGGCTCAAGGCCCTGTCGGGTTTGGACCGCGTGTTCTTCGCCAACTGCGGCGCCACCGCCAACGAGACCGCCATCAAGCTCGCCCGGCGCTGGGGGCAGGAGGCCCGGGGTCCGGACTGCTACGAGATCGTCTCGCTGCTCGACTCCTTCCACGGGCGGACGCTGGCGGCCCTGGCCGCCACCGGTCAACCCAAGAAGCAGGCGGTCTTCCAGCCCCTTCCCCCGGGTTTCGTCCAGGTACCGGCCAACGACATCGACGCCATGGCCGGGACCGTCGGGCCGCAGACCGCGGCGGTGATGGTCGAGACCACCCAGGGAGAGGGCGGTGTCCGTCCCCTGGACGCGGACTACCTGCGTGCCCTGCGCAAGCTCTGCGACGAGCGCGGCGTCCTCCTGATCCTCGACGATGTGCAGGCAGGAATCGGACGTACCGGCTCATGGTTCTCCTGGCAGGACCTGGGGATCGAACCCGATATCGCCACCCTCGCCAAAGCGCTGGCCAACGGCCTGCCGATCGGAGCCTGCCTGTCTACGGAGCGCGCAGCGGTGTTCGACTACGGGGATCATGGCACCACCTTCGGTGGTGGTCCCGTGGTCACCACGGCGGCCATGGCCGTACTCGACGAGATCGAACACCGCGACCTGCTCGCCAACTGCCGGGAGCGCGGCCGCCAACTCGTCTCCCGCCTGAAGGCGGTACCCGGAGTGACCGCCGTCCGGGGTCGCGGGCTGATGCTCGGCGCGGTGCTCGACTCTCCCCGAGCCGCCGAGGTGAACCAGGCGGCCCTGTCCAACGGGCTGCTGGTCAACAACGTGACCGCCGATACGGTGCGCTTCACCCCGCCCCTCGTGATCACGGAGGACGAGATCGACGAGGCGGTTTCGAAGTTCGAGGCCTCCCTCGGGTAGACCTTCCGGCTCCACAATCCCCCGACAACCGATCCTCGGTTCCTACCATTTGCCGCGCCCAGGGGGAGGAGACAACGATGAGAGTCCGGCGGGTCCACGCTCGTACGATGCCCAGGCTGGCAGCGGTCCCACTGCTGCTCGTGCTCCTGGTGGCACCGGCCTGCACGGCCGGGAACGAGGCTGAGCCCCATCTCGGTGACGAATCACTTGGCCTCATCGAGGTGCTCAACGGCCGGCAGATACAGATCCGGGCCTTCTACACCAACGGGGGGGACCTGTCCCTGTTCGGCAACTCGGCGGAGATGGCCATCGTGTTCGCCGTCGAGGACTACGGTCCCATCAAGGGCCGCGAGGTCAACCTCGGGGCGGCTCTCGACGACACCTGTACAGCCGAAGGCGGTCTCGCCGGAGCCCAGGTCATCGTCGCCCAGGGCGACGTGGCCGGGGTTATCGGCACCAACTGCTCTATAGCGGCGGCCGAGGCGTCACCGCTCCTTACAAGGGCCGGGATGGTGCTCATCTCCCCCGGCAACACCGCTCCGTCGCTCACATCCGACCTGTCGGGAAACGAGGGGGCCAGCCACTTCCCCGGCTACTACCGGACGGCCCACAACGACCTCATCCAGGGTGAGTCCGTGGCTCATTTCCTCTACGGGAAAGGCGTGATGACCGCGGCAGTGGTTCACGATGGTGGGCCCTACACGATGGGTCTGGCCACCGCCTTCTCCAACGCGTTCGCAGAACACGGCGGCACGATCACCGGTACCTGGGAGGTGGACCGCGAAGACGAGGATCTGGTCCCGGTTCTCACCGAGATAGCCGCCGGCGAGCCGGAGGCCCTGTTCTTCCCGATCTTCTGGCCGACCGGCGGTTACCTGGTGGAACAGGCCGCGGAGATGCCAGGGTTTGCAGATATGGTGCTCGCCACCGCCGACGGATTGCTCAACGACAGCTTCCTGAGCCTGCCCCAGAGCGAGGGCGCCTACGTCTCCGGTCCCGACACCCGATTCGAGGACAACACCAACCAGACCACAGGCCAGAGCGCCCCCGGCCTCCGGGCCCGGTACGAGGAGACGGCGGAAGGGTCACCCACCGGCACGTACTGGGGCCATGCCTACGACGCCACGGTCCTGCTCCTGGATGCGATCAGCGCTGCCTCCTACGTGAGGTCGGAGGATGGGGTCCTCGTGATCGACCGGGCCGGAATACGCGAATATCTCGACAACCTGTCCGGATTCCAAGGTGTCACCGGGGTTCTGAGTTGTGACGAGTTCGGCGACTGCGGCGCTTCCCGGGTCGTGATCCACGAGCATCTCGACTCCACCGACATCGAAGCCACCCGCCAGAGCGTGGTCTTCGAGGTCGGGCCCGACGACGGGCAGTCACGCGCCTCCCTAACCGAGGCCTGACGCATCACCATCCTCCCGTAGAGCGGGGCGGCGAGTGCCGGGGAGTTTGCCGCCCTCGCCGCATGTCCCCAGGGCATCGGACGGATCGGCAGGCCCTCCGGAGTTCGGATAGGCCGATCGATACCGCGGACGGCCTGAGCCGAATCCATCTCACGGATGGTGGCCCTCTACCGTTCAACAGGTAATGAACCTGCCACCGTTCCAGAGACTCGTCGACCAGCATGCGCGGGCGCTCCATCGTTTCCTGTGCGGGATGGTGGGTCCGGACGCCGCCGACGACTGCCTCCAGGACACCCTGCTCGCGGCGCTGCGTTCCTACGAGGGGCTGCGACACGACGGGAACCTCAGGGGATGGCTGTTCACGATTGCCCGCCGCAAGGGAATCGACCACGTGCGGAAACACGCCCGGGAGATCCCTTCATCCTCTCCCCCGGACCAGCCCGCGCAACCCGAAGCCGTGCGCGACACCGACCTCTGGGACCGTGTAGCCCGCCTGCCGACCAAGCAACGGACTGCGGTCACATTGCGGTACCTGGGCGATCTGCCCTACGCGGACATCGCATCGATCATGTCCATCAGCGAGCCGGCAGCCCGCCAGAACGTGCGCGCCGGGCTCGCCTCCCTCCGAAAGGAACTCGCATGAGCAACATCGCCGACCGGATCAGGAACCTTCCATCGGGTGATCACACCGGTGCCGCAAGCCATTTCGCGCGCCGGGCTATCGAGGAGGGGTCAGCCCGGGTCGCCTACAGCGCGGTGGAGTCTCCGATCGGTGACCTGACCGCCCTCGTGACTCCACGAGGGCTCCTGGCCCTCGCGTTCGAAACGGATGACCTGGATCGGATCATGGAGACGGTGGCGGCCAAGGTATCCCCTCGCATCGTCCGGGCGCAGTCGGCTACGGGTGTGGTGCGCTCCTGGCTCGACTCCTACTTCGACGGCCGCCCGCAGCCCGTGCCCGGCCTCGACCGGTCCCTGATCACCCCCTTCCAGGACCGGGTGCTCGCCGCCACCGCCGCCATCCCGCTGGGCGAGGTCCGCACCTACGGGCAGGTGGCCTCCCTGGCCGGAAACCCCAAGGCGGCTCGCGCCACGGGGCGAGCGTTGGGCGCCAACCCGATCCCGGTCGTGCTCCCCTGCCATCGCGTGGTCGCCGCCGACGGCAGCCTGCACGGCTACGCCGGCGGTCTCGACCGCAAACGCCTCCTGCTCGACCACGAAAGGGCGATATCGGTATGAAGCTCCTGTTCGATCAGAACCTGTCGTCTGATGACCTGATAGAGAGGCTGGACGACCTCTGGCCCGGGTCCTGCCACGTCAGGGATCCCAGCCTCGGGCTCATAGATGCCCACAACAAGACCTATGACTACGAGATTTGGGACTATGCCAGGAGACACGGATTTGCTGTAGTTACCACGGACAAGGGCTTTTGTAAGCGGAGTCGCGAGCATGGACATCCGCCGAAGGTGATTCTGATGGCTGGTAACTTGAAAAACCAAGGGTCCGGACGGATCCTGCGTAATCGGTACGATGACCTGCTCGCCTTCCAAGAGAGCGAAGAGGGTGTTCTTGATCTGGGTTGAGCTCCTCCTTGACCACCAGAAGGTCATCCGCGCGGCTCGCAGCTAGGACCATTCGGCGCTAGGCCGATTGTTCTGATCGTTACCCTTCCGGTATGCGGCCCATCGTCATCATGAAGGCTGCCATGACCCTCGACGGGCAGTTGGCGGCGGCGGACGGGACCTCGCAGTGGATCAGTACTCCGGAGGCGCGCCGGGATGGTCACGGGCTGAGGGCACAGGTAGATGCGGTGATGGTCGGCGCCGGGACCGTCCGGGCCGACGACCCCCGGCTGACCGTGAGGCTGGCGCCCGACGGCAGTCGGGATGTGAAGCAACCGGTGCCTGTGATCGTGGCCGGGAGGGGCGGGCTGCCGCCGGAGACACAGCTGTTCCGGCGTGATCCTGTCCTTATTAGCCCCACCGGGCTCGACCTGCCCGGACGGGTGATCATCGCACCCGACTCCTCGGGCGAACGCGTGGACCTAACCGTCGGGCTCTCCGAGCTCTACGCCACGGGCATCCGGCGCGTCCTCGTGGAAGGTGGCGCCCGGCTGTTTCGCTCCCTCCTGGACGCCGGTCTCGCCGACCGTGCCGTCCTCTACTACGGGCCGGTACTTGCAGGAGGCGTAGGCGCTCCCATGTTCGGGGGCCGATGGGAGACGCTGGCCGATGGGCGCTCGGTACAAATCGGCGCTGTCAGCCGTCTGGGCCGCTCCATCCGGCTCGACATCGACTTGGCTCGTTGAGGGTGACGGAGTCTGTTTCGAGCTATTGCGGATATAGCAATTACCGATTGCTCGGTTATACATGTATCTAACGCTGGTTTCATCTGGTTTATGTCACAGAGGTAGCGTATAATACGCACATATGTACGAACAGCTGCTCGACTATCCCGAAGAAGACACGGTCCAGCCCGGCCCTGCGCTGATCGCGGGACGGGCCGCGCCGGGGAGCGACGTGTTCATGTCGGCCTACCAGCAACACCGGCAGCGGGTGTATCGGCGGGCCGAGCACATGGTCCGGAGAGACGGCTACCGGCACGCCGAGGTGGAGGACGCCAAGACCGAAGCCGCCCTGGTCCGGGCCGAGACCCAGATCAGCCGCGCCCGCGGCGAACAGCTCCGATGGGTCAAGGATCTCCTGCTGAACCGAAGCGCCCTGCCGTTCGGGTATCGCAATGCGGTCGGCTATGTCGTGTCCCGAGCCGATGTGAGCCGCTCCACCGCCCGCGACCTGGTGTATCTCGCAGAGCGCTTGGACATCGGGGCCGTCGAACGGATACGCGACGGGGCGCTCTCCTACGGGCGAACACTGGAGGAGACCAGGCTCAGGGAGGCGGGCGCCACCGAAGACACGATCGAACGTAGCCGGGAAATGGACCTCGACAAGGTCGGCCGGGTCGTCCAGCAGCACCGGAGGATGACCCGGGACCGCGAGAGGCACACCTTCGAGAGCCAGTACGTGGCCTTCCAGCCCTCCCTGGACGGCACGCACGTGCGGCTTTCGGGGCGCCTCGGGGCGACCGAGGCGGAGATATGCCGCCAGGGACTCAACCGGAGGGGCGAGGAGCTCGTACCCGCCGGCGAATCCCGCCCCGATCCCGGACTCCGCAGGGCGCTGGCGCTCACCACCCTCTGCCAGGACCAGCTCGAAAACGGGACCACTCCTGGCACCAGATCCCCGGACGCCGTCTCGCCTGGACGAGCCCGGCGGGAGCCCTTGCTGATGGTCCTGGCTCGCAACCCCTTAGCCGAAGGATCCGGTTTCGAGCAGGGCGTCGGCGTGCTGGCCGGGCAGCGGGTCGGACCCGACACCGTGGACCTCATCCGATGCGCAGGCCGCACGGAGACCATCACCATGGCAGGGCAGGACTTCATCCACCATGGTTCATCCGGATCGATAAGGCCGGCCACCAGGAGGGCGGTGCTGGCCCGCGACGACGGATGCACTGTCGACGGATGCAACTCCGGGTACCGGCTCGAAGTCCACCACATCATCCCCGTATCCCGGGGCGGAACCCATGCCCCCGAGAATCTCACCACCCTCTGCTGGTGGCACCACCACGTAGCCGTACACCGCCGGGGCATGCGCATCGACCCGCAATCCCCACCACGGCGGCGCCGGCTGTTACCCACCTCCCGAAGCTGTGGCTACCAGCCCCCGGCCCCCGACCCCCACACGCTCGCCATACTCGAAGCCCTACCCGCGAACACCGGCCGAGCCCCTCCCTGACGGCAAGCCGTTCGCCGAACATTCGCCCCACCACTCCTTACCAGCAAACTCGCCCGGGAACGTGAACGCGCGCCCGGGACGGTAACGTGTGGCCTCTTGGAGGCAATGGTGAAGTACGAGTGGTGGCAGGAGGCCGTCTTCTACCAGATCTATCCCCGCAGCTTCATGGACTCGAACGGGGACGGGATCGGTGACCTGGCCGGGATCACTTCCAAGCTGGACTACCTATCGGGCACGCTCGGGGTGGACGCCCTATGGATCTCGCCCTTCTACCCCTCCCCGATGGCCGACTTCGGATACGACGTGGCCGACTACACCGATGTGGACCCGCGCTTCGGCACGCTCGCCGACTTCGACGTTCTCGTGGAAGGCGCCCACGAACGGAACCTGAAGGTGATCATCGACTGGGTGCCCAACCACTCCTCATCCAGCCATCCCTGGTTCCTGGAGGCCCGCTCCTCCCGTGACAACCCCAGGCGCGACTGGTACGTGTGGAAGGATCCGGCACCCGACGGCTCGGCGCCCAACAACTGGATCTCGGTCTTCAGCGGCCCGGCCTGGACCTTCGACGAGCACACCGGCCAGTACTACCTCCACAGCTTCCTGTCCGAACAGCCAGACATCAACTGGCGCAACGACGAGGCCCGGGCGGCGATGCTCGACACGCTCCACTTCTGGCTGCGCCGTGGAGTGGACGGGTTCCGCCTCGATGCCTGCCATTTCGCGATGAAGGATCCCTTGTACCGATCCAACCCGGTGCTGGAGATCCCCAGGCACGGCTACAAGAACCTGGGCGAGTACGACTCCCTCGATCACGTCCACGACCGGGGGCACCCCGACATCCACGGCCTGTTCCGGGAGGTCCGGGCGGTGCTTGACAGTTTCTCGGCGGAACGGCCCCGGTTCTCGGTCGGGGAAATCCACCTGGAGGGCGAGGAGTGGGCCTCCTACTACGGCGACGGGGACGAGCTCCACATGCCCTACCACTTCGGGATGATCGACGGTGACTGGACCGCCTCCTGGGCCCGCCGGGTGGTCGAGAAACAGGAAGAGGTCCTACCGCCGGGAGCGTGGCCCAACTACGTCCTGGGCAACCACGACGAGATACGGATCGCAACCAGGTACGGTGACCGCCGGGCCCGCCTGGCCACGCTGATGCTCCTCACCCTGCGGGGTACCCCGACCCTCTACTACGGGGACGAGTTGGGCATGGTCCAGGCCGACATCCCGCCGGATCAGCAGCAGGATCCATGGGGCCGCCGCCAACCCGGCTTGGGACGGGACGGGTGCCGCACCCCGATGCAATGGACCGATGGGGAACACGCCGGCTTCACGACCGGCCGGCCGTGGCTGGCCACCGTCGACCCCGATGGCATCAGGAACGTCGAAGCTCAGCTGTACGATCCGGACTCCATGCTCAGCCTCACCCGCCGCCTCATCGAGGTGCGCAAGGGCTCGGGCGCGCTACGAACGGGTTCCTACGAAGCCATCGACGGCCTGCCGGAGACGGTGTTCGCCTACCGCCGCCGGGCCGGCGGGGAGACGGTGTGCGTCTATCTCAACTTCGGTGACGAACCGGTCCGTGTCCCTGCCGCGGGCACCTTGGCGGTGGCCACCCGTTCGGTTACGGGCGGTCCGGTCGACGGCGTCCTGGCGCTGGACGGTCTCGATGGAGCGGTACTGAGTTCGTGACCGCCGGCCTCGACGGGTTCCGTTGGGGACCGCCTCAGGAGCCACTCGCGAAGAGGACCGTTTCCACCTCCTCGATACGTCCGTCCGGCGTGAAGCGCCATACCTCGATGTACCCCCGCTCGAGATCGCCGTATCCATCCCAATCCAGCGTGGTGGCGACCCCGTCGTAGTCGACCTCCCGGTCCTCAGCCAGAAGCCGGAGGGCGTCTGCCACACCCTCAGCAGTACCGAGAACGACCTGGCCGGGCGGCCGGCCGATGTCCCGCAGATGGTCCCGGATGGCCTCGCCGTCCAAGCGCCCGGCGGCCTGGGCGGCCAGCGCGAGGGCGATCGTGGCGTCGTAGGTCTCCTTGACGTATGTCATGACGGGCAGCTCCCCGTACTCAGCCACGAACGAGGCCTCCCATTCGGGCCGGGCCGTGCTGTCAGGGCTGGGCGCTCCGGCGGTGCCGTACATACCGCCCAGCTTGGCACCGCCGATCTCCCCGACCAGTCGGGGCCTCTTGGCGGCGTCGCCGAAGACGAACTGGGAGTAGACGCCTTCGTCAATGGCCTCGCGGACGATGGCGAGGGCATGGTCGCCGAACGTGACAACCACCAGCGCCTGGGCACCGGAGCGCGCGCTCAGTCGCAACTCCGGAAGGTAGGTGGGTTGGGCGTCGTCGACAGCCACGCCCTCCAGCTTCCCTTCCCACGCCTCGGCGAAGGTGGCGGCCAGTCCCCGGCCGTAGGCGTCGTCGAAGTAGATCAGGCCCACGTTGTCGAACCCGCGGTCCCGGGTCACCCGCGCCATCACGGGACCTTGGGCTGTGTCGGCGAGGGTCGTGCGGAAGAAGAAGTCGCTGTCCTCGGCCTCCGTCAGTTCGGGGGAAGTCGCCGAAGGGCTGATCGTCGGGATCCCTTCGGGCCCGCTCACCGCCTCGATCACCGCCAGCGCCGCGGCGCTGGCGTTCGGTCCCACGATGGCGTGGACACCCGCTTCCACGAGTACGCGTGCCGCTTCGGCCGCCGGCCCCGGGGAGCGTGTGGCGTCGCCCGTCACCCCCTCCACCGGCCGGCCCAGCACGCCTCCACCGTCGTTTATGTGGCGGATCGCCAGGTCGAAGCCGCGCTTCCTGTCAGCCGAGACGTCGGGAGCGCCCGAGAAGTCGAGCAACAGCCCGATCTTCATCGGCGCCGAGGTCTCGGATCCGCCACAACCGGCTACGATGAGGAACGCAAACAGGCAACATGCAGTCAACCGGAGGCTCAGTCGTGACCCGGCTGGCACACGGCGCGACCCGGACGATCTCGGTCTAACCACCATCCAGATGCACCTCTCCCTTGCTCGCCCCCGGCAGGTCGGCCCCACGCGTGCCCGGATGGCGGATTCAGGTTACCGGAACGGACACGCGCGCCATCGCTCCGGCGTCATCAACGGCGCCCGGGATGTTCACCCATGACTCCCAAGGTCTCGACAGAACGGTGCTGATTCCGTGACCAGGCGTTTTCCCGACGGTTTCCTATGGGGAGCGGGCACGGCCTCCTACCAGGTAGAGGGAGCGGCGTCCGAGGACGGGAGGTCGGAGAGCGTGTGGGACCGCTTCTGCCGGATTCCCGGACGGGTCCTCAACGGCGACACGGGCGACGTGGCCTGCGACCACTACCACAGATGGCGCGACGACATCCGGATCATGCAGGACCTGGGACTGTCGGCCTATCGCTTCTCGGTGGCGTGGCCCCGGGTGGTCCCGCAGGGAAGGGGTCCCGTCAACGAGGCGGGCCTGGACTTCTACGACCGGCTGGTGGACGGGCTGCTGGAAGCGGGCATAGAGCCGTTCGTCACCCTGTTCCACTGGGATCTCCCGCAGTGCCTCGAGGACGAAGGCGGTTGGAGAGTGCGGGGAACGGCGCATGCGTTCGCTGAATACGCGGCCGCGGTGGAGTCCCGGCTCGGGGATCGTGTCAGGCATTGGCTGACCCTCAACGAGCCCTGGGTGGTGGCTCACCTCGGTCACCGGACCGGCCAGCATGCCCCAGGCCTGGTCAACTCGGGAACCGAGCTCGACGTGGTCCATCACCAACTCCTCGGGCACGGGATGGCGGCACAGGCCCTGCGTGCGGGACATGCGGGTTCGGAGATCGGTATCGCCCTCAACCTCGAACCCAAGGTGGCACGCTCCGATCATCCGCTGGACCTGGATGCGGCAGCCCTGGAGGAAGGCCTGATGAACCGGTGGTTCCTGGACCCCCTGGCAGGCCTCGGATATCCGGACGATCTTCTCGCCGCATCCGGCTGGCCCGCCTCGGTGGTCGCCGGTGGGGACCTGGACGTCATCGCCGAGCCATTGGACGCTATGGGGCTCAACTACTACCGCACCGAGGTGGTGGGCCATCCGGGCTTGCGGGACTGTGACCGGCCTTCACCGCTCCGGGACCCACCTCCGGAGATCACGGAGATGGGCTGGCCGGTGACCCCCTCCGGTCTGGGCGCGATGCTGCGGATGCTGGACGGCTACGAGTTCGAAGCCATATACATAACCGAGAACGGGGCGGCCTTTCCGGATACCCACCGGGATGGCGGGATGATCCAGGACGAGGATCGCCGCTCCTACCTCGAGCGGCACCTGGCGGAAGCCGCCCGAGCGATCGGTGACGGCGTTCCGCTGCGGGGCTACTTCGCCTGGACGTTGATGGACAACTTCGAGTGGGCCCTCGGGTACTCCCGCCGCTTCGGTCTGGTCCATGTCGATCACGCCACCCAGCAACGAACCCCCAAGGCCTCGGCCTCCTGGTACCGCGACGTCATCGCCCGCAACGGTCTCTAACTCGATGCCTCGCCGGCCGGCGCCGGTAGTGACGCCAGGCCGTGACGGTGCGGATCGTGGGGGTGCTCCTCGCTCCGAAGCCGGCGACAAGCACGGCCTGCGACAAGATCGACGAACGCTTCGACTGGAAGGACGCCAGGATCCACGAACTCGACCGGAAGCTGTCGGCGCTGATCGCCGCCCTCAACATGGCCGAGCAGATCCAGGTCGCCCTCGACGGCCAGCTCCTGGACCCCGGCCGCGCCACCGGGGCCCCCCCGCAGCCTCCACCGATGCCGTCGAGCTGAAGGCGCCCTTGATCGACGTGACCCTACGTCTCCGAATACCTGCTGTATCGGGAACCGAGGTATTCGTCCACCCATCTGCGCGAACTGCGCCACCTACCGTCAGCGCCGCGTGTTGCCTGGAGCCTGCTGCGACGGGCTGCCATCCGAAGCGCATTAGCACTCAACTCCTCAGTGGCCAGAGCTTCGAGCGGCACCAGCCGGGCCGGGCCGGCCACCGCAGGTAGCACGAACCGGTAGAGGCTGTCGAGCACGGCTCGAGCGAGTATTTCGCCGAGCGGACTGGCCACGCCGGAGTCGGCCTGACGCAGCGCCTTGATGTACCTGGACCGATCCCGCTTGTAGATGACTGCTGGCGGGTAACCAAGCCGCACAAGGATCAGGTTCAGTACAAGCCGGCCCGTTCGGCCATTGCCGTCAAGAAAGGGATGGATCTGCTCGAAACGGCAGTGGGCCTCCGCGAGCTTCTCAGGGAGCATCAAGTCCTCTCCTGCGAGTGAGTTGACTTCGTATTCCCACGCAGACAGTTCGGCATCGACAAGCGGCCACGTCACGGGCACCATGCCGCCGGGGAATGGCTGGATGTCGTGTCGGCGGTAATTGCCCGGCGCCTCTTTGCCGGTCGCGGCAGAATGGGGTGCTACCTCCCACACGGGAGCCATGGCAGTGCGGTGGATCTCTCGCACTTCTCCCAGTGTGAGAATCCTGCCGTGCCCCGACAGTCCCTTTGGATGGCTCGCCTGGCGGTACACCCAGTCGGCGGCATCGGCGTAGCCCTTCACCTCCAAGTATTCGCTCAGTTCCTTGTTGCCGACGGCCCGTCCCTCGTTGAGGAGCCGCTCCACCTGCTTGAGAACCAGCGTGTTGCCCTCGATGGCGGTGGAATGGTGGGCCTCCTCGTACCAGATCGACCGCCAGATGCCCCCAGCCTCCTCGGGCAACGGGAGGCCGCCCATGCGATCCCTCAACTCATCGAATTGGACACGGAGCCGGCGATACACCTCGCGATGCGTCGGGCGACCTCTGCCCCGCGGCTTAGCTGCGCCAGAACCCTTTCTCATCGATTGAAGTATACCAAAGTATTAGCATCGTTGAGCGATAAGTTGACTGGTTCACAAGAACACAAACGCACAAGGAAACCCTGCGAAATCGTCAGAGCCCAGAAAGTTGACCAGGTCACAAGAACCTAAACACACAGAACAAACCCTGCGAAATCGTCAGAGCCTGCGTGAGCCGGTCCCGTCCCGGCCGCGACGAGACAGGCGGCGACCAGGAACAGGCCGGTCCGAAGGCTGGAGGAACGGCGGATCAATCAGATTTCCCCAACGGCTCGACGATCGCCCGGAGAGCCTCGGGTCCGGGCACCCGGCCCGGACCCGCAAGCTGCTACATGGCGGGAACCTTCAAGACCCAGCCGATGTGGATCAGGTCGGGATCGGTGAGCGACCGGCCGTCGGCCTGGACCTGCCCCTCGTTGAGGGAGAAGATCTCGGGCCAGCGGTTCTCGTCACCGAGGTGGGTCATGGCGATCTTCCTCAGCGTGTCGCCCGCTCGGACCGTCACGTCGATAGTCTCCGGATCGGGCTCGAGAGCGACGATCCTGCCTCCGCCACCCACCGGGTAGTCCGCGGCGGTGATCTTCCCGCCGAGGTCCTTCGATATGTAGTTGGCCAGGGCCTGCTGGTAGCTGACGCCCAGCTTGGTGAACTCGATGTCCGCCAAGGGGTAGCAGTCGCCGCCGCCGGCCAGGAAGTCGATCGTGGCCAGGGCGACCGGGCCGCCGGCCACCACCTGCCCGTCGCTGACGATTACCGTGCCGTCGTCGAGCACCACCTCTCTGACCCGCTCGCCGGGGTTGCCGGTCAGCGAGCAGTCGCCGTCCCTGGCGATCTCCCGGGCCGGAGCGGCCGGGTCGTAGGTGAGCGTGAACCCCGATACCTGGGCGAACTGGCCGCCGGCACCGGGCAGGCGGTCAAGTCCCTGCTCCAGCAGGATGTGGAAGGTGTCACGGGATATCTCGGCGACCACCACGAAATTCCTGAACGGGGCGATGTCCCACGTGGTTCCGACGGTGATCTCCCCCGGAGGGATCAGCGAACTGTTGCGGATGCCTCCGCCGTTCTGGATCGCCACATCCGGTACGGGACTGCCGAACTCCGCGGCCAGGTTGGTGGCGGTGGCGCGCAGGGAGTCCGCCATCAGGTTGCCCTCGTTGGTGGCCATGATCCGGATCTGCGGTCTGCGGCCCTCGAGCGCCACCTCGCTGGTTCCGATCACGTCGGCGTCGATCAGCGCCACCGCCGCCGACAGCGGATCGATGACATTGGCCTGGACGGCGGGATCGGGCGCCACGTCGAAGCCCACTCCGACCGAGCGGCCCTCCGCGGCGGTCACGTTGCCGGCTGCGTCGAAGGTGACGTTCAACTCGCCGATGCAGCGGTACCCGCCCGGGGCGGTGATGACCGGCACCATCGTCCCGGACGCGTCCTCCACCATGATCGGGTACGGAGAGACCGCGTCCTCATCCGGCAAGCAGGTGTCACCCGCGTTCTTCAGGAGGTCGTCCCCGCCGCCGGCTATCACCACGTCGACACCCGAGAGGGTCGCCACGAGTTCAATCTCCTCAGCCACGTCCTGGAGGTGGCTGACCAGGATGATCTTGTTGACCCCGTCCGCGGTCAGGTCGGCCACTGCCGCCGCCACTGCGGGGCCAACCGGGTTGACCGCCACGTTGCGCGGGCTGGAAATGTTGGGGAGCATCGGGGTGACCGCGCCGATCACGCCGATCTGCTGCCCACCGGCTTCGATCACCGTGGCGCCGGCGATGAGTCCCCGGTCGACGAGCGCCTGCAACGCCGGCTCGGCGGCGAAGTCCAGGTTCACGGACAGGAACGGTATGGCCGGGTCGAATCCTGTGATGAACCTGGCCGTGATCTCCGGGCCCAGGTCGAAGTCGTGGTTGCCGAGGGCCATGGCGTCATAGATGCCGCTCAGGGCGATCGAGTCATAGAGAGCACCCTCTCGCGCCAGCGATACCCCCAACTCCTGGGAGGCCAGGAAGTTGTCCCCCGAGGTCAGCGTCACCACGCCGGCACCGGAGGCCGCGGCCTGCAGTTGCTTCATCAGAGCCACGAATCGGGCAACACCGGGATCGGAGTTCTCGTCGGGAAGTAGCTTCGACTCGCCGTCGTTGTTGTGCAGGATGGTCAGGGTGAATCCATCTTCGCCTGTATCCTGCGCCACCCCGGCCGAAGGTGTCGCCACCAGGATCCCGGCCAGTAGCGCAAGCCCGGCCAGGACCGCCAGGGTTCGCCTATGTCCTAGAACTTTCATGCTCCGCTCCTTATCCTCTACTTCGCGCAAGCCTAGGTTTCTCTGCGAGAAGTAGAGAATCGATGAAGGGACTATCGGGGTGATCGTGAACCCGATCAGACATCCGGTCCTAAACCGGAGAACCCTCCACCGCGACGGTGGGGTAGGCCGATGAGCATGCCTGTCCGGTACGGGGTCATCGGTACCGGGATGATGGGCGTCGAACACATCGAGAACATCCGGGCCATGCCCGGCGCCGTGGTGACCGCGGTGGCGGATCCGCACCTTCCCTCCCGGCAAGCGGCACGTGAGGCGCTGACGCACCAGGAATTGGCGGTCTTCGACAACCATGGCGCCCTCGTCGACTCCGGGCTATGCGACGCGGTGGTGGTCTCGACCCCCAACATGACCCACATCGACGTGCTGCGTGACCTCATGGAGACCGGCCTGCATCTGCTGGTCGAGAAGCCCCTCTGCACGCGAGTCGAGGACTGCCAGTGGGTGGTGGAGGCCCAGCGTGACCGGGCGGCGCTGCTCTGGGTGGGGATGGAATACCGCTACATGCCGGCCATCGCCCGGCTGATCACCGAGGTGCGGCAGGGCACGGTCGGCGACCTGGAGATGCTCGCCATCCGGGAGCACCGCTTCCCGTTCCTGCCCAAGGTGAACGATTGGAACCGGTTCAACGCCAACTCCGGCGGAACCCTGGTGGAGAAGTGCTGCCACCACTTCGACCTCATGAACCACATCATCGGTAACCCCCCGGAGCGGGTCTACGCCTCGGGAATCCA
>JAJEIM010000026.1 GCA_022827785.1 Acidimicrobiia bacterium
GCTCGAAGTCGAGGTTGTCGGGTAGCCCGCCCACGTTGTGGTGGGTCTTGATCGTGGCGGCGGAGGCGCCGCCGGACTCGATGACATCCGGATACAGCGTGCCTTGGACCAGGAAACGGGCATCAGGGATCCCGGCGGTGGCCTCCTCGAAGGTGCGGATGAAAAGCTCGCCGATTATCCGGCGCTTCTGCTCGGGATCGGCCACCCCGGCCAGCGCATCCAGGAACCGGCCGGCCGCGTCGACCCGTACCAGATCGACTTCGAAGTTCCGGCGGAAGGTCTCGTCGACCTGTTCCGCCTCGCCGGCCCGCAGCAACCCGTGATCCACGAACACGCAGGTGAGGCGGTCCCCGACGGCCTGATGGACCAGGGCGGCTGCCACCGCCGAGTCCACCCCGCCCGAGAGGCCGCAGATAACCCGCGCATCCCCCACCCTGGCTCGGATGTCGCTGACCTGATCGGTGATGATGGACCCGCCGGTCCAATCCGGCACCGCCCTGCACGCGTCCCGCACGAACCTCTCCATCACTCGGAAACCGTGGTCGGTATGGACCACTTCGGGGTGGAACTGGACGCCGTAGATGCGCCGCTCCGGGTCCTCCATGGTGGCCACCGGCGAGCCGCGTGTGATGGCCACGCCCGCAAACCCGGGCGGCGGCCCGGTGACAGCGTCCATGTGACTCATCCAGACATCCTGGTGCCCCGGAGTTCCGTCCAGCAGCAGGGATTCGCGGGTCACTTCGAGCGAGGTACGACCGTACTCAGCCTCTCCGGTGCGCTCCACCGTGCCTCCCAGCAAGTGGGCCAGGAGCTGGTGGCCGTAGCAGATACCGAGCACGGGGACACCCATCTCCAGGAGGCCCGGGTCGATCAGATAGGCGTCTTCGGAATAGACGGACAATGGGCCGCCAGAAAGCACCAGACCAAGCGGCCGGTGGCCTCGAGCCTCCTCCACGCTGATATCGCGAGACACGATCAGGGAGAAAACCCCGGCCTGGCGGATCCGGCGGGCGATCAACTGGGCGTACTGGGCGCCCAGATCGACCACCAGCACCGGCCGATGGCGGGCCGGCTTCAAGAACCCATCCCGACTCGCTGGCTGCGCTGGAGCGCCTTGCCCTCGGTCCGGATCGACGGGGCAACGACCAACTCCGCCTCGTGGAACTCCTTGAGGTCGGCATATCCCGTGCTCGCCATGGCCAGCCGCAGGGCCCCGAACAGGTTCTGCCGGCCGTCGTTCTCGCGGGCCGGACCCACCAGGATCTGCTCGAGGGTGCCCAGCTGCCCTGTCATCACCCTGGTGCCGCGGGGAACCGACGGGTGGAAGGTGGCCATTCCCCAGTGTGCGCCTCGTCCGGGCGCCTCGACCGCCGAGGCGAGCGGGGATCCGATCATCACCGCGTCAGCCCCGCAGGCGATCGCCTTGGCGATGTCACCGCCGGTGCTCATACCTCCGTCCGCGATGATGTGGACATACCGTCCGGCCTCGGCAAGATACCGGATACGTGCCCCGGCTGCGTCCGCGATGGCGGTGGCTTGGGGCACCCCCATCCCCAGCACTCGCCGCGTGGTGCAAGCCGCGCCGGGACCGACCCCGACCAGGATTCCGGCGGCGCCGGTGCGCATCAGGTGGATCGCTCCCGCGTAGGAGGCGCAGCCGCCCACGATTACGGGAAGGTCCAGACCGGCGATGAAAGCCGAGAGGTCGAGGGGATCGTCGCGGCTGGAGACATGCTCGGCCGACACCACCGTGCCCTGGATCACCAGGACGTCAAGCCCGGCTTCCACCACCCCGTCGATGTAGCGCTCCACGCTCTGCGGGGTGAGGGCGGCGGCGGCGACCACCCCTTCCGACCGGATGTCGGATATGCGCTGTCGCATGAGATCCGGGTCGATAGGCGCCCGGTACATCTGCTGGAGGCGGGCGGTGGCGCGATCGGTCGGCAGCGCCGCTATCTCCTCGAACACCGGCGTGGGATCCTCGTAGCGCGTCCACAAGCCTTCGAGGTTGAGCACGCCCAGACCTCCCAGCCGGCCGATGGCGACCGCGGTGGCAGGGGACACCGCCGAGTCCATCGCCGACCCGAGCATCGGTAGCTCGAACCGGTAGCCATCCAGCTCCCAGGAGAGGCTGACATCGTCAGGGTCGCGGGTGCGACGGCTGGGAACTATGGATATGTCGTCGAAGCCGAAACCGCGGCGGCCCGCCTTACCCATGCCTATAGAGATGTCCACCTGCCAACCTCCGAGTGCGCTCCAGGAAAATACCAGACCCTCCGCCGACATCCGGATGCAAGACTCTCGCCGCACCCGCATGAACAACATCACATCGTATGAGGCGGAAGGAGGAGACAACGGACGCTCCCACTAGGAAGTGTTCACGCTGTGCGCGTTCGTCAGTAATCGCGGGTCCCCCGTGGTCGGTCCGACAGACCGACCACGACCAACTAGCCTGGCGGGTCAGTGCTGGAAGCTCGCTGGCGTTGGTACGACGCCCTCACAGTCCTAGGAGCAGGAGTCCTGGGGGCGGTGGTCGCAGGACTGCTCGCCGGCGCACTCGGCGCCGACACCACCGGTTCCGACTTCTACTTCTGGGTGCTGATTCCCCTCCAGAACCTCGGTCACATCGGTGCGCTCGCCCTGATCGCAAAAGGTCGAGGGTTCCCCGACCTGGCGGAGGCACTCTCCTTCGAGGTGGAGCCCGACCACGCCCGCTGGGTACTGGCGGGCGCGGCCATATCGATACCGCTCGCCTGGCTCGCGGCCGGCCTGCGCAACCTCCTGGGCATCGAAGAGGAGACAGCCCAGGCGATAGTGGAAGCAGTTGCGGAGACCAGGGGAACCACCACGATGGCGGCCGTCGTGGTGGGCGTGGCGGTCCTGGGCCCGGTCGTGGAGGAGATGATCCACCGCGGGCTGATCTACCGGATGCTCGTGGGCAAGGACCGCAAGCCGGTCATGGCGGTGATCGTCACCTCCGTCCTATTCAGCGCCATCCACCTGGTGGACCCGTCGCTGTACAGCGCGGCCGGCGCCGTCACCCTCCTGGTCCTGTTCGCGTTCGGGCTGTTGCTGGGAACCCTGCGGGCGCGTACCGGGACTCTCGGACCCTCGATCTTCGCCCACAGCGGCTTCAACCTGATGACGCTGGTGGTGCTGTTCTTCTTCCCGACCTCGGTGGCGATCTAGCTGCTAGTTGCTAGCTGCTAGAATATATTCCCACTGTAAGACATTCGTTAGTTATCACGGATCAACCGAGCCCGATGAGGCGACGCACCTCGCTCATGGTCTCCTCAGCCCCGCTCCGAGCCACTGCGGCGCCCTCCGCCATGATCCACTCGACATCGGCGTCGTCCAGGTCGAGATAGGCCTGGCGCACCGGCGCGAGGCCGGCGATCACCGCCTCGGCGACAGCCTGCTTGAACCGCCCGTAGCCGGCTGCGCTGTACTCCTCGGCCAGTTGGTGGACGCTGCGGCCTGTGAAGGCGGACAGGATGTCCAGCAGGTTGCTGATCCCGGGCTTGCGCTCCACGTCGTAGGCGACGCGGTTGCCGGAGTCGGTGACCGCGCGCCGGACCTTGGCCAGGATGGTGTCGGCGTCGTCGGTCACGATTATCCGCGAGCCCGAATCCGGATCGGACTTGGACATCTTGGAGGTGGGATCCTTCAGAGACATCACCCGTGCTCCCACCGGCGGCGTTATCTGTTCCGGTACCGGGAAGAAGTCCCCGTAGCGCGAATTGAACCGCTCGACGAGGTCACGGGTGAACTCCAGATGCTGGGTCTGGTCGTTGCCGACCGGCACGGCGTGGACCCGGTGGACCAGGATGTCGGCCGCCATCAGCACCGGATAGGAGAACAGACCCAGGTTCTGCCCGCCCTTGTCCTCCTTCTCCTTGTACTGGGTCATCCGGCCCAGGTGACCCATCGAGGCGAAGGTTCCCATGATCCAGGACAACTCGGCGTGCTGCGGCACCTGGCTCTGGTAGTAGATCAGGGAACGGCCGGGATCGATGCCCGCCGCCAGCAGGATCTTGGCGGTACGCACGCGGGCCCCCGCCAACTCGGCCGGATCCTGAGGGAGGGTGAGAGCATGGAGATCGACCACGCAGTAGACCGGTGCGTACTCGTCCTGCATGGCAACCCAGTTGCGAAGCGCTCCCATGTAGTTACCGATGTGGATGTCACCGCTGGGCTGGATTCCGGAAAAGACCCTCTTGGCGGTCACCTCATCACCTCCACTCAAACTCGTCCAGAGGTTACGCGGACCGGGGGACGACTGCGAGCGGACTGATCACGGAACTGCGATCCGCCGGTCCGCCCCGAAAAGGATGTTGACATACCGGAGCGGATCAGCGACACTCGGGCCGGAGATGAGTATCCACACCGGGATCATTATCGATTAGGGCATAGGGAGACGACCCTGTGCCCGCAGCCCTGCGCCCCGGCGCAGGGCTTTTCATTTGGCAACGAACGTTCCGCCGACCGTCACGAGAGGGAGGCACGAATGGCACATCCCCGACTCGAGATCTACGACACGACCCTGCGCGACGGCGCACAGCAGGAGGGCATCTCGCTGACCGTTTCCGACAAGCTGCGGATCGCCGCCCTGCTGGACGACCTCGGGGTGGGCTATATCGAGGGCGGATGGCCCGGGGCCAACCCGAAGGACAGCGAATTCTTCAAGCGGGCCCGTTCCGAGCTCAACCTCAGTACCGCCTCGCTCACCGCGTTCGGCGCCACCCGCCGGCCGCGCCGATCTGTCGAGGGAGATCCTCAGATGCTCAACCTGCTTGAAGCGGAGACGGAGGCGGTGTGCATCGTCGGGAAGGCGTGGGACTACCACGTCCGGGAGGCCCTGCTGACCGACCTCGACGACGGCGTCGCCATGGTGGCCGAATCGGTGGCATACCTGAAACGCCACGACCGGCGGGTCTTCTTCGACGCGGAGCACTTCTTCGACGGATACCGGTCGAACCGCGACTTCGCCCTGAGCGTGCTCAGGGCCGCCTTCGAGGAGGGCGCCGAGCGCCTCATCCTGTGCGATACCAATGGAGGAAGCCTGCTGCCGGACATCGCCGACGCCATCGACGGGGTCCGGCAGGCCCTTCCCCACGCCGAACTAGGGGTGCACTTCCACAACGACGCCGGTTGCGCGGTGGCCTCTTCGCTGACCGCGGTCGAGATGGGGATCCGCCAGGTGCAGGGGTGCATCAACGGCTACGGGGAGCGAACCGGAAACGCCGACCTCTCCACCATCCTGCCTGACCTGGTGCTGAAGATGGGAGTCCCGGTGCTCGATCCGGACCGGCTCGAGACGCTGTCGCCCATCGCCCACCACATCGCGGAGATCGTGAACGTCAGCCTCGACCCCCACAGTCCGTTCGTGGGCGCCTCGGCCTTCACCCACAAGGCCGGCCTGCACACTTCGGCCCTGGCCCGGCGTCCCGACGCCTACGAACACCAGAACCCGGCTCAGGTGGGCAACCGCACCCGCACGGTGGTTTCGGAACTGTCCGGCCGCTCGACCATCCTCGCCAAGGCTCGTGACCTGGGCATCGCGCTCACCGGCAGCCAGGCCGCCCGGGTGCTGGACGAGATCAAGCACATGGAGAACCGGGGTTATCACTTCGAAGCGGCCGACGGATCGTTCGAGTTGATGCTGAGGCAGGCCGGCGGATGGTCGCACGACTACTTCGAGTTGGAGTCGTTCCGGGTCTCGACCGAGCATCGGTCCGACGCGCTGGTCATGGCGGAGGCTACGGTCAAGATAGTGATCCGGGGCGAGCGGGTGATTAGGACCGGCGAGGGCAACGGACCGGTCAACGCCCTCGACCATGCCCTGCGGGAAACACTCAAGAACCATTATCCCCAACTCGACACCCTGCGCCTCACCAACTACAACGTGCGGGTCCTCGACGCCACCGCCTCGACGGCCGCGGTGGTGAGGGTCTTCATCGAGATGAGCGACGGCCCCTCGACCTGGGGCTCCATCGGGGTGCACGAGAACGTCATCGAAGCCACGTGGGAGGCGATGGCGGACGGGATCGTCGTCGGCCTGCTCCGGGCCGGAGCGGAACCGGCCGGCACGGCCGGAAGCGGATCGTGAGCCGCCCCGCCGACCCGTCGCAGGATGGCCCCACACCCCGAGGAGGGCGGACCGGCGATCCTGAACCGCCGGCCGGACCTCCGGTTGAGGAGTCGCTGCTCGAGGAGGCCGTCAACCTGGCCCGGTCGGCCGGACACCTCACGCTGCGCTGGTACGACGGATCTGCGGAGGTGATGGTCAAGGGAGACGGGAGCCCGGTCACGGAGGCCGACCGGGCCGCTGAGCGGCTCCTCCGCACCGAACTAACCCGGCGCTTCCCGGCGGACAGCATCGTCGGGGAGGAATATGCCGACATCGTCGGGGCGTCGGGGCGCACCTGGTTCATCGATCCCATTGACGGCACCCAATCCTTCATCCGGGGCGTGCCGCTCTTCGCCACCTTGCTCGCTCTCGAGGATGAGCACGGCGTGGCGGTGGGGGTCATAGACCTCCCCGCCCTGGGCGAGACCATGGCGGCGGGCCGCGGCCGGGGCTGTTACCTGAACGATGGGGCCGTATCGGTGCGCCACCGATACGATATGGAAGGCGCCGCATTGTGCACCAGCGGGTTCGACCTCCTTCCCGGGGACATGGCCGAACGCCTCCACGCGAGCCCGATGATCCTCCGGGGATGGGGCGACGCCTACGGCTACAGCCTGGTGGCATCCGGGCGGGTGGACGCCATGCTCGACCCGATCGTCAACGCGTGGGATGTGGCCCCGATGATGGTGATCCTCCCGGAGGCCGGCGGCCGGTTCACCGACCTATCCGGAGAACCGTCGTTCCGGTCCGGAACCGGCCTGGCGACCAACGGGGACCTCCACGATACGATCCTGGACCTGGTTACCGATCGCTAGCCGCCGCGGGCCGCGGTCACCGTGGTGCCGGCCGAACGATTCCGTGAGACAGCGTGGACACACCCGTGGATGGGCCGCCGGCCAGCATCCGCCCACTGTCACAAGGGCTCCAGGCCGATCAGCCGGCGAACCATCCGGGCAGTCGCCCCCCACAGGGTGTCACCATCGAGGTCGTACATGAATACCTCGTGGCCCTTCCACGACTTGGTGCGCCAGCGGGACTCGTCAAGCAGGCAACCGATGGTCGGAGTGTGTATCCGATCCACCTCGTTCGGATCGGGTCGCAGGCTCGGAACTCCGGGGAGCCTTCCGACCACCGGCACCACCAGCCGCGGGTAGCTGACGGTGTGAATCGCAGGCAGGTAGCCGAGCACCTCGACGGTGGCCGGCTCGATACCGACCTCTTCCCATGCCTCCCGAAGTGCGGTGTCGAGCGGACTCTCCCCCGGCTCGGGCTTGCCTCCCGGGAAGGCGATGTCCCCGCCGTGGGTGGGCATATGGAGCGGCCGGCGGATCAGGACCAGCCTGAGATCGGCGCCGTCCCGGTACAGAGGGGCCAGTACCGCCGCCTGCTGGGTGCCGTTGCCGGGGGGCGGATCGGGCAGCAGGCGTCCGAGATTCCAGGTGCCGTCCATCAGGAAATGTTAAGCCATCCCAGTTGCCGGACAGCGCGGTGTCCCGCCGGGCCGGATAGTCTCGCGATTGTGATGCGAACCCCGGCCCGAGACCTGCTACCCCCGCTCGAGCGCTACACGGAGCGTTTGATGCTCCGACCTTTCAAGCGGCGTGACATAGAAGCCTTGTACACCGCTGTACGCGACTCCCGGACGGAGTTGGCGGAATACCTGCCCTGGGCCACCAAAACCTTCACGCGATCCGGAGCGGCCGGCTTCGTCAGGGAGAGCATGCGCTCGTGGCGCGAAGGCAAGGCCTACGACTTCTCGATCCGTCTTCTGGAGAGGCCCGAACGCCACGTCGGCAACATCAGCATCTGGCATGTCTCCCGAAGCTCGCGATCCGGCGAGATCGGTTACTGGATCAGAACAGAGGACACGGGCCGGGGCATTGCCACCGAAGCCACCCGTGCGGCACTCCGGATCGGGTTCGAAGATCTGTCCATGCACCGCATGGTCCTCCGGGTGGCGGTAGGCAACAAAGCCAGCGAGAGGGTGGCTACGAAACTCGGATTCGTGCGCGAAGGGGTGCTACGCGAGGAGATACAGGTGGGTGGTCGATGGATGGACCATTCGGTCTGGGGCCTCCTCGACCACGAGTACCGGCGCCTGACACGGACCGGCCGCGGCCCGGACGACCGGGACTACAGCGGCCCGGGCGGTCGATAGGCCAGGACACGATAACTACCTGGCCTATCCACTAACGAGCCTTACTGGGTGCTTTCGGTGCTTGCCGGATGAGCCCGGACGAAGTCCAGCACCTCGCTACGGAAGAACTTGAAAGTCCTGCCGCCCGGAAGGCGGTAAGCCGGAAGGCGGCCTTCCCTCGCGTACTTCCTGATCATCTGGACATCCATGCCCAGGAGCTCGGCCACCTCGTTGGCGCCGAGAATCTTGTCTTCGCTTTGCATCAGCCCGCTTTCTTGGTCGGATACCATCAAGATTACGTGTCGTGACCCGGAGGGGCCTCTGACCCCTCCGGTCAAAGCCCGCCTCTCGTGGGTAACTAGGATAGTTTAGCGTAATTCTATGACTATTGCCAGCAGGGGCTCGAAACACACGCCAGGAGAGGCGCGACCATACCGGAAATGTACGAATGACCAGGCTCTTTAGAGCTCACAGCAAGGCTCGTATCGTCTACACGATAACGATCTTCGTAGTCCTGTCGTCCCTGGACAACGCCGCAATCGCTCTCTATCCGGTGCTCACGAATGTAATAGCCGCCGACCTGGGGGAAGGCACGGCCGGCGTCGCGCTGGTCACCGCCCTGATCATCCTCGTAACCGCGCTGACGGCGGTGGGCTGGGGCTATCTCGGGGATCGGTCGCGACGCAAGCCCCTGCTCTTCTGGGCCACGCTGGCATGGAGCGGTGGCCTGGTGCTGGCGGCAGGATCGGACTCCCTCGCCGAACTGGCGCTGTGGTCGGTGCTGGTGGGCATCGGTTTGGGTGCTATCGCCTCGGTCGGTTTCTCGGTGATCTCCGACTTCATCCCTCCGGCGCGCCGGGGTCTGGCGATGAGCTTCTGGGGACTATCCCAGGGCGCCGGGGGCTTCCTCGGCATCCTGGTGGGCGGCGTTGTCGGAGCATCCGACTGGAGACGCCCGTTCGTCGGGTTGGCGCTGGTCGGCGCCGCGGTCGCCCTCCTGTACCTGACCACCGCCGAGGCGCACCGGGGCCGGGCGGAGCCGGAGCTGGCCGAGGCCCTCGCCGCCGGCGGAGCCTACGAATACCGCATCGAGCGGTCCGACATAAGGAAGCTTCTCAGGACACGAACCAACCCGTGGCTCGTGTTGCAGGGCCTGACCGCCCAGTTGGCCTACGGATCGTTGGTATGGGTGCCCTTCCTCTATCAGAGCAAGGTCGAGGCTGACGGGTACGACCTTGCCACGGCCACGGCGGTGGGAGCCGTCTTCGGCGCGATCTTCCAGTTGGGCGGGGTTACCTCCATCCTCGCCGGGCATCTGGGCGACCGCCTGCAGCGCAGGACAGCCCGGGCCCGCGCCGCCATCTCCGCAACCGGTGTCCTGGGCGCCATCCCGTTCTTCGTGGCATTCTTCTTCATCCCGTTGCGCGGCCTCGACATCCCCACCGACCAGGGCAGCATGGCCATAGTCCTGGCCACGCTCGGCAGCGTGGTCACCAACCCTTACGCGGCGAGCGCATTCCTGCTGTGCCTGGTGGCCGTCATCCTCACCTCGGCCGACTCCCCCAACTGGTTCGCCCTCATCTCCGACGTGAACCTACCCGAGCATCGGGGGACCGTATTCGGGCTCGCCAACCTGTCCAACGGCGTGTCTCGGGCAGCAGGGAACGGCCTCACCGTGCCGGTGGCCGGGCTACTCGCCGCCAGCTTCGCCGCGCCTTTGAACTACGCCATCGGCCTGGCCCTCTTCCAGGTCTTCTTCATCCCGACGGGCCTGTGCTACTGGATGGCATCCCGGACGTGTACCGACGACATCGCCAGAGTACGGGCGGTGCTGGCCGAGCGAGGGCGCCGGGCGCTCGGTAGGATTCCCGATCCGTTTGATGAGACACCCGGCTGAACAAGCACCTCCGGCGCCACCCGCAATGCGTTAGCCTTGGCCGGTGAGGCCATCGCTACGAGGAGGATGACGGGCAACTTCCTGAGGGCCGGACAACGGACCGCGCTACCGGGAGGACCGTGGCCGACCTGACCCGTTTGTCCAGCATCCACCCGGAGCCCGGCCACGTTTCCGCTACAGAAGGGACCCTTCTTGCCCAAAGATGACGTGCTGCGGGTTCAGGGCAGCGTTGTCGAGACCCTGCCCAACGCCATGTTCAACGTGAAGATCGACGGTGGCCTCGAGGTGCTTGCCCGAGCCTCGGGCAAGATGCGACGGGGACGGTTCATCCGCATCCTCCCGGGCGACCGAGTCGACGTGGAACTGTCCGCCTACGACCCCAGCCGCGGACGCATCGTCTGGCGATACAAGTAACAACCGGCTGCCGGACCCGTCAACAAGACTTTCAAGGGCTTTCGTAGGGCACAGGGTTCCTGACCTCATAACACGAGTCCGGATGGAGCGCCGGATGTCGATCAGCGGCGTGGGACCACCGGCTACGTGAACATCATCCTGATAGCCGCCCCCACCGCCGCGACCACCAGCACCCACCGAGCCCAGACCGACCCCTTACTCACCGCCAGCCGGGCGGCCAGGTAGGCGCCCGACGAGAATCCGAAGGCCAGGACTACTCCGAGCCCAAGATCCACATGCCCGGCCCAGAAGTAGAACGGCAGGGCGACCAGTGTGTACGTGCCGATTATCACGACCTTGGCTCCATTCCCCCTCAGCATGCTGAAACCGGAGCCGAGCACCAGGGCGGTCAGCAGGAGGATCCCGACGCCGATCTGGACAAACCCTCCGTAGAATCCGATCAGGAAGAAGGCGATGGCCCGACCGGCAGGCCCCAGCCGGGGCGGCGCCTCCTCCAGCCACTGCTTGGTGTTGACCACCGCCGAGACCGCCACCAGCAGTAGCACGACCGCGAAGACCCGCTGCATCCCGTCCGGGGATATCCGGGTGGCGACCCATGCTCCCAGACCTGCGCCGGCCAGGACGGGTGGTAGCAGGACCTTTACCTTGCTCCAGGGGACCGAGTCTCCCCGCTGGTACGCGGCGAGGCCGGCCAGGTTGGCGAACAGCACCGGCACCCGGTTGGTGCCGTTGGCGATGTTGGCGTCGGACATGATGGTGAGCAGCGGGATGGTCAGGGCCGATCCCCCTCCGGCCACCGCGTTGATGAAGCCGGTGGCGAACCCGGCCAGCAGGAGTAGGACCAGCTCCGGGGTCACGTGCGGTTACAGATAGAGGCCGCCTCCGCCGTGGTCCTCATCTTGTGGAGAACCGCCCCGGATCTGCTTCAACTGGGCGCGGGCGGCCATCTGCTGGGTCATGATGGCCGCCTGGATGCCATTGAACAGGCCCTCCAGCCACCCGATCAATTGAGCCTGGGCCACCCGTATCTCGGCTTGGGTCGGAACTCCCTCATCCAGGGGAACGAACACCTCGGCCAGTTCCTCTCGTAGATCTTCGGTCAGCACCGTGTGGAGCTGCTCCAGGGTGGCATCGAAGACCGCCTTCAAACGGGCCCGCCCTTCCTCGTCGAGCGTGGCGGTCCTGACCTCTTCCAGCATGGACCGGGTCATCGAGGCGATCCGGAGCAACTTGGCGGGCTCTTCTATCCGGTCCGGAAGGTCCTCCTCCTCGGTGGAGGTCTCCACCACCACCAGGCCGCTGTCCGATGCCTGGGCGTCGGTGTCCTTGCGGTCATCGGTCATGGGCTCTTCTCCATATCGATCGGCAGACTGGGACGGAGAGGGAACTTCTGAGGAGAGAGAGGCGAGATTATCACGATTCGACAACTTCCCTCCGCCCGCGCGGATTCTCATTCCGCCCAGTCGTCAACGACCAGGCCACGATTCCGGCGGCGCCCCGACACCGGTGCGGCGGCACCCGCCCAGAAAGCCGGCAGAAGCACTCCCCAGAACCTCTTCCAGCTGGCCCCGACGAATACGATCACGTGCAATACGCCCAACCACCACAGGTCGGCCCAGAGATACATCGCCACGATGAACATCCCGTACTGGACGGCGACGCCCACCATGACCGCGGCGGGGTTGGAGAGCAGAACCGACATGACCAGAACGGCGGCGCCAAGGGGCACGGCCACCCACCACGAGAAGTAGCCTGCCAATCCCAGTCCCAGGCCCATCGCGCTGGCCAGCCAGGCATCAGCACGCAGATCCCAGTCCTTCAAGCGGCTTTCCCGATCGGCCTTGCGGGCCATGCGGCCGTCGAAGAAGTCCGTCCACCAGGCGATGACTGCCACGAGGACCGCGGCGTCCAGGCTGCGGATAGACACCAGCCAGAGCATGATCGGAGCGCTCATCAGGCGCGCAAGCGTGAGAAGGTCGGCGAAGTCTGCCCGATCAAGGCCGGTCCCTGCCTCGGATGTGTCCCGATCCATGGCTGCTTCCGTCCGCTAACGCTGCTTCAAAATCATAAACGAGGACGGCCGCAATGATCCCGGCACGAGAAATCAACCGCACGGAGCCGGCAGTCCCGGTCGTTGCCGTCTTCCGAGTGGGAATCGCGGCCCTGCCCCTTTTGTGGGGCTCCGCTACCATCGGCGACCCTCATCCGGCCTTCACCGATCCCGCCCGCGTAGCTCAGGGGATAGAGCAACCGCCTCCTAAGCGGTAGGTCGCAGGTTCGAATCCTGCCGCGGGCGCGTGGGGGCCTTCGCGCGTTGTGCCTGTTTCGGCCACGGGCGCAGAGTCCCGGTTCGGTCTGTCTGGACCTACGGGCCAGGAGTGCCCGGTTCAGGGCAAACCATGATCTGTCCGATGCGGTTCGGCGGCACATCGATCTGG
This sequence comes from Acidimicrobiia bacterium, assembly GCA_022827785.1. Classification (GTDB taxonomy): domain Bacteria; phylum Actinomycetota; class Acidimicrobiia; order Spongiisociales; family Spongiisociaceae; genus Spongiisocius. Next base: position 13,017 of record JAJEIM010000026.1, read on the forward strand.
CGTGCGATCTCGCTCGGGGACAAGCCGAATTCCTCCGATTCCTCCTCGAGGATTCTCCTGGATGTACCGCACGCCTTGACATGGTCGTGGCCTCCTTGCGGGAAGTAACAGTCCGTTCAGACCGGCCGCGTCATCGCTGCTGCCTTGGAGGCTCCCCATGCCAGGTGGGCGCTCCAGGCTGCTTCTCCCAGGTCGTGAGACGACGCGGGCGCAAGGTCGAACAAGTCTCCGGGCAATGCGTTGGCCACCAGCTCGTCCCTTGGCACAGCCTGGTACCCGGCCCGCTCCAGTACCGCGGTGGGGAACCTGAGAGCCTCCTGGAACAACTCGAGAGGACCCCGGTCCTGGCTGGGGAAGGGCCGTCCGAGCAGGTCCGGGAGGGCCGTCTCCAGCCATCGACGGCCTTTGTCGATGGCGGCGTCCAGGCCCGGCGGAGAGTTCGGGCCGAGCCGAGCCACCCGGTCCCGGACGTACGGCACGTAGGCGTCCAGCAGCGAAGAGCACAGTTCGGCGGCGACCGGGGTCATCCGCCGGTCATCCTGTGAACACCTGCACCACCATCAGCCCGAGCGGGCCGTCATGCGCGGAGATTCCCACGCGGGTGAAACGTGGCTCCAGCATGGTGGCGCGATGACTCGGCGATGCCGCCAGGCCGGCATGGACGCCGTCCACGGTCGGGTTCAGAGCCAGATTCTCGCCCGCGACCCGGAACGGGATCCGCTCGGCTGCCAGGCGATCCGCAACCGATCCGGTCGCCGGTGAGACGTGGGAGAAGTAGCCCTCCGCGTACATCTCGGTTCCGTGCCCGTCGGCGATCTCAGCCAGGGCCGCCGACCAGGCGAGCGGTTCCTCGCCCGCTTCGATGCGCAACAGGTTGAGCCGGTCCAGCAACTCGACGGCCAGATCGGGGCGAGCCTCCACCGGCTCCCCGACCGGGGGAATCTCGACCCGGTCGTCACCTTCGAGTATGACCAACCGGTCCAGCCACTCGACGAACGGAGCAGCCCCCTCCCCCGCCGGTTCGCCGGCCGGGGAACCATCCGACCGGTCCTCCCCCTCGAGTGGTGCCGGACTTCGCTCCGACAGGTTCCTGAGGTTCAGGTACGACTCGAGGATCCGGTCGCCCAGAAACCGGCTGATGCCCGGTGTGAAACGCGGCCCCTCTGATGTGACCAGGGCAGCAGTCCTCGACTGATCGAGCACCTGCGCCACCGGCGACGGAAGGTAGGGCGAACTCGCAATAGCCAGGATGAACAGACCGGCCACCAGCACGAACGCGGTCGTCGCCACGAGCGCACCGCCGATCTGATCGAGCAATCGCACCGGTCCCGACGGGACGAGGAGCCGGCTGATCAGCAGCCGACCTATTAGGAACACGATCAGGAAAACGACCGCTGATGCGATGAACCGCGACATCAGGGGGCTGGCGCCGGTCCACGACTCGACTACGCCCTGCCCGATCGGCCCGGCCCGGTACCCCACCACGATCCCGACCACTACAACCACCAGCCCGGCGGCCGCGCGCAGCAAACCCCTCCGGTAACCGAGCATGAAAGCGAATCCCAGGCCGGCCAGCACCAGGATGTCCAGCATGGGTCAGGTATCCGTGAGGGAAGTGGGCTCGCCCGATCCTGTCCGGTCAGGGTTCACGGGATCACTACCGGCGGCGGACGGTCCTGCCTCGTCCCCGTCACGGTCCTTGCTCCCCTCGGCGCCACCACGACGGAAACGCTCCCGCAAGGGCTCCACCTCGTACTCGACCACCACGGCCGAAGCCGCTTGCTCCCAGGACTCTCCGAGCACCCGGGTGCGCCAGAGATGGCCGATGATGATCTTGAAGACGGCGGTGGTCGGAACTGCGATGAGCACGCCCAGCAGGCCGCCGATGGAACCACCGGCCAGCAACGCCAGGATGATGGTGACCGGGCTCAGATGGACAGCCACCCGCAGCACCATCGGACTCACCAGATGATTGTCGAACTGCTGGATGATGAGGAAGGCGACAACAACCCACAGTGCCCGGATCGGATCTCCCACGATCAGCGCGGTCGCCACCCCGAGGGCTCCTCCCACCCACGGACCGATGAAAGGCACGATGTTGAGCAACCCGGCCAGCAGGCCGACGATCAACCAGAACGGCAGATCGAGCACCCACAGCACCGCACTGGACAGGACTCCGACGATGGCCGCCACCACCAACTGGCCCCGGACGAAGCCTCCCAGGGCCTTGCCCACCTGCCGGGCCAGATGAACCACTTCGGCCCGATCGGTTGCCGGAATCAGGCGTTCCGCCGCCCTCCGGAGATTGTGCGCATCCACGATGATGTAGAAGGCCAGCACGGGGGCGAGCAGGACGACCACCACTCCCTCCGCCAAGCCCCTGGCGAGCTCCCCCACCCGGGAGAGTCCCTCCAGTATCACCTCGCGGTTGGAAGGATCCGAGAACCAGCCGACCAACTCGTCGGATATCGAATCGACGCCCGCCAACTCGACCGGCAGGTTGAGGGACGCGGCCAGATCGGCCACCACGTTGAAGGTGCTGTCGATCACCTCGGGGACATGGTCTACCAACTCGACAGTCTGGCGGCTGATGATCGGTACGAGCAGCACGCCGATCAGCACCAGTACGCCGCCGAGTACCAGGTACACGAGGCATCCCCCCGCCACCCGGGGAATCCTGTAGCGCTCGAGGAAGTCGATGAAGGGTTTGACCAGGTAGACGAGGAGCACGGCGAAGATCAGTGGAGCCCAGATGATCCGCACCTGGTAGACGGCCCAGGCCACGAGGGCGACCACCACCAAGATGCCGACGATGCTCCAGGCCGCAACGCCGACACCGCGCAGCCAGTCGTCCCTGGTGAGCCTTTCCCGGTCCTGCTGGTTCACTGTTCGCCTGATCTCTCGTCGCCGGTCAGGTTACCGGCCTGAGGACGGTGTCCCGGGGTTCGTCATACCTGGTTCACCACCACATCCGAGCCGGGGTCGACCTCGATCAGGTAACGGCCGGCTCCGTCACCCAGGTATCTCCTGCCGGTGTCGGTGGGCTCCCACCCCGACCCGACCGTAGCCGGTCCGGACACGTCCACGGACACCTCTGCAGGAACCTCGACCACCAGGTCGCCCGTCAGCGACGCCGCTACATCGCCCCGGGCCGCACCGAGGCGTATCACACCGTCCGCCTCCACTCGGAGAGACCCGAGCGACAGGTCCCTGAGATCCGCCTCCACTTCCGCGGCCGCAACTGCGAGCGACCAGCCTCGACCCGGGTTGAGGGCCAGGTTCCAGCCGCCGGATCCGAACCATCCGGCCTCCGGCCCTTCCCGGAGCCGTACTTCGAGGTCATCCCCGGTCAGAAGCTCCTCACCCCGGGGAGGCGCCACCGCGCCTGCAGAGGCCAGGCTGGACACCTCGTACAGGAACTCGGCGCCGGCGTTCACGACCAGCGCGCCGTCGAGCCGGACATCGATCGCGGTCCTGGCGATCCGATCGGTGACGGCCGGACCCTCGAGCCGGTCGGCTGACGACGGCAGCGTCTCCCAACCAACCATGTGCAGTGACAGCGCCACGACCAGCCATCCCATCAGCGAATACGGCAGCGCCGGGCCGAGGCCGTAGCCGGGAAAACGCTGCCGCATGTGGGACACCCGCCGGTAGATGAGCAATACGCCTGCAGTGACGATCCAGCCCGGCCAGAGCGAGACCAGGTCCAGGACCACCGACCGCCTCAGCAAGCCGCCCGCCGCTACGGCCGCACCGAGAAGCAGGGCGACGCCCGCCAGCAAAAGCCACGCCAACCGAGACCGCCGGCGCCGGGCTCGGACGTGATGACCCCGCATCGACGGGTAGAAGCCCGGCGTCCCCCCGCCGCTGGTCACTCTCGGTAGCCGGCGCCCAGTACTACGGTGATCGGCGCCCGGGGAGCGTCACCCGGGAACAGCACCAGATCGGCATCCGGCACCTGTTCGGACAGGATGGCGGCCTCGCGGTCGTATCCCTCCACGTACCAGATGACGGAGGTGTCCAGATTCTCCGAGTGGTTGTCCGGAGGAACGGTCCGGTACCCCAAGTCGGCCAGTTGATCGGCTAAGCGCCCGGCCAATCCGCCCACGGAGGTGGCGTTGAGAACCAGGACTCCTGTCTGGGAGGGTGCCCTGACGGGCGGGCGAGGGGGTTCGGTGGTCGTGGTGGTCGGAGCGGCAGTGGTCACAACCGCGGTGGTCGGCGGGGCGGTAGTAGGGGCGGCGGTGTCCGCAAGCGTGGTGACCGGCGCGGCGGTGGCGGCGGTACCGGCCACCGCAGGATCGCCGTCCGCGGAGCCTCCGATCAGCGTCCGAGCGGCGAAGACGGCACCCACCAAGACCACCAACCCGCCCAGGGCGAGCAGGCCGGCCCGGCGCAGGTCGCGCCGTAGGCGGCGCTTATCGTCGGAAGCGTGGCGGCCCGGCATCGATTCGCCCGGTCGGTCCCGGCGGTACGGAGCGGATGTATGTCAAGGAGGCTGGCCGGCCGGTCACACCGTACCCACCCGGTATCGGGCCGCGTCCAAGGCGCGCGCCCGGATGCGGCGAAGCCGGCGCACCGTGAGAGGGTCGTATGCCAGCGCAGCCGGATCGTCCATCAGCTGCCTCAGCAGCCGGTAGTAGCGGGCCGGGCCGAACCCGAAGGCAACCCGTATGTCGCGGTCCTTGGGACCGGGCAACTGCCACCAGCAACGCTCGAAGTCGAGGAGGTTCCTCTGCATGGATGTGAGCATTTCACGCCCAGCGTATCGGCCAGACGCTACATAACGGTGGATTTGGTTCAGCCGCCGCCATGAAACGGAGCCGGGTACCGGAATCGAACCGGTGACATCTTCTTTACAAGAGAAGTGCTCTACCGACTGAGCTAACCCGGCCGAGATCTGAGCGGATTCTAGGAGGGTACTGAAGAAAATCCAGTCAACGCGGCAGGCGTAGCAACGAATCCCGGTCTTGGTATCGCCGGCCAGCCCGTGCCATCTCCTGCAGCATCCTCCTACCCGACCTCACCTAGGTAGGCCTGCCGCATCTCGGGATTTGCCAGCAGCTCCCGGCCGGTGCCGGACAGGACGATCCGGCCGGTCTGAAGCACGTAGCCGTAGTCGGCAATGGAGAGGGCCATGTTGGCATTCTGCTCCACCACGAACACGGTGGTGCCGGCCTCGTTTATCTGACGGATGATGTCGAAGTTCTGTGCCACGAGCACCGGAGCGAGACCCATCGACGGCTCGTCCATCAGTAGGACCCTGGGCCGAGCCATCAGCGCCCGGCCCACCGCCACCATCTGCTGCTCGCCCCCCGAGAGGGTGCCGGCGCGCTGGGCCAACCGATCCTTGAGCACCGGGAACATCTCGAGCACCCGCTCGTAATCGGCCGTGAAGTCGTCTGCGCGCAGGTAGGCGCCGATCTCGAGGTTCTCCTTCACCGTCATGCGCTTGAATAGCCGGCGATTCTCAGGAACCATCGAGACTCCCCGCGCGACCACGGCGGCCGTGCGCCATCCGTTGGTCACCTCTCCGTCGATCACCACCTCGCCCGCTGTGGGTGTCACCATGCCCAGGATGGTCCGCAGCGTGGTGGTCTTGCCCGAGGCGTTACCGCCCAGGAGGCAGACGATCTGCCCCTCATGGATCGTAAGGTCGACGCCTTTGAGGATATGGACCGGTCCGTAATGGGTGTGGACGTCGCGGAACTCGAGCACCGTGCGGCCGGCCTCCATCAGCCAACCTCTGCCGGGCGTCCGAGATACGCCTCGATAACCGCCTCGTCGCTCGAAACCTCATCGTAGGAACCCTCGGCGATCTTCACACCGTGATCGAGCACGATCACCCGGTCACTCACGTCCCTCACCACCCGCATGTCGTGCTCGATGATTACCACTGTGAAGCCCCTCTCGTCGCGGAGTTTGCGGATCAGTCCGGTCAACTCCGCGGTCTCGCGGGGGTTCATTCCGGCCACCGGCTCGTCAAGCAGGAGCAGCTTGGGCTCGCTGGCCATGGCCCGGGCAATCTCCAAACGCCTCCGGTTGGCGTAGGAAAGGGAGAGGGCAGGCTGATCGAAACGGTACCCCACCAGCCTGGTCCCGAAGAAGGACAGTATCTCCTCGGCGCGGGCCCTGATTTCCGCCTCCTCTCGACGCAGGAAGGGAGTACGGAGGATGGCATGGAAGGCGCCGGCCCTGGTGCGGCAGTGCTGGGCCACCATGACGTTCTCCAGAACCGTCATGTTGAGGAACAGCCGGACGTTCTGGAAGGTGCGCGCGATGCCGGCCTCGGTTATCCGGCTCGACTCGAGACCGACGATGCTCTCCCCTTCGAACAGGATCTCCCCGGAGTCCGGGGGATAGAACCCGGTCACCACGTTGAAGAAGGACGTCTTGCCGGCGCCGTTGGGACCGATCACCGAGACAATCTCGCCTTGGGCGATGTGCAGGTTCACGCCGGCGAGAGCTTCCACACCCCCGAAGGACTTGTGCAGGTTGTGGATGTCGAGCATCACCATCAGCCGGCCCCCCGGCCACCACCTGGCGCCTCGGCGAGGGTGCCGCTCTTGTCGAGCCAGGCATCCTGGGTCAACTCGTCAGCATGCAACTCCCGAGATCGGCGCACGCTCGGTACCAGCCCCTCCGGCTTGCGGAGCATCATGAATACCAGCAGCGCGCCGTAGATCAGGAGCTTGAACTCCGCGAACTCCGCCAGCAGGCCCGGCAGGTTGGGCCCGCCCAGCACGCCGATCAGTACCACCGCGCCGACGGCCACTCCCGGGATGTTGCCCATTCCACCCACGATCACCACCACAAGGATGATGATCGAAACCAGCAACTCGAACGAACTGGGGAAGACCGATCCGAGCTTGGCCGCGAACAGGGCCCCGGCGAATCCGGCCAGGATGGCGCCCACGATGAAGGCGTTCAGCTTGGCCCTCACAATGTTGATACCCATGGCCGCCGCCACCGTCTCGTCCTCCCGGAGGGCGGTCCAGGCCCGCCCGATGCGTGATTCCTGGAGGGACCACGAGATCCATGCCGCCAGCAGCACGAAGAAGAGCGCGAAGTAAAGCACCCCCTCGGGTCCCACACCGCTCACTTCGGTGAAGCCCAGCGGGATACCGGGGATGTTCTGCACTCCCTGTGCTCCCCCGAAGGTGGTCGACAGCCAGTCGGACAGGAACAGGATCCGCACGATCTCCCCGAAACCGAGCGTGACGATGGCCAGATAGTCGCCGCGCATCCGGATCACCGGGGTTCCAACCAGCAACCCTGCCAGCGCCGACGTGAGGATGGCCACCGGCAACGCCGCCCACCAGGACCACTCGAGCGTGAATCGGGGTGACAAGGGAGAGGTGAGCACCCCCACGGTGTAGGCGCCCACCGCGAAGAAGGCGACGTAACCCAGATCCAGCATCCCGGCCAGCCCCACCACGATGTTGAGGCCCAGGCCCATGAGCAGGAATAGTCCGACATTGGCGAGCACCTCCGACAGCAGGCTGCCGAGGAGTTGCGGAATGATGATCAGGAAGACCAGCACCAGCACCGCCATCCAGGCCGAGTTCCGGGTCCGCTGCCTGGGATCACCGGCGAAGAGCCGCTCCCTCATCCTCCCGAAGCCTCCTCTCGTCCGCTCGGCCACAGCGGCGACGAGGGCCGCCACCGCCAGCGCTGCCCACCACTCGAGCGCCTTCAGGGTGAACACCCGGTCTGCCACCACCTCCAACCGGATCTGACGAAGGATCTGGGAGAACACCTGCTCCAGGAGAGCTACCACCACCACCCACTCCACCGCCAGAATCACTCGCCGACGTACCGAGGCGGGCAGCAGGTGCATCAGGCCACCCACGAGGCCCAGCGCCGCCGGCGCCAGCACCGCGTACGGGAGACCTTCCGGAACCCCGAGGCCATACGTGAGGAGACCGACCAGCTTCAGGGAGAACGGCACGAACACGTCGCGCAGGTCGAAGGCGTTGATGACAATGGCAAACAGTGCCAGAACAACACCGCCGACGAGTCCTGTAACCGCCCCCGCTATCACGTTGTGAAGGCCCCTCGGCGGCGCCTCCATGCCCTCCAGCACCGCGACGTTGCTGGACTGGTACCCGGCGACGGGGACGAACCAGAGCAGTAGCAGGTACCCGAGGCTGAGAACCGGGTATATGAGCAGCCGGTCCTCGAAGGCCTCAAGCATCCCGACCGCGGCGGTGAAGGTCATGACGCCGCCTGCAGTCATCCCCCAGCGGAGCATCCTGCGCATGTCGATGGTGATCACGCCCGATCCTCCGCGGCCAGCCGCTCACCGAACAGGCCCGAAGGCTTGAAGATAAGCACGAGCACCAGCGCGGTGAACGCGACCACATCCTTGAGTTGCGACACTCCCGGTATGCCGAAGCCCGCCAGCACAAGTTGCGGACCGACCCCTTCGAAGAGCCCCAGCAGCACACCTCCCGCCATCGCTCCTCCGAGGTTCCCGATTCCTCCCAGGACCGCGGCCGTGAAGGCCTTGATCCCCGGGAGGAAGCCGGTGATGAACGACACGCCGCGGAACAGGAGTGCCCACAGCGTGCCTGCCACACCGGCCATGGCCCCGCCCACGGCGAAGGTGGCGACGATGGTGCGGTCCACATTGATCCCCATCAGCGCGGCGATCTCCTTGTCCTCGGCCACGGCTCTGATCGACCGGCCGGTTCGGGTCTTCTCTACGAAGAGGTACAGGGCGACCATCGTGACGACCGCCACCACGATGACGGCCAGCTTGGTCCCCTCGATCTCGAGATCGAGGAACCCGATCCGGGCCCGCAGGTAATCGGGAGGCGGTGGGTAGTTCTTGACAGCCACCCCGAAGAGGCCCGCAAAGGTGTACTGGAGAAAGAAGGAGATGCCTATGGACGTGATGAGCGGGATAAGGCGGGGCGCGTCCCGGAGCGGCCGGTACGCCACTCGCTCCACGATCACCGCAACCAGCGTCGAGGCCAGGATCGACGATGCCAGTACCAGCAGGATGGAAAGGACGAAGTTGGTATCCCAGAAGCGGATGTCCCACAGGTAGTTGGCCACGAAGAAGCCGACCATCCCTCCTGACATGAACACCTCGCCGTGGGCGAAGTTGATGAAGCCCAGCACGCCGTACACCATCGAGTAACCGAGGGCGATGAGCCCGTACATGGCGCCCTGGGCGATCCCGGCCACCACCAGGTCGCGCCAGGCTTCTCCGGTCGGACCCTCACCGTTGATGCCCTTAACGACAGTTCCCGCTATCCCCCAGATGAGTAACACTATCGCCGCGATACGCACGGCGAGGAGAAAGGAGTCGACCCAGCCCGGCCTTCTTCGCCGTGGCAACCGGGTGGCAGCGGCTGAGGTCATGGCCGGACTCTAGTTGCGGTGGTGAGTAGCCGGTGATCAGTGTCCACTAGGGAGCGAAGTCGAACACGACGTTGTTCTTGCCGATCTCTATGTTGCGGGGATCGGTGTTGTACAGGACGGTGATCCGCTGCGAACCGCAGTCACCGTACTCGTCGCAGCTGATCGGTCCGATGATCCCGTCGAGGCTGGATCGATCCATCTCGTTGCGCAGGGCCATGCGGTCGATGTACAGCGTTCCCTCCACCTCGACCGCTACCCGATCGATAGCGCTCAGCAACATCACCGTCGCGTCGTAGGCGTGTCCCCAGTATCCCCCGGAGGGCTCCTCTCCGTATGACGCCACGTACTCGGCCAGAAGGCCTTCCGCTGTCCTGCCGGTGATGCTGTTGCGGTTGGAACCGAACCGCAGGTCCGGACCGGATATGTACACGCCTTCTGATTCGGACAACTCCATGAAGTTGTCCACCAGCAAAGCGGCGGACACGATCAGCGTGGCGTCCTCAAGACCGGCCACACCGCCCACCTGCTGGACGATGAAGCCACCCTCGGGCATGAAAATCGGGAAGAACAACGCCTGAGGACCACCGGCGGCAACCTCGGTCAGCACGGCGATCATGTCGGTATCACCCTTGTTGACCGCCGTGAAGGTGGTGATCTCTCCGCCCAACTCCTCGAACGCCGCCCTGAACGCCTCTGTAAGACCCTGCGTGTAGGGATCGCCGTCGTGGATCGCGGCCGCCCTCTCGAAACCCAGATGGTTACGGACGAACAGCGCCACGGCCCGGCCTTGGAACAGATCGTTGTGAGAGGTCCGGTAGTAGCCGGGCTGGTAGGCCGAGCCCTGCGTCCCCGCCAGATCGGATGTCAGCGCCGGGGACGTGTTGGACGGCGCGATCATCACCATGCCGGCGTTCGAGATCAGCGGCGCCGCCGCCACCGCCGCAGCCGAGCATGTGGTGCCGATGACACCCACCACCGCTGGATCCGCCACCACTGTCTGGGCCGCCGCCTGGCCACCGTCCGGCGAGCAGAGATCGTCGAGGGGGGTCCCCATGGACACTGCGCGTCCGGCCACAGGGCCGTAGTCGTCCAGCGCCAACTCCACGCCGCGCTGGTTGGGAGTACCCAGGGACGCGACGTCGCCGGTTATGGAATTGACCGACCGGATCTGTATCTCCTCGCCGGGAGCTACCTCCACCGCCCCTAACGGCCCCGGCACGAACTCGGAGCCCTCCGGCGCGGCCCCTCCATTCTCGACCGGGTCCACGGCCGAAGTTGCGGAAGGCGGATCGTCCGGTCCCGCCTGCATCTGGTCCTCACCGCAGCCGACCGCGACCAAGAACAGACACAAGGAGACAAGTCCGACCCTACGCACGAAGACTTCTCCTGATTCTCGTCCGAGTGATGAGGAGCCGGCAGCCGGTGAACAACGGAGTCGCTGTACCGTTCTCACCAGCCACCGGCCACCGGCCACTGACCACTACCTAGGGTGCGTAGCCGAAGACTACGTTGTTCTTGCCTGCTTCGATGTTGCGCGAGTCCGTGTGGTGAACCACCGTGATCAACTGCGAACCGCAATCCCCGTACCCGTCGCAGGTGATCGCACCGATGATCCCGTCGAAGTTCGACCTCGACAACTCATCACGCAAAGACGCACGGTCGATATGGAGCGTTCCCTCCACCTCGACCGCCACCCGATCAATAGCCCTCAACAGCATCGTCGTCGCGTCATACGCATGAGCCCAGAACGCCGCTGACGGCGCCTCCCCATAAGCCGCCTGATACGCAGCCAAGAAATCATCAGCGGTCTTGCCCGTGATGCTGTTCCGGTTCGAGCCGAACCGCAGATCCGGACCCGACATATACACACCCTCGGACTCGGGCAACTCCATGAAGTTATCCGTCAACAACCCATCAGCCGCGATCAATGTCACACCGTCAAGACCCGCCACACCGCCAACCTGCTGAACGATGAAACCACCCTCGGGCATGAAAATCGGGAAGAACAACGCCTGAGGACCACCGGCGGCAACCTCGGTCAGCACCGCAGTCATATCGGTATCACCCTTGTTCACCGCCGTGAACGTGGACACCTCACCACCCAACTCCTCGAACGCATCCGCGAACGCCTGCGCCAAACCCTGCGTATACGGATCACCGTCATGGATCGCCGCCGCCCGGTTCAAACCCAACTCATTACGCACGAACAACGCCACCGCCCGACCCTGGAACAGATCGTTATGAGCAGTCCGGTAATAACCAGGCTGGTAAGCCGAACCCGGCGTCCCCGCCAGATCCGACGTCAAAGCCGGAGACGTATTCGACGGCGAGATCATCACCAACCCCGCATTCGAGATCAGCGGCGAAGCCGCCACCGCCGCACCCGAACAAGACGTCCCGATCACACCCACCACAGACGGATCCGCCACAATCGTCTGCGCCGACGCCTGACCACCATCAGGCGAACACAAATCATCCAAACCAGTACCCAACGAAACCGAACGACCCGCGATAGGCCCATAATCAGCAATCGCCAACTCCACAC
>JAJEIM010000002.1 GCA_022827785.1 Acidimicrobiia bacterium
GTCGATGACCATCAACGGCCCGGCCCCCATGATCCTCGCCTTCTTCCTCAACGCCGCGATCGACCAGCGATGCGAGCGGTACATCGACGAGCACGGGCTCTGGGAGGTCGTCGAAGCCAGACTCAACGATCGATACGAGAACCGTGGGGTGGCTCGCCCGGTCTACCGGGCCGGATTGCCGGAGGGCAACACCGGCTTGGGCACGCGCCTCCTCGGCATCTCGGGCGACGAGGTCGTGCCGGAGCACGTCTACGCCGAGATCCGGCGCGACGTGCTCGGAAGGGTTCGAGGCACCGTGCAGGCCGACATCCTCAAGGAGGATCAGGCTCAGAACACCTGCATCTTCTCGACCGAGTTCGCCCTCCGCATGCAAGGCGACATCCAGCAGTTCTTCATCGACAACGCCGTACGGAACTTCTACTCCATCTCGATCAGCGGGTATCACATAGCGGAGGCGGGCGCCAACCCCATCACCCAGCTCGCGTTCACGCTGGCGAACGGGTTCACGTTCATCGAGTACTTCCTGGCGAGAGGGATGGCCGTCGATGACTTCGCCCACAACCTTTCTTTCTTCTTCTCCAACGGTGTCGACGCCGAGTACGCAGTGATCGGCCGGGTCGCGCGGCGGATCTGGGCGAAGGCTCTGCGCGATCGCTACGGGGCTTCGGACCGATCGCAGATGCTGAAATACCACATCCAGACCTCCGGGCGCTCCCTCCACGCCCAGGAGATCGAGTTCAACGACATCCGGACGACGCTCCAGGCGCTGTACGCGATCTATGACAGTGCGAACTCGCTCCATACCAACGCCTACGACGAGGCGATAACGACCCCGACCGAGGAATCGGTCCGGCGCGCGCTGGCCATACAGCTCATCATCAACGAGGAGCTGGGCCTCAACCGAAACGAGAACCCGCTTCAGGGGTCCTTCGTGGTCGAGGAGCTCACCGACCTCGTCGAGGAAGCGGTGTTGATGGAGTTCGACCGCATCAGCGAGCGAGGCGGCGTCCTCGAAGCGATGGAGACCCAGTATCAGCGGAGCAAGATCCAGGAGGAGTCACTCCACTACGAGCGGCTCAAGTCATCGGGCGATCTCCCCATCATCGGTGTCAACACGTTTCTCTCCGACGATGGATCGCCCTTTGTCCGGCCGGAGAAGATCATCCGATCCGCAGCCGAGGAACGAGACCGGCTCGTGGCCGAGATGGACCAACTCCACCACCGCAACGAGAAACAGGCAGCGGAACTCCTCGACGAGCTACAGCGGGTCGCGCTGTCGGGCGGCAACACATTCGACGCCCTCATGGCGGCGGCGAAGGTGTGCAGTCTTGGCCAGATGACGCACGCGCTCTACGCCGTGGGCGGCCGGTACCGCCGGAACATGTAGCGCTACCCGGCCGCCGTAGAGAATGACCTACCCGGCAAGCCGACAGCTCGAAAGCGCATTGACGGACGGGTCGCGGCCGGGAACCGGCTTCGGGCGCCGGTGGGACACGGGGGTTGGGACGGTCTCTGGAAGCGGTGACGTGGCCCAGGAGGCAGGGCTACAGCTGCCGCTTCCAGAGATCCGATCTTTCCCCAGCGGTGGTGGTCACCCACCTGGAGGTTGGATCGCACCCTCGGGGCGGGGCTTCTGACTGGTGGTGGCTGCCTGGGTGTCAGTCGCGTCTGGGGAGGACGCTGCTCCACCACTCCTTCGCTGCTGAGATGCCTCCCACACCGAAAGCGATGACGAGGGTCGCGCCCACGGTCCCTACGACCGCGATGAACAGCGTGTTGACGATCTCCTCGGCGATGTTCAGCGTGTTGAGAGCAGCGAACACCCCGAGGCCTATGACCATCCACCGCGCGGTCGTCGGCAACCACCGGATGTGGCGTTCCTGGGACCAGGGGGTGGCCAACTCAGCGAGGACCGCACCGACCGCGGACGCCACGATGACGATGATGACCGCCACCACGACCAGCGGCAGGTATGCGATCAGCCCGGTCAGGATGTCGCTGAGATACTGGACATCGAGCGCTTCGGCCGTAAGGAGGAAGACGACCAGCAGGGCGATCCAGTAAACAGCGCGGGCTGTTAAGCCGGTGGCGGTGTAGCCCGCGTCGTCGAGCCGTTCCGCCAGCCCGGCCCGCTCGAGCAGCCGATCCAGGCCGACCGCCTTGAGAAGGCGACCGACCACCCGGTGTATCAGCCGGGCGATCAACCAGCCCACGATCAGGATTATTATGGCGCCGATCAGCCTCGGCAGGAAAGACAGTATGGTCTCGCCAGCGTTCGCTAGACCGTCCGAGAGTCCATCGACAAAGTCCGACATCGTTTACCTCCGTTCTTGTTTGCTGTTCGATTAGGCCCTGGATCCAGCGCCTTTGGGGGTTCTGTTGATGGTGTTGGTCTCCTTTCCGCCGGATGCCTGTGCCGGGGGTGATTGGGTCATGGGTACGGCTCCCTCCAGATCGGCGCGGAAGAAGCGCGTCGTGGGGTAGGCGAGTTCGACGCGGGGTTCCCGGCTGATTGCTCTGAGGATGTCCTGCCACACTCTCGATGTGACCTGTCGCCGGCCTCTGGCCCTCACGAGGAGACGTCCGGTGACAGTTACCCCGAAGTCGATGACTTTGGTGTACACGGCCGGCGTTAGATCCTCGTAGAGACTGAGGTATTGCTTGGTGATCCGCTCGTCGGCTGCCCGTCCTATCGTGGTGGGGTCGGCTGCGTGTTCCCCGATAACCTGCTGGATCATGTGCTGGGTTGTCTCCCAGTCGCTTTCGAACGTGACGGTCACCGGGATCTCGAGCCAGATGAAGGGGAACCCCTGGGTGTAGTTGGCCAAGGGTTCGGTGAAGATGATCCCGTTGGGGACGTGCAGGATGCGTCCGGTGGTCTGGTCTGCGTCCACCCAGCTGCGTATCTCGAGAAGGCTGAACCGGAGGACTCCTATGTCGATGACGTCTCCCGCGTCGGCGCCCACTTCGATACGGTCCCCTATCTTGAAGGGACGACGGAAGAGGATCACCACCCACGCGGCCATGTTCTTGAGGACATCCGACAGAGCGATGGCGACACCGGCGGAGATGAGCCCGATGAACGCCCCGATGTTGGCGAGTTGCCGGGTCCAGATCCACGCCAGGGCTACGAGGAACAGCCCCACCGAGATGTAAAAGGACAGCTTGCGGGCCCGGTAGCCGGCTTCGGCGTCCTGTAGACGGGCCACCACCGTACGCGCCACCAGGTATCGCAGAGTGAGGATCACTACGGCGAGGAGTAGGGTGAGGCCGAGGTTGAGGCCGTGGTCGTGGATCAGGTCCACGATATGCACTGTTTCCGAGGCCGGTGGGTTACCGGACTGTCGGAACCGGCCGCGCCGGCTCCGCGGTGGGATGTGTAGGGAAGGGGGCCGGGGGAGTTCGGGTGCCGCGCCGACGTGGTTGGCAGTCTCTGGTGCGCCCGGGCCATCTCAGCCCACGTCGCCTTCACCGTGGCATCCCCGCATTCGTGTTGCTCAGCCGGTCCGCGTTCAGACGACCGGCACCGGAACGCACGCGGCGCTGCCGGAGCAACATCATCCACCTCCTCGGATGTCCCGGTAGCGGATGGCGTGCATGCCCCTCACTTCCCCCGGTTGATCTCTCACCGGGTGGACGCATCACGCGGCCGAAAGTTACGGAGAAAATCCGGCCCTGACTTTGTGCCGACCGGCTGCATGCGTGGGAAGATGGATTAGTTGTTGGCCGAACAGAGCACCTCCGGCGCAGTGCTGGGAGATACCGGGACCGATGATGTGGCTGCGTTCGTCAAAGCGCACGGGCGGGCCATGTTCAGGGTCGCGGTTGGTGTGGTGCGTGATCCGGCGTTGGCCGAGGACGTGGTCCAGGAAGCAACCATAAGGGCCTGGCAGAAGATGGAGTCGTTCCGCGGGGAAGGCTCGCTCCGGGGATGGCTCCTGCGAATCACCCACAACTCCGCTGTGTCGATGCTTCGAAGCAGGCGCGAGATAGCGTGGGACCCTCAATGGATACCACCGAGGGCGGCGCCGAGCGCGGAGCGTAGTGTCGTGGCCGCCGCCGAACTGGACGCTGCGATCCACTGCTTTGCCTCCCTTGATCCGCTTTCCAGAACGATCATGGCGTTGCGAGAAGGACAGGGCCTCGCATACGATGAGATTGCCGAGGCGCTCGGTATCACAATCGGGCAAGTCAAGATACGGTTACTGCGTGCACGCCGCACCCTGGCGGCAGCCGTCGAGCGAGGTGGACCATGAGGGTTGACGACCCGACCATGCCGGACAGCCGGATAGTCGACAACCTTGATGTGGCCGCGGTCCTGGCCGAACTCGGCCTCGAGCTGGGCGGCCTGGACGAAGCGCTGGCGGAAACAGAGAGGGCCGCGGACCCGCTGGAGACCTTGTGGCAGGTCCCCCCGGGGTTGGAGGACCGCGTAGCGCGCAGGGTGCGGGAGCGGCTCCGGAACCGGGACACGGCCTGGCTCGTCGCTGACCTCATGGGTCTGGGGTGGAGCACTGCCAAGGCGATGATCGAACCCGGCCACGGTTGCGGGCAATGACGGACAACCACTGGCTTCTCGCCGCGGTGGCAGTGGCAGCCGGCCTTGCTACCGGAGCCATCGGAGGGGCCTGGCTGCGGCGAGTGCTGCAGAGAGAGACGAACCGCAGCGCCCTGCGCGAGATCGCCGGACCGGCGAGCCTGTTCGTGTTCTGGTCCGCTACCGGCACCGGGGCCATCGTTGCTATGGCAACCCTCAGCCCCGAGACGCTCACGCCCCTCCCCCGGCAGATCCTCAACTGGCTTCCCAACGTCATAGCGGCGGGACTCGTCGTCCTGGGCGGCTACGCAGTTGCGGCAGCCGCATCCCGGTCCGTCGCCCGGGCGTTCGAGCGGGCCACCGGCAGCCGGAGCCGGCTGGCTGAACGCACCCTCCGAACCGTCATCATCGGCGGGGCAGCGATTCTTGCTCTCGGGCAACTAGGTGTCGAGACCACCATCCTCATCGTTCTGACCGCCGGAGTGGTACTCGCCGCGGCGCTCACCTTCGGCCTGCTCGCAGGGCTCGGAGGCCGCACCGTCGCCCAATCAATCGCAGCCGGACGTGCTCTGTCCCCCCACCTCCAAGAAGGCCAACCCATCCGGCTGGGGAACGAAGGGTTCACCATCGTCGAGCTCCGACCCGCGGTGGCCGTACTCCAACCCAATCCTGGAGAGCACGTCATCATCTCCTACACAGCCCTGCTGGACACGCCGTTCCGCATCCAAACCCCACCCGAACCCGACAAGCCCAACCCCTGAGGCAGCCCCATGACTTGGGACGCGACCTAGGCACCGCTGCGAATTTGAAACCGCCGTCAGACGACGGGCTCCGGACTTCAGTGGTATTCGACGGTGAGGCGGGGGGTTGTGGGGAGGGCCTGGCAGGTGAGAATCACACCGCGGGCTATCTCGGACCTGGTGAGGGCCATCGTCGCCCGCAGGTGGGCTGAACCGGTCTGTAGGCGGGCTCGGCAGGCGCCGCAGACGCCGGACTCGCAGGAGTAGGGGGGTGTGGCTCCGGCGGATCGCACTGCGTCCAGGATTGTCTGGCCCGCGGCTGCGGGTACGGACAGCGTTTGGCCGTTGAGGCTTACCGTCAGCGCGGCGGCTACACCTTCCACCGAGTCGTCCGGTGGTGCTGTCGGTCCGTAGCTCTCGGTGTGGATGCGTTCCTCCGGCACGTCCAATCCGCGCAGCGCCGTCCGGACGACCGGGTTCATGTCGCCCGGTCCGCAGATGTAGTACCGGGTGTCCTGGGCGTAGGGAGGGTGGTGGTCGATGAACTCGGCCACCAGCTGCGGGCCGATGCGGCCGTGCCGCCAGTGCCGGACCCGAGACGTCCGGGTGGGGGAGGACAGGATATGCCTGACCTTGAGCCGACCGTCCGAGCCGCTCTCCAGGAGGGCCAGCGCATCGCGAAAGATGATGTTCTCGGCGCTGGTGTTGCCGTAGGCGAGGAGTGCCGTCGAGTGCGGCTCGGCGGCCAGGACGGAACGAATCATCGCGTACAGGGGGGTGATGCCGCTGCCCGCGCCGAAGAAGTAGTGGGTGCGCCTCTTGCGGGGGTCCGGATCCAGGCAGAACCCGCCGAAGGGCGGCATCACTTCGATGATCTGGCCGGCGGCGAGATTCTGGTTGATGTGGTTGGAGACGAGCCCTCCGCGGACCCGCTTGACCGTGATACGCAGCGGGCCGTCCCCGAACGGTGTCTCGGAGATGGAATACGAGCGACGCCGTTCCCGACCTTCGATGTGGAAGCGCAGGGTGATGTGCTGGCCGGCCCGCCACCGGAAGGTCTCGCGCAGCGCCGCCGGCACATCGAAGGACACGGTTGTGGAGTCCCTCGTCTCGGCTCGGGCCTCGAGGACCCGCAGCCGGTGGAACTCGCCCCTCACGGGCTCCCTTCCACCCATTCGCGGACCAGCTCCTGGTGGCGCCGGACCCCCGACTCACCCGCGATGGACGAGGGACCGTGCCGGAAGTAGGGGCTCTGCAGGGAGCGCTGCTGCTGCTCGCAGGCGTAGATGTCCTCCGCCATGAAATCCCCGGAGGCCATTGGGTCGGAGGAGTCGCCGCTGTACTTGCCGCTGACCCGTCCGGACCAGAACCCGGAGGACCGGATGGACTGGCGGGTGAACGCCCATGAGGAGGCGGCGGCAACCTTCGTGCGGGTCACGACCCGCGTCCGGTCGGGCGCCAGAGGGATCACATGGAACAGCGACCATGAACTCTCCGTCTCCCCCAATCCGATCCCCGGGAACAGCATCGGCACCCATGCTCCCGCCCGATCCGCCGGAACGACCAGCGGGAACGGTGCGTTCCGCTCCACGTTCTCGGCGTACTCGGGTGACAGTGGCTCCCAGAAGGCGAAGTGGGGTCCCACGAAACCCGACTCGATGCGTGAGTGGTCGTACATCGCCAGGGTGCCGGAGTGGAGATGCCCCAGGTGATAGCCGTCGATGTAGTTCTCCACCACGATCTTCCAGTTGGCCGCGATCACATGCTCGGTCCGACCCTTGTCGTACTCCACCAACCCGTCCACGTCGTGCGGGCCCAGGAGGGGCTCCACCTCGCCGAACCAGTCCATGATGGATCCTGCATCGGCGTCGGGATGCACCCATAGCATCCCGCGCCAACGGTCGACGGAAGCCTTCCGCAGCCCGAGACAGGCCATGTCCAGATCGGGGAACTCCCGCTCCCGGTTCGGAACGGACACGAGGTTCCCCTCCAAGTCATATGTCCAATCGTGGTACGGGCATACGATGGCCCGCTGGGTGTTCCCCACCGCCCGCAGCAACTGGGTCCCGCGATGGCGGCAGATGTTGTGAAAGGCCCGCAGCCTCCTGTCCCGGCCCATCACTATGAAGATGTTGTTCAGGCCTGCCTGAACCGACATGTATTGGCCCGGCTCGCCGATGTCCTCGGCGAAGCCTGCGAAGGCCCACGTACGGGAGAAGATCCGCTCCTGCTCGCGGTCGAACCACTCCCGAGACGTATACGCCTCCACCTCCAGGATCGGCATCCCGTGGCGACTAGCCACCGGCGCCCCTGCATCCAAGGCGGCCCACGGTAGACCGGGCTCTATGGGCGTGCTGAGCCGTCAACGCCTACCGTCCATCTACCAGGCCAGGCCCACCGCGGCGGTGAGGAACCCGGTGAACGGCGCGGCCACCCGGCAGGTATCGGTGTAGAGGTCGATGAAGTCGGGGGCGCAGGTTTCCTCCTCCGAGAAGCTGGTGGTGGCCACGAACGACTTCAGCTTCAGGTAGTGGATCAGTGGGTGCTCGGGGTCGAAACCCCTCGGGGCCCGCTTCAGCGACTCGCCTTCCAGGGTGAAGGCGGATGCGAAGTCCGGCTCGTCCACGATCCGGTGCCATCCGTCCTGGTTCTCGGCGATGGTTTCCCGTATCTTTCCCGCGGTGGCGGCGTTCGGCCTCCATAGGCCGGCGCCGGCGAACACCATGCCGGGTTCGAGGTGCAGGTAGAGCCCCGGCCCGTGTACGTCCCGTCCCATCTCGTGGCGGAAGTGGACGCCGGCGTTGGTCTTGTAGGGGGTCTTGTCCTTCGAGAAGCGGACATCGCGATAGATGCGGAACACCGACCCGCCGGACCGCCGGGCGTCGGCCACCATGTGGGTGCTGATGCCCGCCAGCCGGTCCTCGAAGTCGGTCACGAACTGCAGAAGGGGATCCTGGACGTCGGTCCGGTACCGCTGCTTGTTGGCCTGGAACCAGTCACGCCGGTTGTTGGCGGCCAGGTCTTCCAGAAAGTCGAACAGGGCGGGCGTGAAGTGCGCCATGTTCTACACGCTAGCGCCGACGGGAGTGGTTGGTCTCCCGGTCGGTCGCAGGGTGCGCCCCAAACGGTCAGGTGTTGAATCCCAGCCTGCCGGCAAGGTTCTGCTGGCGATCGTCGAGTGTTATGAAGGCCATATCTTCCGGCTCGCGGGCGACATGGAGCGCCGTTGCCAGGTGCCAGAGATCGGCGCCTCTCACGTAGCCGATGTCCAGCACCGTGCCGAACTCGGGCGAGAGTGGTCGGTCTGGAATGATCCACTCGAGGCCCATTAGCCGACGGCGGTCGAACTCCCTGTTCTCCCGGGCGAACGCAGCCCGCATCTCGGCTTCCAGCAGATTCGAGGAGAGCAACCGGGAGTAGGAGTTCAGCCGGTCGGCCACCCCGCCGTAGCCCGGCTCGGCGAAGGCGATGGCAATTAGTGACGAGGTGTCTACGTACGCGACGTTCATCGATGGCGCTCATCAAGGAATCGTTCCAGAGCGCCTGTTCGGCGCGTTTCCGGATGCAGGAAACCCCGCGGCCCATCCTCGCTTACCACCACACCGCGGGCGGCCAGGTCGTCGAGTCGTTGCTCGATCGACTCATCACGGGCGCTGATCGGGCGTACCTCTGCGACCGGTTCTCCTCGATACGACACTACGACTGTCTGCCCGGCTCGTACGCGCCTTATGACTTCGGAGAACCGCGCCTTGGCTTCGTATGTCGAGTATGTGACCATGGCCAGAGTCTAGTCTGACTAGTCAGATACCGCGAGTGTTTCCAGCAGGGATCAGCCGGCTGACCAGGACCGGATACGTTCCACCGTGATCGCTATGGCGGGGCCGGGTGGCGGTTGGTCGGCATAAACGGGATACTTGGCTGCCAGGAGTTCGAGGGCGGTGTCCCGGAGGGGCCAGTTTTGCGCGATCCGAGCCACCCCGTCGAGGCGTATCCACCAGAGCCGGTCCCAGTCGTCCTCGTAGTGGTCCACCAGCACCGAGACGTGCGGGTTCTGTTCTATGTTGGCGATCCGGCGCAGGCGCAGGGTGGTCTTCGGCTTGGCGTCCACCGCCGTGTAGACGACCCCGTCCCGGTAGGCGAACACGATGGGGACCAGGTGGGCGCGGCCCGTGCCATCGGTCGTTCCGAGAGTGGCCGACCGGGCGCCGGCGAGACGCTGCTGTATCTCGTTCGGCGAGAGGCGCATTCCACAAGCCGTTTCGTTAAAGGGACACCCGTCCCGAACAGTTTGATGCGGCTCGCGCCGGTGGGCAATTCCGGTTCGGAATCGGTCTAGAGTCGCTATCGTTGCCCGGTAGTCGTAACGGAAGCGGGAAGGGTGTCCGAGGATTTCTTGTGGAAGGGCCGGCTCGGCCCGATGAACCTCCTGGTTTCGGATACGACGTTCCGTCCCTCCACCATCTCGACCTTGATTGCTCGCGAGCTTCGCATCCAGGAGGGTGAGGTGGCCATCGATGTCGGATGCGGATCAGGGGTGCTGGCGATCATCGCCGCCAAGCTCGGCGCCCGCCATGTCCACGCCATCGATAAGAGCCCGGATGTGATCGAGGTGGGTCGCGCCAACGCCGAAGCCAATGATGTGGCTGATCGGATCACGTTCTATCAGGGCGACCTGTTCGAACCCCTGGCAGACGATGTTCGAGCAGACGTGATCATCGGTGATGTGTCCGGCATACCCGACACCCTGGCGGATGAAAGTGGATGGTTCCCGACCAGGGGCGGTGGAGGCACCCGGGGAAGCGAGCTTCCCATTCGCATGCTGGAGGAGGCGAGGCGCCGCCTGAGTACCGGTGGCCGCCTGTTCCTGCCGACCGGATCCCTCCAGGACGAGTCCTCCATCATCGAGGCCGCCCGGCGCCTTTATACCAAGGTGAGGAAGCTCACCGAGCGAGCCATACCCCTTCCGAGCAAGCTCGCCACCAGCCAGGTGCTTTCCGATCTGGTGGAGCGCGGGGTGGTCCGGATCAGCACCCGTGGTACACGATCCATCTGGGAGGCCCGGGTGTGGGAGGTCTCGGGCGTCGCTTGAGATCGTGGGCCCCTCGCCGGCCGCCGGTACCGGCCTTCCGGGCGCCGTTGGCCTGCCGGCATCATGAGCCTTCGTGTCGGCGATGTCCTTGGGGCGATCGACCGGCGGGCTCCGTTCGGCTCCGCAGCCGAATGGGACGCCGTCGGTCTCCAGATCGGCGATCCGGAGCGGGCGGTCGCGGCCGCGGCGGTGGTCCATGAGATCACCACCGGCACCCTGGATGGGATCGCCTCTGCCGGGGCGGAGTTGGTGGTCACCTATCACCCGCTGCTGTTCCGCCCGCTGAGCTCGCTAACCGCCGTGCCCGGAGCGGAGGGACGGGCCTTCGCCCTAGCCGGAAGGGGGGTGGCCGTGATTTCGGTCCACACCAACTGGGACACGGCTCCGGGCGGGACCTCGGACTCATTGGCCGCCGCCCTGGACCTTCGCGACGTTGAAGGCTTCGCATCCTCGATGACGGGGGCCGGGGACCAGGCCTGGTTCGGCCGGTGCGGATCCTTCGGTGGCTCTGTAGGCGATCTTGCCGACCTCGCTCAGGCACGGCTCGGTGTCCGGCCGCGCCTCTCCGGCCCGCTCGACCGGTCCGTCGGCCGGGTGGCGGTGATGCCCGGATCGGGTGGATCTCAGGTCGATGAGGCCATCTC
Organism: Acidimicrobiia bacterium; assembly: GCA_022827785.1. Classification (GTDB taxonomy): domain Bacteria; phylum Actinomycetota; class Acidimicrobiia; order Spongiisociales; family Spongiisociaceae; genus Spongiisocius. The sequence goes on from JAJEIM010000002.1 coordinate 11,011, forward strand.
GGCCGGCGCGGATGCCTACGTGACCGGCGACGTCTCGCATCATGAGGCCCGGCGAGCGGCCGACTCGGGGATGGTGATGGTGGATGCAGGCCATGCCCCGACGGAACGTCCCGGCGTGCAAGCCCTCTACGCTCTGGTGGCCGGAATCGTGGACATCCCCGTCGAACTGGTCGGCGGCGACGACAATCCGTGGGAGCGCTGATGGAACGGTTGACCAGCTTCTCGGATCTGCTCGACTTGCAGCAGGTGGACTCGCTCATTGACAAGCTGGGCGAGGACCGGCGCACGCTGCCCGAACTCGCCGAACTGCGGGAGGCTGCGGCGGAGGCAGCGGCCACTGCCTCCGCCCACGCGGAGGTGAACGACCGGCTGCGGGTAGTCGAGCGATCCACGGGGCGTGTCGAGGACGAGCTCACCATGACCGAACAACGCCTTGGCGAGCAGGAGCGGCGCCTGTTCGCGGGGGCAATGAGCGCCCGGGAAGCCGACCACCTGCGCATGGAGGTCGGCAACCTTCGCAACCTGGTGTCGAGGATGGAGGATGAGTTGCTCGAGTTGCTCGAGGAGCGCGAGCGGCTCGACGAGGAGGAGAAGTCGGCGCGGGAGACCGCAGAGGCCGCTTCGGGAGTCGAGCGCGGGCTGGCGGACCGGGTCGGCGAACTCCAGGCGACCATTGACGCGTCGCTCTCGCGGTACCGGGAGCGGCGGGCCGAGATGGCGGCGAAGATCGATCCCCAGCTGCTCCGGAAGTACGTCCAGTTGAGGCAGCGTAGGGGAGGGGTGGTTGTAGGCGAGGTCGACGGAAGGGTGTGTGGTGCCTGCCATCTACAGATGTCGATCGCCGAGTGCGAGGAGGTGGCCGCGGACCCCATCCCCCAGTGCATTCACTGCGCCGCCATCCTGTGCTTCTGAAGCCATCCGTCGTGGTGATCAGTCTGCGGAATCGCAAGGTGTTGTTTCGTTTGTACCCATGCGAGATCAGAATGTGCTGCTGTGCTGGGGTTTTGTGGCTTGGTGGTGGGTTCTGGGGTTTCATAGGGTGTCATGGGATACCGCCTATTTGCGCGTCTGATGTGGTAACTGGTAGCGTCCTTACTGTAGGGCTACGAGAAGGGCAGGGTGGTGGTGAGACGGAAGGGTGCTCCGCTGACGGCGGCGTTCGTGCGGACGGTGACCCGCCCGGGTCGGTACGGTGACGG
>JAJEIM010000032.1 GCA_022827785.1 Acidimicrobiia bacterium
CACCACAACGTGGGCGGGCTACCCGACAACCTCGACTTCGAGCTCATCGAGCCGCTCCGCGATCTGTTCAAGGACGAGGTCAGGGCGGTGGGGGAGGAGTTGGGGCTTCCCGATGAGATCGTCTGGCGGCAGCCCTTCCCCGGCCCCGGTCTGGCGGTACGCGTGATAGGCGAGATCACAAGGGAGCGGCTGGAACTCCTGCGGGCCGCCGACGCCATCGTGACCGAGGAGATCCGCCTGGCCGGGCTCTACCGAGAGATATGGCAGTCGTTCGCAGTGCTGCCGGACGTCAGGACGGTGGGGGTGCAAGGCGATGGACGGACCTATGCCCACGCCCTGGTGGTACGGGCGGTCACCTCCGAGGACGCCATGACGGCGGACTTCGCCCGAATCCCGTATCCGGTTCTCGAGCGGATCTCCAGCCGGGTGATGAACGAGGTTCCGGGAATCAACCGGGTGGCCTACGACATCTCCTCCAAGCCCCCCGCCACCATCGAGTGGGAATAGCCTCGCCTTCTGGGACTGGCCCGGTAAGTCGCCATACCTATCGTCTACAGGGGATAGTAAGGTGAAGTAAGGCATGATACAGTTGGGATCGGATTCGACATAAGGAGAGGTGGCATGGCGGTCCCCGTCACCGAGACGCTGGTGGACGCCAAGGATGAGGCCCGCCAGGCCGAAGTCCGCACAGACATCGCCAGTGCCCTGCTCAGAATCCGCGAGGACCGGATGTTCTTCGTCAAATGGATGGTCGGCGTGGGCATCGGCATCGTCACGTTCGTGTTCGCCGCGGCGGGTCTTGTCATCGCGGTGCTCCGATGACGAACAAGTCCGCTCTCTCGGCAACCGGGGAGTCCGTGATCTGGAGGTTGTAGGCAGGCATCAGACTCGCCATCTCGCAGAATGTCGGAGCCCGCAAACTGCCCGTGTCGGGCCGTGTATGCGCCGCCGAGTTTCTCCTATTGCGGGTTGCGGCGGTTGGTCCAGTAGCGCTTGCCGATATGGCGGATGACGCCGGCGGGGGTGTCGCGCCAGCACTGCAGGGGGTCCCAGCCGTCGTGGGCCAGGCACATGTTGCATGACACGCACTCGACCCCGCCGGTCCGTCCGGCCTCGAGCTTGCGCACCAGGTCGGGTTCGCGGATGAACGGGCGGGCCATGGCCACGAAGTCGGCGTCGCCGGAGGCCAGGACGTCGGTCATGGTTCCCGTGGTCCGTACGCCTCCGACCAGGATCGTCGGCACTCCGGCGGCCCGGCGGACGTCACGGGCGAAGGGGCGGTAATAGGCCTCGGGACCCTCCGGGCTCCAGGCCCGTTGCGCCAGCATCTGCCGCCATGCCTGGCGCCGGCCGACCGCCACGTACGGCCGGATGTTCTCTGTGTAGCTGCGCATCACGCCGAGGGTGGTCTCGAATCCGTCCATGCCCAGTTCGGCCAGCAGCCTGGCCCGCTGTAGCGACTCCTCCCGTTGCAGCCCACCCGGAACCGAATCCTCCACGCTGAGCCGAGCCGTCACCGGAAACCCGGTTCCGACTGCCGCGCGCACGGCCTTGTAGACCTCGACGAAGAATCGGCTGCGACGTTCCCCGTCACCACCCCATCCGTCCTCCCGGGTGTTGGCGTGGGGCGAGCAGAACTCCGAGATCAGGTAGCCGTTGCCCCCGTGGATGTGGACGCCGTCGAAGCCTGCCTCCCGGGCGCGCCCGGCGGCGTTGCCGAAGGCCTGCACCAGCGCCTCGATACCGGCCTCGGACAGTTCCTCGGGTTGGTGGGCGTACATGGCGTTCGGCACCGGCGAGGGCGCTACAGGGGTGATGGACGACATCATGGTCTGGCTACCGCAATGGCCGAGTTGGGCGAACATCACCCCTCCGGCCTCGTGTACGGCGGTGGTGGCCCGCCGCATGGATGGGATCACGCCGTCATGATGGATTCCGGTCTGGTTGCGGCTGGCCTGCCCGCGCGGGTCGACGTACATGTGGCCGGTGAGGATGAGCCCGGCTCCGCCGGAGGCGAGCCGGCGGTACAGGTCCACGTAGGAGTCCAGCACCTCCCCGCCGGGAGCGGCCATGGTCTCGGACGTGGCGGCGCGCACGATCCGGTTGGCGGTGGTAACCGTCCCGATCCGCCCGGGTCGGAGGTAGAGGGGCGGGTCGTTCATCGCGATCTCCTGGTGCGGCCGGCAAGGTCGGGTGGGGCATTCTGGCACGCGCTCTGCGACCGGCGCCATCGGCCGACTACCAAATCACAACACTGTGATTACGCGTCGTGGACGCTGGTTAACATGACCGGGATGTTCCAGATGATCGCAACCGACACTGCTCCGCGCGACCCGTCGGACTCTCCGCTGTTCGCCGATCTCAGCCCGACCCAACGGGAGGCGGTGGCCGCTACGGAGGGTCCCGTGCTGGTGGTCGCCGGTGCAGGCTCGGGCAAGACCAGGGTGCTCACCTACCGGGTTGCCCATCTGATCCGCGACCTCGGGGTGCCCCCATGGGAGGTGCTCGCCATCACCTTCACCAACAAGGCGGCGGGCGAGATGAAGGAGCGGGTCGGGCGGCTGGTCGGCCCGATGGCGAAGGGGATGTGGATATCCACCTTCCACTCGGCGTGCGTGAGGATCCTGCGCAGGGAGGCGCCCCGGCTGGGCTACTCGTCGCGGTTCACGATCTACGACGCCCAGGACTCGCTCCGGGCCATCAACCAGGTGGTTCGTGATCTGCGCCTGGACCCGAAGAAGTTCCAGCCCCGGGCGATACGAGCCAAGATATCCAACGCCAAGAACGAACTGGTCGACTACGAGAGCTTTCGCGAACAGGGAGGAAACTTCCGGCACGAGATCGAGGCCGACATCTACCGGCTCTACCAGGAGCAGCTCTTGAGGAACTCGGCGATGGACTTCGACGACCTCCTGATGGTCGCCACGGAGCTATTCGACGCCTTCCCGGAGGTGCTCGATTACTACCGGGAGCGCTTCCGTTACCTCCATGTCGACGAGTTCCAGGACACCAACCGCGCCCAGTACGTTCTGGTCAGGCAGCTGGGTGGGGAGCGAGCCAATATCTGCGCGGTCGGGGACTCCGATCAATCGATCTACAGGTTCCGCGGGGCCGACATCCGGAACATCCTCAACTTCGAGCGGGACTATCCCCAGGCACGGGTGGTGGTGCTCGACCAGAACTACCGCTCCACCCAGACCATCCTGGAGGCCGCCAACGCGGTGATCTCCCACAACGGGCGCCGCCGGCCCAAGCGCCTGTGGAGCGACCTGGGCCAGGGCGCTCCCATCTCGCTGTTCACCGCCGAGGACGAGGCCGACGAGGGCGGCTTCGTGGCCGAGGAGATCGGCAAGTTGGCGCGAGAGGGCTTCGACCTCTCCCGGATTGCGGTGTTCTACCGGGTAAACGCCCAGAGCCGGGCCGTGGAGGAGAGCTTCGCCCGCTTCGGCGTGCTTTACCGGGTGATCGGCACGGTGCGGTTCTACGAGCGGCGCGAGATCAAGGACGTGCTGGCATACCTGCGGGTGCTGGCCAACCCGGCCGACGGGGTCTCCGCGCGCCGGATCATCAACCTGCCGCGGCGGGGGATCGGCAGCGTGACGATCGGCTGGCTGGAGCGGTTCGCCGAGTTGGAGGAGGTCACCTTCTTCGAGGCGGTCCGGCGTCACGCGGAGAACCACTCGCTGGCGAAGCGGGCCCACACGGCCATCGACTCCTTTCTCAGCGATATGGAGAAGGTCGGCGAGGCGAGCGGGGCCGGACCGGCCGCAGCCGTGAGGGCCGTGCTGGAGGACGTGGCCTACCTCGAGGCGGTCGAGGCCGAGCGCACCCCCGAGGCGGAAGGGAGAGCCGAGAACCTGCGCGAGCTTCTCTCCGGAGCCGAGGAGTTCGAGTTGGCCGCCCTGGCCGAGGAGGGGGAAGGGCCGGCGGGGATGCGCCTGGTGGAGCAGTTCCTGGAGTCGGTCAGCCTGGTTAGCGACACCGATGGGCTGGATGGCGAGGGCGGTGCGGTGACCCTGATGACCCTGCACAACGCCAAGGGTCTCGAGTTCCCGGTTGTGTTCATCGTGGGCATGGAGGACGGGGTCTTCCCGCATGCTCGAGCCTTCACGGATCACGACGAACTCGAGGAGGAACGCAGGCTGTGCTATGTCGGTCTCACCCGGGCCCAGGAGCGCCTCTATCTCTCGACCGCCCGGTCCCGCCTGCTGTACGGGATGTCCACCTACAACCCGCCGTCCCGGTTCCTGCGGGAGATTCCGGTCGGCCTGGTCAGCAAGCTGGGCAGGCGCCTGAGGGACCGTCGGCGGGAGTCGATCGGCGGGCGCCGCCGTGAGCCGCTAGGTGCCGAACTGTCGGCGGACGATCTGGTGCGTCACGACGTCTGGGGTATCGGGCGGGTGGTACGGGTGGCAGGCGCCGGTGAAGGCGCCCAGGTTGAGGTGGAGTTCCCGGGCATGGGCACGAAGCGGCTCCTCGTTCACTGGGCCCCGTTGGAGAAGGTCTAGGAGTGTGCCGAAGGCGGGGCTGGGTTTGGCCTCCCCGCTTGACCTGGAGTCTCGTTGACGACCACCGGGCCGACCGGACATCTTTCAGTACCCTCCGGGCGAGGTGGCCCGGAATGGCGGTCGTTGAGCGACCGCAGGTACGGTGGCGGTCTGTATTACCGTTGAGGGCCTGATGAGGAAGTCACCGCCGGCGTGATCGTATGAGAGCGGGGAGGCAGGGCGTGTCCGGAGAGAGAGGCTCGAGGCTGCGCGCGCTCGGCGCGCTGGGCCAGTCGGTATGGCTCGACTCCATCTCCAGGGAGATGCTGCGGTCGGGGGAGCTGGAGCGATACGTGGAGGCCGGGATCACGGGGATCACCTCCAACCCGACGATCTTCGCCAAGGCGATGCTGTCCGGCGATTCCTACGACGCCCAGATCGACGAGTTGGTTGCCCACGATGCCGATGTTGACGAGATATACACGGCAGTGGTCACCCGTGACATCCGCCAGGCATGCGACCTCATGGCGCCCACCCATCGCCGGGCCGGTGGCCTGGACGGATTCGTGTCGGTCGAGGTGTCGCCCGAGTTGGCCCACCAGGCGGACGCCACGGTCGCGGAGGCTCGTGACTGGGTGAAGCGGGTCGACCGGTCCAACCTGCTCATCAAGATACCGGCGACCCGGGCGGGCCTTACCGCCATCGAGGCGGCCATCGCGGAAGGTATCTCGGTGAACGTCACGCTTATCTTCTCGCTGGGCCGCTACCTGGCCGTGATCGACGCCTACATGAGCGGCCTGGAGAGGTTTCGGGAGGCGGGTGGCAACCCGGCATCCGTCAACTCGGTGGCCTCGTTCTTCGTCTCCCGCTTCGATACCGAGGTGGACAAGCGGCTAGGCCGGATCGGCACGTCTGAGGCGGGCGCGCTGGAAGGACGGACCGCGGTCGCCAACGCTCGGGTGGCCTACCTTGAGTTCCTGCGGGCGTTTTCTTCCGACCGCTGGTACCGGCTCCGCCGGAACGGCGCCAACGTCCAGAAGCCGCTGTGGGCGTCCACCTCCACAAAGAACCCGGCCTACTCCGACACCCTGTACATCGACACGCTGGTGGCGCCCGAGACGGTCAACACCCTGCCGGAATCGGCCATCGCCGCCTACCAGGACCACGGGCCGGACACGCCGCAGGTACTCGGCATCAACCAGCTGGCGGACGGAGTGCTGGTGCTGGAGGACCTGGAGGAGGTGGGGGTCGACTACGAGGACGTCACGGCCAAGCTGGAGCGGGACGGCGTGAGCAGTTTCGCGGCTTCATTCCGGGAGATGGTCAGCGACATCGAGCGGAAACGAGCCATGGCACTGCGGTCCGGCGCCTCCGGGCACTAACGAGCGGTCGAGCATCTAATGCCCCGACGCATCCTGGTTGCCAAGCCCGGCCTGGACGGTCACGACCGGGGCGCCAAGGTGGTGGCCAGAGCACTCCGGGACGCCGGGAACGAGGTCATCTACTCGGGGCTCCACCAGACCCCGGCCCAGATCGTGGAGACCGCCATCCAGGAGGATGTGGACGCCATAGGCCTCTCTGCCCTCTCCGGCGCCCACATGACCCTCTTTCCCGCAGTCGTGGAACTGCTCCGGAAGCAGGACGTGCACGACATCCTGGTCTTCGGCGGTGGGATAGTTCCCGAACGCGATGCCGAGATGCTCAGGGAGCAGGGGATAGCGGCGATCTTCACGCCCGGAACCCCCCTCACCGAAGTGACCGGATGGGTCGAGTCCAACATCCGCTCCCGCTGAGGAAGAGAGCGCCGGTTCGTGGATCTCCTCGAGCACCAGGGAAAACAGTTCTTCAGTCGCTACGGGCTTCCCGTGTCGCCCGGTTTCGTAGCTCGAGGAGTTGCCGAGGCGCGTGAGGTTGCGGACCGGCTCGGCTATCCGGTGGTGGTGAAGGCCCAGGTCCACATCGGAGGCCGCGGCAAGGCCGGCGGCATCAGGCTGGCGAGGGACGCGGACGAGGTGGTGGCAGCCGCCGACTCCATCCTGGGTATGGACATCGGCGGCCACACGGTGGGTTGTGTCCTCGTGGAAGAAGCCGCCAGCATCGCCGCCGAGTACTACGCCAGCTTCACTCTTGACCGTTCCGCCGGGCTCTATCTGGGCATCCTGTCCGCCCGCGGCGGGGTGGACATCGAGTCGGTGGCCGAATCGGACCCCGGCAGCATCGCCAGGACATGGGTGGATCCCGTGGACGGTCTGACCGAGCCGGAAACCCGGCGATGGGTCCGAGCCGCCCGGCTCGACGATGCGGCCGCCGACGAGCTGGCGGAGGTGCTGCTCTCGCTCTACGAGGCCTTCGTGGAGGGTGACGCCGATCTGGTGGAGATAAATCCCCTGATCCTGACGCCGGAGGGACGGGTCCGGGTCCTCGACGCCAAGGTGACCCTCGACGACAACTCGCTGTTCCGTCACCCCGAGTACCGCGCTTACGACGCCACCCAACCCAGGGACGAGCGCGAGGCCTCCGCCCATGCTCTGGGTCTCCAATACGTGGGACTCGACGGAACGGTGGGCGTGATCGCCAACGGCGCCGGGCTCGCGATGAGTACGGTGGACGTGGTGGCCCAGGCCGGCGGCGCGGCCGCCAACTTCCTCGACATAGGCGGCGGCGCCGACGTCGAGACCATGGCCGCCGCACTCCGGGTGATCAACAACGACCCCGCGGTCAAGGCGATCTTCATCAACATCTTCGGCGGCATCGTGCAAGGAGAAGTGGTGGCCCAGGGCATCCTCGACGCCCTGGATCGGGTCGAGTTGCGAGCCCCGATCGTTCTGCGGCTCGACGGCACCAACGCCGACCAGGGCCGGGCGATGGTGGCGCCCAGGCTATCGGACATGCTGATTATGGCCGATTCGATGTCGGGCGGCGCCGCCCTGGCAGTGGCGATAGCGGGCAGCAGATGAGCATCTGGTTGGACGAGCACAGCCGGGTGGTCTACCAGGGCCTGACCGGCCGCGCCGGCCGTTTCCATGCCCTCCGGAACCGCGCCTACGGCACCCGGGTGGTGGCCGGGACCAATCCTTCCAAGGCCGGGGCCTCGGTGGAGGGCATCCCGGTGTTCGCCACGGTCGGAGACGCCGTAGAGGCCACGGGCGCCGACGTCTCCTGCGTGTTCGTTCCCGCCCCATACGTCAGGAGTGCCGTGATGGAGGCGGCCGGGGGAGGCGTGACCCTGGTGGTGGTGATCACCGAGGGCGTGCCTGCCAAGGATGAGGCCTGGCTTTGCGGCAAGCTGCGGCGTGACCACCCCGAGGTCCGGGTGATCGGTCCCAACTGTCCCGGTCTGATCAGCCCCGGCAGGGCCAATGTGGGCATCACCGCGGGCGACATCGCCCTGCCCGGCGGCCCGGTGGGCCTGGTCAGCCGCTCGGGAACCCTGACCTACCAGGCCCTGTACGAGTTGAAGCAGGCCGGGATCGGGGTTACCACCTGTGTGGGGATCGGCGGTGATCCGGTTCCCGGGACGTCCTTCACCGACTGCCTGGCCGCCTTCGAGGACGACCCTGATACGCGAGCGGTGATGATGATCGGGGAGATCGGCGGCTCGGCGGAGGAGGAGGCGGCCGCCTTCATCGCCGAACACATGACGAAGCCGGTGGTCGCCTACATCGCCGGGATCACTGCCCCGCCCGGCAAGAAGATGGGACACGCCGGCGCGATCGTCTCGGGCGGGAAGGGGACCGCGGCCGCCAAGATCGAGACCCTGAGCGCAGCCGGTGTGCGGGTGGGGGAGAGCCCGTCGGAGGCCGGCCGCCTTATGGTTGAAGTGGTCGCCGGTCTCTGATGACCCGGATTCCGGCTTGCTGAGGCCGATCCCACGAACACCACTCCGATCCTGCGGGTGCCGAGCTTGACTCGCCGAGCGCTCCTGTCGGTGTTCGACAAGTCCGGGCTGGTCGAGTTCGCCACCGGCCTGCTCGATGAGGGGTGGGAGGTGCTGGCCAGCGGCGGCACCGCGGCTGCCCTGGCCACGGCGGGCCTCGAGGTCACCGACCTGGCCGGCCACACCGGATCCCCGGCAATGCTGGGCCATCGGGTGGTCACGCTCCACCCGAGGATCCACGGGGGCATCCTGGCCGATCGATCGGACCCGGAACACCGGGCCGACATGGATCGCCACGGGATCGAGCCGATCGACCTGGTGGTCGTCAACCTCTACCCGTTCGAGACCAGGCCGGCTATGGAGACCATCGACATCGGCGGCCCCGCCCTGATGAGGGCGGCGGCCAAGAACCATCGCCATGTGGGAGTGGTGTGCGATCCGTCGGACTACCGGGCCGTGCTCGACGAGATCCGGTCCGGGGGCCGGCTCTCGGGAGCGACGCGCCGAGTCCTGGCCCGGAAGGCCTTCGCCCGCACCGCCGCCTACGACGGAGCGGTAGTGAGCTGGCTCGACGAGAGCGAAGATGAAGCACTCCTCCCGCTGACCATCCACCTCTCGCTGGAACGGGCCGGAGTGCTCCGCTACGGGGAGAACCCCCATCAACCGGCCGCGAGCTACCGGCGCATCGGGGCTCCGGGCACGCCGCATCATGCCGAGGATTGGTGGAACGCAGTGATCCAGCACGGAGGCGTGGCGCCGAGCTACCTCAACCTGCTGGATGCCGGAGCGGCCTGGGCGCTGGTCCACGACCTGGGCGATCAACCGGCGGCGGCGGTCATCAAGCACGCCGGTCCGTGCGGCGCCGCCGTCGCCGAGGATCCGTCGGGCGCCTACCGGAGGGCGCTGGCGGGTGACGAGCGGGCCGCCTTCGGCGGGGTGGTGGCTCTGAACCGGTCGGTGGACCTCGAGACAGCGGGGCTGATGGCCGGCGCCCCTCAAGCGGATGTCATCATCGCACCTGGTTACGGCGAGGGTGTCGTGGAGCGGATCCGGGCCCGGCGGGCCGCCACCCGGATCCTCGAAGCAGCGACGCCAAGGCGTGGTGTCCGGACTGTACGCCAGATCGAAGGCGGCTGGCTGGTGCAGGGCGCGTCACCCGGGATGGCGGACCGGTCGGGATGGCAGGTGGTCAGCCGGCGCAATCCGGGCCACCTGGTCGAGGACGCCGCCTTCGCGTGGCGGGTGGCCGCCCACGTAGCCTCCAATGCCGCAGTCCTGGCCAGGAACGGCACCGCCTGGGGAATCGGTGGCGGACAGCAGGATCGGGTGGGAGCGGTCGAGATAGCTGTCCGCAAGGCGGCCGGAAGGGCGGCGGGCGGGGTGTGCGCCTCGGACGGGTTCTTCCCGTTCCCGGACGGGATAGAGGCGGCCGCCGCCGGGGGCGTAGAGTTGATTATCCAGCCGGGCGGCTCGGTTAACGACCGAGCGGTCGTCGATGCGGTCGACCGGCTCGGGCTGTCGATGATCTTCACCGGCGAGCGGCAATTCCGGCACTGAGGAGGAACGAGATGGGCGCACAGGTCCTCGACGGCAAAGCGGTGGCGCGGACGGTGCTGGACGAGACTGCCGAACGGGTGGCCGCCCTGCGCTACCGGGGCAAGGAGACCACCCTGGCGACGGTTCTGGTGGGCGATGATCCGGCCTCCGCCGCCTACGTTCGCTCCAAGCGCAGGCGGGCCGCGGAAGTAGGCATCCGCTCCGTCCACCACGAACTAGCGGGTGACGTGTCCCAGGACCGGGTGGTGGATCTCCTCCGGCGTCTCAACGATGATCCTTCGGTCGACGGCATCCTGCTCCAGCTCCCGCTCCCGGAGGGTATGGACGACCAGGGCACCGCGCTCGAGATCCACCCGTCCAAGGATGTGGACGGCCTCCATCCCACCAACCTCGGGATGATCGTCCTGGACCGTCCCGTGTTCGCTCCTTGCACACCGAGCGGATGCCTCCGCATCCTCCAGCACTACGGCATCCCGGTGCGGGGAGCGAACGTGGTGGTGGTGGGACGGTCCTTCCTGGTGGGGCGCCCGCTGGCGTTGCTCCTAGCGGCGCGCGGCGCCGACGCCACGGTCACGATCGCCCACTCCCGCACACAGGACCTGCCCGGCGTCGCCCGCCGGGCCGACATCCTGGTGGTGGCGGTCGGCCGGCCCGAGATGGTGAACGCCGCGTACGTCCGGGAGGGCGCCGTGGTGATCGACGTCGGCATCAACCGGACCGCAGCGGGATCGCTGGTCGGAGACGTCAAGTATGACGAGGTGGCGGAGGTGGCGGCCGCCATCACCCCGGTACCGGGCGGGGTCGGTCCCATGACCGTGGCCATGCTCATGCACAACACTTCCGTAGCTTCCGAACTGCGGGAGCGCTAGGCGGGAAGACCAGGGCGTGCGCGAGCCGGACGCTGCCTGCGGTACCAGCGCGGTGACGGCTTCCGGATCCGGCTGATCGGGACTGCCCGCAGACCGTTTCCGAAGGTGACGCTCAGGTCTTCGCCTCGGCTGATTGAAAGGTTCCGCCTGCGGCTGGTTGTCGATGTGGCCCACTAATCGTGTAGCCGGCTAGATGCGCCGGGGCGGTCGGTACTCCCGGCTAGCCGGCGAAGTCAGCCGAGCGCTCCACGTAATCCGATACAAGGCGGTCGCCGGTCCTGACCTCCACGCCGCGCTCGTCGAGTGGGAACAGAAGCCCGTCCACGACCTCCCACGCCTGAGGGCACGGGTCGGCGGCAAGTAGCCACGAGGGGGGGACCAGGTCGGTATAGGAGACGGAAGGTCGGGAGGCCAGGGCCAGGGCGTGGGCCCGTCCCACCGAAGTCTCCACCAGACCACCGATCTTGACACCCACTCCGGCCGAGGAGAGCATCTCGATCGCCGTCACCGTCGCGGCCGGTCCCAGGACGCCGGGTTTCAGGCTCACGAGGTCGGCAGCACCCAGCTCGATTATCCGCTCGACCGCCTCCGCGGAAGTGACCGGCTCGTCGAGGCAGATCGGGGTAGCCAGGTGCCGGCGCAACCCGGCATGTCCCTCTAGGTCCGCAGCCGGCAACGGTTGCTCGAGGTAGGCCAGGCCCAGTCCGTCCAGCTCCGCCGGCGACCGGTCGTCCAACCGGTAACTGCCGTTGGCATCCGCGGCCACCGTAAGGCCGGGGAATTGCTCGCGGACTGCTCGCAGGCGGTCTACGTCCCTTCCGGGCTCGATCTTGATCTTCACCTGCCTTGCGCCTGCCTCGATCATCCGCCCGACCCGGACCACCGTCAGGTCGGGTGACTCCTCGAGACCGATGGCCGCACACGCCATCGACGGCCGTCCGGTCCCGCCCAGATGGGACCACAACGGGATACCAGCCCGCCGGGCGGCCAGGTCTGCGAGCGCCTGCTCTACAGCGGCGGCGGCAGTGGCGGGAAGCCCCTCGCAGGGACCCCCGAGCACGCCGGCGCCCCTGGCGGTGAGCGCCTCCCAGACATCCTTCACGGTCTCGGGCGTGTAAGCGGGATAGGGCGCCGCCTCCCCCCAGCCGGTTATCCCTTCCTCCGTGACTCCCACCAGCACGACCCGGCGTTCCGAGATGGCCGCCAGGGAGCTGGAGAATCGGTGGTCGAGAGGGATGCACAGCTCAACCAGACGTAGAAAGCGGGACATACCGCCAGGATACCGATGGTCATACACAGACCACTAGGCTCAGCGCGCGTCGGGATAAGGACCCGAGCGCAGACAGGAGTTGCCATGCCCGACCGCATCACTATGGGAGAAGCGGGGCTGGAGGTTCCCGATGAGCCGATCGTTCCGTTCATCGAGGGCGACGGGATCGGACCGGACATCTGGCGAGCCGCCAAGCAGGTGTTCGATGCCGCGGTCGAGCACGTCTACGGGGGCGGTCGCCGGATAGCCTGGCACGAGGTCTACGCCGGAGAGACATCCTTCAAGAGAAGCGGCGAGTGGCTCCCGGACGAGACGATCGAGGCTTTCCAGGAATACCTCGTGGGAATCAAGGGCCCGCTCACCACTCCGGTCGGGGGAGGGATCCGATCATTGAACGTCACGATCCGCCAGACCCTCGATCTGTACGCTTGCCTCCGGCCGGTTCGCTGGTACCGGGGCATTCCCTCGCCGATCCGCACGCCGCACCTGGTGGACATGGTCATCTTCCGGGAGAACACCGAGGATGTGTACGCCGGCCTGGAGGTGGAGGAGGCCAGCGACGAGGCCGGAAGGCTGATCGGGTTCCTGGCCGACGAGTTCGGCTGGAGGATAAAGCCCGATTCCGGCGTCGGCATCAAACCCATATCGGACAATGGCTCGAAGCGCCTGGTGCGTGCTGCGATTCAGTACGCCGTGACGTTCGGGCGGCGATCCGTCACCCTCGTCCACAAGGGCAACATCATGAAGTTCACGGAGGGCGCCTTCCGGAACTGGGGATACGAGGTGGCCCGGGAGGAGTTTCCTAAAGAGACCGTCACCTGGGACGAGTGCGGGGGAGAGCCGGGCAACAAGATCCTGATCCAGGACGTGATCGCGGACGCCATGCTGCAGCAGGTGTTGACCCGTCCAGCCAACTACGACGTCATCGCCACCACCAACCTGAACGGTGACTACCTGTCGGACGCCCTGGCCGCGCAGGTGGGTGGCATCGGCCTCGCGCCGGGCGGGAACATCAACTACGCCACCGGCCATGCCGTGTTCGAAGCCACCCATGGCACCGCCCCCAAGTACGCCGGCCTGGACAAGGTCAATCCGGGCTCCGTGATCCTGTCAGGCGCCAACATGCTCCGCTACATGGGGTGGATAGGGGCCGCCGATCTGATCGAAGCCAGCCTGGAGGCGGTGATAGGGGATCGGATCGTCACCTACGACTTGGCCCGGCTGATGAAGTACTCCACCGAGGTACTGACCTCCGAGTTCGCCGCCTCCCTGGTGGAGCGGATGCCGATCATCGAACGCTACGCCGCCATGAGCGGGACCCGCCGGGCGCCCAGCCATATCCGGGCCTACATGTAGGATCGGGTCGGATCCGACCAGGGAGAGAACCGGACGTGACAAGTCGCCGATCGAAGAAGATCACGGTCGTAGGCGCGGGAAAATACGGCTCCACCACCGCGCAACGGCTGGCGGCAATGGACATCGCCGACGAGGTGGTGATGACCGACATCGTGGATGGGTTGCCCCAAGGCCTGGCGCTGGACATGAACCAGTCCCGTCCCGTCGAGCGGTACCGCACCCGGGTGATCGGTTCCAACGGCTTCGAAGAGACGGCGGGAAGCGATGTCGGCATCATCACGGCCGGGCTGGCCCGCAAGCCGGGAATGTCCCGCATGGACCTACTGGCGGTTAACGCCAAGATCGTACGGCAGGTCACCAGAGAGCTGGTTGACCGGTCCCCGGATGTGACCATCATCGTGGTTACCAACCCGCTGGATCAGATGACCGTCCTGGCAGCCGAGGTGAGCGGCCTGCCCCGCCACCGAGTAATGGGACAGGCCGGCGTCCTCGACTCGTCCCGCTTCGCCCACTTCATCGCCGAGCGCCTCGAGGTGGACATCCTCTCGGTCGAGGCTCTGACCCTCGGCAGCCACGGCGCGACCATGGTTCCCGTGCCGTCCCAATGCTTCGTGGATGGGAGGCCCCTGCTTGGGATGCTCGCTCCGGATGAGATCGACGCGCTGGTGGAGAGAACCCGCGGTGGAGGGGCCGAGATCGTCGCCTACCTGAAGACCGGCAGCGCGTTCTACGCCCCCTCGTCGGCGGCAGCGATCATGGCCCGGGCGATCCTCACCGACGAGGGCAGGGTGACACCGGTATGCGCCTGGCTCACGGGTGAATACGGTCTGACGGACATCTACCTGGGTGTCCCGGCCCGTCTCGGTGCAGCGGGAGTGGAGGAGGTCGTCGAACTCGACCTCACCTCCACCGAGCGGGCCGGTCTCCACGCCGCGGCCGCGGCGGTGCGTGACAAGGTCGAGGAGATGGAAACGATCCTGCGCGCCTGAGGGTGTTCGTGTCGACCGGCAATAGGGGAAGCAAGATGAACAAGCGCGATCTGGCAGATGTGGTTGCCTACGAGACCGGAACGTCCCGGAACCAGGCCTTGGCGAGTGTCAACGTGGTATTCGAGACCATCGCGGAAGCGGTCCGGGAGGGAGCAGATGTCCGCATCACCGGGTTCGGCACGTTCAAGGTAAGCCATCGGAAGGCTCGGACCGGCCGCAATCCCCGGACAGGTGAGGCGGTCGAGATTCCAGCTACCAGGTCCCCCGCCTTCAAGCCCTCGAAGGCCCTCAAGGACCGCATCAACAGTTAGTGGTCTGCCTGTGAAGCGACTAGGCGTGCTCTGCTTGCCGCCGGCGCCCCGTCGCTGCGTTCCGCTTCCTCGACTTACCGCTGCGGGTACGCCTTCGTCAGCGGGCCTTGCGAGGAACACCGCCGGCTGGCGCATACCACTCCGCCGTTCCACAGGCAGATCACAGTGGTCTGTCTGTGAAGCGACTAGGCGTGCTCTGCTTGCCGCCGGCGTCCCGTCGCTCAGTACTCCACCTCGAGCCTGGAGACGGCGTCCGCCAGGTGATCCAGCGCACGCTGGTTCATTAGCAGCTTGGCCACGTTGCCCGAGATGGCCAGCTTCCCGCTGAAGAAGGCGCTCTGGATCTTCAGCGTCCCCTGTGAGATGGCCGCAGCGGTGGCGTAATCCGTCCTCACGGTGAGGTCCGGCTTGCTGTGGGTTCCGATTGCCAGGGAGGCATCACCTGCGCCCACATCGAGGTAGTACCAGGCAACAGTCCCGTCGGGAACCTGATCGATCTCGAACTGCACCGAGAACTCGACACCCTCCACGGCGGGCGCGCAGCCGGGATGGTCGCGCACCGCCTCGGTCACTTTTTCGGCCCACGCGGCGCTCAGGAATCTAGCTGCCACCGGGGCTACCTCCATGCCGGCCCATCACCGCCGCCCTCCTAGTTTTCGGTTGCGCATCTTGGACAGTAGGTAGTCGCGGTTCATCAGGGCGATATTGTCCAGCGAGATCCCCTTGGGACAGGCCGGCTCGCACTCCCCGTGGTTGGAGCAGGAGCCGAAGTACTCCTCCATTGTCTCCACCATACGCTCGACTCGCATCCAGCGCTCGGGTTGGCCCTGCGGCAACAGGTTGAGGTGGGCGACCTTGGCGGCGGTGAAGAGTTGGCCCGCTCCGTTGGGACAGGCGGCCACGCAGGCTCCGCATCCGATACAGGCCGCCGCATCCATGGCGGCGTCAGCGGTCTCCTTGGGGACCGGTGTCAGATTGGCCTCGGGCGCCGACCCGGTCGGGGCGCCGATATAGCCACCTGCCTCGATGATCCGGTCGAATGCGCCACGATCCACCACCAGGTCGCGGACAATCGGAAAGGAGGTGGCCCGCCACGGCTCGATCACGATGGTGTCACCATCCGAGAACTCCCGCATGTGGAGCTGGCACGTCGCCGTGCTCCCCTGCGGTCCGTGGGCCCGGCCGTTGATCATCAGGCCGCACGATCCGCAAATGCCCTCCCTGCAGTCGTGGTCGAAGGCGATCGGTTCGCGACCTCCGGTCACGAGCCGCTCGTTGACCAGATCGAGCATCTCGAGGAACGACATGTCCTGGTGAATGCCGGCGGCCTCATAGGTCTCGAACCGGCCCTCGGCTCCCGGCCCGTCCTGGCGCCATACCCGCAACGTCAGATGCATCCGGCCTCTCCTACTTGTAGCTGCGCTGGGTCGGCTTGACGTACTCGAAGGCCAGTTGCTCCTGGCGCAGGACGGGTTCCTGGCCGTCAGCCCAGCCCCAGGCCGCCACGTAGGAGAAGTTGGTGTCGTCCCGCCTGGCCTCTCCGTCATCGGTCTGGTGCTCCACCCGGAAATGGCCGCCGCAGGACTCTTCACGGTGAAGGGCGTCCACGCACATGAGGCGCGCCAGCTGCAGGAAATCATCCACCCGGCCTGCCTTCTCGAGGGACTGGTTGAGGGTGCTGCTGGTGCCCGGAACTCGCAAGTCCCGGTCGAACTCCTCCTTGAGAGAGTCGATGTCGGAGATAGCCCGGTGCAATCCCTCCGCGCTCCGCTCCATGCCGCAGTGTTCCCACAGCACCTTCCCCAGTTCCCGATGGAACCAGTCCACCGACCGCGAGCCCCCGACGGACAGGTAGCGGTCGGTCTGGTCGGCCACCTGTCGCTCCGTCTCGACGAATGCCGGATCGTTGCTCGGGACCAGGGCTTCGCCCAGCTGAGGCGCTAGGTAGTCGCCCAGCGTATAGGGGACGACGAAGTAACCGTCCGCCAGGCCTTGCATGAGGGCCGAGGCGCCCAACCGATTGGCGCCGTGGTCGGAGAAGTTGGCCTCTCCCAGCGCGTACAGCCCGGGGATGGTGGTCATGAGGTTGTAGTCCACCCAGAGACCGCCCATCGTGTAGTGCATGGCCGGGTATATGCGCATGGGCGTCTGGTAGGGGTTCTCACCGGTGATGCGGTGGTACATGTCGAAGAGATTGCCGTATCGTTCCCGGACGGTGTCCTGTCCGAGCCGCCGTAGGGCCTCCTTGAAGTCGAGGTAGACGCCGTTGGCGAGGGGCCCGACCCCTTTACCCCGGTCCACCTCGACCTTGGCGGCCCGGGAGGCCACGTCACGGGGCACCAGGTTGCCGAAGGCCGGGTAGCGCCGCTCCAGGTAATAGTCCCGGTCTGGTTCCCCGATGTCATCCGGCGGTCGGGCGTCGCCTGCCCGGACCGGCACCCAGATACGTCCGTCGTTGCGCAACGACTCGGACATGAGGGTCAGCTTGGACTGGAACTCGTCCGAGGCGGGAATGCAGGTGGGATGAATCTGGGTGTAGCAGGGGTTGGCGAAAAGGGCGCCCTTGCGATGGGCGCGCCACACCGCGGTGACGTTGGACTTCATCGCGTTGGTCGAGAGGTAGAAGACGTTGCTGTAGCCGCCAGTGGCAAGGAGCACGGCGTGCCCGGCATGGGAAGCGATCTCCCCACTGACCAGGTCACGGGTGACGATGCCCACGGCTCGCCCGTCCTTCACCACCACATCCAGCATCTCGGTCTGGGTATGAAGCTCCACCGTGCCGCGGTCGACCTGGCGCATCATCGCCTGGTACGCCCCAAGCAGAAGCTGCTGGCCGGTCTGGCCCCGGGCGTAGAAGGTGCGGGAGACCTGGGCCCCGCCGAAGGACCGGTTCGCCAAGAGCCCACCGTATTCCCGGGCAAAGGGAACGCCCTGCGCGGTGCACTGATCGATGATCTCCACCGAGAGCTGGGCTAGGCGGTAGACGTTCGACTCCCGCGACCGGTAGTCGCCGCCCTTCACGGTGTCATAGAACAGCCGGTGGATCGAATCGCCGTCGTTGGGGTAGTTCTTCGCGGCGTTAATGCCGCCTTGGGCGGCGATGGAATGGGCCCGGCGCGCCGAGTCATGGAAGGTATACGCCTTGACCCGGTAGCCGAGTTCGGCCAGCGTGGCGGCCGCTGAGGCACCCGCCAGGCCGGTGCCGACCACGATGATGGTGAAGTGCCGCTTGTTGGCCGGGCTGACCAGGCTTATCGAGGTCCGGTGGTTGTCCCAGCGCTCGTTGATCGCTCCCGACGGCGTCCTGGCGTCCAGCATGCGTAGGTCGCCGTCCACCACTACGAGACGATGTCCAGGGCCACGCCGACCGGCACGGACAGGAACCCGGCCACCACCACGGTGGCGAAGGCATGTGCGAACGTTCGGCGGAAGCGGTTGAAGCGCGGGTTGTTGATGCCCAGGCTCTGGAACAGGCTCCACGCCCCGTGCCAGATGTGGAAGGCCAGAGCCACCTGAGCCACCACGTACAGTGTCCACACCGGCCACCGGCTAAGGCTCGATACCAGGTTGTGGTAGACGGAACCGCGCACGAACTCTGGGTTGACGGCTTCCACGCCGACGGTCAGGTCCGCCAGATGCCATGCCAGGAAGAGGAGCACGATGACTCCGCTCCAGCGCATGGTCCGGCTGGCGTAGCGGGCCGCCAGGTAGTCCCGCGGCGATTGGTACTTCGTCTCCCTGGCCGACCGGTTGCTACGGGTGAGGGCGAAGGCGGCGTGGATGTGGATCAAGAAGGCAGCCGCAAGGGGGATGCGGAGGAACGCCCACAGGACCAGGGTGCGGGGGAACAGTGGCTCTCCCAGATCGCGCAGGCCCTCTCCGTACTCATCGATGCGGAAGGTGCCTCCGTGCGCGCCCTCGAAGACGTGAAGGTTTCCGATCATGTGCCCCAGCACGAACAGGAGCAGGACTACGCCGCTGATCGCCATGGCGTACTTCTTGCCGGTGTCGGTGCGATAGATGGAGACGATCCAGGGCGCCTGCCGGGCCTGCTCCCGTCTGGCGCGCCTCAGGTTGAGCATGTCGCTACCTTACCGGCTCCCGGCTCCCTCCAATTTGCGGTCCGTACGTCGCCGGTAGCCTTTATGAGCCGGGACCGGCTTGACGCCCGCCGCGAGTGGCAACTATATTACAATGGCGTAATTGCGCGTGTGTAAGTAGGGGTGGAGATTGCGGCGCGAACTCATTGATGCTCTTGCCGTTGAGCAGGTCGGCTGGAAGGAATACGCCAACTGCCTCGGCGCCCATCACGATCTCTTCTTCCCGGACCGAGGCGCATCGACTCGGGCCGCCAAGCAGATCTGCGCCGAGTGCCAGGTGCGGGTTGACTGTCTCGAATATGCCGTGACCCGAGGGGAGAAGTTCGGCATCTGGGGTGGTCTCTCGGAGCGGGAGCGGAGGAAGATTCGCAAGCAGCGAGCTGCCGAGGCTCTACAGCGCGCCGTTTCGTGAATATTTCCCAATTCCACGGGCCCACAGTTACAGTAAGGGGATGACACCTTCCCCGATAGCCCTAATTGCCCGGAACCGCGCACTCTGGCTCCTGTGCGCTGCCGTGTTCGCCCTGGCAGCGTGTTCTGCCGATCCCGAGGTAGTCCCTCCTGAGACCTCCTCTGCGCCCGATACGACGACGCCCGTCCTGCTGACCACCACCACGACCACCGCCGGGACGCAGGTGGATACCACCGCGCCGACCACGACCACCACCATGCCCGAGGAGGAGTTCCCCGGTCCCACCGTTCTGGCCTATCTCGAAGACCTGCGGGACATCGCGGTGGCCACCGGCCAGGTGGCGCTGGAAATGCGAGCGGCCAACAACGACTGGGACAATCGATCGGTCACCGGTGTCGACTTCGGTGAGACGGAGGGGTCCCTGGTAGGCGTCAGGGACCGGGCCCGCCAGCTCCGTGACGCTATCGGGTTGCTGGAGCCACCCACCCAGTTCGGCCTTCAGGTGGAACATCAGACGGCTTGGGAGGCGTCCGGGGAGATGGCTGATGCCGCGGTGGAGGCGCTGGCCGGTTTGAGGTCCCCGGACACCGGAGAGCGGCGCCGGGCGGCCCTGGGTGACTTCATCGTGTCATTCGAGCGCTTCAACGGAGCGGTAGGACGCATCGTCGACATCATCGGCGTCGGTGCGGGCATCGACCTTCCGACCATCACGGTAGCGACCACGGCGGCTACCACGACTACCACCACTACCGCCGCGGACACCACGACGACTTCCGCCGCTGCCACCACCGCCACTACCGCTGCCACCACCACGGACGCCACGACGACTACGGTTGCGGCCTCGACCACGACCACCCTGCCGGCGGCTGTCGAGCACAGCATCGTCGACAGCGGAGAGTCCGCCGACCCGGTCCGGGTCTGGCTGACCGTTTCGGTGGAGGCCGGCACGACCAAGGACCAGTTGGGGAGGTTGGGCACCCGGCTGGCCACCGAGTACCGGCTCTCACGCGAGTATCAAGCCCTCGTGATCCACTTCGTTCGCTTCCCCGAGGGCATAGCCACGCTAGGGAGATGGACCGATGCGCCCCACGGTGACTGGGACCGGGCCGCCGAGGCGACCAAGGGTGATTACTCCACCCACCAGATCGTCGACCGGACCATCGAGAAGGACTGGTCGCTGCTTCCGACGGATGATCAGATGGACGTCCTCCGCAAGTACAACGACTACCGGGTCGCGTACGAGGTCGAGAACGAAGTGTCTCCGTCTGACGCCGAGCTGATTCCGCTGGCCGCCAGTGCGCTCGGTCTAGACGAGGCCGTCATTCAGGACGCCATCGACGCCTGGAGTACATGGGTGGCGTAGCCGCCGGCGACAGTGTGCTGGTCCGATCGTCCCGAGCGTTCAAGGTGTTGACCGGGCTTCGCTGTTATCATGGTCCCAAGGGAAGGGAGACTAAGTGATTCCCAAGATCCAAGGCGGCGAGATCATCGTTATCCTCGTGGTAATCCTGCTCCTGTTCGGCGCCAGGAAACTTCCGGAATTGGCGCGGTCGCTCGGCAGTTCGGCTCGTGAGTTCCGCAAGGGAGTCGAGGAAGGCCGCACCGAGGAGCAGGACGATGCGGCACCCACCGCGACGACGATCTCCGATTCCAACACGACCACTTCCGGCACCGAGACCTAGCGCTCTTAACCGCTGATCCCCGAGCAGCCGGTGGCCGGTAGTGGCCAGTGGTCGGTCGCCAGTGGCCACTACCGACTTGGAGGCAATCAAGCTTCTTGTGGCCCTTTAAGGCTGTTGGGTTGTCCGTGTCGTCCCTGGGTCACAACTTTCACTGACCACTGCGGAATGGCCGGTTGCCGGTTGCGGCCTAGACGTAGTCAAGGTTCCTCTGGCCGCCGGCCCTAGTGTTTTGCTCCTAGCAGTTCCGTGTTACAGCATTCACTGACCACTGACCACTGACCACTGACCACTGACCACTGACCA
>JAJEIM010000041.1 GCA_022827785.1 Acidimicrobiia bacterium
GTCGGCGTGGGAACTCGCAGAATTGAGCACGACCCCCGACGATGGCAGTGTAGTTTCCGGCTGATGCGGATCCCGCATGGAGGAAGGAGGATTCAATGATCGAGACCGTTGGAGAGGTTGCCCGTACCGTCTGGAAGGAACTGGGCTACGGATACCGGGAAGACGTCTACGAGAAGGCCATGGCCCACGAAATGCGTACCACCCATCCCAACCTGGAGTTCGCTGTCGAAGCCTATGTGGAAATCCTCTACAAGGGTGTAGCAGTAGGTTTGCAGCGTCTCGACTTCGTCATCGATGGAGAGTTGGCTGTCGAACTAAAGACCGGGGCGAAAATATCCCCAGCCCACCGGGCACAAACGGAGGCGTATCTCCGGACCACACGCTTTGAGAAAGGCCTCCTCGTCTGCTTTACGCCCACAGGCGTCATGTGTGAGTTGATGAACTCTTCGTGAGGCCATGACGAGGCCATAGGGAGGCCTTAGAGGGAAGTGTCCGGGCCGGATAGCCGGGGCTTTCGCGCAGGGGGGTTTGGGGGCTGTTGGTTTAGCTTGTGACGACTTGTGCCCAGTTGTTCATTACGGGCCGTCGGCGTTCGAGGTAGTCGCCGCGGCTGTAGGCGGCTTCGACACCGCCGACGGTGTGGGCGAGTGCTGCTTCGGCTACTTCTCGGGGTACGCCGGTTTCGCCGCACCAGGTACGGAAGCTGGAACGGAGACCATGTGGGGAGCAGCCGAGTTGGAGGCTACGGAACAGGCCCGAAACGGTTGAGTGGCTGACCGGTCTACCGGTCTGGCCGGGGAAGATCAGACCCGTATCGCCCCACCGGTCCCCAGCCTCGCCCAAGACGTCGAGGGCTTGTGGGCAAAGAGGTATCCGGTGCTCCCGCCCGACCTTCATCCGCGAGGGGGGTATCGTCCAGGTAGCTGTGGCGATGTCGATCTCAGACCACCGGGCGCCCCGGCCCTCAATCGTGCGGCAAGCCGTCAACGCGAGCCAACGCGTCAACAGCCGCACCGCCGGGCTAGCACCCGAGCGATCAACGGTGTCGAGCGCCGCCCGAACCTCAGAGGCCGGTAGCGCCCGGTGGTGGCGGACCCTCCCATGGCGGGGAAGCGCCGCCGTAAGCGCCGGGATCGGATCATCGGTGCGCAGGCCCTTAGCCCGAGCCCACGAGAACACGGTACCGATCCGGGTCTTGAGCACCCTGGCCGCGGCTGGTTTCTCCCCCCATACCGGCTCCAGCACCGCCAACAGGTCAGCGCTCGTGACCTCCCCTACCGGAGTTTCCCCCAGGGTGGGGAAAAGGTAACGCTCGAAACTGTTCCGCCAGTTGATCCCGATCCGCGAACCCTCTTTCCAGCCTGGTTCGTGAAGGGCGATCACCCGCTCGGTAGCAGCCCTAAACGTGACCACCCCGGCGCCGTCTCTGGGATCGCGACCGGCCCTCACCGCCCGGTGGATCTCAACCGCCTGCTCGCGGGCCTCCGCCAAAGTGACCAAAGGGAACGAGCCGATCCCCATAGAAGTTTGACGCCTAGTAACCGGATCGTAAACTCGCACCGACCAAGACCGCGACACCCGCCCGCTCGACTTCATCCGCTTCACCAGAAGGGACAAACCATGCCCGCCTCTACCGTCACCGTACCGACCCGGGCGGGTCACCGTCCGCACGAACGCCGCCGTCAGCGGAGCACCCTTCCGTCGCACCACCACCCTGCCCTTCTCATCGCCCTACAGTAAGAACGCTACCAGTTACCACATCAGACGTGCAAATAGGCGGTATCCCATGACACCCTATGAAACCCCAGAACCCCCCACCAAGCCACAAAACCCCAGCACAACAGCACACCATGAACCCGCAAGGACACAAACGAAACAACACCTTGCGATTCCGCAGACCGACCACTAACATTCCCGCCGATGCCCGATTCACGTGTGGCCGCTATCGGAGAGATACTTGGAGGCGCTCCCGACCATCTGGTGGAGCGATCCGCGGAGGCTCGCGCGGCGGCACAGGGGACAACGGTCGAAGAGGTCCTTAGTGCGTGGTCCGGCGGGGCGCCATTGGCCCCTTCGGCTCCGCCGCCGGCATCCGAGCCGGTGGCGGCGGAGGCTGAAGTGCCTCCAGCACCGGTACCCGCGCAGGCAGATCCGATCCCTCCCCGGGTATCGCAGCCCGGACTCGAAGAGGTGACCGTCGCGGCGTTCGAAGTTGTCGAAGAGCAAGAGGAGGCCGAACCTGTCGATCCGGCGCCGTTGGCGGCCCGGATTCGCCTGGGCACCAGGGTGGGAGCCGCCTTCGGGGCAGTTCTCGGCCTGGCATCGTTCCCGGCGATGGCGCCGCTGATGCTGACCCGGCTCTCGGAGGTCACCGCGGGGGGCGGTCCGGCCGGTGAGGTCACCTGGACCTACATAGCTGCCACCGGCGCGGTCTGGGCGGTGGTGGGCGCCATCATCAACGTGGCCTCACGGGGGATGGGCCGGTTCAGATCGCCGGCCTACGACACGGAGACCCGTTGGAGCGGGTCGGTGTTGTCAGGGGGTTTCCTGGGTTTGGTGGCGGGCACCGCGTTCGGGGGGGTTCTATATGCCACCAGCGAGGCATCCTTGTCCGGAACGCAACTCCTCGCCATAAGCCCCTTCTCGATCGTGTTGACCTGGTTGGGCTGGACGGTGCTCGGGGCGCTGATCGGTGGGATCGGCCAGGCCATGGCGCAACCGGCCGCCCTCGTCGGCGAGGAGGCGGAGGAGGCGCGCAGGGTCCGGAAGCGCATCACCGAAGGATTGGCCATGCCGGTGCTGGCGACGCTGGTCATCGCGGTCATCGTGGTTTCCTTCGGGTCCCTGCTGCTGCGATTTTCCGGGTTCGCTTCGGTAATCGCCATTCTGGTTTCCATCGGAACGATCGGCTTCGCGGCGCTGATGTCGTCGCGGCCCAACCTGCGGGTCACCAAGGGCGAGTTCTTGGTGGCGGCGGCAGGCGTAGGGGTTGTGCTGACCATGCTGGCGCTGATCGCCGCCGCGGTTTCGGGCGAGGACGACGAGACGGGAGCCGGAGAGCCTGCCGGGCACGCCTTGGAATACGTCATCATGGATCCGGTGAACCGCTAGACGCCCGGACGGGATGCCGGAGCCCGGGTCCGTCAGCCCAGCAACAGGAGTAGGCCGCCGATCGTGAAGGCGATCATCACCGCCAGCATCGGATACTGGGACCTGACTGCGATCTCAGGGGGGAATCTCTCCACTGCCCGGTCGTGGGCCACCAGCACCGCCACCATGTGACCGACAGCGATGGCCGATGTCTGGGTCCATGCGATGGCTCCGGACGACAAGATCGTGTAGTTGACGCGCCACTGAGCCGTACCGAACAGGTTCCATCCGAGCCCGTACGGATCCGAAGCCAGCCTGATCAGGTTCTGCCCTTCGAAGGCCAGGAAGCTGAAGTAGTGGGCCACGGTGTACGCCACCATGATCGGGACCAGAGAGGGGCCGAAGAGGTCGCCCAACTCGTGCTCGTACTCGCCGGTCATCCGGGCCATGGCCGCTATGGCCACGCGATACAGTGCCATTACTACGCCGATCCCGAATACCAACCCGGCGGTGTTAACGGCGGTCAGTTCCCATCCGGATCGGTTGGAAATGACGTCGAGCCACAGGGAACTCCTGGAGAATCCGTCGAACGTGGTGGCCCCGATGACGACCAGAACTAGCCGCACGGTGCCCGGGCCCATGCTCATCCGAGCGAGCCCGGCTACGGGGTATCGAAGCCGCAAGGTTCCGTCGGCGTCCTTGTGGAGGGGCGCGAGGGCAGCGATCGTACTGAACAGGACGGAGAACCCGTCAGCCCGCCTGGCCCAGGCCGGTCCGTGGATCATCGTGCCGGCCCCCAGCGCGACCGTGTAGAGAACCAGATACACGCCGATCGTCCGGGGCGCCGCGCCCTGATGGAAGGCCAGTTCCATCCAGAGGAACACCACGATTACAAGGAGAGAGATTGGTCCGCTGTCCCGGGTCGGGTCCGACTCGATGCCCGGACGACCCGAACGGGGGATCCGCCCACCTAGATTGGCCAGGGTTGCGAGGGGGTTGACGGTGGCCCACAGGTCACCTACGAAGGCCGACGCCACCGCCATCCCCACCCATACGAGCACGAAGGCAGCGAACGGCGCCAGGTTGGAGGCTACGTCAGGACTGCCCCGGAAGGCGGCGTGGACGGTCACCGCCAGCATCACTATCCCGATCAGGCGCGTGATCGGCAAGAGACCTCGTGCCATCGATGCCGGCCCGGACGGGAGGGGGAGACCGCGGGCGGCGGGTGCCAGGCGGGGGTTGGTCCAATAGCGGCCCAGCGCGACGAACGAGACCAGTACCGCGAACGCGGCCGCCCAGACGAACTGCCAGATGGGGATGGGCAGGTCGAGACGACCGCCCAGTCCGTGGGCGTGGGCGGGTACGGCCGTGGCCAGTAGCAGCGCAACCGCGACGGGCCAGGCCACGAGGCGGGTCCGGATCAAGACACTTCCATCTGGAGGACCAGCGTGTGGGTTCCTTCCAGTTCCACTTCGAAGACGCCGGGTATCGATGCCTCGAACATCAGCTGGCCTCGGCCGTCGTCGAGGTCGATGTAGAGGTCATAGCCATGAATATGGACCTCGCCTGAGGTGTTCCCGCTGACACGGAGCGTCACCGTCTCTCCGATTCGCACCGGCTCGCGTCGCACGCCCCCTTCCACCGAGCCGTCAGTGATCGTCAGGTCGATCACCACTCCGGCAGGGTCGGCCACGGTCGTCGGCGGGACGGTCGTGGTGTGGGCGACCGCCGCCACTGCGGTGCTAGTAGGAGCCGACGATGTTCCGATGGTGGTGGAGGGAGCGGGTGGCGCCGTCACCGCTGAAGGTCCGGGTTCGGACGTCGTCACGGCGGCGTCGTCCGAGTCGGCCCCGCTGGAGCTGTCCCCTTCATCGGTCGCCGGTCCGGTTGAGGCGGTCGTGGTCCCCGACAGGGACTCGCCGGTGTGCCAGCCCGCTCTGTCGGCGTCCCGCATGGTGACCGCCAGCGGCGGATCCGCCGATCGGTCCAGCCCGACCGACAGGGGCTCCAACGTACGCCGATGGTCGTGCAGGTGGGCCAGCGGGAAGCGGAAGTCGCCATCAGGTGCGGGAACGACCTCTATGACCTCGCCGTCGTCGGTTCTCAGTACGAACGATTCGACGCGTTCCAGGTCGCCGTTGACTTCGAGGACCACCCCCTGGACGGTCTCGATGGGAGCTGTGGTGCCGGAGCCACCGCAGGCTACGAGGACCAGCATCACACCCGCCAGCGTCGGAGCGTGTCTCATGATCCCTTGCGGAGTTCCCGCTCCAACGCCTCCCAGCGTTGCTCGTACGCATACCACCGGAACCAGGTCACCGCCAGGACACCCCACAGGATGGCGCCGCCACCGAGCTTCATCACCAGCCCGGCCACGGTCTGGTCGGTTATGGCGTCGATGCCCCACAGGCGAGGGGCCTCGGCGTAGAAGCGGTATAGAGGTTCCCTTCCGAACGTCAGGAACGAGGCCGGGATGGTCGGCAACAGAGAATGGGCGAACAGATAGAGCATGCGTAGCGGAGGAGCCAGCCGCTTCAACTCCGGCACCGGGCTCAGCACCGGTATCCACATCACGATGGCAGCGGCCATCAGCAGGGCGTGGATGGCGAAGTGGTAGATACCGGAGGTGACCATCAGGTTGACGATCTCCGGCCAATGGATGCCGACCAGGACGCCGTTGAACACGAAGAACGCCGCCAGCGGCCGGGTGAGAGGGCGGATGACGGCGAAGAGGCGCGGGCCGGTGAACATCTTGCGCAGCATCCAGGCCGGTGTCCCGGCAATCATCAACGGGGCCGATACCAGTGCCAGGGTCATGTGTTCGATCATGTGGAATAGGAACAGCCGCTGCTCGGCGATGTCGTGGAACGGCCAATCCGAGACGACCCATAACGATGCCAGCCCCGAGGCGAAAAGGGCGACCTGGCGCCGGGTGACCAGAGGCCCTTCGACGTCGAGGTGGGGACCGATACGGCGGATGGTGTACCCGTAGCCGAAGCCGACCACGAACACGAAGGCCCACACGTCGAAATGGGGGTGCCAGGCCGGGATCATCGCAGCAATCCACCAGTCCGCGTGGTCGTGGGTCGGGTCGTAAGGCACATAGGGACAGGCGATTCACTCGGGATCAGGCCAGTGTAAATGCCCGCAGTTATTGGCCGGTAGCCGGTGGCCAGTTTGCGACCCTGGGGTAATCGAGTTCCTCTGGCCCCCGGACCTAGTGCGTTGCTCCTAACAGCCCTGTCTTACGCCCATTCACTGACCACTGACCACTGACCACTGACCACTGACCACTGACCACTGACCACTGACCACTGGCCACTGGCCACTGGCCACTGGCCACTGTTAGAACAGGACGACCGCGCCCAACGCGGCGAGCGTGATCAGGTACAGCGCGCCCGCCAGGATCGCTCCGGACGTGAAGAAGCGGGACAGCAGCCGCTTTTCGAACCGGAGGTGCATGAACATGGCCACCACCAGGTAGAACTTGATGGCGCTCAGGATCAGCAGCGCCGGAACGGTCAGGCTCTGCCCGATCGCGTCCACGCCGGCCTCCAGGTAGAAGAGGCCGACCTCGGCGGCGGTCAGGACCGCCAGCACGATCGCGATCGACACGTACTGCCGTGGCTGGGGATGATGGTGTGCGCCGCCGGCCATTTATTGCCCCGTTTCTCTCATTGGATCAGGTAGACGAGGACGAAGATGACGATCCAGATGATATCGACGAAGTGCCAGTAGAGGCCCACCAGCTCGACGTTGAGCCCTTCGGCCTCGGAGAGGCCGCCGGTACGCATCGACTTGAAGGCCAGCACCAGGAGCATGAGGATCCCGAGAACCACGTGGAGCCCGTGGAACCCGGTGAGCATGTAGAAGGCGCTGGCGGCCGGGTTGATGTTGAGTTTCAACCCATGGAGGATGAACTCTCCGAACTCGAAGAACTGGCCGGAGACGAAAACCGTCCCCAGCAGAGCGGTGGCGAACAGCCAGGTCTTGGTCTGGTCCTGATCGCCGCGTGCCAGGGCCGAATGGGCCAGGACCATCGTCAGCGAGCTCATCAGGAGGACGAACGAGCTGATCGATGTGAACGGAATGTCGTAGAGCTCGACCGGATACAGGGCGCCCGGTCCGAAGTCACGGCCCTTGAACAGTAGGTAGTTGTTGATGAGGGCGCCGAAGAACAGGAATTCCGAGCTGAGAAACACCCACATTCCGAGCTTGCGGCTGTCGATGCCGGTGAGCTGGTGGTGGGCCGGAGCGTCGGCGGGTCCGTGGGAGAGGTCGGCCATCAGACGTCTCCCTCGCTCAGTGCCGGTTCGGCGGCCTCGTCCTCCCCGTCCAGGTCGCCGCCGCGGTCTCCGTGGTCCTCGTCGTGGACCTCCTCGAGTGGTTCGGACCCCCACGCAACCAGCGCGCCAACAGTGAGGAAGGCGCCTGCCACCAGCAGGGGGATGCCGTAGGGACGGGTGTGGTACATGATCCCGTAGGCGATGAGCATGATGCCGAATCCGACTATGAACGGGAAGTAGGAGGGCGCCGGCAGGTGGATCTCGTGGTCAGGGTTTCCGTTGGAGTGGATCAGGTCGTCGACCAGTTCATCGGCCTTCTCCTTACGTACCGCCCGGCCTTCCCCGTCCTCGTCATACTTGAGGTGCCAGAAGTCGTCCAGCGAGGTAACGGTCGGCTCCACCGCGAAGTTGTACTCGGGAGTCGGGGAGGGGATGGTCCATTCCAGGGTGCGGGCATCCCACGGGTCGTTGGGCGCCACCCGCCCGCGCCGTTTCGAGTAGCTCCAGTTGATCATGAAGACCAGCACCCCGACGGCGATGACGAAGGCGCCGACGGTCACCACGAAGTTGCCGGCGCCGAGGCCCGCCTCCTCTGGATAGACCCAGGTCCGTCGCACCATGCCCTGCAATCCCAGCCAGTGCATGGGGCCGAACGTCAGGTTCATGCCGATGAACATCAGCCAGAAGTGCCACTTGCCCAGCGCCTCGTTGTACATGCGGCCCCAGACTTTCGGGAACCAGTAGTAGATGCCGGCGAAGAGGCCGAAAAGGGCGCCCCCGAAGAGCACGTAGTGGAAGTGGGCCACGATGTAGTAGGTGTCGGTCTGTTGCCAGTCGGACGGGACCACCGCGTGGGTGACCCCCGACAACCCCCCGATGACGAACAGGGCCACGAAACCCAGCGAGAACAGCATGGGCGTAGTCAACCGCACCCTGCCTCCCCAGACGGTTCCCAGCCAGTTGAAGATCTTTATCCCGGTGGGAATGGCGATTGTCATGGTGGACAGGCCGAAGGCGGCCTGAGCGACCGTGGGGATTCCGGAGGAGAACATGTGGTGGGCCCAGACCCCGAAGCCCAGAAAGGCGATGGCGGCGCCGGCGAACACGACCGCCGGGTAACCGAAGAGGGGCTTCTTGGAGAAGACCGGCAGGGTCTCGGAGACGATGCCCATGGCCGGCAGGATCAGGATGTACACCTCGGGGTGACCGAATAGCCAGAAGAGGTGTTGCCAGAGAATGGGATCGCCCCCGGCCTCCGCCACGAAGAACAGCGTGCCGAACTGGCGGTCGAACGTGAGCATGAAAAGGGCGATGGCGATGATGGGAAGCGAGAAGAGCAGCAACAGCGCCACCACTAGGGTCATCCACACGAACACCGGCATCCTGAGGAGCCGCATCCCCTTGGCCCGCATGTTGAGGATGGTGACGATGAAGTTCACCGCCGAGATGAGCGAGGCCACGCCCAGGATCTGCAGTCCTAGGGCTGCGTAGTCGACCGCCGTGCCGGGGGAATAGGTGGCGCCGCTGTTGGGTGCGTAGATGAACCACCCGCTGTTCGGGATCGAGCCGAGAATGCTGGCGTCGGTAGCGCCTCCGGGCAGGCTGCCGCCAACCGGGGGCGGGGAGGTCCCGAAGATGAGGGACGAGTAGATGAAGAGGCCTCCGAAGAGGAAGATCCAGAAGCTCACCGCGTTCATCCGGGGGAAGGCCACGTCGCGGGCGCCGATCATCAGGGGCAGCAGGTAGTTGAAGAAGGCTGCCGAGATCGGCATCACGAAGAGGAAGATCATTGTGACCGCGTGAGTGGTGAAGAGGCCGTTGTACTCGGCGGCGGTCAGAAAGGCGCCGTCCGGGCCCGCCAGCTGGATGCGAAGCAGCAGTGCCTCGATACCGCCGGCGAGGAAGAAGATGAAGGCGGTGTAGCCATACATGAGGCCGATCTTCTTGTGGTCGGCAGTGGTGATCCACGACCAGAATCCGTAGGTCAGCCGGGGACGCCGGAAGAGGGTGGTCTCGGCCCGCTCGACCGTATCGGACGCTACGTCGATTGCCATGAGGCCCTCCTAGTGACCTGAGCTTCCATCATTCCAGGGTCGACAGGTAGGCGACCAGGGCGTCGATCTCGTCGGCGGTGAGGCCGAGTTCGGGCATGAACGAGCCCGGCTTCCAGGTGGGGGGATCGGCCAGCCATAGCCGGAGGCCCGCCTCCCAGTCGGCCGAGGTGGGATCGAGTTGGGCAGGCAGCGTGGCGCCGGCGTACACCCCTCGACTGGCGAAGTGCGTCAGGTCGGGAGCCGGGACGGTCAGCGTCTCCGGGTCGGGGTTGTTGACGCCGTCGATGATGTGGCAACCGATGCAGGCCCCGCCCAGGAATACCTCCATACCGCGCTCGGCCTCGGAACCAGGCTCAGGCGGGATGGCCGGAAGGAGCTGGTTGGCCGTCCAGGCGTCGTAGTCCGTCCTGGTCATCGCAACCACCCGGGCGCGCATCCGTGCGTGGCTTAGTCCGCAGAACTCGGCACAATGGCCCCAGTACTCACCCGGGTCGTCGGCGTACAGCCGCTGCTCCGTCTCCTGTCCGGGGACGAGGTAACGCTTGCCGGCCAGCTTCGGAATCCAGAAGTTGTGCAGGACGTCCTCGGAGGTCATCTTGGCGCAGACTTCGGTGTCCTCGGGTATCACCATGACGTTGGCGGTCACCACGCCGGAGTCGGGATACCGGAACTCGAACCACCATTGGTGCCCGATCACCTCGACCTCCATGGCGCCGCGCGGGCACTCGGCCAGGTCGAATAGGGTCGAGATGGTGGGCACGGCGATAGCGGCCAGGATGATCGTCGGCACCACGGTCCAGATCAGCTCCAGGCGGGTGTTGCCGGCAATCTGCTTGGGTTCGGGGCGTTCCTTCCCCTTTCGCTCCCTGAATAGGAAGACAGCCACCAGAAGAGCGCCCTGGACCAGCACGAATATCACGGCCGCGCCCCAGAAAACCGGCCAGAACAGGTCGTTGATCCGCTCCGCTATGGGACCCTGGGAGTCGAAGGAGTTGAGCGGCTGTTCCACCCTCCCGCAGCTTCCCAGCAGGATTGCGGTCAGGAGAGCGACCGGCAGACGTCTTGACAGCCGAAGGATCGGCCGCTCGCGTCGTTCCATGTCTCCCTTCCAAGCTACGGCCGCGGGGTACCGCGCAGACCTCTATATGTTACGGGCTCGGGTATCCGGCCAACAAGCCGGGAAGCTCCCGGGGGCGCCATGGCGTCCGACGCCTCAGGAGGTCACTCTATTCACGGCAGCCTCCAGTTCAATGCGATCCAGCACGCCCTCGAATCGGTGGGTCACGATGCCCGCGCCGTCAACCACGAAAATCCAGGGCTCGTTCGGTAATCCCCACTCGATGACCGCCCGCGTCAACTCCAGGTCGTCGGGGCTGGAAGCATCCAGATTCTCGTAGACCTCCACATGGATCCAGTTGACCTCCGGATAGACGCCGATCAATGGCTTGGCGACGTCGAGTACCGGGCCGCAGGTCCGGCTGGTACAGAAGGCGGGAGTGGCGAAGACGATCACCGACGGTTGTCCCGAACCGACCGCTTGCGCAACAGATGTCCGGTAGAGGCGGGCGTCGGGCGCCGGGTCGGTGGTCAAGGACTCCAGGGGGGTGTCCGGCAGCGTCTTGGAGTCTGAGGGCGGTGCCCGCTCTCCAACCCCGACGGTGCGGGGCTCCCCGGCCACCGAGAACGGGGCGCCCTCGATCACCTGATCGTCCCGGGTCCGGATCCGGAAGGTCCAGGTACCGGGTAGGTCGAAGCCAGACTCCGCTACCCACAATCCCCGGATGTCGGGGACGGCCCAGATGAACCTACCCGGTACCTCTCTCGATGGTGAACCGTCCGGAGCCACGAAGGTGAGCCCTACCGGTTGGTCGGTGACCAGGGATCGGTTGTCAGCATCGATAGCGGAGACCAGCACCCGCTCCTCGCCCACTGCCAGGTCCGAGGAGACCACCAGCACCAAGGCGTCGTCCAGGTCATCCGAGCTGCCGCACGCACACGCCAGGACGCCGGTCGCGACGACGATCAATAGCCGGAGGGCAAGGGTTCGGCCGGACGGGTGTCTCAGGGGAGGGTGCCGGATAAGACGGGGGCGCGTTGGCCGGCGAGGCTTCGACCCGGAGTCTCTCTGCCGGTTACCGGGACGACAGTACATCTATCGGTACCGGGGGGGTGTCCCTGTCTTGTTGTCAAGCCGCTTCGGGCAGTTTCTGGGGTTGGCGGGGTTGGTAGGGCGTTTGGGTTTTGAGCATGGCCAGGATGATGTTGCAGCGTCGGCGGGCGACGCAGATGACAGCGGCGTTGTGG
>JAJEIM010000031.1 GCA_022827785.1 Acidimicrobiia bacterium
AACAACCGCCAAATACGACACCGAACCAGATGGGTCCAACACCAAATCAACCTCATGCCACGAAAAACCCTCAACAACACACCCGCACTACTCGCCTATGCTCAAACCCTCAACCAGGACAACCACCCCTAGATTCTGCAGATGGGCCCACCCGGGGAGGGCCTGTTCGGGCGTTTTTCGCGTTCTACGCGTCGGGTTGCGGGTGGCGAACTACGGGTCAGGACACCGGCTCGGCGGCGATCGGGGTCAAAAGACGATCAACCCGCGGGCGTGTTCGCCGGCTGCCAGGGCGCGGAAGGCTTCGTCGGCCTGGTCCAGGTCGTAGCGGTGGGTGACGAGATCTTCGATCCTCAGCTTGCCGGCCATGGCCAGCTCGATCATCATGGGGAACTCGACCACGGGGTTGCCGCTTCCGTAGAAGGAGCCCTGGATGCGGTGTTCTCCCAGGACGAGTAGCAGCGGATCCACCGAGAGGGTGTCGCCGGAAGGGGCCAGGCCGATCACCACCTCGACCCCCTGCTTGGCCAGGATGCGGAGGCCCTGTTCCATGGCAGAAGTGCTTCCGACCGCGACGATGCATGCTTCCACGCCGTGGCCGGTGAGTTCCATGACCCTGCCGACCATGTCCTCCGTCCGGGAGTTGATGGTGTGGGTGGCGCCGAACCGGCGGGCGAAGTCCAGCTTCGAGTCGACCACGTCGATGCCGATGATGGGGTGGGCGCCCGCCACGGCCGCGCCCTGGACGGCGTTGAGGCCGACGCCTCCGCATCCCAGGACCGCCACGCTCTGGCCCGCCTTGACGCGGGCGGTGTTGACCACCGCACCGAAACCGGTGGTGACGGAGCATCCGATCAGCGCGGCGAGATCGAGCGGGAAGTCCTTCCGGATACTCACCGCAGCCGATTCGGGCACGACTGTGTAGGGGGCGTAGGTGGACGGGCCGTAGTGGTAGACGTCCTCGCCCCGGTGGTGGAAGCGGGTCGTTCCATCGGCCATCATGCCCCAAGGCGCCTCGTTGAGGCAGAGAGCCGGATAGCCCTGCAGGCACGGTCGGCAATTGTCACAACTGGGGGCCCAGGAGAGGATCACATGGTCTCCCGGTGACAGTGTCCGGCACCCGGACCCGACCGCGTCGACTATGCCGGAGCCCTCGTCTCCGAGCACGATCGGCATCGGTAGCCCGGAATGGGACCCGTCGGCGGTGTGCAGGCAGCTGTGACATACCCCGCTGGCGACCATTTTCACCCGGACCTCCCCGGGTCCCGGATCGTCGAGGTCCAGTTCGAGGATTCGCATGGGCCGGCGGGGTTCCATGAGGACAGGTGCGGTTATGCGCATGTGATGCTCCTTGGGGAGGGCGTGGGGAGTCGTATGACCGCGTTTGGCAGGGGACCATCGGTCGGGATCAGGTGCGGATTGTCACGGCAGGATCATATGCCATACGAGCGGAAGGGCTCGTACCGGTCCCGGGCGGGATCAAGCTGGCGAGGCGCCGGCGGTCCGGAGCGTAGGGCCGGTTGATGGTTAGGGTGCATGTATGACGAATGGCCAAGACCCGTACCGTCAGGCCCGTGAAGGTAGCTGCATAGCGCCTACCTGGTCCCGCTTGTGCCTAGTCACCTTCGTCATCCTGCTGGCAACTGCGTGCTGGGGCGGTAACGACTCGGCCGAATCAGAGGCGGCCCCCGCGACCACGGCGGCCGCCAGCTTTTCGGACAGTGCCGCGCCGACCACGACCCTGGCAATGTCCTTCGCCGAAGAGGACGCCGCCGAGGTGGAACTGTTATCCGGAGATGGGGATGCCTCGGTCGAGTCTTCGGTGGTCGCCGGATTACCTGCAACGACACCGGCCGACCTCGGACGTGACGTCATCTACCGGGGCACTCTCTCGATACGGGCGTCGGATGTCGAGGCGGCCGTTCGTGAAGCCGTCAACATCGTCCAAGGCCTGGGTGGAATCGTCTTCGGGCAGCAGGTCAGTAGCCATCCCGAGCCCCAGTCCCATCTGACCTTCAAGGTGCTGCCTGCCGACTTCATGCCGGTCCTGGAGCGCTTGTCCGGAGTTGGCGAACTCCTCGAGAAGAAAATCACAGCCGACGACGTGACCGAGCGGATCGTCGACTTCAGAAGCCGGATCGCCACCGCGGAGGCGAGCGTCCTGCGTCTCCGGGACCTGTTGCAGGAGGCTCCCAACATCGAGAACGTGGCCCTGATCGAGCGGGAACTCGTCCAGAGGGAGACCGATCTGGAAACCCTGCGCGGGCGCCTCCGGACCCTGACCGATGCCGTCAGCCTGGCCACCATCGACATGGCCATCCTCCAACTCCATGATCCGGTTCCCGACACCGGCATCGACGTGAATGCGTGGGTCTCCGACTCGGACGAGGACCCCTGCCTGGGCAGCGACGTGCTCATCGCTTCCCCCGATGACGATGCCTATTTCTGCGTCCAGGTGGAGAACACCGGCGAGGTCGCCCTCGCCGACGTGGAGGTGTCCTCGGGCGCTCTCCGGCTCCGTCCCCAGGACCAGCGGTCCTTCCAGCTGTTGGCGGGAAGCTTCGACAGGATCGAGCCGGGCGAGCTGCTCAGCGCCGTGCTGCACATGGCCATCCGCGAAGGCCGGATCGCCGGTCGGGCCGCTACGCGGGGCGGCATCGAAGTCGAGTTCGAGGTCTCCGGCACCCCGGTTCCCGATGATGGCGTCCCTCTGGACACGGTGACCGGCGGCTCGTTCATGTGGGTTGTGGTGGAAGAGGAGGAGGGGCCTCCGTCCTTTATAGGCGCTGTCCAGACCGGTTACCGCGGAATGGTCCGAGCCCTCGCCTACATCGTGGCGACCATAGGCCTGCTCCTTCCCTTCCTCCCGGCAATGGCTGTGATCGGCGGCTTCTACTGGTGGTTCAGGCGATTGGTACGCGGTCGCCGATCCGCTCGCTCGATCCCCGCCGACTCGGGCCCCACCCGTCCACAGCACCCGCCGGGCAACCCCAGCGATTAGCCGCTGAGGTGATGGGCGGGTTGGCCGGCTGCCAACCGGCCTGGGATCATGGCCCCGACCGACGGGCCGGCAGGCAGCTCTCGCCACCATCCTTGGGCCGTATCGTTACGGTCAGAAATCACCGGAAGGAGTGTCGATGACCATGGCAACCAAGGACCTTGAGGGGGTCATCGCCGGGGCTGCGGAGCATCCGAGCGCGATGGATGACCATGAAGTCGCGGCGGTCGAGCAGGTCGTGGAACTACTTGACCAGGGGAAGATCCGGCTGGCTGAGAAACCAGACGGCGGTGATTGGGTGGTCCACGGGTGGATCCAGCAGGCCATCAACCTCTACTTCCGGGTGCCGGAGATGGAGACGCTGCATGCGGGGCCGCTCGAGTTCTACGACAAGATCCCCCTCAAGCACGACTACCAGGGACGGGGTAACCGGGTGGTGGCGGGAGGTATCGCCCGCTACGGCTCCCACCTGGAGCCCGGAGTGGTGATGATGCCCAGCTTCGTCAACATCGGCGCCTACGTCGGCACGGGCACTATGGTGGACACCTGGGCAACCGTCGGAAGCGGCGCCCAGATCGGACGTAGGGTGCACCTGGCGGGTGGGGTGGGCATCGGCGGTGTGCTGGAACCGCCCGGAGCGCGCCCGGTCATCGTCGAAGACGACGCCTTCATCGGATCCCGCTGCATCGTCGTGGAGGGGGTGATCGTCCGGGAGGGCGCGGTCCTGGCGGCCCAGAACTCGATCACCGCCTCGACCCACATCGTCGATGTCACCCAAGATCCTGCCGTCACCTACAAGGGAGAGGTTCCGGCCGGCGCCATCGTCATCCCCGGCAGCCGGAGCCGGGAGTTCCCCGGCGGGACCTACGAGGTCAACTGCGCGTTGATCATCGGCAGGCGGACCGGTACCCATGACGACAAGCTGGCTCTCATGGACGCAGCCCGCGACTTCGGCTTCGCTCTGTAGCCACGTCGAACCCGAGGGTTGACAGCCATCTGCGAGTGGCGCGATGAGCGAACCGAACCCGACCGCGACCTGCGGGCACGATCATGGCCGCATCGATCAGCCGGCGCCGGTGTGATGAGCGTAGTTGGTGGCGCGGATTCCTTGATTCAGTGGCAGGCGCAGCCGCCGCCGGTGCCTGGCGGGTTCGGCTTCATCACCATGAAACCCTCGCCCTGGGGTGTCTCCACGTAGTCGATCGCCACCCCCTCCACGGCTTCGCGGGTCTCGTTCGCCACGGCCATCTTCACCCCGTGGGCCTCGAACACCTCGAAGTCGCTTCCGGCCTCGGGCATGAACGCCAGACCGTACATGGTCCGGCAGCAGCCCTGCCCGGCGGGGAAGACATGCAGGTAGGCCCGTTCCGGCGCTCCATCTGCCAACTCGATCACCTTCTCGGCTGCGACCGGTGTCAGATCGATCAGCGTCGTGTCGCTCATTGCGTATCCCTTCCGTTCTCGGCGCTCCTGCCGCACCGTGCTCGTGTATCGGGAGTGGTCATCACCAGGATCATCGGCATCGCCGGACCATCGAACCCGATGTGTGCCATCGGGCTTCGCTCTTTGACACTGTAGCCTGCGGGCCATGAGCCTCGAGCCCCGCCAGGTACTGGCTGCCGACGGGACCGTCATCGATCGCCGGGAGCCGGATGTCTCCACCCTGGCGACCATGTACGCCGCGATGACGGAGGCCCGCCTGTACGACCGCAAGGCCTCCGCGTTGCAGCGTCAGGGCCGGTTGGCGACCTACGCGCCCTACGAGGGGCAGGAGGCCTCCCAGGTCGGTGCGGTGGCACCGCTGGCCCCTGAGGACTGGCTGGTGGCCAGCTACCGGGATGCCGCGGCCATGCACCTTCACGGCTACCCGTGGAAGAACCTGCTCCTCACCCGCATGGGGGACGAGCGGGGCGGCCATCCGCCGGAGGGGGTGAACGTAACCCCGCCCTCGATAACGGTGGGCGGCCACATGATCCACGCGGTCGGGATCGCCTGGGCCGAGAAACTCAAGGGAACCGGCGCGGTGGCTCTGACCATGTTCGGTGACGGGGCGACCTCGGAGGGCGACTTCCACGAGGCGATGAACTTCGCCGGGGTCTACCACGTCCCCACCGTCTTCTTCTGCCAGAACAACGGCTGGGCCATCTCCATGCCGCGATCCCGCCAAACTGCTTCCAGGACCATCGCCCAGAAGGCGGACGCTTACGGTCTCCCCGGCGTGCTGGTCGACGGCAACGACGTCCTCGCGGTCGCTGAGGTGGTGGCCGAGGCTGTCGACCGCGCCCGTGCCGGGGAGGGGCCCACGCTGATCGAGGCCCTCACCTACCGGGTTCAGGGCCACACCACGGCCGACGACGACCGTCGTTACCGGGCCCGGGAGGAGGCCGCGGGATGGCTTGCCAGGGACCCCTTGGAGCGGGTTCGCCTGTGGCTGGAGCGGCACGGGGCATGGGACGAGGCCCGCCAGTCCGGGATAGAGGCCGAGGCATCCCGGCGCATCGAGGCGGCGGTGGCCGAGGCCGAGGCGCTGGAGTCCCTCTCCGCGGGCGAGATCTTCGACGCCATGTTCGATGAACCGACCGCGCCGCTGGCGGTCCAGCGTCACCGCGCCGAGCGGAGTGCCCGTTGAGCGTGATGACCCTGGCGCAGGCTCTGAACTCGGCCCTCGACACCGCGCTGGACGACCCTCGGGTGGTGCTGATGGGCGAGGACATCGGGACGACCGGGGGAGTGTTCCGCATCACCGACGGACTGCAGCGGAAGCACGGCTCCGAGCGGGTGATCGACACTCCGGTGGCCGAGTCGGGTATCGTGGGCGCCGCATTCGGCATGGCGATCGCCGGCCTGCGCCCCATCGTGGAAATCCAGTTCATGGGGTTCTCGTACCCCGCCTACGACCAGGTGATCAGCCATGTGGCCCGGATCCGGAGCCGGTCGAGGCACCGTTTCACCGCGCCGATGGTCATCCGGCTTCCGTACGGCGGGGGGATCGGCGCGTCAGAGCATCACAGCGAATCCACCGAGGCCATCTACACCCACATCCCCGGCCTCAAGGTGGTGGTCGCCTCGACACCCGAGAACGCCAAGGGCCTGCTCCTGGCGGCGGTCGATGATCCCGACCCCGTGATATTCCTCGAGCCCATCCGGGCCTACAGGGCGGCGCGGGGCGAGGTGCCGGACGGTCGCTACGTGACTCCCATCGGCGCCGGCATGCTCGAGCAGCGAGGTTCCGACATCTCCCTCATCTCGTACGGGGCGATGATGCGTGAGACCCGGGATGCCGCCCACCGTCTCGCCGCCGAGGGCGTCTCCGCAGAGGTGATCGATCTCCGGAGCCTCGTCCCCCTCGACGCGGACATGGTGGTGGCGTCGGTGGAGAAGACCGGGCGGGCAGTGGTGATCCACGAAGCCCCGCTCACGGGCGGTTACGGGGCCGAGGTCGTCGCGCTGATCCAGGAACGTGCCCTCTACTCGCTCCGGGCCCCGGTGCGGCGGGTGACGGGCTGGGATGTCTCGGTTCCATTACGCCTTGCCGAGCGCCACTACCTGCCCTCTACGGGCCGGATCATGTCAGCGGCCCGTGACGTTCTGGAGGCCTGAGATGGCGCACGAGTTCCACCTCCCCGATGTGGGAGAGGGCCTTGTCGAGGCGGTGATCGTGTCGTGGTACGTCGAGGTGGGTGAGACGGTGGAGCTCGACCAGCCGCTGGTGGAACTAGAGACTGACAAGGCGATCATCGACATGCCGTCGCCGGTCGCGGGGGTGTTGCTGTACCGGGGCGGGGAGGACGGCGAGACGACCGAGGTCGGGTCGCTGCTCGCGGTGATCGGAGAGCCGGGCGAGAGTTGGGAGAGAGCCGCGGCGACCTCTCCGGTTGGGGAACCTGCGGCCCCGGTGGTCGGTTCCCTGCCGGAGGCCGGCGCCTCCGGGGTCCAGGGGCCTCAAGCCCTGCCGATGGTGCGCAGGCTCGCGGAGGAGTTGGGGGTGGATCTGTCCGGCGTCCCGGGCACCGGCCCCCTGGGGCGGATCACCGAACAGGACGTGCGGGCCGCCGCTTCCGCCCGGCCGACCGTAAGGGTTCCGATGTCCCGCCTCCGCAAGCGGATCGCCGAGAATATGGCGCGCTCCTGGCGGGAGATCCCGCACGTCACCACCTACGGCCATGCAGAGTCGGGCACCCTGATGGCGGAACGGTCACGGCTCGGTAAGCCTCCGGTGGAGGCGTTGCTGATCGCCAGGCTGCTTCCGGTGCTGGCCCGGTTTCCCTCCTTCAACTCGGCGGTCGAAGGCGACGTGATCGTCGAGCGGCGCTTCTACGACATCGGGTTCGCGGTCGACACTCCGGACGGCCTGACGGTGGCGGTCGTGCGCGACGCCGACAGCCTGCCGTCAGAGGAGCTCGCCGGGGAGGTTCGGCGCCTTGCGGAAGGCGTGAAGGAGCGAACTCTCGGGGCGGACGAACTGCGGGGCCAGACCTTCACCATCTCGAATATCGGCGCGGTGGGAGGTGGCCATGGGACGCCGATCATTCCGTACGGCACCTCAGCCATCCTGTCGGTCGGGAGGGCCGGGCCGCGGGCGGTCGTGAGGGATGACAGTATCGAGATCGTCCGGCAGTTCCCCCTGAGCCTCTCCTACGACCATCGCATCATCGACGGCGCGGAAGGGCGCCGCTTCATGGCAGCAGCGATCGAAGCCTTGGAGGAATGAACCGGCTCCAGGTCCGGTCCGACACCCGCCGAGGCCGGTTGGCCGATATGGTGGATGACTCGGACGGTCAGCTGCAGCCGGTGGTGTCTCCGCAGGTCAGGCAGACGTAACAGGCGCCGTTGCGGACGGTCATGTGACCGCAGGAGGAGCACACCGGGGCGTCGCCCATCAGGCCGCCGATCATCTGGCTGGCACTCGTAAGGGCAGCCTCCCCAGTCTTCCCGGTTGCCACGCCCGATCCGTTGCCGGTGCCCACCGGTACCAGATCGAGGGGCAACGGCTGGCCGGGGCCGGGCTGATCGGAGTCCACGAATTTGGCCGCGGCCGCTTGCGCCTCGATCTCCTGTTCCTTCACCGCCTCGGACAGCTCCATCTGGCGGCCGGCCTCGGCGGCGATTCCCTTCGGTGGCTCGGGAAGATCGCTGCTCGACCGATCCGGAGGAACCTGGGCCAACTCGTCCCGATGCAGGTACTCGACGCCGAGAGCCCGGAACACGTAGTCCACGATCGAGTTGGCCATCTTGATGTTCGGATGCTTTTCCACGATGCCCCGGGGCTCGAAGGTCTGGTACACGAAGGTGTCCACGTACTCCTCCAGCGGCACGCCGTACTGGAGGCCCTTGCTCACCGCGATCGCGAAGCTGGCCAGGACGCCCCGGAGGGTGGCGCCTTCCTTCGCCAGGTCGATGAAGATCTCACCTAGCGTCTCGTCGTCGTACTCCCCGGTGCGTAGGAACACCTTGTGGCCACCGACCCGAGCCTCCTGGGTCCACCCCGTCCGGCGGTTCGGTAGCAGGAAGCGGGGACGGGGCTGCTGGGCGTAGGCCTGGGTGGGCGAGGTGCCGGCCGGCCAGACTCCCCACGCCATGGCAGCCTCGGCCTGGAGCGCTTCGGTGACCTCCTCGCTCTCCTCCTCTGACACCCCTTCGTCCGAGGAGGCGGACAGTGGCTGCGAAGCCTTGGAGCCGTCCCGGTAGAGGGCCACTGCCTTAACGCCCAGCTCCCAGGACATCATGTAGGCATCCGCCACATCCTCGACGGTTACCTCGTTGGGCATGTTGATCGTCTTGGAGATGGCGCCCGAGATGAACGGCTGGGCAGCGGCCATCATCTTGATATGGCCCGTGTGGTGAATGAACCGCTTCCCGTACTTACCGTTGCGGTTTGCGCAGTCGAACACCGCCAGGTGCTCGGTACGCAGATGCGGCGCTCCCTCGATGGTCTGCCGGCCGCAGATGAAGTCGTTGGCGGCCCGTATCTGCTCCTTGCTGAAGCCGAGCGCCGTCAGCAACCTGAACTCGAAGGTCCCGTACTCGTCCTCGGTGAAGCCGAGCCGCTCCAAGGTGTCGGCGCCCAGCGTGAATACGTTGAAGGCGTTCTCCAGCTCGAAGGCGCCGGGAAGGGCCTTTCCGACCCTGGCCAGGTCTTCGGAGGTGAAGCCTCGCGCAGCCAGGCTCCCGAGGTTGATGTGCGGGGCGTTCTCGAGCGATGAGGTGCCCACCACGTAAGCCAGGATGTCGAGTATCTGTTGCTGGTCGTAGCCGAGGCGCCGCAGCGACGGGGCGATCGACTGGTTAGCGATCTTGAAGTACCCCCCGCCGGCCAGCTTCTTGAACTTGACCAGGGCGAAATCGGGCTCCACGCCGGTGGTGTCACAATCCATTACCAACCCGATAGTTCCCGTCGGAGCGAGCACGGTTGCCTGCGCGTTGCGGTAGCCGTGGCGCTCGCCCAGTTCCAGGGCACGGTCCCAGGCCCGCCGGGCCGCGTCCAGCAGGTCGGCCGGGCAGCGTGCCGGGTCGATGGTGCTGACCGAGGTGCCTACGCCCTCGAAGCCGGTCTCGTCGTAGGCCGCCCGGCGGTGGTTGCGCATCACCCTCAACATGTGGTCGCGGTTCTTCTCGAACCCGGGGAAGGGGCCCCGCACCTCGGCCATGGCGGCGGAGGTGGCGTAGGCCTCACCGGTGAGGATGGCGGTCAGCGCACCGGCGATCGCCCGGCCCTCGTCCGAGTCATAGGGGATTCCGCGGCGCATCAGGAGGCTGCCGAGGTTGGCATAACCGAGACCGAGGGTGCGGAAGTCGTAGGAGCCCTGAGCGATGGCCCAAGATGGGAAATGCGCCAT
The DNA here is from genome assembly GCA_022827785.1 of Acidimicrobiia bacterium. Taxonomy (GTDB): domain Bacteria; phylum Actinomycetota; class Acidimicrobiia; order Spongiisociales; family Spongiisociaceae; genus Spongiisocius. Next base: position 9,832 of record JAJEIM010000031.1, read on the forward strand.
CGTCACCGAGATCTCCAGGACGATCGTCCACAGCCGGATCGCGTGGAGGTAGCCGTCGATGTCGAACCGGCCGGTTACGTCATCCAGGAAGGCGCCGAGATTGATGCTGGCCAGGTTGCAGGCAGTGTCGTCCAGGAACATGTATTCCGAGCATGGATTGGACGCCCGGATCTCACCGTCGGCCGGGCAGGTGTGCCATTCGTTGATGGTGGTGTGGTATTGGATGCCCGGATCGGCACAGGCCCAGGCCGCGTCCGCGATCTGTTCCCACAGGTCTCTCGCCCGTACCGTCTTGCTGACATCGCCTTCCACACGGTTGATCAGATCCCAATCGCCATCCTCGGCTACGGCCTTGATGAAGCGGTCGTCAACCCGCACCGAGTTGTTGGAGTTCTGGCCCGACACGGTCATGTAGGCCTCGCCGTTGAAGTCGGCCGGGAACCCGCCGTGCTCGATCAGGAGGCGGGCCTTGTTCTCCTCGTCTCGCTTCCAGGCGATGAACTGCTCGATGTCGGGGTGATCGGTGTCGAGGATGACCATCTTGGCGGCCCGCCGGGTGGTGCCGCCGGACTTGATGGCCCCTGCCGCCCGGTCTCCGATCTTGAGGAACGACATGAGCCCCGAGCTCTTTCCGCCGCCCGCCAGCGGCTCGCCCTCGGCCCGGAGGTTGGAGAAGTTGGAGCCGGTGCCGGATCCCATCTTGAAGAGGCGGGCTTCCCGGACCCATAGGTCCATGATCCCTCCCTCGTTGACCAGGTCGTCGGCTACCGACTGGATGAAGCAGGCATGGGGCGCCGGCCTGGAATAGGCGTCAGGAGATGGCAGCACCTCGCCGGTCTCCTCATCCACGTACCAGAACCCCTGCGGCGTACCGGTGATGCCGTACTTGTGCGCCAGGCCGGTGTTGAACCACTGCGGGCTGTTGGGCGCGGCCATCTGGTTGGCGAGCATGTACTTGAGCTCGTCCTCGAAGGTCTGGGCGTCGGTTGTGCTGTCGAAGTAGCCGTAGCTCTCACCCCAGTGCCGCCAAGTCTCGGCAAGCCGGTTGAAGACATCCTTGGCGGAGCGCTCCGACCCCAGCACGGGGTTGCCCTCGGCATCCAGCATCGGGTCGCCCTCGGTGTCCAGATGGAGCACGCCGGCCTTGCGGAAGTACTTCGAGACGATGATGTCGGTGGCTACCTGAGACCACGCGGAGGGAACCTCGGCGTCCTCCATCTCGAAGACCACCGAACCGTCCGGATTGACGATCCGTGACTCGCGCCTGGTCCAAGCGATGCCATCGTACGGGTCGCGGCCCTCGGTCGTGAACATACGCTGCATCCGGAGCCCATCTTCCCGTCCCGCCATCATCGCCCTCCTTTCGATGAGAGTCCGGACGCCTGCTGGGAGTCCCTACTCTTCGCTTGCCACACGCCGATGTGCCTAGTTACCGGTTGTAGGCCGGTTCCCGATCATGACGGCCGGGTCAGTTTTGCCCGAGATCGGGCCAAACAGTGTAATACCGTGGCTGTAATTATTCAACTGTTCTTCCATGTTTCCGGCCGATTTTCGGAGCCGGCGAACCTTTCGCCGGCCGAAAGCCGGGTTGGGAAGTGAATGCTGTCCCGGGTCTGCTTCTCTTGTAGCGGGCGGTGCCCGATGAGCCGCTGACCGGGGGCGGGAAGTGCGATCCGGACGGTGCCGTTCTAAGACGGGGCGTCCGGACCGACGGGGAAGAGGCGCACGCGGCCGGGGAAGTCGGCTCCACCATACAGGCCCCATACCGCCCTGCTGCCTCATGGCTATCCGTTTTTTTGACGATCTGGCCGGAGCGTCCGCGGGTAGAGGGTCTCGGTGTGACCGTCCACCGAGATGACCTGTCCGCTGACCCGCTTCCCTCGTGATGAAGCAAGAAAGACCACCATGTCGGCTATTTCCTGAGGATCTACGAAGGTGCCCATCGAGGTGCCCTCTGCGTACAGCGAACCTATCTCCTCCGTGGGCAGACCCTCCGCCTCGGCGTGGGCCGCGATCACCCGATCCATACGTTCCCCGGTGATGGCGCCGGGGGCAATGGCGTTTACCCGGATGCCGTGGCGTCCGAGCTCCATCGCCAGGGTCTTGGTCAGACCGACCACGCCGAACTTGGCTGCGACGTACGGCGCTCGGTACGGCATGCCCATTATTCCGGCGGTGGACGAGATGTTGACGATGGCGCCGGATTGCTGCCGCTTCATCGCAGGAATGACCCGCCGGGTGCAGTTGAACTGGCTGTCAAGACCCACCGCCAGGCAACGGCGCCACTCATCCGGGGTGATTTCCTCGAGCGGCTTGGTGGGTCCGGCTGTCCCCGCGTTGTTGACCAGCAGGTCGACCCCGGAGGCGGTGATCGGATCCAGCCAGGCCGCCACCGCATCCGGATCCGTCACGTCCACCGGGGCGCCTTCCACTGCGGACGGCAGGTCGGCCACCGCCCGCTCATCGATGTCGCACACGAAAACGGTGGCGCCCTCGCCGACCAGCGCCCGGGCGACCACCAGGCCGAGCCCGCCGGCGCCGGCGGTCACCACGGCTCGCTGTCCATCGAGGCGCGTATCCATGCACGGAGGTTATCGGCCGGAGCCCGCCACGGCTCGCCGGATACCTGCCATATGGCGCCGGTCCGTTCGCAGCATCGACCCGATACAATCCGGGCCATGGACCTCTACGCCCGCGTCAACATCCTCGAAGGCCGGGCGGTCCGTCTCGGTAGGGGCAGCCTCGACGATGTGATCTCTCTCGATGCCGACCCGATCAACCGGGCCAGGGGCTGGGCGGATATGGGTGTGGACTGCCTCCTCGTGGTCGATCTCGACGCGGCTGCCTACCGCTCCTACAGGAATCGTCCCCTGATCGACCGCATGCTGGACGCGCTCGATGTGCCGATCGTGGTGGCGGGCGGGATCCGTTCCGAGCGGGAGGCTGCCCGGCTCATCAAGCAGGGCGCCTGGAAGGTGACCATGGGCACCGCCGCCATCGAGACTCCCACCATGGTCTGGGACCTGTGCCGTGACTTCCCCGGCCGGATGATGGTGTCGCTCGATGTCCTCGGCAACGAGGAGCTGGTCACAGAGGGGTGGACCTCCGACTCGGGCCGGTTCATGGAAGAGGTGATGCTGGAGATGGCATCGTGCGGGGTGAGCGGGTTCTTCGTGACCGACGCCCGCCGCGATGTTCTATCAGAACGTCCCAATCTCGACATCCTCCGTACCGCTCTTGAGTACATCGACGAGCCGGTGGTCGCCTCTGGCGGCGTGCGGAACCTGGACGACCTCCGCGCCCTGACCTCGATCGAGGTAGAGGGCCGCAGCCTCGCCGGAGTGGTGGTGGGCCGGGAGGTCACCGAAGGCAGGTTCACCGTCGGCCAGGCCAAGGCGCTCCTCGGCGGGCCCGGAGCACCGCTCACCCGGGTGCTCCAGCTCCGGGTCGTGCTGCCTTGCAGCGACCTGGGCCGGAGCGTCGACTTCTACCAGAGCACGCTCGGTTTCGCCCGTATCGAGACCGGGGAACCGTACGGACCGGGAGGGTCCGAGGTGAGCGGCTCGAGAGTATTGCTGGATGTGGGGATCGACTCCGTGCTGGAGTTGGTGCCCGAGGACCGGGCAGGGCAGGCCCGGCATCCATGCCGGCTGGTGTTCGTGGTGGATGATGCGGAAGCCCTCAGGGATCAGGTCGACGGTCTCGGCCACGCTACCCGTCCGGCCACGGACGGAGTGCCCCGGGCCTTCGAGGTCGAGGCCCCCGACGGTGTTACCGTGACGATCTCCGAACCTCTCGGGGCGCCGGCTCCGTAGAGACGGATTCCGGCAAGACCCATCGCCTGCTGAACCGAGGAGGGTCGTGGTGAAGATCGGCTCGGGAAGATTCCGCCTGTTGCTGCTGTCGATGGTCGGCGCCCTGTTGCTGACCGCGTGCGAGTTACGCGTCTTCGCCGATCTCGTAATCGAGGAGGACGAGAGCGGCACGATCGCGGTCGAGCTGTCCATGGACAGCGCCCTGGCCGCGCTCGCGGACACCGAATTCGGAGGCGAGCCGGTGTTCGACGAGGACATGCTCCCGGATGGCTGGAGCATGGCGGTCGTCTCCGAGGACGGATTCCAAGGCATCAGCGCCACCGCTGCCTTCGAGTCTCTTACCGGACTTCGAGAGATACTGGCGGCCCTGGTCGCATCGGAGGACCAACCCTCCGAGTTGGGGTTGCTGGACTTCCTGGCTGCCGGCCTGCCGACCCGGGAGGATGACACCTTCCGGTTCAGTCTGACCATCCCGGGCGGCATCGAGAGCTTGCTGGGTGAAGGCTTCGCCGAGGGGTCTCTACCGGTTGACCTCGCCATGGTGGACCAGGTACTCGACATTCGGGTCAGCCTGACGCTGCCCGGCGAGATCGTCTCCCACAATGCCGACCTTCACACCGTGGACCTCCTGGTCTGGAACCTCTCCTTGACTGACCCCGGACGTACGCTCGAGGCCGTGTCGCGGCTTCCGCAGCCTGGGGCGCATATGGCCATCGTCTGGGCAGCGGTGGTGGCGGCCCTGGTCGTCGTGATCGTCCTGGTCGTGATGGTCCGGTCCCGGCGGAGACGAGAGGGTTCTGCGGAGCCGGTCGTGGAGCAGCCGGGCGGGCGCGAGGCGGTGGATTGATGATCACGCAGTTCACGACCGGGTGCCGACCATGAGGCTCATCGAAGGGTTGCTGGCGGACCGCGAGCTCACCTATTCGGACGTCTTTCTCGTGCCCTCCTACTCGGATATCTCGTCCCGCATGGATGTCGACCTAACCCCGCCGGACGGCGTCGGCACCAACATCCCGGTGGTGGTGGCCAACATGACGGCTATTTCCGGCCGCCGCATGGCCGAGACCGTGGCCCGTCGGGGGGGCCTGGCCGTGTTCCCACAGGACGTTGAGCTCGAAGCCATCGCCGACATGGTGTCCGCCGTGAAGAAGGCCGACCTCGTGCTGGACACCGCCATCACGCTGACCCCGCACGACAACGTGAACACGGCGAGGGCCCTGATCAACAAGCGGTCCCACGGTGCGGTCATCGTCGTGGATGAACGGGGCCGTCCGGTGGGCATCTTCACCGAGGGGGACCAGGAGGGCGCCGACCCGTTCACCCACCTGTCGGAGGTCATGTCGGACGAACCGATCGTCCTTCCTGCGTGGCTGGATCCGGAGGCCATGTTCGAGGAGTTGGCCGAGCGCCGGGTTCCCCTTGCGCCGGTGGTGGACGAGTCAGGGATCCTGGTAGGCGTTATCACCCGTCCGGGCGCCCTGCGAGCCACCGTATACGAGCCGGCCACCGATGAGCATGGCCGGCTGCTGGTGGCCGCCGCAGTCGGGATCAGCGGGGATGCCGGATCCCAGGCCGCCGGTCTGTCGGAGGTCGGGGTGGACGTGGTGGTGGTCGATACCGCGCATGGCCACCAGGCACGGATGCTCGAGGCGTTGAAGGAAGTCCGGGCGACGGTGGATGACCGTCCGGTCGTGGCCGGCAACGTGGTCACGGCCCGAGCCGTCACGGACCTCATCGACGCCGGCGCCGACATCGTGAAAGTAGGGGTGGGGCCCGGCGCCATGTGCACCACCCGGATGATGACCGGCGTGGGCCGTCCGCAGTTCTCGGCGGTCGTGGAATGCGCGGCCGCGGCCCGTTCCCGTGGACGCCACGTGTGGGCCGACGGAGGGGTGCGCGACCCGAGAGACGTGGCCCTCGCCCTGGCGGCCGGCGCGTCGGCCGTGATGGTCGGCTCGTGGTTCGCCGGTACCTACGAGTCCGCCGCCCCCACCCTGCTCGACGTCGAGGGCAACGTCTACAAGGAGAACTACGGCATGGCTTCCCGCCAGGCCGTGAAGCGGCGGACCGCCAAGGACACCGCCTTCCAGCGCGCCTTGAAGACCATGTTCGAGGAGGGTATCTCCGAGGGTCGCATGTATCTCAGTTCCGATACCCCCGGCGTCGAGGACCTGCTCGACCGGATCACCGCCGGAGTGCGATCGTCCTTCACCTACGCAGGCGCCCGAACCATCGACGAATTCCACCGGCGGGCAGTGATAGGGGTCCAGTCGTCGGCCGGCTACTCCGAGGGCCAGCCCCTTCACGACGGCTGGTAGCCGGCCGATCCGGTCGCTTCCGGGCCGACGGGTCCGGGTCCCGGTATGCATAGGGTTGGATTGGCGCGGGAGCGGCGCAGATTGCGAGTAGCCTCAGTGTCGATGGCACGGGTAAGGCTCTTCGCGAACCTGCGCGAGATCGCTGGTAGCTCGCAGGTCGATATCGAGGGTGACACTGTCGGCGCGGTGGTGGATGCCCTCGGGGACCGGTTCGGGCCGGAGTTTCGGCGGCACATGCAGACTGCCCGCCTTTGGAAGAACGGGAACGAAGGGTCGTCCGAGGACCCGGTGCACGACGATGACGAACTGGCGGTAATTCCCCCGGTATCGGGCGGCGCGGTCGTGGGCGGCGGTGCCCGTGGTATGGAGGGACTGTTGCTCGCCTTCCTGATGCTGGTGCTGATCGTGGCCAACACCTTCGGCACCGCCATCGTGGTGGCGTTCTGGGTCGGCGTGGTGGCGTTCTGGGTGATCGACCTGGTCAACGCCTCATCTGACGGCGATTTCAGCCTGCATCCCCATCCCATCCTCGCTTCCGTCCTGGTGTCCATGGCCATCGCCAACACGCTCGGACTGCTCGGCCTGGGAGTCGGCGTGGCTGTCTCGATGGTCCTGGTCATGGGATGGGCCGTGGTACGGCCTTCAGCCCGTGACCTGACCTCGATAGGCGCTTCGGCGCTCGGCGCGATGATCGCCTCCCTGGCGGTGGCGTCCTTCTTGCTGTCCAGGGCGGCTGCCGACGGCGGCGACCGCCAGGTTGCCGGATTGTTGATCGTGATCGCCGTGGGCGCCCTGGTGGGACGGTGGGCCGAGGTGAGCCGGTCGCGCATGTTCGACCCCTACCTTGTCGGCCCGGTCCTGATGGTCGTGGCGGCGGTGGCGGTGGCCTACCTTTCCGGCTTCGATCTCCTGGCCTGGTTCTTCATCGGATTAATCCTGGCATGCGCCACGATCGCCGGCCGCGGTATCGGTCTGGCGTTCCGCACGGGAGCGATCCGTTTGACGACCAGGCCGCGCGGTCTGCTGGCCGCGCTGGACGGTCCGATGCTGGCTGTGGCCGTGTTCATGCCCGTGATGCGGATGATCGGGTGAGGGCGGCGGCAAGCAGAGGAAGCGGAACGCAGCGAGGGGTGTCGGCGGCAAGCAGAGCGCGCCAAGTTGTTCTATAGGTAGACCACTAGCCTCAAAAGCCATGTTCAAGCACATCCGGCGCACCGTGTTCCTGGTCGCGCCCGTACTGGCTGTCGCCGTCCTCACGCCCGTGCCTTCGGTAGCCGTGACCCAGGCGGAAGTGGAGGAGGCTTGCGGCGAGTACCGGGACGCGGTGGACGTTCTTGACTCAGCGGTTGCGGAGCGGAACGAGGCGCAAGCCCTGGTAGCCCGGCTCTATGCGGACCGGGAAGTCATGGCCGGCAGGGTCGCCCGACTCCAGGACCAGATTGCCGAGCGTTACGAGGAGCTTGAAGTGCTGCGCAAGGCTGTGGTGGATTGGGCGGTCGAGTCCTACATGACCGCCGAAACGGAGATCAGCGGCATAGTGCTCCGGACGAGTTCGCTGGACGAGTTGGTCACGGGTCAGGAGTTCATCAACGCCATCACCACCGAGCGGGTAGCCGCAGTGGACCGGTGGCGGCTGATACTGGCCGAGACGGAGATCATGGAGCAGCAACTCGTGGAAGAGGAGACCGAGCTGCTCGTCCTCGAGATCAGGGCCGAGCAGCAGGCCGGGATCCTGGCCGCGGCGACGGATGAGGCCTTGTACGCCTCACGACAGCTCGAGGGAGAGTGCAACCGGCTTTACCGGCAGCGCCAGGCTGAGCTGGCCCGAGCCCGGGCACTCGAGGCGGCCCGGCGGGCGGGCCCGGCGGCCGGGGTGGGGCCCGATCTGACACCCGGTTTCATCTGCCCCTTGGATCCGGCCGCCACCTCCTTCATCAACGACTGGGGCTTCCCGCGGTCGGGAGGGCGAACCCACCGGGGTAACGATATGTTCGCCCCCAGGGGCGAGCCCATATATGCGGTGGCGGCCGGCACTGTGCTGCTGACGCGAGGAGGCCGGGGCGGCACGGCTCTGTGGCTGGCGGCCGACTACGGGGTGGATTACTACTACGCGCACCTCAGTGGCTATGCGCCGGGGGTCGCCACGGGGGTCCGGGTCGGCAAGGGCCAGGTGGTCGGCTACAACGGCAACACGGGGAACGCCCGCACCACCCCCCCGCATCTACACTTCCAGCTCCATCCCAAAGGACGGACCTCGGCGCCGGTCAATCCCTACCCGACGCTCGTGCGTGCTTGTCTATGAGGGTGCCGAAAGCGTCCAGCCGGCCCGATGGCCGGCAACCAAACCCCGGGTCGAGGCATCGTGTGCCAGCCTATCCCCCTCTCGGCGGTCTCGTACGGACCCGACACGGAGGGCCGTGATGATCCACTCCACCCTGCAAGGCACCCCCCGGCTCGACCCGGGTACTCGTTGATGTTCGACCAAAGGACCTTCGGGCATCGCACGGCGGCCGGGCGGGTGGGGCCGTTCGCCACCGGGCACTTTCTCTCCACCGTGTGGCGGTACACCGCCTCGCCCGGCCAGACGCCTCTCATCCTGTCGGACGAACGAGGGGAGGTGGCCCTGGTCGAGGACGGTGAACATCTCGGGCTTCTGGGCCATGAGGACCTGGTCGACTACCGATCACCGCTCGGCGACGCGGTCGACCTGCTGGTGGAGTACTTCCGCACGCTTGACCGGCCCCGTTCCTTCCGGTTCGACTCGCTTCCGTCCGGCGCCGCCGACGTAGTAACCGGAGCGCTGGACCGGGTCGGTTTCGGCTATCGCAAGGCCCGGCACGCCGAGACCGCCGTGGTGGACCTCCCGGGTACGTTCGACGAGTACCTGACCGCCATCGGCAAGAAGCAGCGTCACGAGGCCCGCCGCAAGCGGCGCAGGTTCGTAGGGGAGATGGGCGGGCTGCGCCTGGAGACCTTCGACAGGCCGGGCCCGGTCCTGGACGACTTCTTCCGGCTGCATCGCCGCTCGGCAGGACGTAAGGGCCGGTTCATGACCGATCCGATGGAGGACATGTTCACGGACCTCCTGCGCGGGGATGGTTGGCGCCTGGATGCGTTGTACGGGGGCAACGACCAGCCGGCAGCGGTGGTGATCGGCTACTCGGACGCCGACGGCTACTACCTGTACAACTCCGCCTACGACCCCGACCTTCGTAACGTGTCTCCCGGCGTGGTGCTCCTCACCGAGTTGGTCGCCGCCACCATCGCGGAGGGCGGAGGGGTGTTTGACTTTCTCAAGGGGTCGGAGCCCTACAAGTTCCGCATGGGCGCCCGGGCGCGCCAACTGCTCGTCGTGGAGGGAGCCACGTGATCCGCAAGGTGGCGTTCCTCTCAATGCATACGTCTCCGCTGGATCGGCCTGGTGTGGGCGACGCCGGAGGCATGAACGTCTATGTCGATGAGTTGGCCGCCTCCCTCGCCCGGCGGGGGATCGAGGTGACCGTTTTCACCCGGCGGACCGATCCGAGCCGGGCGGCGGTGATGGGCACGCCCGCCGGGTACGAGGTGGTCCATGTCGAGGCCGGGCCGATGGTGCCGCTACCGATCCCACGGCTCGGCGATTGGGTCGGCGAGTTCGCCAGGCAGGTCACCGAATCCGTCCTCTCTCCCGGTAGCGGCGGCCGGGAGACCGACATCCTCCACAGCCATTACTGGCTGTCGGGTTGGACGGGTCTCTCCGTCAAGCAGGCCACCGGCCTCCCGCTAGCCAACTCGTTCCACACGCTGGGCCGGGTCAAGGACGCCACCCGCCGTCCGGGCCAGCCCAGCGAACCGTTGTCTCGTATCGCCGCCGAGCGGGAGGTGATCGCCCGGTCGGACTGCGTGATCGCCTCCACCGAATACGAGGCGCTGGAGCTGATAGAGCAGTATGGCGCCGATCCCAGCCGGGTGTGCGTGAACCCGCCCGGCATCGATCTGGACTTGTTCGGGCCGGGTGATCGTCGGAAGGCCAGGAGGCGGCTGGGGCTCGATGACGCGCCCACCGTGCTCTTCGTTGGCCGCATCCAGGCGCTGAAGGGCCTTGACGTGGCGGTGGCGGCCTTCGGACTGCTGAGCGAACGCCTTCCGGATGCTCGGATGATGGTGGTGGGAGGGCCGAGCGGTCCCTCCGGCGTCGAGGAAGAGCTCGAGATCCGGCAGCTCGCCGCGCGCCTGGGACTCGACGGGAAGCTGATCTGGTGCGGCGTCCAGCGCCATCAACGCCTTCCGACCTACTACCAGTCCGCAGATGTGCTCATCGTGCCTTCGAGGAGCGAGTCCTTCGGACTGGTTGCGGCCGAAGCGCAGGGGGTGGGCCTGCCGGTGGTGGCTGCCAACGTGGGCGGTCTGCGGTACGTGGTCGAGGATGGAGTGTCGGGGTTCCTGGTGGACGGATGGGAACCGCCCGACTACGCCAAGGCCCTGCTGAGAGTCCTGGACGGGTCGGCCTACCGGGACGAGTTGATCCGGGGCTCCCTGAGTGCCGGTCGTCGCTTCGGGTGGGAAACGGCCACCGACCGGCTCCTGGAGCTCTACATGGGGATTGCCGATGGGACGCACTGAGCTCACCGAACGGCTCGGCGCCGTCTTCCGGTCGTGGGTGGAGGATCCCGGATCGGACGTGGTGGCCACCGAGCTCGTAGAAGGCCGGTGGGCGGTTCGGATGGCTCAGCAGACGCGTGACTTCACCACGGTGTGGGTCGAGCCCGGCGACCGTACGGTCGGGTTCGAGGCGTACGTCCTCCCTTCGCCTCGCAAACGTCTGGAGGAGGTATACCGGTTGCTGCTGGTCCGCAACCATCGGGCCTGGCGGGTCCACTTCGCCATCGATCACGGTGGCGGGATATACCTGCGAGGCCGGATCGAGGCCGAACGCGCCGATGAGGAGGCCCTCCAGTACATCTTCGCCGAGATCTACGAACTGGTGGACCTCACGTTCCGAACCCTGGTCAGGACGGGATTCGGGCGCTGAATCCGGGCTGCGACGGCGGGAATCCGGAGCCGGAGAGCGCGAAAATTTCCGGGATGGCCCTTTTTTCACATGCCCTGTGAGCAACTCCTGGGGATTGTGTGGATAAGGCCTGGTCGGAGGCCGATCGGTCCAATATTTAGAATATAATGAGAATGTTACAATCCTTCAACAGATGGGTTGATCCGCCGGACGGCAGGGCGTAAGGTTCTGTTCAGAAGGCCCGAGGTGCTGGCGCCGAGCGAATCCGTCAGGGGAAGTGCGGTGGAATTCGGTAAAGGTTCCTCGGGCTTTCGCATTGCACGCATCCCACCGGGAGGGATCGGTTACCCGAGGCCGAACATCAACTCGTCGAGGCGGACCGAGGTGGTGCGGAACGTCTCGGGGTCGATGCGGACCGACCCGATCTGCAGTCCGGCCATGCCCTGGTTCCCGGAGGTGATGACCCGCAGCACGTCCTCGTACTCGAGCATTCCCAGGCCCAGGCACCGCCCTTGCCGGTCGTGGACCCCCACGATCATCCGGTGCAGCCGGACCAGGTCGAAGCCGGCCGGGAGGCTGGGTGCGAATACGGTGGGCAGAACGCGCCAGCGCTGGAGGGGCGCCGGGAATGCTGCGGCGAACCGGGCGGCGCGCATGTCCATACGCTCCTCGGGGCTCATCGGAAGGCCGGCCCGGCTGGCGGGCACGGTGACCACGTTGGCGGAGAGAAACCGCCGCAGAAGGCCTACCAGCGGTTCCAACTCGCCGCCCCTCTGCACGGCCCATACGGTGTCGGGACGGACCAACTCGGCCTTGTGATACTTGAGCCGCTGGCCCACCACTCCGGCCACGGTTCCGCTGGTGTCGATGACGATCAGATCCGCCTCCGCCCGGACGGTCTCCACCAGCGATGCGACTCCGGCCACCTGCTGGAGGATGAACCGATCCGGCCTGATGCTTCCCACGAAGCGCAGGTCGTCGGCCCGGGCGAAGTCCTTCACGTCGGCGGGCGAGCGGAGCCACTTCAGGCCCACGCACGTAGGCGGGCCCACGGTGGTGCAGGCCAGGTCGCTATCGATGTAGGCGACGGTCCGTCCCCCCTGGAGGGCGGCGTCGACCAGCATGCGGGCCAGGGTCGTCTTCCCCGAGTCGGGCGCCCCGATGATCATCACCACCCCCTCGGCGGAGGACAGCAGTTCGGAGTCGCCGAGCACCGGATCACCCATGGCGCAATGCTAAACCGCACCCTGTACCCTCCTAGGCTCTGGCCGACGTGGTTCCGAGTTGCCCGCTTCCGATTACCTTCCTGTCCGACTTCGGCCGGGAGGACGAGTACGTCGGGGTGGTGCACGGGGTGATCGCGACGCTGGCGCCCCGGTGCCGCGTGATCGACCTGAACCACCGGATCCCGCCCGGCGACATCCGGGCCGGTGCTCTCACCCTCCTGCGGGCCATCCAGTACATGCCGGCCGGTGTGGTGCTGGCGGTGGTGGATCCCGGTGTGGGTAGCGACCGCAGGGCCGTGGTCCTCGAGACCGGCTGGGGCTTTCTGGTAGGTCCCGACAACGGGCTCCTCTCCCCGGCGGCGGCGCTCCTGGGGGGAGTGACGGACGCCTACGCGATCGAGAACCCGGAGGTGATGCTCCCGTCACGGGGCCGTACGTTCGAAGGGAGGGACCGGTTCGCCCCGGCGGCGGCCGTGCTCGCAGCCGGGGAGGCCCGGCCGCACGAGATGGGGCCGCGGCTGGAACCGCAGGTCCTGACGCCGCTACTCCTTCCCCTGTCCGAAGTGACGGACGAAGGACGGGTGGAGGGTCGGGCCTGGTGGGTGGACACCTACGGCAACGTGCAGACCAACATCACGCCCGAGGACCTGGAGCAGGCCGGCATCGGTCAGGGTGAGCTGGTGATGGTGCGGGTGGGTCTGATGAGCTACCGGGTGCCGTGGGTGGGCACCTTTGCGGATGTGGGGGAGGGGCGTCCGCTCCTCCATATCGACTCGGCCGGGCTGATGGCGCTGGCCGTGCGGGGCGGCCGGGCCGACGACCACTTCACCCTGGCCGTGGACTCGTCGGTCGCGATTTCCCCCGGCCCGTCCGGGGACTGACCGCTACAGGCTCAGCAACTGGACAGCGAACACGATTCCGGCCACCCCGATCATGGCCAGCAGGATCAGTATTACGATGGCGGTTCCGGACCTCACGGTTCGACGGGTTCTGCGAATCCGCAGTCGAACACCGCCTCCTCAACGTCCTGGCCGCCCAGCACGACCCGTTCGTAGAACACCACCGTGGCGATCTCCTCGGGCGTCAGCGTGTCGCTGAAGGAGGGCATGACCCCGCCCGAGCCCACCGCGGTGCCCAGGTCACCGTAGGTGTTCAGGCCAGTGCCGAGGAAGCCGTCGGTGCCGAGCGAGACCCACTCGATGTGGTCGGTGCACATCGCGAACGTGTCAAGGACCGAGCCCGCCAGCTCCGGGCCGGAGCCGCCCTCACCGCTCGCCCCGTGGCACGAGCTGCAGCTCGAGGGCGCCGCGTACAGGGTGCTTCCCTCGCCGACCAGCGCCCGGACGTCCACGCCGCCGGCGCCGCCGCCCGCCTCGTAGACGGAGCCGTCGCAGTTCTCGACCACGCCGGTGAGACGATCTACGGAGAGCTGACCGCCGGGGCCGCAGTTGGGGCCGCCGGCGAAGGCGATCAGGTAGGTGAGGCCGATGAGCGGAACGGCGAAGAACAGCACGGTCAGCCAGCGGGGTAGCGAGGCGCCCACCCGCTCGGTGAGGCCCGCGGTGGCGCCGGTGATCACCGCCTCGAACCGATGGGCCTGGGCGAGGGTCACCCGCTCCGGCGCAGGAGGGCTTCCGACCGCGGTAGCCGCCATCTCGGGAGTGGGCGCCGCCGCAGCGCCGCCCGGCTCGGGAGCCTCGGGCGCGGCCGGAGGGGCCGGAGCGGCAGGCGGTGTCGGCGCATCGCCGGGCGGGGAGGGGGCAGCCGGCGTCGGGGCGCCTGACGGAGGCGCCGTTCCCCCTGCCCACGCCGCCAGCACCTCCTCCGGGCTGACGCCATCGGCCTCGGCGCGGGCGATGGCTGATCGTTCCACCAGATGCTCGGGGCTCCCGAGCCGCGCGGCCGCGGCGGCGAGCAACTCGCTCATAGAGCCGTTCCCCGGAAGCCGGCCTGAGGCGCCATGGCTACCTCAACTCCGACAGGTAGGTGGCGAGGGCCGTGAGGTCATGTTCGGAGAGATGCGCGTACGAAGGATGGCTCCCGGACGTGAAGACGTTCCCGGGGGTCGACAGGAGGATCATGAGATCGTCTGCGGTCACGGTCCCCTCGTCGTCCCCGTGAGGAGTCCGGCTACCCACGTGGGCCAGGTCGGGGCCGATCCGCTGAACCCCGAAGGTGGCGGTGTCGAGCGAGTCGGCCCAGCTCTCGGTTACGGGTCCGAGCCCGACGTCGGCGAGAACGGGTCGTACCAGTTGCGTGTGGCAGTAGCCGCACCCCTGATTCGAGTAGACGGCCCGGCCCTGCTCGCCGAGGGCGGACAGCGCGGCGTCGGGAACCACGTGCCGGAAGTCGCCTCCGGTGTTGTAGGGGCCGATCAGCGTGATGACCAGCCCGATCACGAACAGGCCTGCCATCAGGATCCAGGTCAGCAACGGGTGTAGCCCCACGCCCGCCAGCCGGGGCGTGGCCTTGCTGAGCGCGGGCGCGGCAGGCCGGGGCGCCGGTGATGGGGATGCCGGCGCCGGAGCGACCGCCACGGCTGCGGGCGCGGGCACGGCTGCGGGCGCCGGCGGGGCCGCGGGGGCAACGGACGTAGCCGGCGGCGCCTGCGGTTCGGGAGTGGCGGACGTCGCGGGAAGCGGAGCGCCTCCGCCCCATGCCGCCAGTACCGCTTCATAGGTGGTGCCGTCGGCCTCGGCGCGCGCTTGGGCCGATCGCTCGACCAGGTGTTCGGGCGCCCCCAGCGCCGTCACCGCGGCAGCGAGCAGGTCACTCATCGTCTCGTGGCTCCACCGGCACCAGCATCTCAACCGGACGGGCCGTACCGGACACGTAGGTTCCCATGGCCGTCCACACCATCAGGGCGATCCCGACCAGCGCGACCACCGAGGCCAGAGCCCCCACCGTGAACATCAGGCCCATCTCGGCGAAGGTCTCGGAGAATCCCGCCCCCGCGTTGAGCCGCGAGCCCGAGGCGCTGGCCCAGTTCCACGTGATCCCCGACACCAGCCCGGCGATCAGGAACGCCGCGGCCGTGATGCCGCCGCCCCAGGTCAGCAGGCGGAGGCCTCGTCCGGCCGTCTCCTGGCCGGCGAGGTCCCTTCCCGTGATCCGCGGGAAGGCGTGGAATATGAAAGCAATCCCGAGGGTGGGTACGGCCACCAGAGCCGAGCCGATCATCAAGCCTTCGTGCCATGTGGTCAGGCCCACCACGGCGGCGACGGACCGGAAGCCGGACAGACCGGTCAGGACTGTGACTACGGTGTAGGCCGTCGCTCCGACCATCAGGTACCGGATCACCAGGTTCCGGCGGGCCGTCTCCCAGTCTCCCGACAGGGTCTGGCCGAGGTTGGTCAGCACCGCCAGCGCGGCGATCACCAAGCCCATCGCGGCGGCGGCCGCCACGGTCTCCGTCCAGTCCGGGGCGGGACCGCCGAGGAACCTGGTCGGGGTGGCCAGCAGGGCGGTGCCCGCCAGCGTCCAGAATCCGGCCCGGGCGAGGGGTCCCGAGAACAACGGCCGGTCGCTCTCCTTGACCACCACGTAGTAGGCGCCTCCCAGGGCGGCCGCAGGGAAGGCCA
This sequence comes from Acidimicrobiia bacterium, assembly GCA_022827785.1. GTDB lineage: Bacteria > Actinomycetota > Acidimicrobiia > Spongiisociales > Spongiisociaceae > Spongiisocius. The sequence goes on from JAJEIM010000031.1 coordinate 25,762, forward strand.
GCCAGAGCATCCCGCCGGCCACGAGGCCGGTCTGCAGGAACGGGCCGACACCGACGAGTCCGGGGATGCTGCCCGTGATGTGCAGGGCCGGGTACCACCAGACGGCGCCCATGAGGTAGAGGACGGAAACGAAGGCCCCCGGCTCGGTGCGGCGCCGGACCATCGAGCTGACCATGAAGGCGGGTAGGAGCAGCAGCGCCGCGACCGGCCATTCGATGAGCGGGGGGAACTCGGCAAGTTCGGGTCCCGACGGGCCGCGGAACAGCACCACCAGCACACCGAGAGCCACCAGGCCGGCGTAGCCGATGCCCCCGAGCAGGGCCGCCCGCTCGTACGGCATCCGGGCCCCGACCAGGCGGGGGGTCAGGTAATAGGACATGGCCTGGGTGAGGGTTCCACCGAACCCGTAGACCAGCATCAGCATGGCGGCGGGCCGGAGGCGCCCGTACGCCAGGAACTCGCTATCGGCGAATAGGGTGGGGATCGCCAGCTTGATGAGCATCAGCACCAGCAGTCCGGCGCCGGCCAGAAGCAGCAGGCACGCCACTGCCATGAGGCCCGACGCCGCCCGCTCCCGGCGATCCGACCGGAAACGGTCGAGCGAGCCTTGGTCCGTGCTGGAGTCGTCCTGTGTCAACTCGATACCCTTCGCGACCGCATCTCTGCCTAACCCGCATAGGTTAAACGCTGCGTGGAGGGGGTATGGTCGCGCCCTAGCTCGATGCGTCCTGGCGCATGGTCACGGCGCCGCGAGTCGCGCTCCGGTTGTAGCCTCCTGGTTTAGGGAGAGCCCGGCTTTCTGCCACAATGGGGCGGCCTGAACGGCAGAACACGTTGCCGCGCCATCCGGCGAATCAGAGGTGAGTGGGAAGCGGTATCGGGCCGGCCGCGGTCGAGACGATACGGAGGCGAACTACCGAGATGGTGCAACGGATGCTCCGGCAGATGAGTGGCACGCAGCGTGCGCTTGCCGGTTGGGGGCTGTTCATCGTGGGTCTCGTCACCCTGGTAGTGGGTATCTGGTTCAACCACTACGCCAACTTCCCATCCGTAGAGACGGTCACCATCGCCACAGCGGACGCCACCGGCCTGGCAGCCGGTGACTCGGTCACGTACAACCGGCAGGCTCGTACCGTCGCCGCCACCCCGGTTGTCAACCCCGGTCTGCCGCAGACCCCGGTGGACCTCGATGTCCGGGTGGACTACTTCGGGTGGGTGCCTCGGGACTGCATGATCTCGGGTGGAGACTGGTGCCTGCCCTGGTTCGCGCTAGGCCACCTGGTGGCGTTCGGCGGGAGCCAACTGATGCTGCTCGGCGTTGCTGTCGCGGTGCTTCTCGGACGCAGGATGACCTGGTCGCTGGCCGCGCTGGCAGCATTCCTCGCCATGATGGAACTGGTGCTCCTACTGGGTAACGTGGCGTCCGAATGGCTCAACCTTGCCCAGGGACCTCTCAACTGGACCGAGCAGAACGACGCCTTCACCATCTGGGCGCCCCTCGTACTCGGCAACAACGTCGGCATCAGCTGGGGAGCCATCAAGGACTTCGTTTCCATCAACTACAACATGGGGGCGCTGACCTTTATCATCCTGTTCGCCCGCTGGATTCAGAGCTTCGGCGGGCCTATGCCGCAAGCACGCACCGCCGAGGCGGTTTCACCGTACGGACGCCCGCTGGTCAAGGGAGCCGAATAGATGGCGAAGTCTGAGGTCTGGTTCGAGACCCCGCCGTTCCGTGACGACTACCAGCTGGTCATGGTCGAGACCGATTACGTCCAGTCGCAGGTCCGTCCCAAGCAGTTCCTCCATATCAATCAGGCCGAGTGCATCCTCTGCGAGGGATGCGTAGACATCTGCCCCTGGAAGTGCATCCACTACCTTTCCCTCGATGCCATCGACGAGGCCTACGATGTGGATCACCCGTCCGATAGCTCCGACAATCTGGGCTTCTTCGTGGTTGATGAGTACGAGTGCACCCGGTGCCAGCTCTGCATCGATCGCTGTCCCACCAACGTCATCTCCATCGGCAAGTTCGAGGGTTCCGTGACGGACACGGCCATGAATGCCGGCCTGGTGGAGCGTGCACCGTGGGATCTCGATACCGGCGCCCGCGACTTCAAGAACGGGTACACCTACGGAATGCGTTGGTAGAGCGGAGGACGATCGGATGGCTAGCGGCAACGGCATGAGGGTCAGGGAGCGAGTCGGCGAGGCGGCCGACGCGTTCCGGGCAAGCCCCTTCTGGGAGTCGATGTTCCGTCCCGGGTCACCTTTCAAGCGGGGCTACAGCGACAGCCCCCGCAACCGGTCCTACGTGATCATGAACAACGTCCTCTACCACCTGCATCCCGTCAAGGTGAAACGCCATGCGGTCCGGCTCTCGTACACCCTGTGCCTGGGCGGGCTCAGCTTCTTCCTCTTCATCCTGCTGACCATCACCGGCATATTCCTGATGTTCTACTACCGGCCCACCGCCCCGGCCGCCTACATAGATGTCGAGGCTCTGTCCACCTCGGTCGCCTTCGGCTCGCTGGTGCGGAACCTGCACCGCTGGGGCGCGCACCTCATGGTGCTGACCGTGTTCCTCCACATGTCCCGCGTCTTCTATCACGGCGCCTACAAGCCGCCCAGGGAGTTCAACTGGGTGGTCGGGGTGGTCCTGCTGCTCCTCACGCTGCTGCTCTCCTTCACCGGGTACCTGCTGCCGTGGGATCAGTTGGCGCTATGGGCGGTCACGGTGGGCACCAACATGGCGGGCTTCACGCCCATGTTCGGCAACCAGGTGAAGTTCGCGCTGTTGGGAGGTATCGAAGTTACCGGCAACACGCTGCTGCGCTTCTACGTGTTGCATGTCCTCTTCCTACCGTTCGTGATAGTCATCTTCATGGCCGTGCACTTCTGGAGGGTGCGCAAGGACGGCGGCATATCGGGACCGCTGTAAGAGTGGGCTCGATGACTGTTGTCGTGGTTCGTAACTCGCCGACCAGGGGTTTCATGCCTGAATACCCGCTCGCGTCGGGATTCTCGATCCTCGTCCCGGGCGTGAGTCGTACCGCGGGCTCGTCCGGTAAGGACTGCTGAGGCGCCGATGGCTCAGATACCAGAGCATCTGCTCCGACGCTCGGCCGAGGCGAAGGCCAAGGCGCTGGGCGTCCCGGTCGAGCAGGTCCTCGCCGAGATGCGCGGCGAGGCACCGTCCCCCCCGGCGGCCCCGCCCGCTGCTCCTACCTCCCCGCCGCCCGCTCCAGCAGCGCCCCCGCCACCAGCAGCGCCCCCGGCCCCTGCTCCGTCGCCACCGCCGCCGCCGGTCAGCGAGGCAGCCGCTCCCGAGCCCCCGCCGCCACCCGAGCCCGAGACGTCCGCACCGGGTCCCGAGGCAGCGGTCGCGACCGAGACCCCGGAGGTAGCGCCGGCCGCCGCGCCACCGCCGGTATCGGACAACGGTGGGGGAGCGACCCAGGTCACGCTCCGTCCGGTGGCGCCGCCGGAGGAGGTTCCGGAAGGGGTCCGGCCCCAGCGTCTCCTCACGGTCGTCAAGGCCAAGGCCATCCAGCAGGTCAAGGCGACGCCGACCGACAAGGTCAACACCTGGCCCCACCTGATGATCGCCGAGTTCTCCGCCTTGATGGTGATTACTGCGGTGCTGATCGTCCTGTCGGTGATCCTCCAGGCGCCGCTGCTGGAGTTGGCCAACTTCAACGCCACGCCCAACCCCTCCAAGGCACCCTGGTACTTCCTGGGCCTCCAGGAGTTGCTGTCCTATTACGACCCCCAGATCGCCGGTGTGATCATCCCGACCATCACCGGATTGCTGGGCTTCATGGCGATTCCCTACGTGGACCGCAACCCCTCCACCAAGCCTTCCGACCGCAAGTTCGCCATCATGCTGTTCACGCTGTTCCTCACGGGCTCGGCCACCCTGACATTGCTGGGAACCTTGTTCAGGGGTCCCGGTTTCAACTTCACGTATCCGTGGGCGGACGGGATCTGGTTCGACGACCTCAAGGACTGGGTGCACTTCGAATGACCACAGTCCAGATCCTGATCGTCGCCCTCTCCGCCGTCGTGCTGGTCGGAGTGCTGGGCGCCTTCGTCATCGCCTACCGCCGCAGCGAGTCACCCGGCAGACCCGCCCGGTCGTGGAGATCCGGTCTGTCGCGCGAGACCCGCAAGGCGGACCGGTCGGCCCTGGCCGCCCCGGTGGTGGTCCGGCCCGCAGAGGCCGTTACCGACCTAGCGACCGAGGTGAAGGCGACGGATGCCGCGACCGCCGAGGAGGAGGACGAGGAAGGATCCGAGGAGCCGGTTGCGGCCATGCAGGCGGTCGAGGTGATGAGGGTGGAGGAGCTCTCGCCGCAGGAGGCAGGCGTCAACCGGCGCCAGTTCTTCACCAGGGCCCTCGGGGCAACCTTCGGCGCCTTCGTGGGCCTGAACGGGATCTCCTACCTGGCTTTCCTCTGGCCTCGCTTGTCAGGCGGCTTCGGGTCCGACATCGATGTCGGCGCCATCGCCGACCTTCAGACCGAAGTGGTGCTCAACGACGGCTCCATCCTGCCCAAGTTCGTGCCCGAGGCCCGCGCCTACATCGTGCCGTTCGCCGAGTCGGACATCTCCCGATCCCAGTTCGAGGGCTCGGGGGTGGTGGCCGGTGGATTGACCGCCCTCTTCCAGCGCTGCGTGCACCTCGGTTGCCGCGTGCCCTGGTGCGACGCTTCCCAGGGCTTCGAATGCCCCTGCCACGGCTCGAAGTACAACTATGTGGGGGAGTACGAGGCGGGCCCCGCCCCCCGCAACCTGGACCGGTTCGCGGTCGAGGACCAGAACGGCCGTCTCATCGTCAAGACCGGCACGATCATCCAAACGGCCCGGGCTATAGCCAAGACCGTGCAATACCCCCAGGGCCCTTCCTGCATCGCCCTGAATGCCCCCACCGAGGTATAGCCGGTGTCAACCCTCGTAGTCACGATTGTTGCGCTCGGGGCGATCGCCTGGTTCGCCTACCTGGTGGGATCAGGTTCGCGTCGCGACCGCCAGGATCCGGTGCCCGCCAACCTGTCCGTCTCCCAGACCGACGACGAGTTGGAGACCAGGCGGCTCGATCGTGCCCTGGTGGGGGCGGTGGTGACCGCCGGGTTCCTGACGCTCGCCATGCCCATCTACTACCTCGGCGAGTTGGACCGCCAGGAGGGATTCGTGGACGAGTTCCACGAGGCTTCCCTGGACCGAGGCCACGAGGTGTGGCTGGAGTTCGGCTGCGGCGACTGCCACGGCCCCAACCTGGGGGGCGGGGTTGCCTCCTTCCTGGAGGAGCGGTCGCAGGTCAACGTGGCCGGCTGGGCGGCGCCTGCCCTGGACGATCTGTTCTTCCGGTACGACCGGGACGAGGCCGAGTTCTGGATCACCTACGGCCGGGCCAACACGCCGATGCCGCCCTGGGGTCTCGATGGCGGCGGCCCGCTCAACAGCCAGCAGATCCAGGACCTCCTCAACTACATCGAGTCGCATCAGGTGGGCCAGATGGACGCTCTGCTCAAGGTGGAGGGTTTGGTGGCGGGAGCCTCGAGCCGGCGGGATGGCGCCGCCGACGTGGTGGGTGGTCAGATCACGGAGCAGGAAGATCTGATCGAGACCATCCGCACCTCCGGAACCTCATCGGCCGCTCTCGCCGATATTGCCGAGCGAGCCCGCTACCTGCTGGACGGCGCGGCTGACGGTATCGACACCGACGGGGACGGACTGTCCGATGTCACCGAGACCGGTCTGACCGCCATCTTTGCCGAGGCGCAGGCAGCCGGGTACCTGGCCACGGCGGCCACGCTCGATCCGCGTAACGCCGAGACCCTGATCGGGATCGGCGACGCCACCTCGGCGGCCACATCCGTCGGTGACCTCGAGTCGGGCGCGACGTCCCTGACCATCACCTTCCAGAACCAGGCGGTCCTGGGCGACCAGGCTCGGTTCGGTCTCGGCTTCCTGGAGGACGCCGCCCGCCGGGCGCGTTGGGAGGTGGATGTCCAAGCCGTGGCCGACGCGTCCTTCGGCGGGGACACCGCCGCGGCTGATCGGGCGGTAAATCTCTACAACGCCTATTGTGCCCGATGCCACACCGCCGGCTACTCGGCCGGTCCCGCCTTCCAGCAGGCCCAGGCCTCCGGTGCGCTGGGACCGTCGCTGAGGGGTGGCCGCGCGCTTACGCAATTCCTGACCGCCGATGACATGTACGAGTTCATCGCGGGAGGGTCGACCTCCGGTGAGGGATACGGTGTCAACGGCGTGGGTTCGGGCCGGATGCCCGGCTTCGGCATGGTCCTGTCGGCCGAGGACCTCGATCTCATCGTCCAGTACCTGAGGGGGGCGACCCTGGACGGCGCCGAGTATCTGGGGGAGGTGGGCTGAAATGCGCGAGCTCTTCCGGGCGTTGCTCTCGCAGAACCTGTTGTTCACGGGGATCGTGCTCACCATCGCGGCGGTGCTCGTGTTCTTCGGGAGTGTCTACCTTCTGCAGTACACCAACCTGGGCAAGCGTCTCGCCATCCTGGTGTCGGGCGCCGGCATCTTCGGCTGGACGACGATCAATTCGATCCTGTTCGTCCTATACGCGCCCCGCGGTCCTCGCCCGGTTGACTTCGAAGGGCTGAACGCCTTCGAGATCCGGATCATTCCCGGAGCCTTCGCGGCCGCCTCGGCCATCCTCTTCGCCATGTTCATGGTGGCGCTCCACCGCTACGAACGCGACCAGGAACGGGAATAGAAGGGCTGTCCCCAGCTCAGGTCATGTAGTAGCCGAGGATCTGGAGTTCGGTGGCGAGGTCCACCTGTCTGAGATGGATGTCATCGGGTACCCGGAGGACGGTGGGGGCAAAGTTCAGGATGGAGCGCACCCCGGCCTCGACCAGCATGGTCGCCACCTGCTGAGCCGCCCCTGCCGGGGTGGCGATGATCCCGACCGAGATGTGCGTGGTCCGGGCATCGTCGGGTAGCCGGGAGATGTCGCGGACCTCCACCCCGCCCAGGTAGGTCCCGATCTTGGTGGGAGCGGCGTCGTAGAGCCCCACGATGCGGAAGCCCCGGTTACCGAAACCGGTGTAGTTGGCCAGTGCTGAACCCAGGTTGCCGATGCCCACGACCGCCACCGGCCGGTCGGCGGTCAGGCCGAGGGCATGGCGGATCTGGTCGTTGAGTTCCGTGACCTGGTACCCGACACCGCGGATCCCGAAGGTCCCGAGATAGGAGATGTCCCGCCGGACCCCGGCGGCGGTCAGGTTGCTGAGGCGGGCCAACTCGCGAGAGGAGATGGTCAGTTGCGACTCTGGTAGCCGCTCGATGCATCTCAGGTAGCGCGGCAAGCGCTCGACCGTGGCCGACGGAAGGTCCGACTTCATCGGCGAGAGGTTAACGGCGTCAGGGAGGGCCGGATCCGCCCCGAAGTCATGCGTCCAGGGGACCGCTGCCGCTTGAGGGGTGTCGGTCAAGACGCCTGCGCGGAGGACTATCGTCAGAGTATGTCGACCCGGCGCCATCGGCGATGAAGCCGACCAGGATATCGGGGAAGGGGGCCGGGCCGGGCATGCGTCGCAATACTGTCCGGGTCACGCCCCTCATTGCTGCCGTGCTCGTGCTGTCCTTGCTCATTCCCGCACCACCTGTCGCAGCCGCCGAGCCGGAGGAGCGCCTGCAGCGGACCGCCCAGACCGATGGCGCAGACGGAGCTCAGGCGCTACCTACCGGCCGGGTGACCTGCGAGGAGGCGTCGGCGCCCTTCGAGGTGCTGTGCGTCGTATACCGCTTGATAATCGTCAATTATGTAGATGTGGTCGACGTCGAGGAGCTAGCCTCGGCGGCGGCCCAACGGGTGAGAGGCGCTGACCTCGCCGAGCGGACCGACGGGGAACCACCGCCGTGTCCGGTGCCCTCTCCCGGATTCGAGGAGGTGTGCGAGGCGATCGACGAGATGCAAGACACCGCCGAGGCGGTCGAGGAGGCGGTCCGGGGGATGGCCGGGTCACTCGATCCCAACTCTCGCTACTTGACCGCCCGGCAATACAGCCGCTTCCGGACGCTCCTCGAAAACCGGGGGACCAGCGGCCTGGGTGTCGCGTTCAGCCTGGTGGAGAACGGTATGCCCTGCCTCACCGTGACCGCCACCTGCCGGCCGGTGATATCCGAGGTCTATGCAGGAAGCCCGGCGGAGGAGGCCGGCCTCATGGTGGGCGACGAGCTCATCGAATTGGGGGACAAGTTCCCGGCCGAACTCGGTTGCGAGGATGTGGCCCGCCTGGACCGGTTCAGGGCCGGCGAGGTGGTGCCGATCAAGGTCCGGCGTGACGCCGTCCTGACGGGAAGGATCAGGGCGGCGGCGCTGGCCATACCGGTGGCGAGGGGAATGGTCGTGGATGGCAACATCGGCTATCTCAGCCTTGACGTCTTCAGCACGGTGGCGGACGATGCGGTGGCGGAGGTGCTCGGTCAGCTGACGGATCCCCCTATCAGCAGTCTCGTGCTGGACCTTCGCGGCAACCCTGGCGGGTACATCGACTCGGCGGTGGGCACGGCCGGCGCCTTCCTACCTGACGTGTCGGCGGTCGTGCATCTGGTGAGCAGGGAAACGGTGGAGACCGTCCGGGCCCGAGGCAGGGCGGTCTCCTCCGATCCCACCCTCCTGCCGATGGTGGTCGCGGTGGACGGCGGCAGCGCCTCGGCTTCGGAGATGGTGACCGGCGCCCTCAGCGACCAGGGTCGTGCCACGGTGGTCGGCCAGACAACCTTCGGAAAGAACACCGGCCAGTCGTCCTATCACGTCGAGCCCGGAGGCATGCTGGCCGGCGTACTCCAGATCACCACCCTCAGGTGGTTCACTCCCCTCTCCCGGAGCGTCACCGGCGGACTCAGGCCAGAGGTGACCATGGACCTGCCGTCGTGCCTGCTGCCGGCCGAGGTGGCGAGGCGCGCCGTCTCGGCGATCCGCCCGCGCATCGCAGACGTGAGCATCACTTCGGAACCCTCGGACGGCGCGGCATACGTGGCCGGCGAGACGGTGATGGTTACCGTGACCTTCGACTCCCCGGTGGTCGTGTTCCGCAACGGTGGGAGTCCGACCATGAACATCCAGGTGGGCGACAATCGCCGCGTCGCTCTCTACGAGTCGGGCTCGGGCTCGCCGGAGCTGGTGTTCGGGTACACGGTGAGGAACAGGGATGCCGACCCGGGCGGGATCAGCATCCGCTCCGATTCGCTGCAGCCCGGCTGGGCGAAGATCGGGCTGGTGGCCGGCCTGGAAGCCATCCTGGGCCACGATGCCGTGGCCGACGATCCGCAACAGCGGGTGGCCGGCGGCCCGGCTCCGCAGACCGGCCCTGAGGTGTTCATCGATATCCGGGAAAGCACCCACCGGACCAGCATCGAGCGGATTGTCGCCGCCGGGATCATGAACGGATGCGGCGTGGCGGAGGGCGGTGATCTGTTCTGTCCGGATGTGGCGGTGAGTAGGGCTGAGATGGCCGCCATTCTCAGCCGGGCTTTGGAGTTGCCGGCTGCGGAGGGGGATTTCTTTGTTGATGATGAGGGGTCTGTGTATGAGGATGCGATCAATCGTCTTGCGGGGGCCGGTATCACGCATGGGTGTGATCCTGGTGGTGGTTTGTTCTGTCCGGATGTGGCGGTGAGTAGGGCTCAGATGGCCGCCTTCCTGGTGAGAGCCCTCGGGCTGGAGCCGCCTGCCTAATCCGGGGTTCGCCTCTCCTCGCCCCGACTCATGAGGCAAGGCGAATGTCCCGAATCCCGGGTTCGTTCAAGTTCCGCGAGGTCCTGCCCTCCCCGGTGCCACGCCTAAGACAACTCACGCCATTGCCATCCCAACAGCTTTCCCACCGGAGAGCGGCGAATCGCTGACGCAGGTCACAACGAAGGGCTCGAATGTGTCACACCCCTTCTATACGTTGTCTATCGCCAAGCACCTACACCGGACGCAAGCGTCTCACCGATCGGAGCGGCCCGGCCCGCAGGGAACATTCACAGGCTCCAAAGGGCGAACCCGCCGTGACCCGGCCCCAACCCGGGCATGGCCGAACACGCCCCGAGCCAAGGACAGGTGGTGGCGGGGGAGGGCCCGGCGCGGAGCACCGATTTTCGCGACTTCACGAACTTTGGGCAGAGGACACCGCTAGCGGTGCCGTGAACCTGAGGTTCCCCGATTGCCGGTTCGCCGGCGGGCGATGCCCGTGTGCTTTCGGAGGCTTGGGGAGCTAGTAGAGGGCCGGGTGGGGACGTTGCTCGTCGGTGAAGGCGGCGTCGGCGATGCCCCGGGCCAGGGCGGCTCGGAAGGCGGGCAGGTCCACCACCATCGTCACCATCTGGTACCCGCGCGCCACCCGGTCCGCCGCCGTGCCGGGCGTGGCCTGGATGCCGGGGCGAACGCCGTGGCGGTTACAGGCTTCCACGACATGATCGAGCATGTCGAGGAATGGCTGGGCGCTGGTACCCGGCTTGTATCCCATCGCCACTGCGAGGTCCGAGGGCCCGACATATGCCACATCGATTCCCGGAACCGAGAGGATGTTGTCCAGGTCATCGATGGCTTCCATGGTCTCGATCATCGGGATGCAGGCGACATCCTCGTTGGCGCGCTCGTAATAGTCGGCGCCCTCCGTGATCAACGCTCGGCCGGCGCCGATGCTGCGGACGCCCACCGGAGGGAAGCGGGTGTACGACACCGCCGCGGCCGCCTCCTCGGCCGAGTTGACCATCGGGATGATGACTCCCATCGCCCCGGCGTCGAGGACGCGGGAGATGTTGGCCGTGGACAGTTCCGGCACCCGCACGATCGGGGTGACATCTCCCGTGTTCAGCGCCGCCAGCATCCGCACCGTATCGTCGAAGCCGATGAAGCCGTGCTGGCAGTCGATGACTACATAATCGAGGTCGTTGGCGGCTACAGCCTCTGCCACCAGCTGGCTGGGAATCGATACCCAGCTACCCAGCGCAGGCCGGCCCGCCGCCCATTTGGAACGAAGTGGATTGGGTCGCATGGCGCCAGATATTGGCACGCGTACTCCGCGTTACCTAATCCCCGTCACGGTCCAGACCGCGTGCGGCACAGCCGGCGGGAGCCGGTAACGTGAACGCATCTTCGAGGAGTGCGCCTTGCATCTGCCGTATCCCATAGGTCGACCGAGTCGAGCCGGTGCGCCGGTGGCGGGGCCGGGCGCGCACGGCTGATGGAAGCCCCTCGATCCCCTAGGCGCGTGGCCATCGCGGTAGTGGTCATGCTCGTGCTGCTCGCCGGAGCGATCGGGGTGTCCCGGCTGGTATCTGGCGACCGTGAAACGGTTGCGACCAGTGGTCCTACCGATACGTCTCCTCCAAGCGTCGACCCGGCCTCGGTCGGCACCACCACGGCAGCAGGGGCGACCACGACCGCTCCGCCCGTCACTGAGGCCTCCGCGACTTCGACCGCGCCGGCCACCACCGCGCCGATCGATCCACCCCCCGTGCTCAAGGAGACGCATCCGCCTCTCAAGGAGATCGACGGCTGGCTCCAGGCGGACGTCACCTCGCTGGAGGAGTTGCGGGGCAAGGTGGTGATCGTGGAGTTCTGGACCTTCGGCTGTTACAACTGCAAGAACCGCCTCCCCTACACGCAGGACATCTACGCCGGCTACCGGGATCAGGGCCTCGAGATCGTCGGCATCCATTCCCCGGAGTTCGCCTACGAGAAGGAGGTGGACGCCATAGTCGAGGCTCTGGACCGGCTGGGGGTCACCTGGCCCGTCGTGCTGGACACCGATCGGCGCACCTTCCGGGAGTGGCAGGGGTCACCGGCCTACTGGCCCCGCACCTACGTGCTGGACCATCTGGGCCGGGTGCGCTTCGATCACATAGGCGAGGGGGCCTACAAGGCGCTGGAGGACACCGTGGTGGCGCTGCTGGCCGAAGTCCCGTGAGCCTCCTGGTCGAGGCGTTCCGCTCCGGACTCCTACCCTGTTCCTGGTCCATCCTGCTGCTTGCCCTACTGCTCCTCGGCCTGCGGAAACAGGGCGAGCGAGGCGAGGTGCTGGGACTCTTCTATCTGGCGACCGTACTCCTGGCCTGGCTTCCGCTGGCAGGCGTCAACCTGATGCTCGACCACCGGCTGGGAGGGGCCGCGGTCCTGGCCGCCGGTCTGGCCCTGACCGCAGGACGGTTCCGGGCCGGGGTAGGCGGCGCCGCCCTGGTGGGCGCTTTCGCCGGCGCCACCTGGGTGCCATGCGTGGGTCCCGAGTTGGGTTCGGTCCTGACCAGAGGCCTGGCCGAGCCTTCCACCGCCGTTCTTCCGCTGGCCCTCTACCTGGCCGGGGTGATGGTTCCATCGGCCCTGATCTACCTGCTGGCGGCGAAGGATGCCGGCTTCCGGAGGCTCCTGGAACGCCCCCGGGTCAGGATCGGCTTCAAGGTGGCGGCGGCACTGCTGCCCGTCGCGGTGGCTACGGGCGTCCACGACCGGCTGGTGGGAGAGCTGGCCCGCCTCTCCAACCTGTAGCAGTGGACCGGAATCGGTCGTACACCGACGCTCCGGCCGCAACGAAGCGCTTCCGGGACTTCCACAAGCAATAACTGCCTGAGCTACCCAATCCCCACGGATGGGCCAACCCAAAGGTAGGACCGCGGCCGTCTAGCATTCTTGTTTCTCATGGGCATTTCTCCATCCGATACTCCTGTGGCCGGCGCGATGCGGGGCACCCCGCATGGCGGGAACGCGCTGGGGGTCGTGGTCGGGGAGGTGGCGTTTCCCCCCGGGTTCGGGCTGCATACCGGCAACATCGGGATCAAGGACCGGACCGAGGACGTGATGATCCTCTCCGCCCCACCGGGAACGACGGCCGCCGGGGTCTTCACCAAGAGCCGTTTCTCGGGGCCGAGCATCACGCTGAGTCGAGCCCATGTCGCCGATGGTCGGGCCCGCGCGGTGGTGATCATCTCGAAGAACGCCAACGTGGCCACCGGAGCGGTGGGGGATGAGAACGCGGCGGAGGTGGCCGAGCTCACCGCCCGAGTGGTGGGTTGTGACACGCCCGAGGTGATCGTCGCCTCCACCGGCGTGATCGGCGTTCGCTATCCGATGGACCGGATCCGCGCCTACATGACCCGCCTCGGAACCACCGGTGACGATGCGTTCGATGAGCCCGGTTCGGCCACCACGGCGGCCACCGCCATCATGACCACCGACACCCACGCCAAGGTGGCGACCGCCCGCGCCGGCCCGGCTCGGGTGGTGGGTATCGCCAAGGGGGTGGGGATGATCGAGCCCGACATGGCGACGATGCTGGCTGTCATCACCACCGACGCGGCCGCCGAACCGGCCTCCCTCGATGCCATGTTCCGGCGGGTGGTGGACCGCACGTTCAACGCCGTGAGCATCGACACCGACACCTCCACCAGCGACATGGCGGTCGTGCTCGCCTCGGGCCGGGCCGGGCGCGTGGAGCGGACCGCGCTGGAGGACGCCCTGGGCGAGGTGTGCCTGGACCTGACCAGGCAGTTGGCGGCCGACGGTGAGGGCGCCGAGACTCTCATCGTGGTGACGGTGGAAGGCGCCGGGGACGATGCCCAGGCCAAGCGGGTGGCCAAGTCGATCGTCAACTCACCTCTGGTGAAGACGGCGGTCCACGGCCGTGATCCCAACTGGGGCCGGGTCGCGATGGCGGTGGGGAAGTGCTACGAGGATGACATCCTGGCGGATCGGATCACTATCCGCTTCGGGGGGACGGAGGTCTATCCGGCGCCGATCACGCCCGAGGTGCTGGAGGAGCTGGAGCGGTACCTGGCGTCTCCGGAAGTGCTCATCCATGTCGACCTGGGTGTGCCGGGGGACGGTCCGGGCTCCCAGGGGACGGGCGCCTTCACCGTGTACGGGTGCGACCTGACCGACGGTTACGTGCGCATCAACGCCGACTACACGACTTAGGAACGCGGCCGCGTCCCCGTCACTCCGCCTAGCTAGCTGTCCGCCTGGGCGGGTTCGGGGATCAGCAGCACCGGCAGGCTGGACCTGGCGGTAACGGTCATCGACACGCTGGTCCAGGACATCTCGTTGAACAGGCGTCGGGTGGCGCCCATCACGATGGCGTCGGCGCCCACCCGATCGGCGGTGTCGATGATGGCCTGCGCCACGTCCTCAGCCTCCACGAAGAGCGTCGCGGGCGCGACGTCTCGAAGCTTCAGCGCCGCCACCACCGGAGCCACGATCTTCGAGCCCCGCTCCTGTATGTACCGGTCGGCCTGCCGTGCGGCGCGGTCGGGGTCGCTCCGGCCCGCCGGAGCATCGAAGGGCCGCCAAGGGCCGTCCTCGAATTCATCGAGAAAATCGGCTGGAGCCTGGGTCACGTTCATGACGATGACCTTCCCCCGGGGACCCGCCAGCAACTCCACGAAGTCGGCGACCGGCCCCGGCGGTAGCACCCCGGCCGTGGCGACCAGCACGTTCATCAAGCTGAATCTAGTGGCAGATCACTACCCAGGGCCTGCCGGATACGCCTGTCAGACGGCGTTTCGGCCTCTCCGCGGCTGTGCGCTCGGCATTCAGGGTGGCGGAGCGTCGGCCAGACGGGTCATCCTGACGTCCACATCCAGGCCGGAGTTGGCGCCTCCTTCCACCACCCCGCGGGTCGGCGGGACATCCCGATAGTCCCGGCCGACCGCTGTTCGCACGTAGCGGTGGTCGACCAGCGTGCGGTTGGTGGGGTCGAACTCCACCCATCCCAGTTCGGGGAGCCGGCATTCGACCCAGGCATGGGTTGCGGTGCTGGCCGGCCCGTGCACCCCGTCCGGAGCGTCGTCCACATGTAGGTAGCCGGACACGTAGCGCGCGGGGACGCCCCATGAACGGGCGATCGCGATCATGACGTGGGCATAGTCCTGGCACACGCCCCTCCGGGTCGAAAGGATCTCGTCGATCGGCGAATCCACCGATGTCGAGCCCGACACGTAGTCGAAGTTGTCGTTCAAGGCTAGGGCGAGTCCCACCAGATCGGTCAGCGGATCGGACCCCGGCTCGATTCCTGTCTCGGCGACGAAGCCGGTGAGGGCCGGAGTGGGACCGGCGCCGGGACTCGGGTTAGTGAATTGCCAGGAGGCCAGGTCGGTGGCCCACGATCGCACCACTTCCCACGCTTCTGGCCCGAGGCGTTGCGGCAGTGCCGGCGAGGGGGACACCTCGACGGTGGAGACGGAGACCACCTCAAGGGTGTCGTGCGTCTCGTTCACGGTGAGGACGTGCCTGGTGTTGCCGAACGGGTCGGTCTCGGCGGTCAGCCGCCCCGTAGGGGAGGTGGTGATCGCGAACTCCAGTACCCGCTGGCGGTCGCCGTCGAGGGGCCGGAGGCAGAGCGACATGGCGCATCTCCGCACGGAAGAGATATAGCCGAATCTGGTGAGGTGCTCGATCCGGTAGCGTGTCGCACGAGCCGGACCCGCACTGCTCACTGGTCGAACTCTCCGATGCGAGCCGACCGGGTTACCACCGGATAGTCGAAGTAGGTTTCGGTCACCAGGTCGTGGAGCCGGCGGCCGGCGATCCTGAACTCGGCGAACAGGCCTTCGGCGTCGGATGTCCTGGGCCAGACGAAGCGAAGCAGGTCCGACATGTGGTCCACCTGGGACCGGGCCTGGGAGGTGGCGGTCCGGTCGGGACCGTCCCCGATCGCCGACAACTCCCGATGCAGTCCGAGAACCGACATGCTCAGCGAGTCGGGGAGGTGCGGGTCGGATACGAGCAGGTCCAGCACCCGGCCGGCGTCGATCGCCAGGCCGTCGCCCTGCTGGTACGCCTCGAAGGCATGAAACAGGCGGAGCAGGCTGGTCCAGTAGGCGTCCGCGGGCACAGCGAACAGCCGCACCGCGGCGATCTGGGCGCCCAGCACCGAGGCCACCAACTCGGCTCGTTCCAGGAGGCTACCCATGCGGATGAAGTGCCAGCCCTGATCCCGATACATGGTGGAGGAGCTGACGCCCCGGAACGTATCGATGTCCGCCTCGACGTTCGCGTAGAACTGCTCCGGCGTCGACGCCCAGATGTCCTGGATCTCCATGTCGCGGAGGCGGAGATACGGCCGGTTGAGGGATGCCCACATCTCCGCGGAGATGCGGTGGCGCACCTGCCGGGCGTTCTCCCGAGCCAGGGAGAAACAGTTCCGGATGGAGTCGGGCATCGTGGCCTCAAAGGTGAGATCATCGGCGAGGGTGAAAGAGTCGGCCAGCGTGTAGTACTCGTCTCCTTCCGTGTCTAGGGGCCCCGTATGCGGTCGCCTTCCCAGCGTGCCGTAGATCCGGTGCCATCCGAAGTAGATGTCACGAACCGGGCTGTCCACCAGCGACTCCGTCTGCTGGCGCATCAGCCGGGCGAGATGGCTGGCCCTCTCGAGGTACCGGCCGATCCAGTAGAGGCTCTCGGCGCTACGTGCCAGCATCTCTAGACCACTACCGCGTCCGTCTGGGGAGTTGCTGTGCGGGATGACCGCCGGGGCGTACCGAGTCGTCTCGCAGGCGGATCACTACCCCTCCTCCAGTACCCAGAAGTCCTTGGCGCCTCCCCCCTGGCTGGAGTTAACGACCAGGCTCCCTCGGCGCATGGCGATCCGGCAGAACGCCCCCGGCACGATGCGGGTCTCGCCCCCCGACAGAATGAAGGGCCGCAGGTCCACGTGGCGGGGCTCGAGGCGGCCGTCGATCAGGCAGGGCGCCCGGGACAGGGCCAGGGTGGGTTGGGCAACGAAGTCGGCCGGATCCTGGCGCAGGAGGGATGCGAACCGGTTCCGTTCCTCGGCGCTCGCATGGGGACCGACCAGCATCCCGTAGCCGCCGGACTCGCCCACTCGCTTGACCACGAGATGCTCCAGGTTGTCCAGGGTGTACTCCAGATCCTCGGGGCGGCGGCAGAGGTAAGTTTCCACGTTAGGGATGAGCGGTTCCTCCGCCAGGTAGTAGCGGATCATGTCGGGGACGAAGGCGTAGACGCTCTTGTCGTCGGCTACGCCCGTGCCCGGGGCGTTGACCACCGATACGTTGCTCAGCCGGGCGGCATGCAACAGGCCGGGGGCGCCGAGCAGAGAGTCCGGACGGAACACGAGGGGGTCGAGGAAGTCGTCGTCGATCCGGCGGTAGATGACGTCCACCCGCCGCAGACCCGCCGTGGTGCGCATGTACACGTAACCGTCCTCGACCACCAGGTCCCGGCCCTCCACCAGTTCGGCGCCGATCTGGCGCGCCAGGAACATGTGCTCGTAGAAGGCCGAGTTGTATACCCCGGGGGTGAGGAGGACGACCGTCGGGTCGTCGCAACCCTCGGGCGCCATCTCGTGGAGGGTCCGGCGGAGGACCAGCCCGTAGTCCTCCACGGCTCCCACCCGGGAACGCCGGTAGAGGAGGCGCATGGCCGACTTGGTGGCCTTGCGGATGGCGATCATGTAGGAGACGCCTGAGGGAACTCGCAGGTTGTCCTCGAGAACCCGGAAGCCGTCCACGGTCCGGACCAGGTCGGTGCCGCAGATGGCCACCCAGATCCCCCTGGGGGCCTCGAATCCCTGCATCTCGATGCGATACT
Source organism: Acidimicrobiia bacterium (assembly GCA_022827785.1). GTDB lineage: Bacteria > Actinomycetota > Acidimicrobiia > Spongiisociales > Spongiisociaceae > Spongiisocius. The sequence continues at coordinate 43,334 of JAJEIM010000031.1, forward strand.
GGGGGCAGCCGAAGACCATGTCCGGCGGGATTACCCCATCGGAGACGATCCGGGCCGAGTCGTATATGTCCCGTAGAAAGGCGTTGAGAGCGGCCAGGCGCTGCTCGAGTCCCCTCGCCAGGCCTCGCCATTCCGCACCCGCCATCACCCGCGGGATGCAGTCGATCGGGATGATGCGCTCGTCGGCCTCGTCGTCGCCGTACACGGTGAAGGTGATGCCTTCGTGGGTGAAAGACCGGGTGACCCATTCGCCGATGGCGTTCATGTCGTCGTCGGAAGCCTCCAGGAGGGTCTCGTAGAGGTCCCGACCGTGGGAACGGGGGGTTCCGTCGCTCCGGAACAACTCGTCGTAGACGCCCGCGTCGAGGTCGTAGCCGTCGAACTTCATGCCGCTGATCCCGTCACCCGCACCGGAGCGACCACCCTTCTCCAAAGGTTTGTTCGCTGCCCGCCGACCACCCTCTCGTCCTGTTCGACCAACCGGTGCCGGAAGCATACCGACACCGGACCGAGCCGGGCGCCCGGGTGTAACGTGGGCTCCGAGGCCGGATGAGGAGGGACCCGATGGACGCGGCATTGATCAACCGGGTCACTTGGATGATCCCCAATGCTCTGGCTCTGGTGGGCTCCCGGGCCGGCGACCGATGGAACGGGATGACCACCTCCTGGATCACCCAGCTGTCGATGGAGCCGGTGATGATCGGGATCGGGGTTGATAACAAGGCGGTTACCCATCGGCTGATCTCGGACGGAGGTTCTTTCAGCGTCAACCTCTGGTCGCCGGACGATCGGAGGGTGTTCGTGAAATTCTCGAAGCCCGCCGCCAAGGAGGGCATGTCCCTCAACGGCCGGGCCATCCGGGAAGGTGTAACGGGAGTTCCGATCTTCGAGGATGCCATCGCCTGGATGGAGTGCGAGGTGAGGCGAGCCATCGACTTCGGGACGCACACGTTGTTCGCCGGCGAACTGGTGTCCGCGGGCGTGATGGACCAACCGGGGCGGGCGGCCTGGATGGGTGACACCCGTATGAAGTACGGCGGCGTGAAGCGGGGCGGCCACTGATGAGCCGGCCCGGGCCGGGCGGCTGAGCATGGAGGCGCGCCTCGACGGTCGGGTGGCGGTGATCACCGGCGCCTCGCGGGGGATCGGCGAGGCTACCGCGGCCGCCGCGCTGGCGGCCGGAGCTCGCGGCGTGGTGATCACCAGCCGCAAGCCGGAGAACCTCGCCGGGGCGGCCGACCGGCTGGGCGAGCCGGACCGGGTGGCGCCGGTGGCGGCCCGCTCGGACACCGAGGATGGCGCTGCGGAGGCGATCGGTACCGCCATCGATCGCTTCGGGTCCTGTGACGTACTGGTCAACAACGCCGCGACCAACCCTGCCTACGGGCCGCTCACGGATGTAGACCTGGGCGCCGTGAAGCGGACCTGGGAGATCAATCTGCTGGGCCCGCTCCTCTACGCACGGGCTGCCTGGGCCGCCGGGATGCGCGATCGCGGCGGGGTGATCTGCAACATCGCCTCCGTGGGCGGTCGGTTGCCGGGTCGGGGCATGGGGGCCTACAACATTTCCAAGGCCGGGCTGATCTACATGACCCGGCATCTGGCCTACGAGATGGCGCCCACCGTCCGCGTGGTCGGGGTGGCGCCCGGCGTGGTCAGGACCCGCCTGTCGAGGGTCCTATGGGAGGACGAGGAACGAGGTGCGGCGATGCACCCGCTGGGACGCATCGGCGAGCCCGTCGACGTGGCATCGGCGGTGGTGTTCCTGTGCTCCGACCAGGCGTCCTGGGTGACCGGCGTGACCCTCGACGTGGACGGGGGGATCGCCCACTCCTCACCCTACGTGTAGCGACCATCTCACCTGGTCGGGACCGGGCGGGAAACTCACCGCGGTCGCCCGCCCAGAATCCCGGTTGTCTCGCACCGGGCCCGGCCCCCGCCACCACCTGTCCTTGGCTTGGAGCGTGTTCGGCCATGCCCGGGTTGGGGCCGGCGTTGGCAGAGTGCTCCTTTTGAAGCCTGTCTGTTCCCTGCGGGCCGGCCGGTCCGATCGGGGTTGCGTCTTCGGCCGGTGTAGGTGCTTGGCGATAGGCAACGTATAGCGGGCGTGTGACGGTTTCAAGCCCTTTCTCCGAGAACGCGAAAAGTCGGGGCTCGGGCGGTTACCTCCGGGCCCGGCTGGGAGAGCCTCGATAGGCGAGGCCTTTCGGGCTCACTGCGAAACCGCCCTCCAGCAGGATGGCGCCGAGCGGGTGGTCGCCGGCCGGGAGGCCGTTGATGGTCTCCACGGTCAGCCGCCGGTGGCGGACTCCGATCTCGGTCAGGGCGTCGGCTGCGGGGTTGTGGAGCTCGTCCGAGTCGGTGAGGAGGGTGGCGGTCTTGCCGCCCCGTTCCAGGAACAGCAGGGGCCGGCCGTCGTGGAGGATCACGTATGCGCCGGCCGAGCGGGAAGCCCGGCCCCGGGCCTCTTCGGGCCATGGCAGCAGGGTCCCGTACGGGTTGGCGGGATCGGCGGCGGCGAGGATCACGGTCCCTTCCTCGTTCTCTGCGGTCCGGAGCCGGTCAACGGCGCCCGGCAGCGCGAATTGAAGTCCCCCGAGACCCTCCACGAAGTAGCCACGGCGGATGCGTCCCGTCTCCTCCATGTGGTTGAGGATGGGGTAGAGGGTGGTCAGGCCGCCGGGGACGCTCTCCGCCCTGGCGCCGGCCCGGGTCACCACCCCGTGGCGTTCCAGCAGGAGTTCCGTCCAGGCCGCACCCCACTCGGCATCGGCCACCTCGGTCGCACACAGATCGGCGACCAGGGACCACCTTCCCGACGATGAGGGAGGCATGGCGGAGGGCAGGCGGCGCCGGGAACGCCCGGAGCGGGACCGGGCCAGGCGGCGGATCCCTACGGCGCGCACAGGGGCGAGGGTGTCGTTGGTGACCTCTCCCGACCACACCAGGTCCCAGAGCGCATCGAGCGTGTCATCAAGGCGCTTGCCCCGGACTGCGAGGTGGATGTCCCGGAAGAAGCTGGCGCCCCGCTGCGAGAGGTGGGACCGGATGGCATGGTGCAGGTCCGTGTCGGGCAAGTCGTCCGCGGCGGGTCGATGGAGGACCGGTAGCTGCTCGCGCAGGTAGAGGGCCACCCTCCCGTCCCGGGGGCCGATGGCGCCCCGGCCCACCCACACCACCTCGCCAGACGCCATGAGCTGGTCGAGCATGGCGGGCGCGTAGTCGAGCCTCGCCGCCAGGACATCCCGTTCGAGGATCGAGGCGGGAACGGGAAGGCCCTGGAGGGTGCGGATGGTCTCGACCAGGGCCGACAGGTGGTTACGCCCGGTGCGGCCCACGCCCTGCCAGGCGGGCAGGAACCGCCCCAGGGTGGCGGCCTCGACCGCTTCGATCTCCCGGCGGAGCGCCGCCAGGCTCCGCCGCTTCAGCCGTCGCAGCACCCCGGTGTCCACCCATTCCTGGCCGGCCTCGCCCGGCCGGAAGGCGCCCCGGGCCACCGTTCCGGCCTGCTCGAGTGCCACCAGGGCCGCGCGGATGGCCGCCGGGGGCAGGCCCAGGGCCGAGCCGGCCTCCTCGGCGGTGAACGGCGCGTGGGTGCGCGCGTACCGTCCCACCACCTCACCGAGCGGGTCCGGGCCGGTCTCCAGGTAGGCATGAGGAACCCCGGCCGGCGGTTGGACCCCCAGAGCGTCCCGGAGCCGTCCGGCATCCTCGATGGCCGCCCAGCTCTGCGCGCCGGCCACTTGAACCCGGACGGCTCGGCGGCGCTTCTCCAGCTCGCGAAGCAAGCCGGATGCGGAGCCATCGGCGAGCCGGTCGGCCGCCGCCCGGCTGGTGAGCGGCCCGAGCGCCCGCAGCAGGTCGTGCAGCCCGTCCAGCCCCCTGGCCCGGCGTTCCGGGGTCAGGTACTGGAGCTCCAACTCGACGGTGGCGATCACGTCTTCGTCGAGCAGGTCGCGGAGTTCTCCCTCTCCCAGCAACTCGCGGAGCAGCTCCCGGTCGAGCGTGAGGGCCGTGGCCCGCCGTTCCGACGGGGCGGCGTCTCCCTCGTACAGGTAGGAGGCCACGAACTCGAAGAGGAGCGACGAGGCGAACGGTCCGGCCGAGGTGGTGTCCACCTCCACCACCCGCACCCGGCGGGCCGCGATGTCTCCGAGGAGCTCCCTCGCCGAGGGAAGGTCGAACACGTCCGAGAGGATCTCGCGGTAGGTCTCGAGCAGGATCGGGAACGAGCCGAAACGGGTGACGATGGCCATCAGGTCGGCAGCCCGGCGCCGCTGGAGCCATAGGGGGGTGCGACCGCCGGGGCGGCGGCGGGGCAGCAACAGGGCTCGGGCGGCGGCCTCCCGGAAGCGGGCAGCGAACATGGCCGTGCCGGAAAGTTCCTCGATGAGGATCGACTCCAGCTCGTCCGGGTCGAGGAGCAGGTCGTCGAGGGAGGGCAGGTCGTCGGTGTCGATGAAGCGGAACGAGATGCCGTCGTCGCTCCAGATGACGTCCAGATTGCGGCCGTAGCGGTTCCGTAGCCTCTGACTGATGGCCATTGCCCACGGCGCGTGGACCCGGCCGCCCAGAGGCGAGAGGATGGCAATCCGCCAGTCCCCGATCTCGTCACGGAAACGTTCCACAACCACCGTCCGGTCGGTGGGAAGCACCCCGGTGGCGTCACGCTGCTCGCCGAGGTAGGCGACGAGGTTGCGGGCCGCCCACTCGTCCAGGTGGTACCGGTGCCGGAGCGTTTCCACCGCCCGGTCGGGCTCCATCGCCCCGACGGTGCGGATGAAGCGGCCGATCGCCCGCCCGGTCTCGACGGGACGGCCCACCCGGTCGCCCTTCCAGAACGGCATCCGGCCCGACTCGGCGGGGGCGGGGATCACCTCCACCCGGTCGGCGGTGATGTCGCTGATCCTCCACGCCGACGTGCCGAGGACGAACACGTCGCCGGGACGGGACTCGTAAACCATCTCCTCGTCGAGCTCTCCCACCCGGCTGCCGTCAGGGAGGTTGACGGAATACAGCCCGCGGTCGGGAATGGTTCCGGCGTTGGTCACCGCCAGGCGCTGGGCCCCCGAACGCGGGGTCAGCGTGTGCGTGACCCGGTCCCAGACCAGGCGGGGGCGCAACTCCCCGAACAGCTCGGACGGGTAGCGGCCGGCCAGCATGTCGAGGACCGCCTCGAACGGTCCGGGCGCCAGGTCGCGATAGGGGGCGGCCCGCCTGACCAGTGAGAGCAGGTCGTCCGCCTTCCATTCGTCCATCGCCACCGCCGCCACCACCTGCTGCGCCAGCACGTCGAGCGGACTCTGGGGAACGGCGGTGGGCTCCACCGACCGTGCCAGCATCAGGTCGGCCACCACGGTGGCCTCGAGGAGGTCCCCGCGGAACTTGGGGAAGATCTTGGCCACGCTGGTCGCTCCCACCTGATGGCCCGCCCTCCCCACCCGCTGCAGGCCGGAGGCCACGCTGGTGGGGGATTCGACGTGGATCACGAGGTCGACCGCCCCCATGTCGATGCCCAGCTCCAGCGTCGAGGTCGCCACCACCGCCGGCAACTCGCCTCGCTTGAGCAGGTCTTCGATGACGATCCGCTGCTCGCGCGACACCGACCCGTGATGGGCGCGGGCGATCTCATCTCCCGCCAGGTTGTTCAGTTCGGCGCAGAGCCGCTCGGACAGCCTGCGGGAGTTGGCGAACACGATGGTGGACCGGTGCGCATTGACCAGGTCCAGCAGCGCCGGATACACGGAGGGCCAGATGGACCGGTAGCCCGGGTCGGCGGGTTCGGAGTTGAGCGGATCGGGCGGCGTCGGCGCGGCCATGTCTTCGACCGGGACGATGATCTCCACCTCCAGACCGCGCTTTCCGGGGGCATCGACGACGGTCACCGGTCGCGGCGTCCAGGTGTCGCCATCCATGGTTCCGCCGCCCATGAACTCGGCAATCGTCGAGAGGGGTTGCTGGGTGGCGGAGAGCCCGATGCGGAGGGGAGGGACGGCGGCTATCTCCTCGAGCCTCTCCAGCGACAGGGCCAGGTGCGATCCCCGCTTGGTCCCGGCCACGGCGTGGATCTCGTCGAGGATAACCCACCGGACGGAGGCCAGCATCTCGCGGGCGGCGCTGGTGAGGATCAGGAACAGGGATTCAGGGGTGGTGATGAGGATGTCCGGGGGGTGGCGCCGCATGCGCTGGCGGTCGGCGGGCGGGGTGTCCCCGGTGCGGATGGCGGCGACAACCTCCGGAGGGGGCGATATGCCGTGGCGGTCGGCGGCGTGGGCGATTCCGGTCAGCGGCGCCCGGAGGTTGCGCTCCACGTCATGGGCCAGAGCCTTCATCGGGGAGATGTAGAGGACGCGGCAGCGCCGGGACTTGGCGGGAACCGGTTCGGTGAGGAGGCGGTCGAGCGTGTAGAGGAACGCGGCCAGCGTCTTGCCCGATCCGGTGGGGGCGTGGATCAGGGTGTGACGCCCGGCGGCGATGGCCGGCCAGCCGCCGGCCTGGGCCTCGGTGGGGCCGGGGAAGGCCTCCTCGAACCAGGTGGCGGTGGCGGGGGAGAACAGGTCTTTCAGCACTTTGATGGCAGGCTATCGCGTGCCTGTGACAGAGCGACCTGCGAGGGCCGGTTGCGGGAGCTGTCAGGCCCGGCGAGCGGCCTGGACGAGCGCCCGGGCTCGGGCCGGGTCCACGGGGCGGCGGACATCGCCCTCCTCCTTGATGTCGGTGCCCACGATCACGCCGTCGGCGGTCCCGAGCAGGGAGGCGACGGTTTCCCCGGTGACGCCGGATCCCACCAGCAACCGGGCGTCGGGGACCGCCTGCCGGACCTGGCGGATCATCTCCCGGTCCGCCGGGAGGCCGGTCCCGCGCCCGGAGAGGATGATGCCGTCCGCCATCCCGCGGTTCCGCAGGTCGGCTGCCGCGTCCTCTATGCGGAGGCCGGGCGGGGGAGTGGCGTGCTTCACGAACAGGTCGGCCAGCACCTCGATCTCGGGGTTCAGCGCCGCCCGCAGCCGGGACAGCCGCGCGGCCTGGCCGACTATCGGACCCTGGTCGGTGTACATCATGGACGAGAGGACGTTCACCCGGATGAACCGGGCATCGCAGGCGGCGGCGATCGAGAGGGCGGCGACGGCGTCGTTGCGCAGCACGTTCACCCCGACGGGAACGTCCACCGAAGCGCGGACGGCGGCCACGACCCGGGCCAGGGATGCCACGGTGATCGGAGGCACCTGATCGGCGAAGAACGGGGCGTCCCCGAAGTTCTCGACCAGGACCGCATCGAAGCCGCTCTCCTCGAGGAGGACCGCGTCGTTGACGGCGCGCTCCACGATGGGCCCGGTGGGCGGGTGGTAGGAAGGCGAGCCGGGGAGCGGCAGGGCGTGCACCATCCCGATGAGTTGGCGGGAGGCCATCAGAAGATGCGCATCTCCTGGAAGGCTATCTCGGCGGCGTCGCCCTTCAGGATCACGTTCTCGGCGTCATCCGGGTGGAGTCGTCCGACTGCTACCCGGCAGATCTCACCGGCAGGTCCGCGGATGAGTTGTTCAGCGTCGTCGGGGCCGGCCACGTACTTGGCATACATGGGCCCGATCCCCTCGATCCGGACCGGCTCCGTGTAGTCGTACCCGGCCAGGTCGAAAGCCCACGGGAGGGTCATGTGGGCGAACCAGATGACGTGGCGCAGGCGATCCGTGTCCTCCAGATCTTCTTCCATCGCCTCGTAGATGTCGAGGCCGTGGGCCCACACCTCCGCCAGCTGGAGGGTGGCAAAGGTCTTGGCGGACATGTCCGAATAGACCCATGGGACGCGGTCGGCGGCCGAGGTCCGGCTCAAGGCGTCCACCACCTGTGCGCGGCCGAGCCGCCACCACTCGATCACGTCCTGGGGGCGCATCTGCCGGCCTCGCTCGACGCCGATCTCGGCGAGGTCGTCGACGCTCTCGTACTCGTCGAGATCGTCGAGCATGGTGCCGTCCTCTGCGATGGCGTTGTAGGCGTACTCCTGAAAGTGGGCCAGGTGGGAGATCGTGTCGCGGATGGTCCACTCGTCGTGGGGGAGGCGGATGCCCCACTTGCTGACGGTGATCCTCTGGAGAAACTGGTCGAGCTGCTGCTGTTCGGCAACGAGGTCAGACAATACTTCCCGCATGGTGGCAAGTTTACCACCGCCGCACCCCCTAATCGCCGTGGATCACCCCGCCCGATCAGGCCGGAGCGGACCCCGGTGCAGGTCGCCCGAGGCGGATTCCGGGAGGGCTCAGGCTGTGTGCGGTCTGGGTAACGGACCCTCGAAACCGGGAGTCTCGTACACGTAGCTGTTGAGCCGGTCGACCAGCAGGCGCAGGCGTCCCAGGCTCCGCCGGTCGAACCACATCGCCAGCCGGGCACAGTCGAGAGCGTCTCCGTCGCTGATCTCGGCCTGGAGGGGGCCGACTGCCTCGATCCGGCCTCCGGCGAGGATGTCTGCGAACTCGTCGTTGAGCTGCTCTACCTGCCGCTCGGTGGGGGCGTGTCGCAGCCGGAGCACCAGCCGCCCGTCCACGTAGCGCTGGGAGTGGTAGTTGGCGTAGAACCGGCAGATCTCGTCAGCGGCGGTCACCGCGTCGCCGGCTCGCACGAACAGGTTGGTGTCCGCCGGGCTGATCATCCCGCCCCGTTCGAGGCGGTCGTCGACGAAGGCCTGCCATGAGGACCAGTAGGACGTGCCTGCCTCCATCAGGACGACGGGCTGGATGGGCGCCTTCCCGGTCTGGATCAGCGTGAGAAGCTCGAATGCCTCATCCATGGTGCCGAAGCCGCCCGGGAAGATGGCGAAGGCGTGGGACTCCTTGACGAAGCCGAGCTTGCGGGTGAAGAAGTACTTGAAGTTGATCAGCCGGGATTCGGCGACATAGGGGTTGGGCGCGGCCTCGAACGGCAGCCGGATGTTGACGCCGAAGGAACCCTCCCGGCCGGCGCCCCGGTTCCCGGCCTCCATGATCCCCGGTCCGGCGCCCGTCACCACCATCCATCCCCGCTCCTGCCACATCAGGCGGGCGAAGTCGCTGGCCAACCGGTAGTCGGGATGGTCCGGCGGCGTGCGCGCCGACCCGAAGATGGTCACCTTCGGCGTGCAGTCATGCGCCCTGAATACCTTGGAGGAATACCTCATCTCCTTGAGGGCACTATTGAAGAGCTTGATCTCCCAGCGGTCCGCCCGGTCCCGGTGGAGCTTGAGTGCGGTGGTCATGAGCTCGGCGATAAGGTCCTGGTTCTCACCGTTCCCGGCCCGAGCGACAAGATCGCGGATCATCCTGTCGAGTTGCGGGTTTCCCATGCTGTATCGAGCCATCGCCCCTCCCGTGTCCGCTCCCAAGCTAGTTAATCGTGGTCATTCTGAGTGACCGACCACGGGGACCCGCGATAATGAGCAAGCGCGCATAGCGTGAACACGTCCTAGTTGTCGAGGCTCAGTTGGCGCTGTCCGCCAATGCCAGGCATACCCCGTCGAGGATGTCGTAGCCGGTGACCGTGATCGTTTCCAGGCCGAGAACGCGTAGGGCGGTCTCGGCTACGACCGCGCCGCCGAGGATGATCGGAGCCCTCCTCGGATCGAGGGAGGGAATGGCCTCCTTCTCCTCCAGGCTGAGCGAACCCAGCCATGCGACCATCCGCTCCAGGTCCGCCAGGCCGAGGGTGGCCCCCTCCACCTCTCGGGAGTCGTGGGTGTCCAGGCGCAGATGCATGGCCGCCAGGCTGGTCCAGGTGCCTGCTGTTGCCATCGCTCGGGATCGCCGCGGCGGATCGGCGGTGCCCATGGCGTGAGCAGCCTCACGGCGGGCCGAAGCGAGGTGTCCGGGAGCGGCTGGGTGGGTGGGCAGGCACCGTTCGGTCAGCCGGATCGACCCGATGTTCACCGAGACGCCGCCCTGATCGGTGACGATCTCGGTGCTCCCTCCCCCGATGTCCAGCACCAGTATCCGGCCGGGGTCGCCATCGCGGGCGGTGGCGCCCCGGAAGCAGAGCTCGGCCTCCTCCTCGCCGCTGATGACATCGGGCCGGAAACCCAGCGCCTGCCGGGCCGCCTCCAGGAACTCCTCGCGGTTGACCGCGTCACGGGTGGCGGCCGTGGCGACCGCCCTCGCCCGGGTGACGTCCGCCGACCCGATTCGCCGCCCGTACCCGGCCAGCACCCGGGCGGTCCGCTCGATGGACTCCGGCGCCAACCGTCCCGATCGGGTCGAGCCGCGCCCCAACCCGGTCACCTGCTCGATCCGCTCCACATCGGCCATCCCGTGGCGCGCGATATCGGCGATCAGCAACCGGGTGGAGTTGGTGCCGATATCGACCGCCGCGAACCGTGGCACCGCCGCCGGCTACGACCCGAACGGAGGCTCGGCCGGTCCCTTGCGCACGCAGGCCGCCCACACCGTCTCGTAGTGGTCGATGTCGTAGGGATCGATGTGGTGGAGCACCATGGCCTCCCACGCCGTGCGGAGCGGGTCCTCCCACTCCCTGTACACCATCAGGCCCACCGGGAGGCGGTCGAGAACCGTCCGCAGGCTGATCGGGGTCTCCACCCTGGTGCCGGGGTCGGTCGAGAGGAACGACCGGTTGATCTCGGTGGCCAGCCTGCTGATGTGGCGCACGTACACGTCGCGCATCGACGGGTAGCGGCGGTCCAGCATGGCCTCGATCTCGGTGATGTCGGGAAAGTCCTTCTCCCAGATCACCCACCGGTCGGCGAAGGCCTTGTTGAGGGTCTGGGTGCCGGCGTAGTCGCGCAGGTCGGTCGGGTTCATCGTCCCGAACAGGCGGACATCCTCCCGGAGGGGCACCGTCTCGCCGGTCGGCAGGTCCAGCGCCGCGTAACGGTCGAGCAGGCCGTGCAGGGCGAAGAGGGTCTCGGCGCCGGCGGCGTTCAGCTCGGACAGGTTCACGAGGGCGGTTCCTCGCAGCGCCCTCGTGATATCACCGTCCTCCCAGCGGCTCTCCGTGCCGCCGAGGCCGTCTCCGTAGAGTTTCACCGAACCGATGAGGGTGATGTCGCGCACCTCGCCGGTCAGCGGTATCCGGTAGTAGGGCAGGCGCAGCAGGGCGGCGAACTGCTCGATGTCGTGGTCCTTGCCGGTCCCCATGTGGCCCCGCACCGCCAGGTGGAGCGGCACCGTCCCCTCGGGCTGCTCCCGCCGGATCTTCTCCACCTGCGCGAAGCGGTAGAGCATGCCTACGTCGACGTAGTGGGGGTCCGGTTCGGGAATCTTGTTGATGCGCTGCTCGTAGTCCCGCACGCCGCTCGTGGGAACCGCGACCGTGTCCAAGGTGATGGGCCGGCCCGTTCCGGTCGGGTCGGTGAACGTGACCTTGGTGGGTTGTTCAGGCACTGCGTAGCTCCGGCATGAGAGGGCTGTTCCCGGTCTGCTGGCGGCCGGCCCGGATCCACCAGGTGTCCTCCCCGTCCAGGGCCAGGCCTCGGCGGAGCGCCATCCTCACCCCGGCCACCATTGAGTTGGCCAGCTCGTCCGGACGCGAGATCACCTGGTGGTGACGGTAGGCGGAGACCACTGTATCGTCCCCCACGCCGATACCCAGAACCGTGGTGCCCCGGCCGTCCACCTCCTCGACCGACCGGGCCAGAGCCTCCACCGACCCCCTGGTCATCCCGTCGGCCAGCACCACCATCACCCGAACCCGGGCGCCGTGGTTGGCCAGGCGCTCGGCAGCGTAGGTGACGTTCAACTCGTCCACGTTGGCCCCCTTCTCGAACAGCGACACGGGCGGGGTCGAGCGCGGGTTGCGCCGCGCCTCGATTCCCGCCTCACCCGTGCGGGCTGCCGTCCAGAACAAGCCGGCGAGGAGGTCGTCGGACCGCCGCCAGGGTTCGTGGAAGGCCGACAGGACGTAGTGATTGACGGTGGAGGTGAGCCGGTCGGCCGCCGCTCCGTGGCTCTGGCGCAACTCGCTGATCGCGGCGGACCGCCGGCGGGAGTACGTCCATTCGGTGTCGTCCACCTGGGCGGCGAAGGCCCGGTTGAAGAGGGCCACCTCGAAGTCCACCCGGAGTTCGTTGCACATGGCCGCCAGGGTCCAGGCGCCGAGCATGGCGGCCGCCAGACCCCAGGGGCGGCGGTCGCGGGGCGCCGACAGGCGCCTCGGCTGGAGCATGGAGGCCGATCCGTCGACCAGGACGCTGACCGCGTAGGACCGCCGGGTCGAGACGGACCGGCGCTCGAACATCCGCTGGTACAGGCCGCCTCCCAAAAACAGCGCGGCGTGGGGTGACAGGTCGCCGGCATCGAAGCCCGATCTCAACCCGCGGCGCTGGTTGGCGATGAACAGGGGATGCAGCTCGCCCCCCACCCGCCGCTGATCGACGTTCCACTCCCGGGCTGCATCCACGAGGGCGGTCCTCCCGCGGTGGGAGAAGCTGCGGAAGGAGTCGGGGACGCCCGCCACGGCCAGCTTGCCGCTCTGGCCGTTGGGGAGGTAGATGACCGGGGCCTGGCTGACCATCAGCAACTGGTCGGTTCCCTCGCCGGAGGTCCGGTCCATCCGGGCGGCTCTCAGTTCGAGGCCGGTGGGATCCTCGGCACCCCGCCGGATCTCGTTGTAATGATCGGCGTCCTGGACGGCGGGGGAGAAAAGCCTGACCCGGTCGAGACCGTCGGTCATGGCGTCCTTCTCGGCCTGCTCCCGTTCCCGGCGAGCCTGGGGCTGGTCGTCCGGCCGGGCCTCCTGTACCAGGCTGTGCGCCCTCGCGATGGCGAGGAGTTGCATCGCGAGGTCGCCGGTGTCCCACGGTCGGGCGGCGACCGCTGCCTCGTCGAGAACGGCGCGGGAGTCCGCCCACGCGGCCCCGGACCGGGAGTCGAGGAGCCGTTCCAGACTGTGGGCGGGCACGTAGCCGCCCACGGACATGAAGCAGGCGATGGTGAACCGGATGAGCGGGCCGCGGCCCGCCAGCGCTCCCCGGAGGGAGGACCGGTACAGGTCTTCGAGAACGGAGCGGGCGCCCGGGTAGTCGGCCAGGCCCTGGCGTTCCTGGCGGGCGTCCTCGATCGCGAAGAAGAGGGCCTCGGCCGGGGGACCGCCGGTCCGGTCGAGAGCCTCCAGCAGGGTGAAGTCCTCCCCGTCATTCGGGCCGGGCTGGTCGTCCAGGAGCCAGTGGTCGGGTATGGGACGGCGCTCGTCGAAGTCGGAGGAGACCAGGTGGATCACCTCGTGGAGCGCCGAGGCGAGTGCGGTCTCCTCGGCGGTCACGGGAGCTCTGCGCCCGTAGGCCGCCTGGAAGAGTCCGGGGTCGATGACCACCTCGTCCCCGGACGCCCGGCTGGAGGCGCCGAGCATCACCCGCAGTTCCTCCCTACCGGTCAGGGTGCGGGCGACACGGGTGACGGCGCCCGCCACCCGCTGGTACCGGCCGACCACCGACTCGATGGCGCGTTCTTCCGGGGGAAGGATCTCGGCCAGCAGCGAGCGATCTCGAGGTGTCACAAAGCTCCATTGTCGCAGGTGTCGCACCCGTGCGGACCGGAAAAACGCCGGTCGTGTCTCACGCCACGAATACGGCCAGCAATCCCGCCAGGAGGACTATGGAGGGCACGAGGGTCCGCGCCAGATCGGCGCCGGGGCCCGGCGGGATCCTCTGCCAGGCCCCCACGATGAGCATCCCGGCCAGGAGACCGCCCACGTGGGCTTCCCATGCGATCCCCGGAACCAGGAGGGGCATCGCGAGGTTGATCGCCAGTAGGAGGAGGAGCTGGCGGAACCGGGCGGCGCCGGCCGCGGTGTGGCGGAGGGGGTAGGTCCCCACCAGAACGGCGCCGAAGAGCCCGAAGATGGCGCCCGAGGCCCCCACGGCGCCGCCGTCCGACAGGTACTGGAAGAGCACCCCTCCCGCCACCGCGCACGCGAGGTAGAGCGCCACGAAGCGGACAGTCCCGGCCTGCCGCTCGATGTACGGCCCGAACAGGTAGAGGGCGTACATGTTGAAGAGGATGTGGACGATGCTGCCGGTGGAGTGCAGGAAGGTGGCGGTGACGACCCGCCACCACTCGCCGGCGCTGACCGCCACGGTTATGTGGGCGTAGTCGATGGTGAACCGGGCGTTCACGCGCTGGGCGAGGTAAGCAGCCACGGACACCAGGATGATGGTGAGGACCGCCGGGGTGATGCCGGAGCGGATGCTGCGGGCGGGCACCACCCGCGTCGTGGCGCCGGCGCACTCCGGGCATCGCTGGCCCACGGGTGAGTCCCGGGAACATTCCCCACAGATGTGACGGTCGCACCGCGAGCACCGCAGGTAGGTGGTCCGCTCCGGGTGCCGGTGGCAGGTGGCCGGGCCGCCGGCGCCGGAAGTTCCGTTGTCCATGCGGCCATTGTACGGGCGGAACGGCGAGCACCCGGCGGGGTTGCGCCGGGGTGAGGGAAGGCGAACCTCCTCGGGAGGCATGCCATTCCCGGCGGCCGGTCAACCTGCAACCGCCGAGCCTGTACCATGCCCGCCCATGCAGGTTGAGATCTCCCGGACGTCCACGGGGCTGACGGTCGTGACCGAACCGGTGCCGGGGGTCCGGTCGGTGGCGGTCGGGTGCTGGATAGACACCGGTAGCAGGGATGAGCGGCCCGGCGAGGCGGGCGCCGCCCACTTCCTCGAGCACCTCCTCTTCAAGGGGACCGAGGAGTTGTCGGCCCGCTACATCTCCGAGACGTTCGACGCCATCGGCGCCCAGAGCAATGCCTTCACCTCCAAGGAGTACACCTGCTTCTGGGCCCGCATGCTCGACAGCGAGCTGGATACCGGCATGGATCTGCTGGCGGAGATGCTCCAGCGTCCCGCGTTCCGGCCGGATGAGATCGACTCCGAACGCAACGTGGTGATCGAAGAGATAAACATGAACGAGGATGACCCTTCGGATGTCGCGGGGGAGACCTTCATGCGGACTCTCTTCGAGGGACATCCGCTGGGCCTGCCGGTGCTGGGGACCCGGGAGTCGATCGGTGGCATGACCCCGGAGGATCTGAGAGGCTACTGGCGGAGGCGCTACGGCGCGGGAACAGCGCTGGTGGCCGTGGCAGGCAATGTGGAACACGAGAAGGTGGTGGAGATGGTGGAGTGCCGGTTCGACGCCTGGGAGGCGGAGGACGGCGCCCATGACCTGGCCGCACCCCGGGTCGGCCCCGCCGCGAGCGTGGTGGAGCGGGACACGGAGCAGGTCCACCTGGTCTACGGGGGCGAGTCGATCCACCGCACCGACGGGGGCAGGATCGCCGACGGCGTGATGCATCACATCCTGGGCGGCGGGATGTCATCCCGCCTGTTCCAGAAGATCCGCGAGGAACGCGGCCTGGCCTACGCGGTCCACAGCTTCACGATGCGCTTCGCCGAGACGGGCGGGTGGGGCGTGTACGTGGGCACCACGCCGGCCAATTCCCACACGGTCATGGAGATCCTCGCCGAGGAGATCGGGCGGATGGTCTCGGAGGGAGTGACGGAAGCCGAACTGGACAGGGCCAAGGGACACATGCGGGGCGCCGTGGCCCTCTCGATGGAGGACACCAACGCCCGGATGATCCGCCTGGGGCGCAACCAGATGTTCGGACTGCCCCATCTCTCCCTCGACGAGCGCCTGGCCCGGGTCGAGGCCGTCACCAGGGCGGACATCGCGGGCATGGCCGCCCGCAATCTGACCGGTCCCCGGGTGGTCGGCGCCGTGGGTCCGCTGCCCGCCGGCGAGTTCGAGCGATACCTGTCGTGATCTCGGTAGGGATCTCGGGCGCCCCCGGACGGATGGGGCTCCTCTCGCAGGCGGCGATCGAGCCGCTCGACGATCTGGTCATAGGCGGCCTGTACGCACCCGGCCATGACGGAGAGCCGCTCGCCGGGGGTACCTGCTCGGGCGATCCCGAGGCCTTGCGCCGGTGCGATGTGATCCTGGAGCTCACCCACCCGGAGGCGGCGCCGTCCAACGTGAGCCGCTGGAAGTCCTTCGGCGCCCATGTGGTGATCGGAACTTCGGGGTACGACTCCTCCCGCATCGCCAGGCTCCGGGACGAGTGGGCGGGGAGCGGCCGGCGGTGCCTGGTGGTCCCCAACTTCTCCCTGGGCGCGGTGCTGATGATGCGGTTCTCGGAGATGGCGGCGCCGTTCTTCGCGGCGGCGGAGATCATCGAGATGCATCACGACCGCAAGCGCGACGCACCCTCCGGAACCGCTCTCAACACCGCCGCCCGGATGGGACGGATCCGCCGCGAGGCGGGCATTCGCCCGACCGATCGGGGTCGGGAGTTGGAAGCCGGCGCTCTGGGCGCCGAGGTCGAGGGTGTTCCCGTCCATTCGGTCCGCTCGGCGGGCTTGCTGGCCCACCAGGAGGTGATCCTGGGTGGGGTGGGCGAGTACCTGACCATCCGCCATGACACCACAGACCTCGCTTCCTTCGCCGCCGGAATCGTCCTGGCACTGCGGTCGGTGGCCTCCCTGGAGGAGCCGGTTACGGTGGGCCTCGACGACTTGCTGGGTCTCTGATCACGACCCGGACACGACCGTTCCGGATGTCCCGGCGGGCGGGGCAATGCTCCTATGATTGAGCCGGAGCGGTAAACGATTGGCCGGCTCCCAGGCAGGCCACCCGCGAGAGGAACGAACTTGGCCCTGACTGCCGGCTTGACCACCGCCATGATCACCCCTTTTTCGGGCGACGGTTCGGTCGACTACGGCCGGATGGCCCGTCTGGCTATCCACCTGGTCGAGAACGGGCACGACGGTCTGCTGGTCACCGGAACCACCGGTGAGTCGCCCACCCTGACCGATGCGGAAAAGCTGGCCCTCTACTCCACCGTGGTGGAGGCTGTGGGGGGCAAGGCAGTGGTGATCGCCGGAACCGGTACCTACGACACCCGGCACTCGGTCGAGATGTCCAAGAAGGCGGCCGAGCTCGGAGTCGACGGCCTGATGGCGGTCACGCCCTACTACTCGAGGCCCAGCCAGGCCGGCCTCCTGGCCCACTTCCTCGCCATCGCCGACGCGACCGACCTTCCCCTCATGATCTACAACATTCCCAGCCGCACCGCCAGGTTGATCGAGGTGGAGACCCTCGCCGAGATGGCGCAGCATCCCAACATCGCCGCCACCAAGGACGCGGTGGGCGACCTCGAGTTCACCAAGGCCAGCATGGAGTTGCTGCCGGATGATTTCATGGTGCTCTCGGGGGATGACTCGGCCACCCTGCCGATGATGGAGTTGGGTGGTCAGGGCGTGGTCTCGGTGGCGGGACATCTGGCCGGCCGCCAGATCAAGCGGATGATCGAGGCCCACCGGGCCGGGGACGCCGCCGAGGCGTGGCGCCTCCATCACGGGCTGATGCCCCTCTTCGACGCCTGTTTCGTGGAGCCCAACCCGATGCCCACCAAGGCGGGCCTCAACGCCCTCTGGGAGCCGGTCGGGGACCCGAGGCTTCCGCTGATCCCGGCTTCGCCCGAGACCCGCGACATGGTGGTTGCCGCGGTAGGTCGAGCGCAGAGGTTGTGAGCGTCCGGGTTACGTTCCTGGGGGGTCTTGGCGAGATCGGCCGCAACTGCGCCGCGGTCGAGATAGACGGCCAGATCGCGCTGGTCGACTGCGGCCTGATGTTCCCCGAAGAGCACATGCGGGGTGTGGATCTCGTCCTCCCGGACTGGCGCTGGCTGGTCGAACGGCACGAGGACGTCCGGTGCGTGGTGCTGACCCACGGCCACGAGGACCATATGGGTGGCCTCGGCTACTTCCTGGCGGAGTTGCCGGTCCCGGTCTTCGGCACCGAGCTGTCGCTGGCCATTGCGGCCGGGCGGGTGGACGAGATGCGAATCAAGAGGGACTTCCGGCCCACGCCGGACGGTCGATGGGTCAGGGAGGGCCCGTTCCGGTTCCAGTTGATCCCGGTCTCCCATTCAGTCCCGCAGGGGAGCGGGGTGGTGTTCGACACGCCGGAGGGTCTCATCCTCCACACAGGGGACTTCAAGCTGGATCCGACGCCGATCGACGGGCGCCGCGCCGACCTGCCCGCCTTCGGACGGTTCGGGAACCAGGGCGTGCGCCTCCTGCTGTCGGACTCCACCAACGCCGAGCGGGCCGGATTCGTGCCTTCCGAGAAGTCGCTCGAGTCGCCCATCCTCACCATCGTCCAGCAGGCACCGGGCCGGATCATCAGCACCTGCTTCTCCAGCCACCTGCACCGGGTTCAACAGCTGTCCGACGCCGGCCTCGCCGCCGGTCGCTACCTGAGCTTCATCGGCAGGTCCATGGAACGCAACGTGGCGATCGGGATGGATTTGGGCGTTCTCCACATCCCCGAGGATCGGGTGATCAGCATCACCGATGCCATGGACCTGCCCGCCGACGAGGTGATGATCATCACGACCGGTTCGCAGGGGGAGCCGTTCGCCGCGCTGTCGCTGATGGCGGTGGGACGGCATCGCTTCGTGACCCTGAACGAGACCGACACGGTCCTCATCTCGGCCACGCCGGTGCCGGGCAACGAGACCGCCGTTTCCAGGGTCATCTCCGACATGATCCGGCGGGGCGCCGAGGTCTTCCACGGGGGGAACGCCAACGTGCACGTGTCGGGCCATGCTTCGTCGGAGGAGCTGAAGACCTTCATCAACCTGGTCCGTCCCGATGCCTTCGTGCCGGTCCATGGCGAGTACCGCCACCTGCGAGCGCACGCCGACCTCGCCATCGACATGGGCGTCCCGGACGTGCTGGTCCTGGAGGACGGGGACGCGGTGGTCCTGGACGGCGAGACCACCCGGGTCGAACGTGATGCGGTGGACGCGGGCTACGTGTACGTGGACGGCTCGGGGGTGGGGGATATCCGGCCGGGTCTCCTGCGGGAGCGGGCCCGGCTCAGTGATGACGGGGTGCTGGTGGTCGCGCTCCTCCTTGACGGCGAGGGGGAGGAGCTGGTGAGGTTCCCGCAAGTGATGAGCTACGGGCTGATGGCCGAGCCGACGCGTGTGATGGACGATGTCGCCGAGGCGGTGATGGACGCGGCCGAGAGGGACCCTGCCCGGTTCTTCCGGGACGTGGACACCGCTGTGCGCCACGCCGCGCGCCGGGTGATCAGGAACGAGATCCGCCGCAAGCCCGTGGTCATGCCCGTGATCTCCTACCTCGATTAGTCCGACCACGGGACGACGGGACCCGCGACAACTAGCTGGTCACGCGGGGGATTCACCCGCCCGCATCCGATAGCCGCCGGCTCGACCTCAGGTTGGTGTAGTCTGGTCGGCTACATGGCCAAGGCGACATCCACCCGTGGGGACACGGGGCGGAGACGGGTGTCACAGGTACATGCGAATCGCAGGAGGGAGCGGCCCGGGTCGCGCTCCGGAGCGCGTGGTGGCACCGCTGCCCGCCATAGCTCCGCTTCCAAGCCGGCCAAACCGCAGGCGTCCGGGCGCGCAGCGCGGCAGGGTCGGCAGACCGCACGTTCCAAGCAGGCTCCGCGGGACCGGCGCGGTGAGCGTCGTGAGTCGCTCCCCGCTCTGCTCTACGAGCGCCTCCGCTTCGGGATCGGCCGCCAATCCCACCACCTGATCGGGCTGGCGCTGGCTCTCGCCGGCGTGGTGGTGGCCCTCGCCTTCTTCCAGGCCGCCGGCCCGCTGGGCCAGCACATGCTGGATGGCCTGCGGCTGCTGCTGGGCATGTGGGTCTACCTCTCGCCGCCGGTCCTGCTGGGGCTGGGAGGCGTTCTCCTGCTCGGCCGTTCCACCGAGGGCTACCGCAGGATCCTCTTCGGGACGCTGGTATGGCTGGTCGGGTTGGTGGGTCTTTTCCATCTCATGACCGGCAATCCTGCCCTGGCCGCCGGTACCGACGGGGTGAAGCAGTCCGGAGGGGTGGTCGGGTCGCTGGTCGCCTTCCCGCTGGAGCGGACGATCGGCTTCTGGGGCGCGTTCGTGGTGCTGGTGGCGGTGGCGTCCGGCGGGGTGATGATCGCCATGCGGGCCTCGATAGGTGAGGTCCTGATCGCGTCGGGTGAGCTGAGCGTCTATACGGTGAGGCTGGTTCGAGCCCGGCTCGGCAACGCTCGGGCCCGTTTCGCCGGCATCGCAGGCGGGTGGGAGGAGCGCCGCAGGGCCGTCCCCACCGAGGTGTCGAGACCTCGCCGGCCGGACCGTCCACCGCAGCCCGCCCCGGTGACCGCCTCCGGGTCGGACGGTGTCGTCACGGCTCCCAAGCGTCCCGATCCGGCCGCCTCCAACGCCCCCAAGGCGAAGGCCGCCGCGCAGGGGAGAGCGCGGCGGAAGGCGTCCCCGGCCGCGACTCCACCCGATGCGGGCGGCTACCGGCTGCCGCCTCTCGACCTGCTGGACACACCCAAGGCCGAGCGCCGGAGCGGGAGGATGGTCCAGGAGACCGCCCGCCAGCTCGAAGCCACGCTCAAGGATCATGAGGTCAACGCCCGGCTTACCAACGTGGTGTCCGGACCGACCGTCACCCGCTATGAGATCGAACTAGCCGCCGGGGTCAAGGTGGCCCGGGTCACCAACCTGGCCGGTGACATCGCCTACGCCCTGGCGACCCCTGACGTGCGGCTCCTGGCGCCCATACCCGGCCGGTCGGCGATCGGGGTGGAGGTTCCGAACCGGCGCCGCCGGCTGGTCACGCTCGGCCATGTGCTCGCTTCGGAGGAAGCGGCCGGCAACAGCCATCCGCTTGCGGTCGGTCTGGGAGAGGACATCTCGGGGCGGCCCGTCCTGGTCAACCTGGCCGAGTTGCCGCACCTGCTCATCGCCGGCGCGACCGGTGCCGGCAAGTCCTCGTGCATCAACTCGATCGTCACGTCCATCCTGATGAGGGCCAAGCCGGAGGATGTCCGGTTGATCATGGTCGACCCCAAGCGGGTGGAGCTCGGCCAGTACAACGGGGTTCCCCACCTGCTCACCCGGGTGATCACCAAGCCGAAGAAGGCCTTGGAGGCTCTGCAGTGGGCGGTCGGGGAGATGGACCGGCGCTACGAACTGCTCGCGGAGAGCGGGGTGCGGGACATCACGGGTTACCGGGAGAAATACGACGCCGGAGGTCTGGAGACGGCCAAGTTCGATCGCTTCCCGTACGTGGTGGTGGTTGTCGACGAGCTCAACGATCTGATGATGGTGGCGGGGCGCGATGTCGAGTCGGCCATCGTCCGCATCGCTCAGATGGCCCGGGCGGTCGGGATCCACCTGGTGATCGCCACCCAGCGGCCCTCGGTCAACGTGATCACCGGCGTGATCAAGGCCAACATTCCGAGCCGGTTCGCGTTCTCCGTGGCGTCCCAGGCCGATTCCCGCGTGATCATCGACGTGGTGGGCGCCGAGAAGCTGGTGGGAGTGGGGGACATGCTGGTCATCACCGCCCGCGAACCGCGCCCCCAACGGGTGCAGGGCTCCTGGGTGAGCGAGGGTGAGGTGGCGGCGGTGGTCAAGTGGGTGCGGGATCAGAAGAAGGTGGAGTACCGGAAGATCGAGGAGGAGGTCCGCGAGTCCAAGCGCCAGGACGCCACCGATGAGGACGAGGGCGAGGACGCCGACCTGATCCGGCGGGCCTCCGAGCTCGTGGTTCGCTCGCAACTGGGATCGACATCCATGTTGCAGAGAAAGCTCCGGATCGGGTTCGCCCGGGCAGGGCGGATCATGGACATCCTCGAGACCAGGGGGATCGTCGGGCCTTCCGAGGGCTCCAAAGCCCGCGAAGTGCTGGTCACCATGGAGGAGCTGGAACAGGAACGCCCGAAGGTGCCCGTCTGATCCGTCCCGGCGGCGGGTGACGTTACGCGGTCGATGGGCGAGCGGGTGGCCCGGCTCGCGTACTATTGGACCCGATGCCCTACGTGTTCGAACTACCCGACATAGGTGACGGCCTCACCGAGGCCGACATCGTCCGGTGGCATGTTGATGTGGGCGGGCCCGTGGAGGCCGATCAGGTTCTGGTCGATGTCGAGACGGCCAAAGCGGTGGTGGAGATCCCCGCGCCCGCCGGAGGGACGGTCCTGCACCACGGCGCTCGAGAGGGTGAGACCCTGGCGGTGGGAGCTGTGCTGGCGGTCATCGGCCGGGCCGGGGAGGTCTGGCCCGATGGCGACCCACCCCGTGACGCAGCGACCGGTTCGCCGCGGTCCACCGGGCCGGGAGGCCGGGACACCGGCGGCGCGAAGCCGGCAGGGGAGGGCTCCGTCAAGGCACTGCCTGTAGTGCGGCGGCTCGCCCGGGAACACGGCATCGACCTGTCCTCCGTCCGGGGGACCGGACCCGGCGGGAAGATCACGAGGGATGACGTGATGGCGGCTGTCGACGGCGGCCCGCCGGACAGTGCCGTGGCACCGATCGCGGGCGAGCGGGTACGCCTCTCGATGCTCCGCCGCACCATCGCCGGCCACATGACGGCCTCATGGCGGGAGATACCCCATGTGACCGTTTTTCATGACGCCGATGCCACCCGCCTGCTGGCGGGTCGGCGGGCGCTGGCTGCCCGCCACGGGCGGAGCATCCCGATGGAGGCCTTGGTGATCAAGGCCCTAGTTCCGGTCCTGGAGGAGTTCCGGGTCTTCAACGCAACGCTGGAGGGTGACGAGCTGGTGTTCCACCCCTCCATGGATATGGGGATCGCCGTGGACACCGATGAAGGCCTGCTGGTGCCGGTGATCCGCCAATCGGAGAAGCTGGGCCTCATGGAGCTGGCGGCGACCATCGCCGACCTCGGAGTCAAGGGCAAGGCCCGGTCGCTCGGCCCTGACGACCTGACCGGCGCCACCTTCACGGTCTCCAACATCGGAGCCCTGGGAGGCGGGAGGGGTACCCCCATCATCCCCTCGGGGACCACGGCCATTCTCGTCATCGGCAGGGCCGCCGACACCCCGGTGGTCCGGGACGGCGCGGTGACCGTGGCGCCCATGATGCCGCTGTCGCTCGGTTTCGACCACCGGGCGATCGACGGGGGCCTCGGGCAGCGGTTCCTGAACAGGCTGGTCGAGAACCTGGAGGAACCGGCCCTGTTCATGGCCGGCTAGCCCGGCATCCTCCCGGGTTTCTCAGCGGGCAGGAGGCGGTCCGATCCGTACCCGGCCAGCCGGTCTGTCTCGGTAGCATTGTCGGGTGACCGGGGATCGAAGGCCTAAGGCACCGGCGCGCACCTACCCGGGGGGATTCCGGCGGTGGTGAGCGCAGCCTCGCGTGACCCGGCGCTGGTGGACCGCCGCCACCGGTCGCTGGCGCCCGTTCGCGAATCCGATTTGCCGAGCCGGGTCATGACCATCCCGGGATGCGAGGGCCGGATCGAGGCCCGGACCCTCTCGAAGGACATGTCGGGGCCGGCGACCCGTCTCGTCATGCTGAGTTCGGGATGGGGGTCGGGCGTGGCGGGGGCGTTCACCGCCGACGTCGAGCTGTTCGTCATACGCGGCGACCTGATGGTGGCGGGAGAGCGAGTCGGCCAGTACGACTACGCAGCCGTCCGATCGGGCGAGGTGATCCCCGGAATACGGGCACTCTCATCCACGCTGGCGCTCCTGATGACCTCGGCGCCGGTCCGGTACGACAGCTCCGCGGGCGGGATGCTCGCCAGGGCCCTGATCGGCTCGGCGAGCGGGTCTCCGTGGGTGCCTGTCAGCGAACTGCCGGGCCGGTTCATCCGCCCCCTCGCGGACGGTCTCCACGGTCAGGTGTGGCTGGCGGGGGGTCGCGGCTGGACCAACGAGGACGGTCCGTGGCATTCCCACCCCGGCGCGGAGGAGGTCTTCGTGCTCGACGGGGAGTTCACCGTCGCCGAGCGCCTGTCAGACCATGACCCGGATACCCCCGGCGGTGGGGCACGCGATCAGATCCACCGATGGGAAGCGGGGACGTACACCTACCGCCTCCCGGGGCAACTCCACGCCGGCCCCGGCTCGAGCTCATCGGAACTGGCCCTCGCCTTCCACCGCATGCACGGTCCGCGGGACTGTCTGTGGACGGACGGCATACCGGCCACCTGATCAGATCAGGCCCATGACCTCCCGGGCGGCGGCCACGATCTCATCCGCTCCCGGAACGACCGCTCCTTCCAGCGGCGGGCTGAACGGGATGGGTGCTTGGGCGGCGCCCACCCGCACCGGGGCGGCTCGTAACCGGTCGAAGACCTCGACGGTGATGGCGGCCACCAGCTCGGCGCCGAACCCACCGAACTCCCAGGCCTCGTGGGCCACCACCACCCGACCGGTCCTGGCCACGGAGGACAGCACAGTGTCGAGGTCGAGCGGGACCAGCGACCGGAGGTCGATCAGTTCGGCCTCGATACCCATCCCGGTCAGCTCGGAACAGGCCTTCTCGGCATGGAGGGCCATCACCGAGTAGGTGACGATGGTCAGATCCGTGCCCCTGCGGCGAACCGCGGCCGAACCGAGCGGAACCACATGGTCGCCGACCGGTACCGGCCCTCGTTTGGCGGTGATCCGCTTGTTCTCCAGGTAGACCACCGGGTCGTCGTCCGCGATGGCCGCCCGCAGCAGGCCCTTGGCGTCGGCCGGGTTGGAAGGGGCCACCACCTTCAGGCCGGGCAGGTGGGTGAAAAGGCCTTCCAGGCTGGACGAATGCTGGCCGGCCGATGAGCGGAGCACCCCGTCGGAGGCGCGGAGCACCAGCGGGACCGACACCTGCCCGCCGAACATGTAGCGGAACTTGGCCGCCTGGTTGACGATCTCGTCCATGGCGCCGAGGGTGAACTCGACGAAGCTCATCGACGCCACAGGACGCAGTCCGGTTACCGCCGCCCCGACGCCGACCGCCATGATGATCGCCTCGGAGATGGGCATGTCTATGACCCGGTCGTGTCCGAACTCGTCCACCAAGCCCCGGAACTGCCCGAAGTTGCCGCCCCAGCTGATGTCCTCCCCGAGCACCACCACCCGGTCGTCCTCTCGCATGGCGAACCTCGTGGCGTCCACGGTCGCCTGGCCGAAGCTCATCCTCCGCATCGTCCCGTCCCTCCGAGCCATCTCTAGCGGGAATGGACCGGGCAGCGACCGGATGGCATACCGGTGGTCATGCGCGTCCAGTCGCAGGTACAGCGGTCGCCCCGGTGAACACGTCCTCGAGGGCGGTGCCGCCCTCCGGATACGGACTCGTCTCGGCGAAGCGCACTGCGGCGGACACTTCCTCTGCGGCCTCGGCCCATACCGCCTCACGCGGTCCATCCTTCATGAGCCCCTCGTCGGTAAGCGTCCGTTCCCACCGGACGATCGGATCCGCCCAGCGGCGGGCCTCCACTTCGGCGGACTCCCGGTAGACCTCGGCATCCCCCACGTAATGGCCTCCGAAGCGGTAGGTCTCCATGTTCAGCAGGGTCGGCCCCCCTCCCTCGCGGGCGCGGGCTACGGCTTCGAGCGCCTCGTGGTAGGTCGCCGAAGGGTCGTTGCCGTCCACCGTGACGCCGGGGATCCCGTAAGCAGAGGCCCGGACGGAGAGGTCTTCCACCGCGGTGGTGCGGAGTCGGGAGGTGAACTGGGCGTACTGGTTGTTCTCGCACACGAACACCACCCCCAGGCGATGGGTGGCGGCGAAGTTGAGCGCCTCGTGGAAGGTTCCCTTGTTGATGCCCCCGTCCCCGAAGAATCCCACCGCCACCTGGCGGGTGCCCCGGTAGCGGGCGGAGAGGGCGGCCCCGGCGGCGATGCCCAGGCCGCCGGCCACGATCCCGTTTGCCCCCAGCATCCCGACCGAGAAGTCGGCCACATGCATCGAACCGCCCCGTCCGCGGCACGCGCCGGTCTCCTTGCCGTACAGCTCAGCCATGATCGGACCGAGCTCCATGCCCTTGGCGATGGCGTGGCCGTGACCGCGATGGGTCGAGGTGATGTAGTCGTCACGGTTCAGGGCGGAGCACACGCCTGCGGCGATGGCCTCCTGGCCGATGTACGTATGGACGAAACCGGGTAGCTCGCCGGCCTTGAACAGCTGCTCGACCCGGGACTCGAACACCCGGATCCGCACCATGGTCCGGTGGATGCTGAGGGCCAGGCCGGGAGACATCGTCTCGGTAAGGCTCATTGGGCGGTGTATCCCCCGTCGACGGCGATGATCTGGCCGGTGATCATCGCAGCGGCGTCACCGGCCAGGAACACCACCGGTCCGGCGACATCGGCCGGGGTTCCCAGCCTCCCTATCGGGGTGCGGGTGAGGAAGAACTCCTTGAGGTGTGGCTCCACCTCCCATTGCCTCCGCACGAGGGCGGTGCCTATGTGTCCGGGGGCGATCGCATTGACCCGGACCCCCGACGGCGCCCACTCCACGGCCAGGGTCCTGGTCATCTGGACCACCCCGCCCTTGCTGGTCTGGTACCCGACGCTGCCGGGGAAGGCCACCAGCCCGCCGATGGACGCGATGTTGATGATCGAGCCGCCGCCCTGTTCGATCATTCGACGTCCCACCGCCTGGCACATGTAGAGGCTGCCCTTGACGTTCACGTCTATGACCCGCGCCAGCAGGTCAGGTGAATAGTCGGTTGCGGCGCCGCGGCCACCGATGCCGGCGCTGTTGACCAGCACGTCGATCGGACCCAGGTGGGTGCTGATGTGGTCGACCGCCGCCTCGACGCCCTGCTGATCGGAGACGTCCAGGGTCACGGCGGTTCCCGCGACAGAACTCGCCACCTGCCGGTTGGCCGCGCTCGCGATGTCCGCACCCACCACCTCGGCGCCGGCCGCCGCGAGGGCCAGGGCGATGGCCTTGCCCAGGCCGCCGGCCGATCCGGTAACCAGCGCCCTCCGACCCTCGAGGCCGAATCCGGGAGGGTTCACGGGTCGATGTAGGCGAGGGTCGCGCCCACCGGCACCTCGTCATCGGAGGCGGGCGCCACGATCTCGATGGTGCCGCTCGCCGGTGACTCCAACGCGACCTCGGCTTTCTCGGTCTCCACGACGACCACCTCCTGGCCCTCGACCACGGCGGAGCCCGGGTCGACCAGCCATTCGATCACCACCACCTCCTCGACCACTCCCATCTGCGGGACGGTCAGGGGCAGGCGATGGGAAGGGTCAGATGCGCTCATCAGGACGGATGCCTCCGGGATCTTGGCTGTGGCAGGCCGATTCTCGCACGTCCGGGCTTCACTCACATGCTTCGGCCGAGCGAGCGCGGAACCTCCAGATCAGCATCATGGCCATGGCGGCCGCGAAGTTGAGAACTACACCTGCCCAGGGTAGGTCATAGGTCCCGAACGTGTCCACGCCCCATCCGAAGACCACCGGTCCTATGGTCAGGCCCACGGCGAACCCGAGCACGATCGACCCGGTGCTCTGTCCGGTCTGCTTGGGCCCGGACACCATGATGGCGGCCATCATGCCGACCGACATCCACGCGCCCGTGCTCGCCCCGACCAGCACCGCCCCGATCCAGATCAGGTAGGGGCTGGTGTAGGCGGCCACCCAGGTGGCGGCGAAAGCGCCCGCCGAGATGGCGCCGATCGCCAGCAGCGGGACGGAGGGATGCCCGGATCGTTCTGCGATCCATCCCCACACCACGCGGCACAAGGCGCCGGACCCGCCCGATACGGCGATCACGGTGCCCGCCAAGGTGACACCCATGTCCAGGTTCTCCTGGGCGAAGAGAGGTACGAAGGCCGAGTACGTACCCACCCCGATCCCCATCGTGATGCCGTAGGCGGAGAGCCAGCGGACGGCCACGGGTAGACGGCTCCGGCGCATCCCGGCCTCCCTCGCCGGAGCCGGAGCGCGGGGTGCGGAGGGCACGACGGCGAGAGTGGAGGCTATTCCCACCAGCGCCACCAGGGAGGCAAGCACCAGCGCCATCCGCCATCCCACCCGCTCCGCCGTCACCGGCAGGGTCAACCCGGCGACCAGGATCCCGATCTGCACCCCCGACTGCTTGATCCCGGTTATCCAGCCGCGGGATCCGGCCGGAACGTTGTCGACGATGATGTTGTTGGTGGCCGAGTTGGCCCCGGCGGCCGGCAGCCCGGCTATCCCGCCGAACACCAGCAGGGACCAGAAGTCCCAGGAGAAGGACATGGTCATCAGGCCCAGGAAGACGAACAACAGCATCAGGACCTGGGTGTAACGGCCGCTGAGCCGGTCGGCCAGTACCCCGAACGGGATGCTGGTGATCATGATCGCGAAAGCGTGGAAGGTGGCAATCGCTCCGATTTCGGTCCTGGTGAGGCCCAGGTCATCGATGAAGAACCGGGACAGTATCCCGATGACCGGGCCGGGTGTCATCGAGAGGGCCATCGCCCCGGCGAGGACGGCCGATAGTCCCACGAGGCCGACCCTGCGGGGTACTACGGGGTCCGGATCGAGAGGATGGTCGATGCTGTTGCTCTCCCTCGTTGGCAGGCGGGAGGGTACTCCCCGTCCGGGCCCGGTCGCTGCCGGCGAGCTGCTACCCGTCCCCGTCGACGCGTAGTCCCGACACCGAGCCGTCCGGCGCCACTCCCAGTCCTGGGGCGTCACCCAGGACCAGTGCCCCGTTCACAAGCTGTGGGAAGGGCTGGGCCAGGCCTTCGCGGAGCGGGTTGGGATTGGAGTCGACCTCGAGCATGCCGTCACCACCCGCTGCTGCCAGCAGGTGAGCGGAAGCCACGACCCCGATTCCCGCCCCGAGATGGTGGGGGCAGTAGCGGCGGCCGGCTGCCAGGATCCGCCTGGCGACCGGCAGGCATCCCGAGATGCCGCCCCACTTGGTGACGTCCGGCTGGATCACGGCCAGCGCCCCGGTGGCGATCGCCCTGCCGAAGGCCGCTTCGCCGTACAGGTTCTCGCCGCCCGCCAGGGGGATGGGAGAGTCGTCGGCCAGGCTCCTCCAGTCGGCGCCGGGCCGGTCGGCGGGGATCGGTTCCTCCAGCCAGGCCGGCGCGTAGGGCGCAAGCGAGCGGATCATCGACCTGGCCACGTCGGGGGACCAAGCCTGGTTGGCATCCAAGGCGACGGTGGTTTCCCGGCCCAACTCGCTCCGCATCCGGTCGAGGTTGGCGAGGTCGCGCCGCTCCCCGAAGCCGACCTTCAGCTTGAAGGCGCGGTGGCCCTCCGCCCGGGCCGAAGCGGCCTGTCCGGCTGGATCCTCCGGTCCTATCCCGCTGGCGTAGGCCGGCACCCGCCCGCTTCCCGAATCGCCGAGGAGCCGCCAGAGCGGCAGGCCGGCCCGCCGCGCCACCATGTCCCAGAGTGAGATGTCGATGCCGGCGATGCACTGGGCGAACGGTCCCGGTTCCCCCGCCTGGATGCCGAGCAGTCTGGAGCTTTCCGTCAGGTGATCGAACACGGCCTCGGGCCCGGACCACTGCCTGCCGACGATGGCCGGTGCCAGCACCCGGGAGATCAGGTCGGCCCGGTAACCGGCGGCGGGTTCGGGAAAGTTGCACCACACCTCCCCGTATCCCGTGGTTCCGTCGTCGGATCGGGTGGTGACCACCACCGCCGGACGGTCTTCCATGGTCCCGAAGGAGGTCCTTACCGGGCGGGCGACGGGGGCGCGGTAGACCTGGACCGCCAGCGACTCGATGGTGAACGGGTCGGTGGCGGGGCCGCCGCAAGTGGTGTCGATAGCGCTCATGGTCGCGAGTATG
Source organism: Acidimicrobiia bacterium (assembly GCA_022827785.1). GTDB lineage: Bacteria > Actinomycetota > Acidimicrobiia > Spongiisociales > Spongiisociaceae > Spongiisocius. Next base: position 72,882 of record JAJEIM010000031.1, read on the forward strand.
GTTACCGCCGTCGGCAAAGGCCAGGAAGGTCGATGAGCCCCAGCACTGATCCGGGCGCAGCGCAGGACGCTCCGAGCTACCCGGAGCCGGATTTCGAGGGTGTGATCGGGCCCGACTTCCGGGAGTCGGTTCCGTGGTGGCCGGCGATGGCGAACGATGCCCGCGGCAAGCCGGACGTCGTGCTGGTGGTGCTGGACGATGTCGGCTTCGCCGGTCTCGGGTGCTACGGGGCCGAGGTGGATACGCCCGTTATGGATGCGCTGGCGGAGCGGGGGCTGCGTTTCAACGACTTCAACGTCACCCCGCTGTGCTCACCGACCCGCGCCTGCGTGCTCACCGGGCGCAACCATCACAGCGTAGGGATGGCCTACCTGTCGAATGTCGACTCGGGGTTCCCCGGACACCGCGGCCGGGTGACGAAGTCGGCCGGCAACCTGGGAGAGGTGCTGGCGGGTGCCGGCTATGCAACGATGGCGATCGGCAAGTGGCATCTGGCGCCCCTCGAGGAGACCACTGCCGCCGGTCCCTACGACGAGTGGCCGCTGGGACGCGGGTTCGGTCGCTACTACGGCTTCCTCGACGCCCTCACCGATCATTTCTACCCTGACGTGGTGGAGGACAACCACCGGGTGGATCCGCCGGGCAGTCCCGAGGACGGCTACCACCTGACCGAGGACCTGATCGACCACGCCATCTCCTACGTGAGCGACCAGGTCTCGGTCAAGCCCGAGCAGCCCTTCTTCCTCTACGCGGCCTTCGGCACGGCTCACTGTCCCCACCAGGCCCCCCAGGAGTATCTGGACAAGTACCGCGGGCGTTACGACGAGGGTTGGGACGTGGTTCGCGAGCGCCGCTTCGCCCGCCAGAAGGAGATGGGGATCGTTCCCGAGGATGCGGTTCTGGCGCCGCTCAACCCGGGCGTGGAGGCTTGGGCCGACCTCACCCCTAACCAGCAGAAGCTCTTCGCCCGTTTCCAGGAGGCATACGCAGCCATGCTGGACCATACGGACGCCCAGTTGGGTCGGCTGGTGGACTTCCTGGAGTCGATCGGGCGGCTCGACAACACGGTCTTCGTGGTCCTTTCCGACAACGGGGCCAGCCAGGAGGGAGGGCCGGACGGCGGGGCCGACATCGTGACCTACGAGGAGGACCGCTTCTGCACCGTGGACTTCAACATGGAGCGGTTCGACACCATCGGCGGCCCGCACTCCCAGACCAACATCCCGTGGGGATGGGCGCAGGCCGCCAACACCCCCCTGCGCTGGTACAAGCAGAACACCTACGCGGGCGGGGTGCGGACCCCGATGATCGTCTCCTGGCCGGAAGGCCTGGCGGACACCGGCGGCGTGAGAACGCGGTTCGTCCACGCCATCGACATCGCCCCCACCATCCTGGATCTCGTGGATGTGGCGCCCAAGTCCTCGTACGGCGGTGTGGACCAGATGCCCTACCACGGTGCCAGCATCCGCGATGTGCTGGACGACCCCGGCGCTCCCGCCCCTCGCGACCGGCAGTACTTCGAGATGATCGGCCACCGGGCCATGTGGCAGGACGGCTGGAAGGCCCTCACCCGGCACCGGCGGAACGAACCCTTCGAGGACGATCCTTGGGAGCTGTACCACATCGACTCCGATTTCTCCGAATGCAAAGATGTGGCCGCCGAACACCCCGACAAGCTGGCCGATCTGGTTGGGCGGTGGTCGGAGGAGGCCTCCCGGTACTCGGTGTTCCCGCTCGACGACCGCTACCTGGCGGTGAGGGCTTCCACTTTCCAGACTCCCGGTACGCCGAGGGCGAGGGACACGTTCTCATACCTCGGCGGTTCGAGCCGGGTGCCGGGCGCCGCCACCCCGCTGGTGTTCAACCGGGACTTCAGGATCACGGCCCGGATCGCCCCACTGGGCGCGGCTGACGAGGGGGTGCTGGTGGCAGTGGGCGATGTGAGCGGAGGCTACGTCCTGTACCTGGCCGGCGGGCACCTCGTGTTCGAGTACTGCTACCTCGGTGAACGCCAGACGCTTGCCTCGTCCGATCCGGTGATCCCAGGGGCGACCGAACTGTCGTTCCGGTTCGCGAGGACCGGGGACTACCGGGGCATCGGCCGGCTGGAAGCCGACGGCCGGACTCTCGGCGAGATGGAGATGGCCTCCATGGCCCGGGGCATGATCTCCTGGGGGTCTCTCAGCGTCGGCGCCGACACGCTGTCCCCGGTGAGCAGTTCTTACGAGGGCGAGTTCCCCTACACAGGAAGCCTGGAGAGAGTCGACTTCGACCTCGGCTGAGGCTCGCCAACCTCCTCCGCGAGGCCATGCTGAAGCGAGTCCTTCCGGCCTTCGGCTTGGCGGGAGTTGTTATCGTCGGATGGCGATGCCACCCACCGTTGCGGCGCCATGGCGCCTTCCGGGATTTTGGGCCGACATCCGGCCTCAGGTCTGGTCGGCTCTCGGACCGCCTCCGGCCGTCTACGCGGACGAGGCCTTCTTCGCCGATGAGCAGGCCCGGTTGTTCGGTAGGGCATGGACCGGCGTGGCTCTCGCCGACGAACTCTCCCGGCCGGGACGGCTTCTGGTGCGGACGGTCGCCGGCAAATCGGTGCTGCTTACCCGGTCCGGAGACGGGCTGCGCGGATTCATGAACACCTGCCGCCACCGGGGGACCGAGTTGGCCGACGCCGACTGCGACATAGCGGGCATCATCAGGTGCCCGTACCATCGCTGGAGCTACTCGACCGACGGCCGGCTCGTCGCGGCGCCGCTGTTCGAGGCGTCACCCCCATCGGATTTCGACCCCGCCGACTGGCGCCTCGTCCCCGTGCGGGTGGACACCTGGGGTCCCGTCGTGTTCGTCTGCCTGGACGAGGAGACGCCGCCCCTGGACGTATGGCTCGGCGACCTGCCCGAGCGAATGGCCGCCTACCGCCTGGACGAGTGGAGACTCGCCGACCTCGAGGGGGCGACCGCCACGTTCGAGGTCGCGGCCAACTGGAAACTCCTCGTCGAGAACTTCGCGGAGTACTACCACCTACCGTGGGTGCATCCGAAGCTGGCCAAGGTGTCGCGCGTCCGGGACCACTACCGCTACCAGGGTCCGGGGATGTACTGCGGGCAGACCACGACGCCGGTCTCGAGCGACCAGCACGAAGACTGGGTGGTATTGCCCCCCGCGACGGGTTTGGGCGCATCCGATGCCGCCAGCGGACGGTTCGTCGCCGTGTTCCCCAACGTCCTGCTCGCGGTGCTGCCGAACCATGTGTTCCTCATCCTGCTCGAGCCGGTAGAGGTCGGGCGGACCATCGAGCACTGCACCTTCCTGTTCCCGCCGGGTGCGGCGCCGTCGCCCGAGGATGAGCGGGGCCGGCAACGGCTCGCCGAGGCGTTCGAGACCACCAGGCGATTCTGGGTCGACGTGAACGACGAGGACATCGATATATGCGAGCGGGTCCAGCGAGGCGTCTCCCGCGCCGGCGCGCCGCCGGGTCCCATGGCGCCTCGTTTCGAGGAACCCCTGAACCGCTTCCACAACATGACGGCTGATCTCATGACCCTCGAATCGGTGGCGGACCTGGAGGCGCCTGGGGGAGACCGGCCGGGCGATGTCGATCTCTACGGGACCAGGCCGAACCCCATGCCGCCGCCCATCGAGGCCGATGTCGTGTCACAGGACGCGACCGAATACCCTGTGGAACAGCCATGACCATGGAGGAACCATCACTACCGAGACGAGACCGGCGGCCAAGTGCAGCGTGCTGCATGACACGTCCGCGGCGATGGGCTCGCTGGCGAACCAGCACTGGTGGCCCGAGCAGCTGAACCTTAGGCCTCTGGGCAAGAACTCACCCCTGATCGACCCCATGGACGACGGGTTCGACTACGCGGAGGAGTTCAGCAGCCTCGACCTGGCGGCGGTGAAAGCGGACATCGAAGAGACGATGACCGATTCGAAGGAGTGGTGGCCGGCTGACTACGGCCATTACGGGCCGCTGATCATCCGGATGGCGTGGCACAGCGCCGGCACATACCGCACCTTCGACGGGCGGGGAGGCGGCGGATCCGGCACCCACCGCTTCGCACCGCTCAACAGCTGGCCAGACAACGCCAACCTCGACAAGGCGCGGCGGCTGCTGTGGCCGGTCAAGCAGAAGTACGGCCGCAAGATCTCGTGGGCCGACCTGATGATCCTCGCCGGGAACGTCGCGCTGGAGTCCATGGGCTTCGAGACCTTCGGCTTCGGCGGCGGCCGCGAGGATGTGTGGGAACCCGAGGAGGACATCTACTGGGGCCCCGAGACCGAGTGGCTGGGCGATGAGCGCTACAGCGGCGATCGGGAGCTTGCCAACCCGCTGGGTGCGGTGCAGATGGGCCTGATCTACGTGAATCCCGAGGGGCCGAACGGGCGGCCCGACCCGCTGGCGGCGGCGAGGGACATCCGGGAGACCTTCACCCGCATGGCAATGGACGACACCGAGACGGTGGCTCTCATCGCCGGGGGACACACCTTCGGGAAGACCCACGGCGCCGCGGCAGCGGACCGCTACGTGGGTCCGGAGCCGGAGGGCGCCGACCTGGAGGAGCAGGGCCTCGGTTGGACGAACACGTTCGGTAGCGGGAAGGCGGACGACTCGATCACGAGCGGGCTCGAGGGCGCCTGGACGGCCACCCCGGTGGCCTGGGACAACACCTTCTTCGAGACCCTGTTCGGCCACGAATGGGAGCTCTCGAAGAGCCCGGCGGGTGCATGGCAGTGGGTCCCTGCCAACGGCGAGGCGGCGGGCACGGTGCCCGATGCCCACGACCCATCGAAGCGGCACACCCCGGTGATGCTGACCACCGACCTCTCCCTCCGCATGGACCCCATCTACGAGCCGATCTCCCGGAAGTTCCTGGAGAACCCGGACGAGTTGGCGGATGCCTTCGCCAGGGCGTGGTTCAAGCTGACCCATCGCGACATGGGGCCGGTAGCCAGGTATCTCGGTCCGGAGGTGCCCGCCGAGCAACTCATATGGCAGGATCCCGTCCCTGCGGTGGACCACGATCTGGTCGATGACGGCGACATCGCCGCCCTCAAGGCCCGGATCCTCGGCTCCGGGCTCTCCGTTTCCCGGCTGGTGGCGACCGCCTGGGCGTCGGCGTCCACGTTCCGTGACAGCGACAAGCGGGGCGGCGCGAACGGTGCCCGCATCCGGCTCGTTCCCCAGAAGGACTGGGAGGCCAACGATCCCTCCGAACTGGCAGCCGTTCTGGCCGTCCTGGAAGGGATACGGGCCGGGTTCAACGGCTCCCGGAATGGCGGCACGAGGGTGTCCCTGGCGGACCTGATCGTCCTGGGCGGATGTGCCGCGGTCGAGGAGGCTGCACGCCGGGCCGGCTGCGGGGTCGAGGTCCCATTCTCGCCGGGACGCACGGACGCCTTGCCGGAGCAGACGGACGAAGGCTCGTTCGCCGTGCTCGAACCGGCGGCTGACGGGTTCCGCAACTACCGGCGGTCCGGTGACCATCGCCGGCCCGAGACGATGCTGGTGGACAAGGCGAGCCTGCTGTCGCTCACCGCACCCGAGATGACAGTGCTCATCGGTGGCCTCCGGGTCCTGGGCGCCAACTCCGGTGGGTCCTCACTCGGGGTGCTCACCGACCGCGCCGGCACGCTAACCAACGACTTCTTCGTGAACCTCCTCGACATGGGAACCCGCTGGCAGCAGTCAGCGACCGACCACGTCTACGACGGTGTTGACCGCGAGACCGGTGAGGTCAGGTGGTCAGCCACCTCGGTCGACCTCGTCCTCGGTCACAATTCCCAACTCCGGGCCATCGCCGAGGTCTACGGGTCATCCGATGGCCAGGAGAAGTTCGTGCAGGACTTCGTGGCGGCCTGGCATAAGGTGATGAACCTCGACCGGTTCGACCTGGCCTGAGATCGCGTTCACATGCGGCCCGATTCGCCGGAACCGCTCGCCCCATGAGCGACACCGTCCTGGTGGTCGGGGTTGGTATGACCCCGTTCGTGGGCTTCCGGGCGGATGCGAGCGTCCGCGACATAGTGGTCGAGGCGTCCCGGGAGGCTCTGATCGACGCAGGCACCCGGGCGGGGCCGGTCGACATGGGCGTTGCGGCTTACGAGAGCGACCACTTCAACCGCCAGATGAGCCTGGGCCATATCCTCCAGGATGCCGTCGGGCTCGCGGGCAAGCCCATTGTCCGTGTCGAAGGCGGCGGCGCTACGGGAGCGCTCGCCATACGGACCGCGGTCATGGCGCTCCGGGCCGGGGACGCCCGGGCCGTTCTGGTCTACGGAGGTGAGACCAACGGCCACTCGGTCGATCGGGCCACCGCGACGGAGCTTCTCGCGCTTTCGGCCGATTTCGAGTGGGAGACCCCCGTGTTCGGGACCTTCGCCGCTCCCTACGCGCTGATGATCACCGAGCACATGCGGCGGTACGGGACCACGACCGAGCAGTTCGCCGAGATCGCGGTGAAGAACAGACGCATCGCCCTGGACAATCCCTGCGCCCACAAGGGCATGTCGATCACGGTGGCGGACGTGCGTGGCTCGTCGCCGCTGTCGGATCCCTATCGACTGTTCGACGCCAGCCTGCTCAGCGACGGCGCTGCGGCCGTGCTGCTCGCCACGCGGGAGTGGGCCGAGCAGCACTCGTCCACGTTCTCCGAGCGTCCTCCGGTGGCGGTCCTCGGCTCCGGGTCCTCCACCGACCTTCCCCGTCTCTCCGACCGGTCGGATGAACTGTTCCCCCACTTCGCCGCCAAGCGGAGGGCGGCCCGGGACGCCTACCGGATGGCCGGTATCGAGGATCCGGCGCGGGAGATCGACGTGGCCGAGGTGTACGACTCCTTCAGCGGAGCGGAACTCCAGGCCTACGAGGATCTCGGTCTGTGCCTGGTGGGGGAGGGCGGTGTGGCCGCCGCCGAGGGTCGTTTCGACCTGGGCGGCCAGGTCTGGGTCAACACTTCGGGCGGGCTGCTGGGCAGGGGATCGGCGGTCGGGGCCACCGGAATCGCCCAGGCCGTGGAGGTGGTCCGCCAACTCAGGGGAGAGGTGGCGGGCTCCCGAGCCGTTCCGGATGCCCGCATCGGAATCACCGACACCCACGCCGGCGTCGGCTCGCTGGCAGTGGTCAACGTGTTCGGGCGCACCCGATGAGCCTGATCGAGCGGCACTTGAGACGCTCACCGCGCGAGTTCGCCAAGCGTAGACGGCAGAATCTGTCACACCCTCGTTGTACGTTGGCAATTGCCAAGCACCTACACCGACCGCAAGCGTCTCACCGATCGGAGTGGTCGGCCCGCAGGGAACATCCAGAGGCTTCACAGGGAGCGACCCGCAGACACCCGGCACCAGCCCGGGCATGGCCGAACACGCTCCGAACCAAGGACAGGTGGTGGCGGGGGAGGGCCCGGCGCGGGGCACCGGTTCGGCGGGGTGGCGATTTTCGCGTTCTCGGCTCGTTCCTTCTTGCCGCACGCCATGTAATGGCCCTCGTTTTCGCACCTCGGAGAAGGAGGCCCACGCGGTACTTGCGGCTCGGTCTCCGCGGGGCTGGCGCCTGATGCGGGTGACGGGTGCCGAGCGGGGGGCCACTCCATCAGGGGATCGGTACTCCTTGATCCACATCGAGATGGCCCAGCGGTACCGCCATGCGGTCGGATCGGCCGATCCTTTCTACCAGGGCCTCGAGAACGGAGTGCTGCGGGCCACCGAGTGTCCGGAGTGCGGGTCGACCTGGTTCCCCCCGCGACGGTTCTGCGATGCCGACCTGTCCGAGACCGACTGGTACGACCTGCCGGGCACGGGCAGGATCGTGGCCGCCACGCGTGTCCATATCCCGCCACCCTTCGGCGGCATCGAGGTTCCCTACATTCTCGCCTCGATCCGGCTCGACGGGGTGGCAGGGGGTATCACCCACCGGGTGGTTGGCAACGAAATACCGGAGCAGGGTACGGTGGTGGCGGTGACGTTCAGCAACCGCCAACCCGCCCATCCACTTTTGCGAACGGCCTTCACAGTCAAGGAGGAGACCGCGTGACCCGACCGGTAGGCATCGAGATTTTCTACTGGCTCGACAGCTGGTCGGACGACCAGTCTGCGGCCTTCGCCAAGGCCGCCGAAGCCGGCTACGACGGGGTGGAGATCTCCCTCGTGGCCGGCCTCGATGTCGGCGTCGAGCGGATGGCGCGCACCGCCCGGTCGCTGGGCCTCGACGTGCTATGCAGCACCGGGCTGAGCCCGGCCATGGACATCTCCAGCCCCGATGCCGCGGTCCGCAGGGCCGGTGTCGATCATCTGCGACGGTGCCTCGACGACTCGGCCCGGCTGGGCAGCCCGATCCTGGGGGGAGTCACCTACGCCACCTGGATGGGTTTCTTCGACGGTGATCCGGACGGCTACCGAGAGCGATCGGCCGCAGCCATGCACGAGGTGGCCGAGTACGCATCGACCCTGGGCATTGATGTTTGTCTCGAGGTTCTCAACCGTTTCGAGACCTTCATGTTCAACACCGTGGCCGGGTGCCTGGAATACATGGAAATGGTGGGCCATCCTTCCGTGAAGGTGGAGCTGGACACGTTCCACATGAACATGGAGGAGGACGACCTCGCCGACGCCGTTCGCCTGGCCGGGAGCCGCATCGGCCATGTCCAGGTGGCCGCCAACAACCGGCGGGCGCCCCAGTACGGCCACATCGACTGGGCCTCTTTCCGCCGGGCGCTGGATGAGGCCGGTTACGAGGGTTGGGTGGTGTTCGAGACCTTTCCCAATTCGAGGGTCGAGACCGGCCGGTCCACCTATGCCTGGCGGGATCTGACCGACCGCCCCGATCAGGATGCGGCCGAGGCGGCCCGCTTCATCCGGGAGAACATCGCATGAGTATCCGCACCCGGCGCTTCCTCAACGACCCCAGCCGTGCGGTGGCGGAGATGCTGGAAGGGTATGTCGCGGCCCATGCCGGCATCATCTCGCTGAGGGACGGCATGGTGGTCCGCACCGCTCCCAAGGCCGAGGGCAAGGTGGGCCTGGTGATCGGCAATGGCTCCGGCCATGAGCCGGCCATGATCGGCTGGGTGGGGGTGGGTCTGTTCGACGTCAACGTTGCGGGTCCGATCTTCTCATCGCCCGGACCCGCGGCGATCCTCCGCGGCATCGAGGCGGCAGACCGGGGCGGTGGGGTCCTCCTGCTGGTCTCCAGCCATGCCGGAGACATCATGAACGCCGAGTTGGCCATTGACGAGGCGGAGGACGGAGGCATCGAGGATGTCGAGATGGTGGTCCTGTACGACGATGTAGCCTCGGCGCCCAAGGACCGGATCACCGAGCGCAGGGGCGGGGCCGGGCTCTTCTTCGTCTGGAAGATGGTGGGAGCGGCGGCCGACCGCGGCGACTCTCTGGAGACGTGCGCCGCGGTCGCCCGCAAGGTCCGGGATCGCACCCGCTCGCTGTCGGCGGCGACCGGCACGGTGGCCCACCCGGTGAGCGGGCAGCCCCTCGGGGACCCCGAGGACACCACCCTGTCGGTGGGTATGGGAGTCCATGGCGAGCCGGGCCACCGTCTCGGCGAGGATGTTCGGGCGGACGAGATCGCGAGCCTGATGATCGACCGGCTGGCGGACGATGCCGACCTGCCGTCCGGCGCGCAGGTGGGGCTGCTCCTCAACAACGCCGGCTCTCTCACCCTGATGGAGCTATCGGTCCTGTACCGGGGGGCTCGCGCCGCCCTGGAGCGAAAAGGCCTCGAAGTGGTCCGTTCCTGGATGGGTCCCTATGCCACCACCCTCGACATGGCGGGATTCTCTTTCGCCATCTGCCACATGGACGGCGAACTGATCGAGCTCTACGACCGGCCCGCCAGGGGAGCGGGCTTCACGATGGCCGGCCGGTAGCGGCGATGATCGACCGGGACCTGGCGGTCCGGCTGGTGGTTGCGGCCAGCCGGAGGGTGGACGACCACCGGGAGGAGTTGTCCCGGCTCGACTCGGTGGCCGGTGACGGTGACCACGGGGTCAACATGGCGGCCGCCCTGGCGGAAGCGGCCCGCCGCGCCGGGGAAGACGACCACGGTAGTGCTGCCGAGGTGATGCGAGCTACCGGATCCGCCTTTCACGAGACCGTGGGCGGTGCCGCCGGCGCGCTGTTCGGCGCCTTCTTCGGAGCCCTCGCGGGTGGCCTATCCCGGTCATCGGCGCCCGACGAGAGTGGGCTCGTAGCCGGGATGGAGAAGGGTCTGGCCCGGGTGGCGCGGATCGGCAAGGCCGGACCGGGAGACAAGACGATGATCGATGCCCTGGCCCCCGCCGTGAGCGAGGCCAGGGAGGCGATGGAGGGGGATGGCGACCTGGCGTCCGTATTGGCCGCGGCGGCCCGAGCCGCGCGAGAAGGCGCCCGGGCGACCGCGGGCATGCGGCCCTCTGCGGGGCGGGCCCGGTTCGCCCCCGATCACAGCATGGGGACCGAGGATCCCGGCGCCAATACGGTTGCCCTGATCCTCGAGTCCTGGGACGAACAGTTGAGCAGCGAGGTGACGGCATGAGTGGCCAGCGACTCCGGGTCGGATACGTGGGGGTGGCGTTCGAGAGTTACTACGCCGACGAGCACGACCAGTACCGGCGGGCCACCACCGGCCTCCGCCGCCTCGCCGACGAACTGGACTTCGACCTGGTGGCCATCGACCACGGGATCGGTGATCTGGAGGCCGCACGCGAGGCAGCCGGCCACCTGTCGTCCCAGCAACTCGACTTCCTGGTCCTCCAGGCCGCGGCCTGCGCGTCGGGCGAGTTGCTCGAACCGCTGGCGGCGGTTGCTCCCCGGCTCGGCCTCTGGGCCACTCCCGAGCCGGTCCTGGAGGGATCGATCCAGCTCCACTCCCTGGTCTCGACCAACCACTTCGCCTCGATAATCCGCCGCTACCTGCGAGATCGGGGGACACCCTACAAGTGGTTCCTCGGCCACATCGACGAGCCGGACACGGAACGGCGCTTCCGCGTCACCTTCCGCGCCCTGAAGGGGATCAAGGCGATGGCCTCGGCGCGGATCGGCTGGATAGGCGGCATCTCTCCCGGTTTCTACAACATGCTGTTCGACGAGGAGAGCCTGGAAAGCCGGTTCGGAACCACGGTCGGCACGCACACCATCGAAGACGTAGTCCAATCGGCTCGGGCCGTCGAGACCGGCCCGGCCGCATCCGTGGTGCGGAAGGCCACCGACCTGGCCACCGAGGTGACCGCTCCCTCACTCGGCATGGACCGCAATGCCCGCCTCTACCTGGCCCTCCGCCGGATCATCGAGACGGAGGGGTACGACGCCCTGGCAGTCCAGTGCTGGCCCAGCTTCCAGGAGGACTTCGACATGGCCCCGTGCATGGCCTACAGCCTGCTGGGCTCGGAGGACGGTGTGGCGGTGTCCTGCGAGGGGGACGTGCCCGGGGCGGTGACGATGCTCCTGATGAACTCGATGTCGCCCCATCATGGTTCCGCCACTCTGCTGGACCTGACCACCCTCGACCTGGAAACCGACGCCGCCCTGCTCTGGCATTGTGGGGTCACGCCCCGCCATTTCGGCGCAGGCAACGGGATCCGCTGGGTGGATCATGTGACGCTGGGACGCAAGTCGGACATCCGCTACGGCGTGTCGGGCGACCTGTTGTTCGCTCCCCAGCAGACGACCATCTCCTATGCGGGGGACGATTTCCGCGAGCTGTTCATCGCCACGGCCGAGGTGGTGGACACGGGCAAGGCCGGGTTCGACGGCACCCGCGGCTGGTTCACCCGGTTCCGGCTCAACGGGGAGCCGATCGAGTTGATGGACCTGGTCAACACCGTGATGGTCCAGGGCCGCGAGCACCACTACGCGGTGGCGCAGGGAGACCTGTCCTCGGAGCTGGCGGAAGTGGCCGCCTGGCTCGGGATGCGCACCACTAGGCCCATCCCGATGCGGGACTACCTACAGATCGATGACCTGAGCGGATGACGGGACTCCCCGAAGGCCGGTCGGAGGTGGGCTCGCGTCGTCTCGGGCGGGTCGCAACGACGACCGGTCTCTTCACGGTCCTGGCGATCGACCATGTGGGCTCATTCGCCCAGACCGTGAGCCCGGCCCGCCCGGAGAACATGACGGCCGACGACATCAACGCGGCCAAGCAACCGATCATCGAGGCGCTCGGGCCGATAAGCCGGGCCGTCCTGATCGACCCCGGCTATCTCGTGGCCACGGGGTCCGCGGTTGGTGGCCGCCCGGAGGGTCTGGGCCTGATCCTCGGTATCGAGGACGGGGACTACGCTGACGTTCGAACCTCCCCTCGCCTCCTTCCCGGCTGGAACGTGGAGCGGGCGGCCGAGATGGGAGCGGACGCCGTCAAGATCTCCGTCTACTACGACCCGGACGGGGATATGTCAGCGGCGGAACGGTTCGTGACGGCTGTGGTGAGGCAGTGCCGGGAGGTCGGGTTGCCGCTCTTCTGCGAGCCTCTGGCGCTCTACGAGGATCCCGCTGACAGGAAGCGCGCCGTGATGGAAGGAGTTAGACGGCTCGGCCCGCTGGGGGCGGAAGTGCTGAAGCTGCAGTTTCCCGTCATGCCGGAGGCCGGCCGGCACGCTCCCGAGGAATGGGCCGAAGCATGCGCCGAGGTCGACCGCTCGAGTCCGGTTCCCTGGGTCATCCTGTCCGAGGGCAGTGACTTCGGGCTCTTCCGTGACCAGGTGCGGGTGGCCTGCGCGGCGGGGGCGTCGGGGTTTCTCGGAGGCCGGGCCATCTGGCGCGAGCTTGCCACGGGCCGACGCGACGCGCACCATGCCGCCCAGCGGATGACCGAGCTGCGTGCCGTCGCCGAGGCTGAAGGGACGCCCTGGTCGACCTCGATGGCGCGGCGCAACACGATCCGATAGCCCGGTAAGGCCCATGGTGGGAAGCCTGCGCCTCTATTCCGACCTGGCCTACCTGTGGCCGCTGGTAAGCCCGCCGGAGGACTACGCGGAGGAGGCCGTTCACTGGAGGGAAGCCATCCGGGCCCGGCTGGGTGAGGGCCTCTATCGCATCCTCGAGCTCGGCGTGGGCGGTGGCCACAACCTGTCGCACCTCACCTCTGACTTCGAGGCCACCGGTGTTGACCTGTCTCCGGAGATGCTGGAGCATTCCCGGCGGTTGAACCCGGACGTGGAGCACCATCTGGGTGATATGCGGACGGTGCGCCTGGGGAAGGTGTTCGACGCGGTGCTCATCCACGATGCGGTCTCCTACATGCAGACCGAGGACGACCTGCGAGCGGCCTTCGCCACCGCCCGGGCCCACCTGCGAGCCGGCGGTCTGCTCCTGGTGGCGCCGGACCTGGTGGCGGAGTCGTTCGACGAGGGCCGGGTCTTGCGCTGGGATATCCCACCACCCTCCCGGCCCGGCGACCCGGAGGTGGAGGTCGAAGAGCGGCTGACCGACCCCGATCCGACCGACACCACCATCGAGTCCTGGATCACCTACACGATCACCGAGGGAGGCGTTCGCCGGACGGAGACCGACCTCCATGTGACCGGCCTCTTCCCCCTGGCAACCTGGGTGTCGCTGATGGAGGAGGCCGGCTTCGAGACCCGGATACTCCCTCTCCCGGGTGACGGGGACGGATGCGGTGAGCACCTATTCTCCGGGATCCTCCGGGGGTGAGTGCTTACATCCAGGTGGTCGATGCGGCTGCATCGCACTGCGATTAGCGACTCGCACGAAGGTCTCCGGAACCGTCACGCGGGGAGGGGCCGTCCTTCTCCCTGTCCGTCCAGGCCGGCGATCCACGCATCGAACAGCCCGTAGGAACCCTCGTTCAACTCCGCCCGGGCGTCCTCCATGCCTGCAACGAACTCCTCAGGGGTGCTCCCCGCCCTCTCCACCATCTCGCGGGCCCCGTGGTTGGCCCACCGGTTGGCCGTGGAGTTGTGCGTCTCGGGATGGAATTGGATGGCCAGCGCCGATCCCAGTGCGAAGGCTTGGGGGAACCGGTCGGAGCGTGCCAGCAGCACGCTGCCCGGGGGCAGATCGAACGTGTCCTGATGCATCTCGAACACCCTTCGTCCGGCCACCTTCGACACCACCGGATGGCGGTGTCCGGCCTCGGTGAGCTCGACCGGTACGGCGCCGACCTCGGGACGGTCGGCCTTATAGACCCGGCCCCCCAGTGCTGCGGCGAGCAGCTGGGATCCGAGGCAGATCCCCAGCACGGGAACGTCCCGTTCCACCAGTTCCCGCGCCAGTTCCATCTCGTCGGCGAGATAGGGATAAGCGTCGGTCTCGTAGGCGCCCATGCGGCCGCCCGTCATCACCAGGATCCCCACCTCGTCGGCCGGCGGGATCGGTTCTCCGTCGATGGCCGTGATCTCGTCCCACTCCATCCCGGAGTGCTCGAGGCGCTCGACGAGCCTGTCCAAGGGCTCATGGGAGTGCTTGATCACCAACATCCTGCCCATCGCCCGGGAGCCTACCGCGGACCGTGAGGTGTTCGGACCCGATGACGCACGGTCAGGAGCCGCGGTCGATGGTCGTGGAGAACCGGAGATGCCTGCCTCGTGACTCAACCCCTGGTTGGTCCCATGCCCGCCGATCATTGGGGCCGATCAGAACTATCATGTGGCGGGTCCCGACCGGAGGGCACTCTTGACAGTATCCGAGCGTTCAGCGGCCGCCCGGTGGCGCCGCGTCGCATGGGCGGGGTTGGTCACCGTCGCTCTGCTGGCGGCGGGGACCGTTCCGGGATCGGCCACCACCGGCGCGGACGGAGGGTTCTCCGACGTGGGCGAGGGCGGCACGCATACGCCCGCCATCGAGGCCCTCTCAGCCATGGGTGTGTTCTCGGGCACCGGATGTGGGGACGGCCTCTTCTGTCCCCGCGACCCGGTGGAGCGGTCGGTGATGGCCGTCTGGCTGATCCGGGTGCTCGGCCGTGAGGTCGACGCCACCGGAACATCCCGGTTCGCCGACGTCGACGCCGACCTGTGGTGGTCACCCTACGCGGAGGAACTCGCCGACCGGGAGATCACTACGGGATGCGGTACCGAACCACTCCGCTACTGCCCGGAAAAGACCGTCAACCGGGGGCAGATGGCCACCTTCCTGGTCCGCGCCTTCGATCTCGAACCCGCCGCCGCGGCCGGGTTCATCGATGTTGCCGAGGGCGGAACGCACAGCGCCAGCATCGACGCCCTGTACGCGGCCGGCATCACCACCGGATGCGGTACCGATCCGCTCCGCTACTGCCCGCTCAAGGCCGTGAACCGGGGCCAGATGGCCACCTTCCTGCACCGGGCATTACACATGCAGGCAGAGGAGACCGGGTCCGCGCCTGTCGAGATAAGCGACGACGTCCCGGATGCCGACCTGACCGACGTGGCCACCGGCGACACCGTGAACCTCCGGTCGGTCTTCACCGGCGACAAGGCGGTCATGTTCTGGTTCTGGGCCGAGTGGTGACCGACTTGCCAGGGGCATGCCCCCGAGGTCGAGCAGTTTGCTCGAAAAAACGCCGGAAAGGTCACAGTCGTCGGCATCAACCCGCGAACATGGAACAATCTGACCGATGCCAGGAGCTTTGTGAGCAGGTACGGGTTAACTTTCACCAACCTCTGGGACAGCTCCGATACCGTGCGTAGGCACTATGGCAGCCCCTATACGTCTAGGGCGCTGCTGGTCGACAAGCAGGGCAACCGGGTGGAGCAGGCTCCGAGCCTCTTCTCCGCCGCCAGGTTCCAGGGGCTGGTCGACAACCTCGACTAGGCGGCCCGGCCCCGCTGGCCCGACTCCATCATCCCGGGCCGCTGCTACTTGGGTCCCATCCTGATCCCGCCGTCCATGCGGATGGTCTCGCCGTTCATGTACTCGTGGGTGACCAGCAGCATCACCAGCTCCGCATACTCGTCGGGACGGCCGAGACGCTTCGGGTGAAGAACCTGGCGGCCCAGCGACTCCTTGGCTGGCTCGGGCAGACCGGCCAGCAGCGGAGTGTCGATGATCCCCGGGGCGATGGTGCTGACCCGGATCCCCAGGACGGAAAGATCCCGGGCGATAGGCAGGGTCATCCCGACGATCCCGCCCTTGGAGGCCGAGTAGGCGGCCTGGCCGATCTGGCCGTCGTAGGCGGCCACCGAGGCAGTATTGATGATGGCGCCCCGGTCGTTGTTCGCATCGGGCTCGTTCCCCATCATCGCGGAGGCGGCGACCCGGATCGTGTTGAACGTCCCCACCAGGTTGATGTCGATCACCTTGCGGAACAGGGCGAGGGAGTGGGGGGTTCCGTCCCGGGCGAGAGTGCGGCAGGGCGGCCCGATCCCGGCGCAGTTGACGACCACCCGTATCTCGCCCAGCCGGGCGGCCGCATCGACTCCGGCCACCACGTCATCCTCGCTGGTGACGTCACAATGGGCGAAGATGCCGCCCAGTTCGCCGGCGACCTCTCCGCCGAGGGTGTCATTGACGTCGAGAATCGCCACTCTCATGCCTTTAGCGGCCAGCGCCCGGGCGGCGGCCGCCCCAAGACCCGACGCGCCTCCGGTCACGACCGCCACAGCTCCGTTGAGGTCCATACCGTCCTAGCCTTTCTTCCGTTGTCAGCCGACGCTACCGGCCGCAAGACTAGACCCGAAACCGGTCCGGGATTCTTCCGGCGCCTCGCCTCCGAACCGGGAGCGAGGACGGGACGCAGCCGGATTGGTGCCATTATGGTGCCTGCCCCGGACGCCGCCGGAGAGGAATCAAGGCGTGGCCAGACGCAGCACCGGACCCAGCCAGAGCAACCGGACCCGATCCTCGCGCGGAGCGGGCGAACGGTCGCCGGACCGCACGGTGGTGTACACCGACGGCGCCTGTTCCGGGAATCCCGGCCCGGGAGGATGGGCCTGGGTGATCCCCGGAGGCCGGTACCGGAGCGGCTCGGAAACACACAGCACCAACCAGCGGATGGAGCTGGCCGCCGCCCTTGACGCGGTGCGAAGTATCGGTGGCGCGGTGGAGGTCGTCAGCGATTCGGCGTATGTCGTGAACTGCTTCCGGCAGGGTTGGTGGAAGGGATGGCTAGCCCGCGGCTGGATCAACACGAAGAAGCAGCCGGTGGCGAACCGTGACCTCTGGGAACCACTTATCGACCTCTACCGGTCCAGGCCGGTCAGCTTCCGATGGGTGAAGGGACACGGCGGCAACAAATGGAACGACCTAGCCGACCGCCTGGCCGTCCAGGCGTCGCTGGCGCAAGAAGGCGTCGAGGGCGAGGGTACTCCGCCTCCCGGCCATGTAGCCATCTCCGACCGCGATGGATGGACGTTTTGAGCCCCCAGGCTCGTTCCGTTCGTGATTCGCGAGGTCTTCCGGGATCCGGGTGACCCGACCCGGAGATCGTTCGGTCCTCCCAAGGAACGATTCCCCACCCCTCATATTCGGATCGGCGTGATAGGAGCGGACGAGGGGGTTGAACTTGTCACACCCCCGCGATACGTTGCCTCTCGCCAAGCACCTACACCGGCCGATGATTCAAGACCGATTCGGCTCGGCCGGCCCGAGGGAACATCGATTGGCTCTGCGGAGCGAAGTGCCGTCCCCGGCATCGACCGGGCATGGCCGAACACGCTCCGAGCCGGGGAAAGGTGGTGGCGGGGGCCGGGCCCGGTGCGGAGCACCGGTTTGGGCGGTTTTCGCGCTCTTTCTGACTCAGGATGCTGCGCGGATCCCGGTCTCGGCGCTAGCGCTCGGCGAAGGCCATCTCCCGGCGGAACTTCTTCCAATCGCCGACTCGCGTGGACCAGAGGATGTCGGTGACGATCGACACCACGCCCACGGCTACCAGGAGGACGGTCGCCCACGCGGGGACGCCGGCGATCAGCCCGGCTGGGATGAGCGCGAAGGGCACGATCTTCGACACCAGGGCACCCGAAGCATGCATCCAGGCCCGCCGCTCGGCTGCGGTGGTCAGGTAGGTGGCGTAGTCGGTCTTCACCCCCGGCTGCGGTCGGGTGACGGTGCCGACGAACCAATGCGTGAACCGTATGCCCACGAGTCGCCCCACCACCAGGTGGGCCAGGCCATGGGTGGTCACGAGCAGGACGCCGGTCCCGGCAAGCAGGAGTAGGCCATTCCACGGTTCGGGGGCGTTGTAGGCTAGGCCGACCAGCACCAGCCCCACCACGGTTCCGGCCGAGGCGGCCGCGGTGCCCGTTCCGAGGGGAACGGTAAGCAGAGCCCACCGTTCGAAGGCGGTGCGGTCGATCGCGGCGATCCGCTCGGCGAATGCCCCTACCAGGTCCGGAGCCTTCTTGGCGGCGCCGACGACCTTCCAGAAGCCGGATCCTTTCAGACCTGCGGCAGGGTCCGACGCCAACCGTTCCTCGACGGCGCTCAACACCCGTTCGGCCTCACTCCGCTCCATGTCCGATCTCCCCGCTACGGCCGTCCCGATGCTAATTAGACGCGCCCGCTAGCTGTCTCTGGTCGAAGGTCACTGTGCCCAGCTGGGGGACGCTCCCCATCAATCCAGGCCGGTGAGGAACGCCGGGTTTTCCTTGGTCATCTTCTCGAGGGCGCCGTAGTCCACACCCTCGTCGAGAAGCGAGTGGAGCAGCATCCGCATCCCTTCCGGATGGGGTGGCCCCGAGGCCTGGCCCAGATCGGAGCTGAGGATCAGCCGCTCTCCGGCATGGGCATCGATGATCGGCGCCAACTCCGCCGGGGTCTGCTCCTGGAACAGAGGCGACACGCAGGTGGCGGCGACGATCTCGAGGTAGGCGCCGCTTGCCACCAACTCGCGCTGGACGTCGAGATCGTACTTGGTCAAGCTCAGGTTCACGTGGGTGACGAGCAGTTTCTCGAGCCCCACCCGGTTGGCCTCCGCGATCACCAAGCGGGTCTCCTCGAGGCTGAGATGGCCCGTGCACAGGCACGCGTCTGCATCGGCCACCAGCCTGATCGCTGCCTTAGCCTCCCCGGTCAGGCGGCCGTCCCCGTCGAGCACGGTGACACCAGGGCCCGGGAGTTGCGACTGGCGGCGGCCCAGTTGCGGGTAGTCCGGGGTCCCGTAGTAGTCGTCGTGATGCTTCGAGTGGTTGGTGGGCATCCAGACCACCCTGGCCCCGTATTGGAGGGCGGCCTCCACGACGTACGGGTCGATGCCGCCGACCGAGCGGTTCAGCACGATGGCGCCGATGGGGTCGAGCTCGGGCATGGAGCGTTTGAGGCTGGCGGCGCGGTGGAATGTGGCGCTGTCATGGTCCTTGAGGACGAAACCGCGCAAGCCGTAGTCGAGTGCGAAGCGGCCGAGGTCCTGGTCAGTGACGGGGCGGGGAAACAGGGAGGGGGCGCTGTGGGCATGCATGTCGACCGCACCGCGCACCAACTCCAGATCCCGTCGCCGCATCAGGCGCCTCCCAAGTGCTCGTGTCCTACCGGTTCCGGCGGGCTGCCGGCCTTCCCAAGGGGTCTCAGAGCGTCCGGTAGCCGTCGGCGGAATGCTACAAAGGAGGCATGGACCGGCTCAACCGGGAAAGAGTCCACTCCGGGGTACGGGAGGGCAGTCAGATGTATCCGGCCAGCTCGAAGTCAACCGCCGAGCAGATCGCTCAACCACTGGGCCGGGTGCGGCGACAGGCCGGGCACTGGCCGAACCTCGGTGCCGAGGGCGGCGAGCGCCTCGGCGGTGTCCGAGGCCGATCGGGCCATCTCTGCGGGGTTGTGCCCATCCCTCGGGTAGAGGGCGTCGACGATCTCGAAGGTCGCCCGGTTCACCCTGGTCGGGGTGTGCGAGATCGAGGTCACCGACCAGCGGCCGGTGGCCGGGTCCTCCGTGACGGTCAGCCGGAGGATCACGCCGTCCTGGGTTCCGGGTTTGCGGGCCCCCCACTGGGGGGATTGGTTGGAGAGGAAGTTGCCCAGCCCGTAGGCGACGTATTCACCACCGATCCGGTCCACGGGCTGTACCACGTGGGCATGGTGGCCGATGATCAGGTCCACGTCGGGGGAGGACAGCAGGCGGGGTCCGAGATCGGTCTGGTAGCGGTCGGGCATGCGGCGGAACTCGGTTCCCCAGTGCAGGGATAGGAGGATGAAGTCGGCTCCGGCGGCCCGCGCCCGTCCGGCCTCCGCCAGGATGGTCTCCTCGTCGATGATATTGGCCAGGTAGGTGTCTTCGGCGCGGAGCGCCCCGGTGTTCAGCCCGTAGGTGTAGGAGAGGTGGGCCACGGTCGCCCCGTTCACCTCCAGCAGGTTGAGCGTGGCGCGCTGTTCCGGGGATCGGGCCATGCCGGTGTGGGCGACTCCGGCCCGATCGAGCGCCTCGACGGTCCCGGTCACCCCTCTCATTCCGGAGTCGAGGGAGTGGTTGGAGGCCAGCGAGCATGTGTCGTATCCCGCGTAGGCGATGGCGTCGGCCAGCTGGTTCGGCACGCTGAAGAGAGGAAAGGTGGATAGGTCCTGGTTGTCCAGGGACATCGGTGTCTCGACATGACACACGGCAAGATCGGCCGCCCGCAGGATCGGCGCCACACTGGAGAACATCGGCGTGAAGTCCCACCCGTCGGGGGTGCGCGCCCGGCGGACTATCGGGCTGTGGATCAGAAGATCCCCGGTGGCGGCGATAGTGAACGAGCGGGGCTTGTGGACCACTGGCGCGGTGGCTGGCAGCAATGTCGGATCGGCCTCCGCGGGCGCGGCGGGGCCGGGGGGCGCCAGGTACGGCTCGGGCGGTGGCGGGGGATTTGCTCCCGCACCCGGCCCCGTGACCATCACAGCCAGAGCAAGGATGCCGGCCAGAACCGTGCCTGCCGGCCGCCGGTCCCCGGCGGGGCGAGGACCGCGGTCCTCTGCAAGGATTCGCATCGCCCTCAAGGACAGCATGGCCGCCCGGGGGCTTGGAGACCACCGCCGGCTCCAAGATCCTGGCCGGTTATGACCCTCCTCTCGAGGCCACCGCGATCGCCCGCCTCTGTGACGCGTGGCGCTGGTCACCGGCAAGCCGACCTGGATGAGTTAGCCATGGCATCGTCGGCCGATACGTCGGCACACGGGCCTGCCCGCAACCCTTCCATCGTTCCCGATCCTGCGTCCGCTCCCCGCAATCGCTGGAGGATCAGCCGCAACCGAACCACGAAGCGAAAAGTCTGGCCATCCAGGCGAGGGTAGTTCGATTAGAAGTCACGATTAAGGGCGGAGTGAGGTACAGCCCCGGACGGCTACCCTCGCAGGTCATGGAGCCTTCCGATCTCGCCCGCATCACCTCGGTATCCGATCCACAGATCCACCCGGACGGCCGGCGTGTTGCCTTCGTGGTGACCACCATCGACCTCGAGAAGGACCGGTACAGGTCGGCCATATGGCTCTGGGACGATGAGGCGCGCCAGTTCACCTTTGGGTCCAATGACTCGTCTCCGCGGTGGTCGCCCGACGGCGGGACCCTCGCCTTCGTGAGGAAAGGCAAGGAACGGAAGGACCCTACCCAGTTGGCGGTCATGCCCTCCGACGGCGGGGAAGCACGCGTGATCACCGACTTCGAACTCGGCGCCGGCCCGCCGGCATGGTCGCCCGACGGCAACTCCATACTCGTCCCGGGAACCCAGTGGTACGGGGAGTGGGCCGGCTTGGACGAGGACGAACGGTCAAGGAGGCCCCGGAAGGTCACCGGTTTCGACGTTCGGCTGGACGACGAGGGATGGCTCCACGACCGCCGAACCTACGCCTACCTGGTCGATCCTCGCGGCGACACCCCTCCCCGCCGGGTGGGGTCCTCCGACGAGCACGAGTCCGGCCCGGCTTGGTCCCCGGACGGAACCAAGGTGGCCATGGTCACCAGCCGCGACAACCCGCGGTCTCTGGAGAACGGTTCCGAGGTGGTCGAAGTGGAGGTGGATGGCGGCGCGGAGACGGTGCGGGCCCGGCGGTCCGGATACTTCTCGGTCGACTACGACCCGTCAGGCAACCTGTACGTCATAGGCGACCCCACGCCTGACTATCCCTATCTCTGTTCCCTGTGGAGGCTCGACGAACCTCCTACCGATATCACCGGACACCTGGACCGGAGTTTCAACGACCTGCTCACGTCCGGCGCCTTGGAGAAACCGATCTGGCTGGAGGACGGCTTCCTGGCCGGGTTGACGGACCGCGGCCGGGCCTCGGTGGTCGCCTTCGGCCCGGACGGCGAGGCGCGGACGGTGCTGGGCGGCGACCGATACATCACCGGGCTCTCGAGGGCGGCATCCGGAAGGCTGGCCTTCACAGCTACCGATCCCACCTGTCCGGGCGAGCTCTATGAACTGACCCCCGACGGGGAGGAACGGCGCCTGACCGACTTCAACCGGGAGATACGTTCCTCAGGTGGACTGGTCGGTCCGGACACCTTCGCGGTCGAGAGCGCTCCGGGCGTCGAGGTGGATGCGTGGCTCTACATGCCCGAGGGCGACGGTCCGTTCCCCGTGCTGCTCAACATCCACGGAGGCCCGGCTTCGGAGTACGGGTTCTACTTCTTCGACGAGTTCCAGGTCTATGTCTCGGCCGGCTACGCGGTGGTGGCCAGCAACCCGCGCGGTTCGGAGGGACGCGGCCACGAGTGGCTCAGAGCCGTCACCGGAGACGGCTGGGGCAGGGTGGATGTGGAGGACATCACCGCGGTGGTCGACGAAGCCCTGCGCCGTGACACGCGCCTCGATCCCGCCCGCGTCGGGATCATGGGGGGTTCCTATGGGGGTTTCCTGACGGCATGGACCATCGCCCGCGACCGGCGGTACCGCTCGGCGGTAGTCGAGCGGGCCCTGATCGACTGGGAATCGTTCGGCGGCACATCCGACATCAATCGTGACTTCGCAGGCCTGTACCTGGACCCCGCCACCGCCGCGGACCACGAAGCGCTTTGGTCGGCCAGCCCGCTCGCCTCCGCCGGCCGGATCACCACGCCGACCCTCATCATCCACTCGGAGAACGACCTCCGCTGCCCGATCGGCCAAGCCGAGCAGCTGTTCACAGCGCTCCTTCGCAAGGGGGTCGACGTGGAGATGGTCCGCTTTCCCGACGAGGGACACGAGTTGAGCCGCAGCGGGGCGCCCCGCCACCGGGTGGAGCGCTTCGAGCACATCCTCGCCTGGCACCGCCGGTACCTCGGCCCAAGTCCTCGCTAGAGATCACTACCTGAACGGCGGATCGACGCTCGTGGATGAGGGTCTGCCCATTCATAAGAGCGAAGTACCGTGTTGCTCAAGACGTTTCCCAATACCTGGCTCATGCGAAGCCGGTCCATGTCCGATGCGAAGGGGGACCCGGCCGGGCGCCTGTGTTGCGCGACCTCCGGTCCCCTCGAGTTGTCAGAGACCGTTAGTCATGGCGATGGGAGTATCCCCGGGGTCGAGCATCATATGATCCGGCGGCACCGACTACGGAGGCGGTGTGACCGGTAACAAAGCTGATCCCCAGGAGTTCGGTGGCCTGTCCCGTACACAGTTCGGGTTGATGATCACAGTGATCGGCGTCCTGGTACTGAGCTTCGAAGGCGTTCTGATCCGGTGGATCGAAGTCGATTCGTGGACGCTGCTGTTCCTGCGGGGAGTTCTCGCGGCCCCCGGGCTGTTCCTGTTCTTCCTGGTGGTGGAGAGGCGC
This sequence comes from Acidimicrobiia bacterium, assembly GCA_022827785.1. Taxonomy (GTDB): domain Bacteria; phylum Actinomycetota; class Acidimicrobiia; order Spongiisociales; family Spongiisociaceae; genus Spongiisocius. The sequence continues at coordinate 96,468 of JAJEIM010000031.1, forward strand.
GGGTGGCGGTATCAGATACGGTCGATGGGTCTGGCGGGTCTCCTCGCAGCAGTGCTGTTCGCGATCGACAACGTCGGCTTCATCTATTCGATCACCCACACTTCGGTGGCGAACACCTTCCTCCTGATCAGCCTCAGCCCGCTGTTCGCCGGGCTGCTCACCCGCGTCGTGCTGCGCGAGCGAGTACCGAGGCGTACATGGCTGGCGATCGCGGGGGGAGCTGTCGCCACCTCGATCATCATGCTCGGATCCGTGGTCGAGGGCGACCTGCCCGGCACGCTGGCCGGTCTTGTCGCGGCGGCGGCGCTCGGCGGGACGCTGGTCGTCCTTCGGGCGCGCCCGCACCTCAACATGGTTCCGGCGGTGGCACTCGGCTCGGGACTGGCGGCCCTCGTCGGCTTGCCCGCTGCCGTCCCCTCCTCGGCCGACGCCCAGGACTGGGTGAACCTCATCGCTCTCGGCCTGATCCTGGTTCCGGTGGCGTTCGGCCTGATCGCCATGGGTCCAAGGTACATTCCGGCTGCTGAAGTTGCCCTCCTCCTGCTGCTCGAGACGGTGTTGGGGGCTCTGCTGGTGTGGATGGTCATCGGGGAGATCCCTACGATGGCTACCGTTGTGGGCGGGTTCATCCTGGTTGTGGTGCTGGCGGCGCACTCCGTCGCGACCCTGAGAGGTAGCGGAGAACACCCGCCGACGGAGGTCATTGCATGATCGTGGCTGCCGCAGCCCAGGATGTCTTCCGCCCGGCCGGGGAAGTGTTCGGCAACGAGATCTCGCTCACGCCGGAGGGGACTCCGGGGTTTATCGACCGGGCCGCTGGCAACGTCGATCGGGAGGCTCGCGATTCCGGGTAGGGTCTCCCGTCTCTCCGGGCCCGCGAAGGGCCTGTTGATCACCTCCGCGGGGGTAGTGATCCTGAGTGTCCAGGGTGTCCCGATCCGGCTCCTCGAGACGGACGCGTGGACGCTCCTGTTCGCGCGAGGGGTGCTGTCGGCGCCGGGTCTGTTCGTGTTCTTCCTGGTGATGGAGAGGACCGGATGGCGAGATCAGTTGCGCGCGATGGGCCTGGCCGGGGTGATGGCGGCGGTGCTGTTCGCCCTGGACAACGTCACGTTCATCTACGCGATCACCCACACGTCGGTGGCCAACACCCTGCTGATGATCAGCCTGAGCCCGCTGTTCGCCGCGGTGCTGACCCGTATCGTGCTCCGGCAGGCGGTCCCGCGACGAACATGGCTCGCCATCGGGGGAGCGTCGGTCGCGACGCTCGTGATCCTGCTGGGCTCGCTGGCCACCGGAGATCTGCCCGGCACTCTGGCCGCTCTCGTGGCCGCTATCGCAATCGGCGGCACGCTGGTGGTGCTCCGGTCCAGACCAACCCTGAACCTGGTCCCGGCGGTGGCGATCGGAGCCGGCCTGGCCGGTCTGATCGCACTCCCGGCCGCCAGCCCGGCCTCGGCCGGTCTGCGGGATTGGGTCTTGCTCGTGCTCATCGGCCTCCTGATAGTGCCGGTGGCGTTCGGCCTGATCGCCACCGGACCCAGGTACATCCCGGCGGCCGAGGTCGCGTTGCTCCTGCTCCTGCAGACGGTGTTGGGCGCCTTCTGGGTCTGGATCGCCGTCGGCGAGGCGCCGCACGGGGCCACCCTGGTGGGAGGGCTGGTGCTGATCGCGGTGCTCGCCATGCATTCCGTCGCCACGCTGCGAAACCTCGACACAGCGGGTTGAAGCCGTTCCCCAGCCTGAGGAGAAGGCAGAGCCCCGCCTTGACATCACGCGCCGGTGAGGTCTGGGGACGGCCGTATATGGGTTTCAACGGTCCGGGGTTACACGAGTCCCCGGCGATCCGGCCGCTACCGGGTTTCTCTCTAGGCCGATAGGGCGAGTGACTCGATACGATCCCGGTGGACCGCGTAGACGAACGGACCCGGTTTTCTGCATGCCCTCGTGATGGCGGGCAGGTTATCGAGGAAGCGCTGTGCCAACTTGTCTGCCCGTAAGTTCTTCCCGGTGAGACCGAAGCAGCGAACCCGGTAGGTGTTGAGAGCTTCCTTCTCGGCGCTGTTATAGCGAAGTCGCGTCTTTGGTAAACGCTACCCAGCCTCGCTCTCCGACAAGCCTAAGCCAATCTTCGTCTTTGACCTTTTCGTCGGCAGGGATCCCGTAATGCTCAGCCAGGGTTACCAGGCGTAGTCCGGCCGCACGAAGCCGGGCAGGTATCTGCTTGCGGCCCAGGCTCCGGTCTAAGAAGAGGTCATGCAGCCCGGCGGGATGCGACACGCACTACATCCTCCAACTCGTCGAGGGGAACCCCGAACTCCTCCGACACCTCGGCCAGGGTCTCGCCCGCCCAGAACCGCTCGAGGACATCGGCCACCCGCGCGCCGCCGACACGGAAGATCGGAGCGCCGAAGGACATCCTCGGGTCCACCACCACTTCAGCATGCCGGTAGGCGGGTATCCCAATAGACATCGGATACCCATCCTCTCCGTAGACGATCCTCTGCAGGTAGTCCATTACGATCTCGCTGAACACCCGTTGTCCACTACGGACGACCACCAAGCGCTCTGGCTTCTCTCGTCGGAGGTGTGTCTCGGCGTAGTCGAAAAGAAGTTCGGCGCCGTCGCTGTATAGCCGCTTCGATGCCAGCGCATGCTCGATCCCCATCTGGTCATCGAGGGTTTGCAGCGCAGGTCGGATCCTCTGCATCGGCAAGCCGCTGCGCCTCAGTGCCGTGAGGACCACTGCCTCCGCAAGGCCCACGAACGGGATAGAGGGTCGGCGAGGTCCGTCCGGTTGTGCGTACGTGACTAGCGCGTACTGGCGGGCCCATCGCGAAAGTGTCTGCGTCGGTACGTCAACGATGCGAGCAGCCTCGGTAACCGCATAGAGCGGCACATCAAACCTAAGACGGTCGCGGACGGCACCCACCTCCTTACGTTTCCTAGAATACTCTCCCTACTTGAGTACATGCGGAAGATCCGGCCGGGGCAATGACCGAAGGATCGGAGAATGGCAACTGAACCTGGGTGTCAGCTTAACTCTGCCCGGCGGGCGGGGTGGGTATGCGGACGATCTCGATCCGGTTCTCCGTGTCGAAGAGGTCGGCGGCCAGAGCCTGCACGGTGGCTGCCGTGACCCTGGCGAGTTCCTCCAGGGAGCGTTCGGGCGTGAGCAGGTTGGCGTCGTCGGTGTACAGCCGATTCGTGAGCACGCCGAGCAGCCTGCCGTTGCTGGGCGTGGAGTAGTCAACCTGCGCCACGGCCAGGGCCTGATCGAGTTCCTCCGCAGTGGGCCCGTTGGCCACCAGATCGGCCAGGATCGACAGGGTCCTGGCGTGGGCGTCGTCGAGACGAGCGGCGTCGGAGGTGAACACGATGTCCGAGTACACCGTCGGCCGCGGGGCGAAGGCCGGACCGATCGACACCTGCGTGACGTAGGACGCGCCCAACTCCTCGCGTACCAGCAGGGTGAGCCGGTTGTCCAGGATCACCCTGAGCACATGGGCGTTGACCCGCAGGGACGGGGTGACGGGAATCTCGGCCTCGTAGGACATCTCCATCACCGCGCTCTCGTCCGAGCTGACCGGTATCTCGCGCCGTACCACCCCGGTCGGGGCGGGCCGGTGGCGGTCGACATACGTGTCGGGCTCGCCCGCCGGCAGCGTACCGATGTAGTGGCGGGCCAGGCTCGCGACCACCTCCGGGTCGGTGTCGCCGACCACCGCCACCACCATGTCATCGACGTCACCGAGGCGGCGTGTATACAGATCCAGCAATGACTCGGCGGTCATCGAGGCGAGTTGATCCCGGGTGGCCACCGGCCGGTGCCATTCGAGGCCGAACCGGGCTTCGTTGTATGCCACCCATGCCTGCCAGGCCGGGTTCACCTCGGCCAGTTGCGTGCGGATCGCTGCGCTGTTAACCGCTTGATCGAAAGCGAGTTCGTCCACCCTGGGAGCGGTGACCAGTACGTGCATGAGCTGGAACAGCGTCTCGATGTCGTCGCGGTTCGCGCTCCCATCGAAGCCCTCGAACCTCTCGCCGATCGACGCGTTGAGCGACACCGCGCTCTCGCCGAGGAAGCGGTCGATCTGGGACTTCGTCAGGTCGCCGAATCCGCTGCCCGCCACCGCCTCGACCGCTCTGGGTGACAGGGCACGGGCACCGGGCTCGAGGGTTGACCAGCCGCCCAGACTTCTTGCGCGGAGATTCACCGTCGCCTCGACCGTGTCGGAGTACACGAACACCACCCGCGCCCCGTTGGCGAACTCCCACTCGTAGCCGTCCAGGACACCGGTCGGGCCGCTTGCCACGGGGTCGACCGGATCGGGAAGAGGCAGCAACTCGTCGATGCCCTGCTCCACCGGTGGGGGCTCGCTGCGGGGAGCGGCCGCGCTGAAGGCGGCTTCCAGGTCGGCTGTGGTGGGCACGCTGGCCGGGTCGGGGCCGACCGCGATCACTAACGGTGCGGAACGCTCCATCATCCATCTGTAGCGGTCGGTGAGTTCCCCGGCCGTTATCTCCTCGAGCAGGGCCGTGAGCCGGTCGTATCTTTCCTGAGGTGCGCTGATGTCGCCGCCGAACAGGAAGTGCGAGACGTAGCTGTCCGCGTACGCCGGGTCGGTGATGGTGGCAGCGGTATCCAGCCCGTGCTCCAACGCCGTGACCAGTTCATCTCGCGCAATGGCCACGTCGACGTCGGTGAAGCCGTATTCCTGGGCCGTCAACAGCACCGAGAAGTAGGCGGCGGAGGCCGTGTCGAGGTTCTCGCCCTGCCAGTTGGTCCCGTAGAAGCGCAAAAGGTTCCCGTGGTTGAAGGTGCCGAAATCGGGTCGGTCCACCTGGGTCAGCTCGCCCCGGTAGTAGGCATCCTCGAGACGGTTCAGGACCATCAACCGGATGAGGGTCTCCATCAGGCCCAGGCGTTGCCCGTCCACCGTCCCAGGTTCGGACGTGGGGATCGGAATGTCCAGCGAGATGTAGGAGAAGCCCTGCCCCTCGTCCGTGACCACGTAGTACGAAGGCTCAGGATCCGGCGTCACCTCCGGTAACCAGAACGCCGGTGCGTTGCCCGCCGGTATCGGCGCGAAATGCTCCTCCACCAGGGCTTGAAGGTCGTCGATGGGAACGTCTCCCACCACGACGACGGCCATGTTGGACGGGACGTACCATGTCTCGTAGAACGCTCTCAGATCGGCTGCCGTGGTCGCCTCGATGGCCTGGGCCGTCCCCACCGGATGACGTCCTTCGTAGGGCGTTCCCTCCGTGTAGATACGATCGAACTCAGCGCTGACGTACCCGTAGCTGTCCGCCACCCGGAACCGGTACTCGTCGAGCACCACGCCCCGCTCGGCCACCACCGCCTCCGGGTCGATGGTGGCGGCGTGGGCCATCTGCGACAGCACGTGGAGCGCTGTGGCCACGTTCGCGGCAGGATCGGCCGCCACGGTCAGCTCGAAAACGGTCTGGTCGTACCCGACGTAGGCATTGGTGTCGGGACCCAGTTCGGCGCCCAGACTCCGGATCGTCGCGTTCAGAGACTCGGCGGTATAGGCCTCGGTGCCCTCGAACAGCACATGCTCCAGGAAGTGGGCGTGACCCTGCCCCGGTTCGGACTCGTTGACCGACCCGGCTTTGATCACCAGCCGCATCGTCACGCTCTTGCGGGGCCGGTCGTTGTTGCGCAGGTAGTAGGTGAGTCCGTTGTCGAGCGTGCCGACCAGCACCGCGGGGTCGATGGGCAACGTCTCCGGGTCGATCTGCAACACCCAGCCGATCGCGATCAGGTTGGGGTTGGTCAGCGCCCTGCCGTCGGCCTGGACCACGCCTCTGTTGAGTTCGTAGATCTGGGGCCAGCGGTTCTCGTGGCCCAGGTAGGCCATGGCGATCTTGCGCAACGTGTCACCGGGCTTCACGGTCACGGTCCGGGGTGCGGGCGCCTCCGGCTCGGCCACGGGTTCCGGTTCGGGCTCTAGGGCGACGATCCGTCCCCCTCCGCCGACCGGGTAGTCCTCGGCAGTGATCTTCCCGCCGAGGTCAGTGGAGATGTAGTTGGCGAGGGCCTGCTGGTAGCTGACCCCCAACTTGGTGAACTCGATGTCCGTCAGCGGGTAGCAGTCCCCGCCGCCGACCAGGAAGTCGATGGTGGTCAGCACGACGGGATCACCGGGCACCACCTGTCCGTCGGCGACGATAACCGTCCCGTCGTCGAGCACCACCTGGCGCACCCGGCCGCCGGGATTGCCCACCAGGGAGCAGTCCCCGTCCCGGGCGATCTCGCGAGCCGGAGCCGAGGGATCATAGGTGAGGGTGAACCCCGACACCTGGGCGAACTGGCCCCCGGCGCCCGGCAGGCGGTCCAGGGCCTGTTCCAGCAGCACCTGGAAGACGTCACGGGGCACCTCGCCCACCACCACGAAGTTGCGGAACGGGGCGATGTCCCAGGTGGTCCCGACTGTGATGTCACCCGGAGGGATCACTGAGTCGTTGCGGATGCCTCCGCCGTTCTGGATTGCTACGTCCGGTACGGGGGTTCCGAACTCGTCGGCCAGGTTGGTGGCGGCCGCCCGCAAGGCGTCGGCCATCAGGTTGCCCTCGTTGGTCGCCACCGTCCGGATCATTGCTCTGCGGCCGTCCAGCTCCACCTCGCTGGCGCCGACCACCTCGGAGCTGATGCGGGCGACGGCCGCGGTGAGCGGTTCGATCACGCCGGCCTGAACCCCCGGATCGGGCTCGACGTCGAAGCCGACCCCCACGGAGCGACCCTCGGCTGCGGTGACGTTGCCGCCCGCATCGAAGGTCACGTTGAGTTCCCCGATGCAGCGGTAACCGCCGGGGGCGGTGACGACCGGCACCATCGTCCCCGTGGAGTCCTCGACCATAATCGGGTAGGGCGCCACGGCGTCCGCGCCCGGCAGGCAGGTGTCACCATCGTTTCGCAGCAGGTCGTCGCCGCCTCCGGCTATGACCACATCCACGCCGGAGAGGCTCGCCACGAGTTCGATCTCCTCCGCGACGTCCTGGAGGTGGCTGACGAGGACGATCTTGTTGACTCCGTCAGCCTCCAGAGCCTCCACGGCGACCCGGACGGCAGGGAGCACCGGCGAGACGACCACGTTACGGGGACTCGATATGTTGGGCAGCATCGGCGTGACCGCACCGACAACTCCGATCCTCGCACCGCCGGTGACGATCACCGTGCTGGGGGCGATCAGGCCCTCGTCGACCAGCGCCTGCAACTCCGGCTCGGCGGAGAAGTCCAGGTTGGCCGACAGGAACGGGATCGCCGGATCGAATCCCTTGATGAAGCGGGCGGTGACCTCAGGGCCCATGTCGAAGTCGTGGTTGCCCAGCGCCATCGCGTCGTAGACGCCGCTCAGAGCGACCGAGTCGTACAGGGGGCCTTCCCGCGCCAGCGAAACACCGAATTCCTGGGAGGCGAGGAAGTTGTCACCCGAGGTGAGCGTCACCACACCGTCGCCGGACGCCCCGGTCTGCAGCTGCTTCATGAGCGTCACGAAGCGGGCCACGCCCGGATCCGAACCCTCGTCGGGCAGGAGCTTCGACTCGCCGTCGTTGTTGTGCAGGACGGTGAGGACGAAGGCGTCGCCCCCTTCCGTGTCCTGCGCGCCTGCCGAGACCGGAACCGAGACCAGAATCCCGACCAGCACTGCCAGCACGGTAAAGAACGCCAACGGACTCCTGCGCCGCCAACTCGTCATGCTCACTCCTTTGCCCTTCTCACCTGGTGTTTGGGGCCACCGGGCGTGGCGTCCAAATCGCAACGGGAACATCGAAACCATGGCCCCCAACCTGCAGCACGCAGATCGAGTCTTCGGTTGGGGAGTCCCACCAAGGGAGCCGTCGTTTCGCGACCCATGCGGCTCTGGAGCCCGGAGCCTCGGGCGCCTTGGCCGCGACCGTGACATTACCGGGTGGGGCCGACAAGTTCACAACCCTTCGGGCGCATCGGCCGCGACTTCGAGGCTACCGGCTCTCGTAGTCGGGGTACTTCCTCACGGTTACCGGTTCTCCGGCCGCCTTCCGGGCCCGGTACCACGACTCGAACCCGGTCATCCACTCGTCGGAACGGGCGATGATGGCCTCTTCGTCGAGGAACGTGAACTCTCCGCCCCGCAGCAGGAACCTCCCGTCGACCATCGTGTCCTCGACCAGGGTCCCGGCGCACTTGGTGACGATCCAGTAGAGGAGGTTCCCCGCGTTGAGGGGGTACAGGGTGGTGTTCCTATGCAGGTTCACCGTGATGATGTCCGCCCGCTTGCCGGCCTCGATCGTCCCGATCCGGTCCCCGAGTCGCTGGGCCTTGGCACTCCCGATCGTGGCCAACTCGATGGGCACCCAGGGCTCGAACTGCCCTTCGTGGTCCGCCGGGATGATGGAGTTGACGAGATACGCGGTGTAGATGTTGTCGAACAGGTTGCCGGCCGGCATGTCCGTGCCGAGCCCGAGGGTGACGCCGGCCTCCCGCAATGCGGGGACGTCGGCAACCGAGCCGTGGTACGTGGCGTTCGACTGCGGGTTGTGCGAGATGGCAACCCCGGCCTCGGCGAATATCTCCGCTTCGGCCCGGTTCACCTGGTCGCAATGGAAGAACAATGTGCGTTCCTGGAGGATGCCCCTGTCCTGGAGGTAGCCGACTATCCCTCCCCAGGAGGCGAACTGGGCGTCCGACATGCGGCGGTCCTCGATGCTTTCGAGCAGGTGGGTGGCGAAACCAACGTCGTAGCGCTCGGCCAGTTCCATGCTGCCGAGGAGCAACCGTTCCGAGCATGAATACGTGGTGTGGGGGTGGACCGCGACCTGGATCCTCCCGTCCTCGGCGTTGTGGTAGTTCTGTATCACCTCCTCGGTCAAGGCGAGGTGTTCGTCATCGTCGAGACCGTCCCCGAGGAGGACATTGCTGACGGTCTGGGGATGCATGATGAGCCGCATCCCCGAATCGACGCCGGCGCGGAACGTTCCGTGCGGGAACGGGAAGGCGCTGGTGATGGTGGTGGTGCCGTGCTTGATGGCATTGCACATGGCGACCAGGGTCATGTCGTAGGTGCTCTCGTCCGAGGCCCATGTGTAGGCGGGCCAGATGAACTTCTCGAGGCACTCCGATATGCCGCTGAATTCGAGCGAGGACGGGTCGATGCCCGGAAGCAGGTTGAAGGCGTAGTTGGCCAGATGGTTGTGGCTGTCGATCAGGCCCGGCATCACCAGCCTGTTGCTGCAGTCGACGACCTCGCCACCCTGCCTGACGATCTCGTCCTTCGGTGAGTCCTCGGGTCCGCCCACCGAGACGATGACTGGTCCGTCGACGAGCACCCAGCCGCCTTCGATGATGCCCTCCGGATCGGGCGTGGCAATCAGGAACCGGCAATTGTCGAACAAGATCATCAGACGACCTCCATACCGAACCGGCAACGCAGCCGGGATCACACCTGGCCGAGCATCGCGCGACCCCGCTACCGGCTCGGAGTGTACTGACAGGTGGCTAGGCGGCTCCTGATGTCCGGCATCGTGATTGGTCGGGTTCGTGAACCTTGCGGGTGGCCCGTCGACCGATTCGGGATAGGTGGATCGGGTTTTGCGCCAGCCGCGGGCCGTTGGCTGGCGACAAGGAGGTTGAAACTGTCACACCCTTGCTATAGCTTGTTGGATATCGCAATTACCAACGGCTCCGAGGTCGACCGGGACCGTGTGAGGGATCATATCGTTCGAGGCCGCCCCGTCTAGGGCATAGGCGGACGCGCCTCGGACCAAGGTGGTGGCGGTGGGGGAGGGCCCAGCGGGCGGCACCGGGTCGCCTCGAATTTCGCGGTCTCTCTCGAGCCAGAATCTCGCCACGAGGATTCGTCAAGCGTCGATTATCGATCACCTTTCTGGCTTCATTCCGTCAGCGGGCGTCCTTGGATTGGGACGGGACGGCGACAGTCGAGCTGGCTCGGTGATCCATAGAGCGCCCAGGCCGGTGACCAGTGGGATGGAAATGAGCCACCATGCCGCCTCCGGGTACCCCCCGGCGCCGGCGGCAAGCAGCGCAACGGTGACGGGTCCGACGGCTGACGCTGCCACGATGACCAGCATGGAGACACCCTGGATACCTCCGATGTTGGCGAGGCCGAACCAGCGGGGCAACAGCGTGGGGACGAGCGGGAAATGTGCTCCACCGCCGGCGCCGAGGAGGATCGTGTAGACGAACACCTGCCAGCCCGGTTCGAGGTTCCCGACCATCGCCAGGGCGCACATCAGGAGGAGCATCGATGCCGCCAGCAGTACTCGGGCGGGGAGCCGGTCGGCTAAAGCACCCACCGCAAGGCCGACAGCGATCATGCCCATGATCTGGGGCACGAACATCGCCGCGGCCTCGGTCGCCGACAGGCCGGCTCCGGTCAGGATCGAGATCTGGTGGAAGTTGAGCCCGGTGGCCACCATGGCGGATGTGGCGATGACGCACGACATGAGAACGAACCTGGGTTGGGTGATGGCCTGGCCTCGCGTGAAGGCGATGCGGGCGGCTGCGGCGCCTGCGAAGGCTGCGGAGGCGTCGGACGCAGGTAGCTTGTCACCGTCGGGCAGTTGACCGACATCGGAGGGGCGGTCGACGATGCCGAAGTGCCCGATGGGTATGACCACGAGCCAGACGGCGGCTGCGGCCAGCAGCCATGCGGTACGGATGCCGTAGGCCGCCACGGCCAGTCCCAGGATCAGCGGAGTGAGGCTCATCAGGCCACTGACGGACGGGGATGTGAACCCGAACACCCGACCGCGCCGGCGTTCGAACCAGTGGCTGATGGACAATGAGCTCACCAGCGTCAAGGCGCCCTGACCGAGCCAGCGGATGAGGGTGAATCCGATGACCAGGGTCACGAAGCCCTGGACGCCCGCCATCACGACCAGGCCGAGGCCGAACGCCAGCCCGATCCATCTCATGGCCCGCCGCGTACCGACCCGGTCGATCCAGCTACCCACCGGCAACAGAGCGATGGCGCCCCCGAGGGTGCCGATCAGGTAGGCCGCCGATACCTCGGACCGGCTGAGTCCCAGCTCCGCGATCAACGGGTCGATCGAGACCGACACCCCGATGGTCTGGCCCGGTCCGGTCATGGCCGCGGTGATGACGGCCAGCCCGGCGATCCGCCAGCCGAGGAACCGCTTGGCGGGTCGGACGGCACCGGATGGAGGATCAGAGCGCATTCAAACCTTCGGCAAAGAGGGATGCGCAACCGGTTTAGTAGGTCGCCCCACCAAATCCCAAGTCGTAGGCCGTGTTCCGACTTGCGAACGAGTGCATTGCGCCGCGTCTCGGACCACACGATCCGAAAGACGCTTTGTAGCCGGCGCCATTCTGGAATGGCTTACCGACCGGTCACGTTCAGCGTGTCGGGCGCCAGTTGAGGGCTTTCTCCAGGTTGGTCAGGTAGATGGCGAACGCCTGGCGCCCCTCCGGGGTGGCATTTACCCAGGTGCGCGGCTTGGAGTTCTGGGACTCCTTGGTGATGGCCAGGTATCCGGCGGCTTCGAGCTTGCGCAGGTGGGTGGTCAGGTTCCCGCCAGTCAGGTCGAGGGTCTCGCGGATGAACCCGTAGGCGAGGCGGTCGCTGTCGGGTTGGCCTACCAGCATGGACATGATCCGGAGCCGGGTGGCCTGGTGGATGGTCTCGTCGAGGACCACCGCCACGCCGGTCAAAGGACGCCGGTCCTGCGAATCCATGCCCAGCACACACCGACCACCGCCAGGATGGCCGCCGCCGAGACCGCCGCCGAGGCGGGATACTCCACCAGGTAGGCGGGGATGTAGAAGGCCATCGCCAAGCCAAGGCCCACCACCGCCAGGACCGGACGCACCATGATGCCGAACAGGACGAATCCGAGCGTGACGATGCCGATGGCGACATAGGGGATCCTGGTTGCGTCCTCGCCTTCCGTCCACAAACCTGCCGCCGCAGGTATGAGAACGGTCGCCACGACGACCGCCAGCCAGAAGAGGAACACCCTGATCCCTGCGCTTCTCATGCCGGTCCCGACCGCGATCTTCCGGGAGGCCCGGTTCCCGATGATTGCGCTGCCCGTCATGCCGGCGACGACCAGCACCCCCCATAGGGGCCCGGGATACCAGGGGCGATCGGCCGCGAAGTCGGATGCGAGCGTGTAGACGGCGTACTGGGAGGCGAAGCCGATCGCGACTATCGCTCCCCAGAGGAGGAGGATCGCCGATGTCCCTGCCAGATACATGGAACTACGCGTCTCGTCCAGGGTCCGGTGGATGGTGCTCCAACCCTCCTCGGGCGTGAGCGCCGCCGCCTCGTCAGGTCTTTCCATGGTGAGCCTCCGTTCTCCTGCATGCCGGGGTACGGATCCCCGGTTTGTGCCACAAACCATCCTACCGGGATTGGGTTTGTAACGCAAACCGATTCGCGAGGAATCAGGGAAGTCAGACCGAAAGCGAGCCTGTACGGCTTCCAAGAACTCGAGACAGTCAATCCGGAAGACGACCGATGCTCGGTCGCAAAGGTGGTCCGGACTGGGACGAACTCGGATTTCGGGTCTTGGTGTTCGGGTAAATTGTGGGGTTCCGGGCCCACGAGGCCGGTTCGACCGTGGAAGGTGCTTGATGACCTCGTTTCCTACCGTCAGCGACGAGCGGCGGCTCGAGATGTTCGCCGACCGTCCCGGGCCGGCCCGGGTTCTCATCGACACCGACACCGCCAACGAGATAGATGACCAGTTCGCCCTCGCCTGGGCGTTGCTGTCACCCGACCGCATCGAGATCGAGGCCATCGTCGCCGAGCCGTTCGGGCACCTCCACATGCGGGAGGAGCTGGTGGCCGAGGTGGAGGCCTTGCGGACCGGTACCACCACCGGCGAGGTGGAGAACAAGTACGGCGCGTGGGCTCGCCACCTGATCGCCCAGGGGATCGGGCCCGAAGACCTCCAACTGGTGGGTCCGGCCGAGGGCATGGAGCAGTCGTACGAGGAGATCCACCGGGTGCTCGGCAAGTTGGGCATCTCCGGGGACGGCCAGGTGTTCCGCGGCTCGGACCGGTACATGCCGGGGCCGGATGTGCCGGTCGAGAGCGAGGGCGCCCACCGCATCATCGAGGCGGCGCTGGCCGATGAGGAGCGGGTATTACATGTTGTGGCCATCGGGTGTGTCACCAACATCACCTCGGCACTGCTGATGGCGCCCGAGATCGCCTCCCGCATGGTGGTCAACTGGACGTCCGGATATCCCACCTGGGTCGATCTCGACAACACCCCCTCGCTGAACCTGGTGCAGGATCCCCATGCCTCCCGGCTCCTCTTCTCCTCGGGCGTGCCCCTGGTCTACCTCCCCGGCTACCACATCGGCGCCCAGCTGAACTTCTCGCATCCGGAGGCGGAGGCCTGGATCAAGGGCAAGGGCGAGATCGGCGACTACCTCTACCACCTCTACAAGCACAATCCCATCTGGGTCCAGCGTGGCGTCGAGCAGTTCCCAGGACAGTCCTGGGTGGTCTGGGACCTGATCAACATCGCCTGGTTGATCGACCGAAGCTGGGTGCCGACCAGGACCACCAGAACCCCCCACCTAGGCGACGACCTGGTCTGGCAGGCCCGACCCGACGGGCCGGTCATGCTGGAGGCGGTGGCCATCGACCGGGACGCCATCTTCCACGACCTGATCGTCAAGCTCGGCGATCAGGACCGCATCCTGGCGTCGCGGTGACCCGGACAACCCCCGAGATACAAGGAGTCGAGTACGCATGAGAGCCGCCTGCCTGCTTCCCGGAGGGGGAATCGAGATCCGGGACCGGCCCGCGCCGTCCCCCGGTCCGGGCCAGGTGCTGGTGGCCCCCCGGCTGGTGGGGATCTGCGGGTCCGATCTTCACTACTACAAGGACGGACGGATCGGAACCTGGCGGGTCCGGCGACCGCACGTATTGGGTCACGAGTTCGCCGGCGTCGTCACGGAGCTCGGCGAGGGAGTTGACAACACCCGGGTAGGCGATCACATAGCGGTGGAGCCCATCGTGCCCTGCGAGGCCTGTGACCAGTGCCGGCGAGGGGTCTACAACCTCTGCCCCCGCATAAGGTTCACCGGGTCGCCCCACACCGACGGCGCCCTCCAGGACCTGGTGGCGGTGCCGGCGCGCGGCGCCCACTCCCTCCCGGACGGGATGGACTTCGCACTCGGCGCCCTGGTGGAACCGACCTCCATAGCGGTCCACTCGGTGCGGCGAGGCGAGCTGCGGCCGGGCGAGACGGTGCTGATCATCGGGGCCGGCCCGATCGGCCTGCTGATCCTGGCGGTGGCCAGGGCCTACGGCGCCGGCGCCGTGCATTCCACCGACCTGGATGACGGGCGGTTGGCCCTGGCGGCGGAGATGGGTGCCACCACCACGGTGAACGTCGGGGGGCTGGAGCCCGAGGAGATCCTCGAGCGGACCGAATCCCCGGGTGCGGATGTCGTCTTCGAGGCGGTGGGAAGCGCGCGCACCCTCGAGACAGCCCTGCGCCTGGTCCGGCCCGGCGGGCGGGTTGTGGCGGTGGGGGTGAACACCGAGGAGCGCATCCCGTTCAACCTGTTGCTGGCCCAGTCGATGGAGGCGACCGTCATCCCCGTCTACCTCGGTCGGGACGCCTTCCCCGAGGCCATATCCCTCCTGGCGTCGGGCCGGATCGACGGGACGAAGCTCATCAGCCATCGCTTTCCCCTCGAGCGGGCCTCCGAAGCGATGGACACCGCCCTCAGCGGTTCCTCCGGCGCCGTCAAGGTCATGATCGAGGTCGCCGGCACGAGGGAACGGACGGCTGATGGCCCGGATGTACTTCGAGGATGATTCCGACCTGCGCCATGTGGCCGGCCAGACCGTGTGCATCATCGGGTATGGCAACCAGGGTCGCTCCCAGGCCCTGAACATGCGGGACAGTGGCCTGCGCGTCATCGTGGGGAGCCGCCGGGACGAGTCGTACGAAGCCGCCCGGCAGGATGGCTTCGAGGTGTTTCCGGTCGGCGAGGCGGTGGAGCGGTCCGACATCACCTTCTTCCTGGTGCCCGATGAGGTCATGCCCCGGGTATTCGAACGGGACATCGCTCCGAATCTCGAGGCGGGCGACATGGTGGTGTTCGCCAGCGGCTACAACATCGCCTTCGACCTGATCGAGCCCCCGGCCGATGTGGACGTGGTGATGATCGCCCCCCGCATGATCGGAGCAGGCGTCAGGGACACATACCTGAGCGGTGAGGGGTTCCCGAGCCTCATCGCCGTCCATCAGGCGGCCACCGGCACCGCCTTCGAGCGGATGCTGGCCCTCTGCGAGGGGATCGGATCGGCGCGGATGGGCGTGATCGAGTCCAGTTTTCTGGAGGAGGCGACGGTGGACCTGTTCGCCGAGCAGGTGGGATACCTCTACGCGGTACGCCGGTACTGCGAGGTCCTGGTGGAGGCCGGATGCAGCCCTGAAGTGGCGATGCTGGAGTTCTACGCCTCGGGCGAGGGGATCGAGACGGCCAAGGCCTATCGCGATATTGGGCTCTGGGACCAGATCACGCTACATTCCCGTACAAGCCAGTACGGGCAGGAAGTGACCGCCCGGCTTTCCCCGGATCAGGAGGAAGCCGAGAGGTCTCGCCTCAGAGAGATCATCTCCCGTATCCAGGACGGCTCGTTCGCCCGCGAGTGGGCGGCCGAGCAGGGTGCGGGGTTCCCCGAGTTCGACCGGATCAGGGAGATGAACATGGCCCACGAGATGCGGGCGGCGGAACGGAAGTTGTACGAGGTGCTGGGGCGCGTTCCATCTAGCTGACCTGGCGGTGGGCGGGGAATGTCCGATGGCACATTGTTGACGATGGAGGGAGCACGGAGCGGCGAGAATCCGTAGAGTAAGGCGCCGGGCCGACGACCTGTCGCTCCCTGGTCTGAGAACGGTTGGGTGAGCAGTCCGTCAAGAAAAAAGAAACACGAGCAGAACAAGGAGGAACGCCGGTCTATGCGAGGGAATAAGAGCATGAAGAATCTGATACGCCTCGGTGCGTTGCTGTCGGTCATCGCTTTGGTGGCCGCGGCCTGCGGGAGCGAGGAGGCCACTCCGGAAACGGTCGTGGTCACTTCGATCGTGACCGAGGAAGTGGTCGTCACCGAAGAGGTCGTGGTCACTTCGATCGTGACCGAGGAAGTGGTCGTCACCGAGACGGTCGAGGTCGAGGTTCCGGTCGAGGCCGAACCGATGGGACCCTCCGGACCGGGTCTCCTGGATCTGGATGACTCCCAACTGGCCGGCATGTCGTGGGACGAGATCGTTGCCGAGGCCGAAGGTACCCGGCTCAACTGGTTCATGTGGGGTGGTAGCGCGGTCATCAACGCCTACATCAACGGTTGGGTGAAGGAGCAGGCCGCTGAACGCTACGGAATCGACCTGAACCAGGTACGCATCACCGACACTGTCAACGCGGTGGACACGGTGATCAGCGAGACCGAGGCCGGCGAGTTCGCCAGCGGTTCGGTGGACATGATCTGGATCAACGGCGAGAACTTCAAGACGATGAAGAACGCCGGTCTGCTGTTCTGTGGCTACTGGGACATCATGCCCAGCATGGCCAACGTGGACCAGCAAGCAGGACCCATCGCCTTCGACTTCGGTACCCCGGTGGACGAGTGCGAGGTTCCGTGGAACCAGGCCCAGTCGGCGGTGTTCTACAACAGCGCCTTGGTGCCCAGTCCCCCGGCCGACATGGACGCCTTGCTGGCCCATGCTTGCGATAACCCGGGAACGTTTACGTACCCGGCCCCGCCGGACTTCACCGGCAGCGTGTTCGTGCGCCACGTGTTCTACAACGAGGCCGACAAGATCCTGCCCGGCGGGCACTCCGACATGATCGGGATCCCCTTCGACCAGGCGCTCTACGACCAGGTGGCGCCTGCCACATGGGCGACCCTCAACGCAGTCGAGCCCTGCCTGTGGCGCGGTGGAGAGACCTACCCGGTGGACCAGCCCGCCCTCGAGCAGCTGTATGCCAACCAGGAGGTCAGCCACTTCCTGGCCTACGGGCCGGCGTCGGCGGGTTCCAAGGTCGATAGCGGCCTGTTCCCCGAGTCGACCCGTACGTACGGCTTGAACAGCGGCCAGATCGGCAACACGAACTTCGTGACCATCCCCTACAACTCGCCCAACAAGGCGGCGGCGTTGGTGGTGGCGGACCTGTTGCTGAGCATCGACGGTCAGCTGGAGAAGGCCTATCCGGACGTCTGGGGCCAGATCAACGTGCTGAACTCGGCGGCGCAGTCGCACTTCGCCGACGTGCCCCGGCACCCGTCGGTGGTCGATCCGGGAGCGATCAGCTCCTTGGGTGAACTCCTTGGTGACTGGGTACCGGCCATCGAGGAAGGCTGGAACGCGAACGTAGCCCAGCAATAACGAGCGGTTCGGAGACGGGGGGCCGGCGGTTGGTAACGCCTCGCCGGCCCCCCGTCCCGCCCGAACCCAGGTACCAACCGTCCCCTGACGTGGAGCGAGGAAGCGCGCCGTGCATCATGGAGCATGAAATGGCCGGAGCCGGTGTCTAGGACACGTCGGCTGAGCCGTACGAGCCTGTCGGAGAAGGCCGCGCAGCGGCTCACCATCGCGCTGCTCCTGACGCCCGCCATCCTGGTGATCCTGCTCCTGTTCATGGGGGGCCTGATCACCGGCTTCCTGCGTAGCCTGGGTTATTTCCCCCTGATCGGACTCAACGACTTCAACTTCGCCGCCTATACCACCATCTTCACGGACAACGGGTTCATCCGGAGCTTCATCCTCACCTTCCACATCGCCTTCACCTCCACCCTCATCGCCAGCATCCTGGCCGTGGCCTCTGCGATGCTGCTCCGGCCCGCCTTCCGGGGGAAGCGCTTCGTCCAGTTCATCTTCTCCCTCAACCTCACCATTCCCCACCTGGTGGGGGCGGTAGGCGTTCTCTACCTGTTCTCCGGTAGCGGTCTCGTCTCCCGCCTCGCCACGGGGGCCGGCCTGATAGACAGCCCGGCGGGTTTCCCGGCCATGGTCAACGATCCCTGGGCGATCGGCATCATCATCCAGTACGTGTGGAAGGAGATCCCGTTCATCGGCGTGATCGTCCTGGCGATCCTCCTGTCGGTGGGGGAGGACTACGAGTCGGTGGCCCGTTCGCTGGGCGCCAACCGGTGGCAGGCCTTCCGAAACGTGACCCTGCCGCTGATCATGCCGGGAGTGGTGTCGGCTTCGGTGATCGTATTCGCCTTCACCTTCGGCGCCTTCGAGATCCCGTGGTTGCTCGGATCCACCTTCCCCAAGGCCCTTCCCGTGCTGGCCTTCGAGAGCTACACCGATGTCGATCTGGCAGCCCGGCCGCAGGCCATGGCCATGGCCATGGTCATCGCGGTGATGAGCAGCCTGATGATTCTGGCGTACATGAAGGTGTCGCGCCGGTACGTGCGGAGCTAGGGCTGATGGCGGACACTCGGATCGAGCCGGCCGGCGCAGTGGCAGGCGCTGTGGCGCCGGAAGCCTCGGAGCGCCGCTTCAGCTGGCGGATCACCGGCC
Source organism: Acidimicrobiia bacterium (assembly GCA_022827785.1). Lineage (GTDB taxonomy): Bacteria > Actinomycetota > Acidimicrobiia > Spongiisociales > Spongiisociaceae > Spongiisocius. The sequence continues at coordinate 115,017 of JAJEIM010000031.1, forward strand.
GGTGGGTGGGAATCACCGGCCTGCTGGCCTTCCTCGTGGCGCCCATAGTTCCCCTGTTCATCTGGTCGATCAGTTTCCGGTGGTTCTATCCGGCCATCCTTCCCACCGAGTACAGCGCCCGCGCCTGGACCGAGGTGATCACGCCTCACAACGACGTGCTGGGCGTGGCGTGGAACACCGCCCTCATCGCGCTGGTGGTGACGGTCTTTTCCATCCTGCTGGGGGTCCCTGCCGGCCGGGCCTTGGGTCTGTACGAGTTCCGGGGCAAGCGGCTGGTGGAGTGGATGATCCTGGCCCCGATAATCGTCCCGGGACTGGCGGTGGTACTCGGCATCCACGTGCTGTTCATCAGGGCCGGCCTGTCCAACAGCATCCCCGGCGTCATCCTGGTGCACCTGGTGCCAACCCTCCCGTACATGACGCTGGTGATGTCAGGGGTGTTCGCCAACTACGACACCGACTTCGAGTTACAGGCGCGCTCCCTGGGGGCGAGCCGATGGGCCACCCAGCTGCACATCACCCTGCCGGCCATCTTCCCCGGCGTGGTGGTGGGAGCCCTGTTCGCGTTCATAATCTCGTGGAGCCAGTACGTGCTGACGTTGCTCATCGGCGGCGGGCAGGTACAGACCCTGCCGCTGCTGCTGTTCGGATTCGTTCGCTCGGACCCGGCCATAGCCGGCGCCCTGAGCGTGGTCTTCATCCTGCCGGCGGTGCTCGTCCTGCTACTGAGCTCCCGCTACCTGTCCGGAGACAACGCCGCCGTAGGAGGTATCGGAAACATATGACCCAGGTAACCCTCAGCGGGCTGACCAAGATTTTCGACGAGAAGTCGCCCCCGGCCGTCGATCAACTCAATCTGGAGATCGAGTCCGGCAAGCTCACCGCCCTTCTCGGGCCGTCCGGATGCGGCAAGACCACCACCATGAAGATGATCGCCGGGCTCCTCCGGCCCACCTCGGGCGACATCACTTTCAACGGCGAATCGATCCTGAGCATCCCGCCCGAGGATCGGGGAGCGGTGATGGTGTTCCAGAACTACCTGCTGTTCCCGTATATGACCATCGCCGAGAACATCGGCTTCGGCCTCAAGATGCGGAAGGTGGACCGCAAGGAGATCCGTACGCGGGTGACCGACATGCTGGACCTCGTGCAGCTGCCGGGTTTCGAGGACCGCAAGCCCCGGCAACTCTCCGGTGGACAGCAACAGCGGATCGCCCTGGCCAGGGCGCTCATAGTCCAACCGAACGTCCTGTTGCTGGACGAGCCCCTCAGCAACCTCGACGCCCATCTCCGGGATGAGATGCGGGAGTTGATCCGGCGCATCCAGACCGAGATGGCGATCACCACTGTCTTCGTCACCCACGACCAGGAGGAGGCGGTGGTGCTGGCCGACCGGATCGCGCTGCTGTTCGACGGGCGGTTACAGCAGTTCGACGTTCCGGACGCCTTCTTCGAGTCGCCGCAGAGCGTCGAGATCGCCAAGTTCTTCGGCGGCACCAACTTCATCCCGGGCCATTACGAGGGCGGAGAGATAACCACCGCCATCGGCCGGTTCCGGGCGCCGCGGTCGGCGGTGGACGGCGGTGATGCGGTGCTCAGCATCCGCCCGGAGGCGGTGACGCTGGGCTCTGACGGAGGCAATTCGGTGATGGGGCGGATCAGGTCGCACGTGTACGTCGGGCGGTATGCCCGGTTCCGGGTCGCTCTGGGCGACATCGAGGTCGAGGCCATCACGGACCCGGCACAGGTGAAGCTGTTCAATGACGGGGACGAGGTGCCGGTCAGGTTCGACTCCAACAAGATCTGGGTGATCGGGCCGGCCTCCTCCCAGCCGTAGGCGGCCGGTTGCTCCCCACCCCGGCGGCGACCCGTTGGGGCCTCGTCGCGTCAGGATGGTCGGTCTACGCCCTCTACTACCTGGGGAGGGTCAACTTCTCGGTGGCGGTGCCCCGGCTCCAGGATGAGGCGGGCCTGTCCGCCACTGAGATCGGGGCGCTGGCGGCCGGGTTCTTCTGGGTCTACTCGCTGTCCGCGGTTCCGGTGGGCCGCCTGGCGGATCGCTTCGGGGCCAGGACGCTGGTAGGTCTCGGGCTGGTCGGCAGCGGGCTGGTCAACGCGGCGTTCGTGCTCGGATCCGGGGACTTCCGGCTGGCGCTTGTGATCTGGTCGGCCAACGGCATATTCCAGGCCATGGGATGGACCCCGCTGGTGGGTGCGTTGGGCCGGTGGGTGGAGGCCGGCCGGTCGGCTCGGGTGATCGCCTCGTTCGGTTCATGCTTCGTGGCCGGCACTGCTCTTACCTTCGCGGTCGGCGGGTTCATCATCGAACGGGGCGGGGCGGACGCGGTGTTCGTGGCCGCTTCCCTGGTGCTCGTACCGGTCGGGATTGTCTGGTGGATCGGGGTGCGGGATCCGGTTCCCGAGGCTGCCCCGGCCGATAGGAGCTCCGGATCCATGACCGCGGCGATCTGGCTGCTGCCCCCGGCGGTGGCCATCGGGGTGGCGTACGTGGCACTCATCGTCTGGACCCCGGCCTACTTCGTGGAGGTCCACGGCGTGTCGGTGGGCCGGGCCGGGCTCCTGTCATCTATGATGCCCGCTGCTTCCATCGCTGTGACCATCGCGGTGGGCCGCTGGTTCCGGGCCGCGGATACCCGGGGGGCTGCTCTTCGGGGCGGGACCGTCCTCCTGCTGACCGCCGTGGCGCTGGCGACGATCTCCGGGGCTACCGGTCTGGGGAGCGGCTTCGCGGCGGTGGCCGCCGGCACCGCCCTAGTGGGGGCCTCTTCATCCGTCGTTCTGGGGTTGTATCCCCGGGTCGGCTCCGCAGGCGGAGTGAGCCTGACCTCCGGGGTGTTCGCCCTGGCATTTAACCTCGGGGGAGGTGCGGGGTCGCCCTTGATGGGCAGGTTGGTCGGCCAGGACCGTTGGGACGCGGCCTTCCTGTTCCTGGCCGGATCGGTGCTCATCGGCGCCTTGTGGTCCTACGGTTGGTATGCGAGGGCGCGAACTCAGCACGCACGGGAAGGAGTTTCCGATGGCTCGGCATAGGGCGGTCATGGACCTCGGTCGTGACGAGTGGATGGCCGCGCTCGGCATCGCGGAGGCCGATATTCCACATGCCGTGATCCTCGAGGGCTCCTGGTGGAGGGAGCAGCGGACCGCCTGGCGGCTCAGCCGGCTTGAGGATGTGCGCGAGCTGGCCTTCCCGGACATGTTCCTCGGTTACCGGCGGGGGCGACCGGTGGTCTACTCCTGCGTGTACGGGGCGCCCCGCGCCGTGGAGCCGGCCCATCTGTTCGGGGTGTTGGGGACGCCGCGCATGGTGATGATCGGGACCTGTGGCGCCCTCCACGCCGGGCTGTCCACCGGCGACGTAGTGGTCCCGTCGGTTGCGGTGGCTCGGGAGGGCGTGGCCCGCCTGTACGCAGCCCCCGAGGCGATCGACGCCGACCCCCGGCTCGCCGGGTTGGGGCGCCGCCGGCTCATGGAACGCAACATCAGGTCGGCCGACTCGTTGCACCTGTCCTGGGTGTCGATCTTCGCCCAGAGCGGTGCGATGGTGGCCGAGTGGCGGGACCGCGGCTACGGATCGGTGGACATGGAGGCGGCAACCCTCTACGCGGTGGCGCGTTACTTCGGTTTCGCCGCCACCGCGCTGCTGGTGGTGTGGGACCAACTCGACCAGGACCGGAGCTTCCTGGATCCGCTCACCGAGGCGCAGCAGGCCCGGCTTGACGCCGCCAACGAGGCTGTCTTCGACGTGGCCCTGTCGATCGGGTTGGACGCCGATCCCGGGGAGAGGGCCCGGTGAAGGCGCTCATCCAGCGGGTGGATCACGCGTCGGTGTCGGTCGACGGCAGCGTGATCGGGCAGATCGGGGAGGGGCTCCTGGCCCTGGTGGGCGCCGGTCGGGCCGACACCAGCGCCGATGCGGAGGCGCTGGCTCGCAAGGTCGTGGGGCTCCGGATCTTCCAAGATGAGGATGGCCGGTTCAACCGGTCTCTGGTCGACGTGGGAGGCGCCATGCTTGTGGTCAGCCAGTTCACCCTCTACGCCGATGTCCGCCGGGGCCGGCGCCCCAGCTTCACGGAAGCGGCGCGCCCCGAGCAGGCCAGCCGCCTGGTGGACGAGTTCGTGGCGGCGGTGAAAGCCCTGGGAGTCGAGGAGGTGGCGACCGGACGTTTCGGCGCGATGATGGAGGTGGATCTTCGCAACAACGGACCGTTCACGCTGATGGTCGAGACCGCCGACGGGCGGGTCATCTAGGCGACAGGCGAGTGCATCGCTGCCGACCATGCGAACCTGAGGTTCTGGGGGCCGCTGGTGGTGCGGTGTTCCTGAGGTTCAGGGCGCCGCTAGCGGTGTCCTCTGCCCAAAGTTCGAGAAGTCGCGAAAATCGCGGGAAACCGGGGCTCCGCACCGGGCCCTCCCCCGCCGCCGCCACCGTGGTTGGAGCGTGGTCGGCCATGCCCGGGCTGGGTGCCGGGGGTCGGCTGTCGCTCCATAAGCCTTATGTTCCCTTGGCCCGGCCGTTCCGATCGGTCTCGCCTCATCGGCCGGTGTTGGTGCTTGGCAATAGGCAACGTATGGCGGGGGTGTGACAGAATTCGACCCCGTGCCGCAGAACGCGAAAATATCCGGTTGTTGCCGGAGCCAGGTTTGGTAGTGGGTGATTGTGTCTGCCTAGCCTTCCCGGGGGGACGATGCGGGTGGGAAGGGTGCGGCGCCTACTGCTCGGAGGCGAGGTGGGATTGGCCGGGGTCGCAGAAGGTGAGGAAGTCGCAGGAGCGGCAGGCGGCAGACGGGGTGGCTAGGAACTGCTCGGACCGGATACTGTCGACCAGTTCCATCACGCGCTGCTCGGCTTGTTCCATCCAGGCGCCATCCGCATCCTGGCTCACCACGTCGAGTCCGTCGCCGAGGTAGACGAAAGACACCTTCAGGGACTCCGGTGGGGTGGTGCCCAGTCCGGACCGGCGCGCGGCCAGCGCGTAGGCCTGCAGCTGGACCTGGTTCGAGGACTGGTTGGAACGCCGGCCTGATTTGAAGTCGACTATCTCCCAACCGCTCTGGTCGCCGTAGACGGCGTCGATCCGGCCTCTGATCCGGACCGACTCGGACATCCGGAGCTCGAACGGGGCCTCGACGTGGACGGGGGCGCGGTCGGCGTAGGGCGACTCCAGGAAAGCGCTCCAGCCGCGGCGCGTGCCGTCCGGCGACGCGGTGTCCTCGTCGGGGGTGTGGTCGTACAGGTGCGGATCGAGGTCGTCGAAGGGGACCATGCCCCGGTTATGCAGCTCGATGCGGCGATGCAGCTCGACTCCGCGGCGGGCGGCGGGTCCCGGGCGGCGTGGAAGCCGGTCCACTTCGGACCAGTAATACCTCTTCGGGCAGCCCGCGTAGGTGACCAGGCCGGTCACGCTGATGACGGTCGGCGCCGGCTCGGGATCGTGTCCGGCCGGATCGGTCAGGGACAGCAGCACGTCCTGGAACTCCTCCACAGCCTGATCGTAGAGGTCCTCGACCCCGAGGCGGCGGGCCCTCCGGGTCGCCCAGTCCGGATCGGAGACGATCTCGTGGAGCGCCCCTTCCCAGGTCGTTCCCAGCACCGGGTCCGGCCCGGCCGCCGGGATGGGGAATCGCAGACTTGCCGGTCGGGGAGGTGGCTCGGAAACCCACTGACCGCCCGTCACGCCCTCGGCGCAGCGGGCGATCTCGATGAGTGCGCCGGGCCGCGAAGGCCGTTTGTGCGGCTCGGGCGATCCGTACCAATGGGCTCCGCTCAGGTAGAGGCGCTGCTCGGCGCGGGTGACCGCCACGTAGGACAGGCGCCATTCCTGGTCGTAGTGGCGGCGGCGGAGCCAATCCCGGCGAGTCCCGTCGTCGAGCGCCGGGTCGAGGTTGGCGCGAAACTCGGGATCGATGCGGAGGTGGGCGGGAACAGATGCGTCGATCCTGGACGGGTCGGCATACGCCCGGGGCTGGGCCGGGAAGTTGGTCTCGTACAGGGCCGGAAGGAACACGGCTTTCCATTCCAGCCCCTTCGCCCGGTGGACCGTGGAGAGCGTGACCGCGTCCTCGTCGGCGAGCCGGGCGGTGTCGAGTCCGTCACCCGGATCGTCGCCGATCGTCTCCAGATGATCCAGGAACGCCATCAACGAGGAGGATCCTTCGACGGGCTGCCAGTGTTCGGCGAAGTCGAGGAAGCGGTGCACGTTGAGGCGGGCCGAGAGGTCGGAAGGGGTGGGCATGGCCTCGATCTCCTGCCACGCCCCGGTCCTGGCCAGGATCGATCGAGCCAGCTCGGACGGCCCGGCGCCCTGGGCCTCGACCAGGAGCGATCCGTACATGTCCCGGAAGCGCTCCAGGCGGTCCCTTACCTCTGCGGGCAGGTCCAGGGTACCGAGATGCTCCAGTGCTTCGACGAGGATGAACCCTACGCCGTCGGCGTGGCGATTCCGGGAGGCCACCCAGCGGGAGAGGGGCGCCAGGTCGCCCAGGCCCAAGCGGAAGCCCGTGCCCATCAGGATCCTCACCAGAGCCGGGCTGTCGGCCGGGTCGTCCAGCAGGCGGAGCCAGGCGTGCAGCTCGACCACCTCCGGGACCTTGAGCAAGCCGCCCAGGTCCGTGACCTGAAGGGGGACGTCGTGCTCTTCGAGGGCCTGGCGAACCAGGTCGATGTTGGCGTTGCGGCGGAACAGCACCGCCATGTCCGACCATTCGATACCGGAGTCGTGTAGACGCCGTAACTCCCGGGCGATCTCCTCGGCCTCGTCCCGGGCGTCGCCTGACCAGGAGACCTGCACCGAGCCGGGGGGCTTACCGTCCACGGCCACGAGGTCGTCGGCCGGGTCGGAACCGGTGATCCGGGCCCTGACCCGGTTGGCCAGATCGAGGATGCGCTGTCCCGACCGGCGGTTCACGGACAGCCGGAGGGTACGCGACTCCGACCCGTCGGCTTCCGGGAAGCTGGTGGGGAAGTGTCCGAAGTTGGAAGGGCTGGCTCCCCGCCACTCGTAGATGGTCTGGTCGAGGTCGCCCACTGCGGTTACCGCCCGGCCGGTGCCGAAGAGCGTCGAGAAGAGTTCTCGCTGGGCAGGGTTGGTGTCCTGGTACTCGTCCAGCAGCACGCACCGGTACTGCGACCGGACCCGGTCCACCACGCCCCGATGGTCGGGGTGCCGGACCAGATCCACCGCCAGACGGATGAGGTCACCGAAGTCCCGCACCCCCAGACGTCTCTTGGCGTCCTCGAACATGACGAGGGCGGTGGCCAGCTCGGCGCGGCTGGCGTCGACCTCGTCGACAGGATCCGCGGCGAGGATGTCCTCGGGACGGAGCAGGTTGTCGGACAGCTCGCCGGCCAGCTTGACCAGCTTGCGGACCACGTTCGGCACGTGGGTGGCGTCCACGAGCCGGAATGGGGTGGTGAGGACGCACCGGTGGAGGATCTGGCGGCTGGCCGCCGGTGTGATGATCCGGGTACCCCGGTCCATTCCGACCAACGCTCCGTAGGTACCCAGCAGGTGGGCGGCGAACCCGTGGTAGGTGAAGACATCGATGGCCTGCTCCGGCCTCATGCCTGGTGTTGATGAGAGTTCGGGGGTTGACCGGATCCGGCCCGCCAGTTCGGCGGCGGCCTTGTTGGTGAAGGTCACCCCCAGAATCTCGTCCGGCCGGACGCTGTGACGCTCCATGAGAGCGGCCATGCGGCGGACCAGCGTGAAGGTCTTGCCGGTGCCGGCCCCGGCGGTCACGCGCAGCGGTCGCAGTCCGTAGTCGATGACCGCCTGTTGCTGGGCCGAGGGGCGGGGGATCATCTGCGGTAGGCCTCCTGGCCCTCGGCCCAAGCCGGGCACACCAGCCGGACGTCGCAGTTCTTGCAGGCTGAGCCGGGACGGGGCCTCCAGTCCTCCTCGTGGATCAGGCGGGCGATCTCCTCCAGGCGGTGCCTGATCCCGGCCTCCCGGTCCGTGCCGAAGCTACGTACCGTGACCTTTTTGGCCGAAGCGTGCGGGAACCAGAACTCGGCGCCTGTCACCGGCCCGTGCCCGGCGATCGCCGGGTCCGCGTTGGAGGCCAGGTAGTAGAAGCCCAGTTGGAGGGAGTTGCGGGCCTCCTCGATGGTCGGCGGAGACTTCCCGGTCTTGTAGTCGACCACCCGCAGGGTGCGGTCGGGATTCCTCTCGATTCGGTCGATCCGCCCCAGCCAGGTGGTCCCTCCCAGCTCCAGCCTCACCGGGTGCTCGAGGAACACGGGGCGACCGGGGGGCTGCGGCCATGCGGTGTACAGCTTCTTCAACAGCTCCCGCGCCCCGCGCAACCATGCCGATCGCAGGGAGTCGGTTCCGAAGTCGTGCCGGCCGATCTGCGTGTCCAGGAGGGTCAGGGCCTCATCGAGGGTGGACGGTCGGTCCTCCGTCGCCGCCTGCCGCTCGGCCTTCTCGAGCACCGTGTGGATGAGGGCGCCGAACGTCATATAGGGGTTACCGTCGGCGCCCACCGCCAGCAGCCGCCCGATGGCGAACTGCCGGGGGCATCTGTCGTAGCTCTGGGCATCGCTGGGCGATAACCGTCTCCGACCCCGGATGAGACCGCGGTCGGAGTCCTCCCGCCGCACGGCTGCGTAGTCCTGCGGCGGGCGGATGCCGGGGCGGGAGGTGGTGGCCAGCACCGTGGCGGCGGCAAGGCGTCGGTGGCCGTGCTCGGCGGGATCGACCAGGATGCGCCTCAACCAGGTCTCCGCCTCTCGGGGCGTGACAGGCCTGACCGGAGCGGCGCCGGTGCCCGCGATGTCCACTCCCGGTCCCGCGATCACCTCCAGGAACCGGCTGGGCCGGTGGTGAGCCTCGCCGGAGCCGGCGTCGGTGGCGGTCAATACGACCCGCCGGCACGCCCGGGTCATGCCGGTGTAGAGAAGGCGGGTTTCCTCCTGCAGGCGCCGCATGATCGACCGGTCCGGGTCCGCATCGAGGCGCGTACCTCGGGCGGATGCCGGGAGGGGATCGAGGTGCTCGACCTGGAGCAGGGACCGGTGGCGGCTCAGGTCGGGCAGTACTCCCTCGACCGCATCGGCGATGAACACCACGTCGAACTCGAGACCCTTCGTCTGGTGGATGGTGGTAAGGACCATCCGATCCTCGGTGGGATCGCGATAGCCGAGCAGCGGGCTGGCCTCGAAGTCATCGGACTCGACCAGACGGATGTAGTCGATCAGGGTGATGCTCGGATCGCGGTCGGCCACCCTGGCGAGGGCTTGGGCAAGGCTCGCCCATGCCGCCCGGAACTCGCCGCGCTCCGGATCGTTCACGAACGGTCTCAGCTGGGGGAGCCGGGCCCAGGCATGCCAGAAGCCCTCGATGGCAGTCCGGTGGATCCAGGAGGGATCGTCCAGCAGGTCGGCGAGCTCCTCCCCTCCCTCCACATGCGCCCGGATGGCCTCCGACCATTCCATGTCCAGGAGCCTCCGGTCCCGCTCGACCGCGCGCAGGCGGCCGACGCCGAAGTTGAACAGGGGACCCAGCAGCACCCTCCTGATCGGGCCGCTGCCGGCGGACGGGCCGGAGCCCGAGCCGAGGGCGGCCCGGGCCAGATCGAAGAAGACCCGGGTGGCCGGGTGGTCGGCGAGGCGCATGTCGGGACGCTCGTGGGGGATCGACCTCTGTTCGAGGGCTCGCGACAGCTCACGGAGGAAGCGCCGCTTGCTCCGGACCAGCACCGCCATGCGATGGAAGGGGATCTCCTGCTCGACCCGGAGGCGGGTGGCCTGGGCGGCGATCCACTCGGCTTCGGCGGACTCCTGGTCGAAGACGCGGATCTCGACCCTCCCGGGTCCGGCGGCGGCCTCCACCGGACCTGCCGCACCGGGAAGGTCCACCCCGACCGTGAGCCGTTCGGCGGCCCGCAGTATCTCGACCGGAGTACGGAAGGATGTGGACAGCACCCAGCGGCGCACCGGATGCTCGTCCGTGAGAAGGAAGTCCTCGGCGAAGCGCTGGACATTGCCCAGGTCGGCCCCGCGAAACCCGTATATGGACTGGTAGGGGTCGGCGGCCGCGGTGAGGTTACGTTCCGGACCGACCAGCCGCCTGAGCAGCACCGCCTGAGCCCTGGTGGTGTCCTGGTACTCGTCCACCAGCACGTACCGGTAGGGCCGGATGCCAGGCTCCTCCCGCGGCCGGTCGGCCAGCACCTGGATCGCCCTGGCCATCAGGGTTCCGTAATCGATCCGGCCGCGGCGATCCAGCTCGGCGTCGTAGCGGGCGATGAAATCGGGCAGGGCCCGCCAGTCGCGGCGCTCCCGGGCGATCCGGGCCAAATCGGAGTGGTCGAGCAACTGCTCCCGGGCTCGCAGGATGAAGTCGGTCACCTCGTGAGCGAGGGTTCTGCTGTCGAGGAGCCGGCGGAAGGGAACCGGCCAGTTGCCGGCCGGGTCGCCGGCCAGCAGTTCCGAGACCATGTCCACCTGCTCGGGACCGGTCAGGATGGACGGTAGCGAGTCCCACCCGAGCACGTCATGGGCGTGCCGCTCCAGCAGGCGGTAGGCGAGGGAGTGGAAGGTGGACGCGCCCACGCCTCCGTCCGGGCCGGCAATGGCGCGGTGGAGCCGGTTACCGAAACCGGCCGCCGCCCGGCGGGAGAAGGTGACGGCGAGGATGTCCGAGCTCGGGACGGCACGGTGGTCGATCAGATGGGCGACCCGGCGCACCAGGAACTCGGTCTTCCCGGCGCCCGGACCCGCCACCACCAGCTGGGGACCTTCGGTCTCCGTGACCGCTCCGTCCCAGTCCTCGGGACGGAGCCGCCGCTCGGCGAACCGGGCCGTGCCCGCGCCCGGAATCACCCCATCCTGATCGGTCGTCAAGCGGCCAGGGGCGGCCGGGTGGCGAGAGCCGCCTCGGCTTCTTGCCGACCGGTCTCCTCCAGCACCACGGTGAAGCCGAAGCCGGCCTCTACTAGCGCCCGCTCAGCGGCCAGGATGGCTTCCTCGTCCCTGCCGGGTTGGTTTCTCTTGTTTTCAGCCATGGTCCGGAAGTTACTGGGAGGGTGTGACATGTTTCCTACGGGCGTGTTCCCTGGCAGGACGGCGCCCGCCGGCACTGTCCCACCGATGTCCTGGGGATGGTTCTGCCGCAGTGGCGTGCCGCTGATCCATAGTTGCCGTATGATCGCGCCTCAGACTTACGCAAGCACGATCCTGGAGTAGCCGATCGCCCGTGGTCTCCGTCGTCCCGCTCCAAGCCCTGGTAGCCGATCTAGATCGGGTTGCCGACGTTGTTGCACCCCAGGCCGACACCGTTCCCGGCCGGGAGAGTTATCGCTACGCAGTCGCCCATCCCGACTCGTTCCTGAACGTCACCCTGTCGGTGCCCGAGTTCCCCGAGCCGACTCCTCCACGGGAGGCGGTGGTGAAACGGGCTGTCGCTCATTTCCGCGGGATGATGGACCGGGGACTCTTCGACCCGCAGCCGTCACCGGCCTTCTTCCTCTACGAGTTGGACACAGGCAGCCATCGACAGGCCGGAATCGTGGGAGGGGTCTCGTTGACGGCGATCGAAGAGGGGCGGGTACTCGGTCACGAGGGGATCTTTGAGGGCCAGGTGGACGATCTGGCCCACTTCTACCGCGTGGCCCGGCTCTCGTCCAGCCCGGTGGCGCTCGGGTTCGAGGCGGACGATGATCACCATTCCCTGATGAGGCGGCTCTCTTCAGGAGCGCCGCTCCGGGAATTCACGAGCCCGGACGGTGTCAGGCACCGCCTGTGGGCCATTACCGAACCGTCCGGACTGGCCGCCGTCCGGTCAGCCACCTCCCGAGTGACAACCTTGTACATCACCGACGGCCACCATCGCGTTGCTGCCTCCCTCCGACGGGGAGTGGGTCCTGGTTGGTTCCTGGCCATCATGTTCCCGAACGACCAGCTCCAAGCGGTGGCGTACGACCGCGTCCTGGCGCCCTCCCATCTCCCGTCTCCCGAGGAGGCTCGGCATGCGCTGGGCGATGACTGGGAGATGATCGATCTGGGTCCGGCAGGTGAGGTGGAGGCTCAACCACGGAGCACCGGCGAGATGGCCATGGTGCTGGAAGGACGGTGCTATCGCATGGTCTTCCGGGGGCGGCGGTCGGATGATCCGGTGGAGCGCCTGGATGTGAGCCTGCTCCACCACCGGATTCTCGGCCCGGTATTCGGGATATGGTCCCATGAGGATCCGCGTCTCTGGTACGTGGCGGGTGAGAGTTCGACCGGACCGTTCCAGAGGCGCGTTGCGGCCTATCCTGGCGCCGTGGGCTTTGCGATGTACCCCACTCGGATGGCGGAGATCATGGCGGTTGCCGATGCGGGGCGCGTCATGCCGCCCAAGTCCACCTGGTTCACCCCGAAGCCACGCTCGGGGCTGTTCGTGGTCCGCTGGTGAGAGCGGGACCCGGGGTGATCAGCGCACGACGCCGTAGGAATGGGGGCGGCGCTCCAGAGGGGAACGAGTCACGGTGACTACCACCGAACCGAGCCGAACACGGGCCATTGCTCCCGAGATGGAGTGGGAATCCCCCATGTACAAGGAGGCGGCTACCCAGTTCCAGAACGTCGCCGAGAAGATGGGCCTTGACGACAACATACGTGAACGTCTGTCCATGCCGCAAAGGTCCCTGGTGGTGACCTTCCCGTACCGGACCGATGAGTACTCGGACGTGCGCACCGCCTACGGCTACCGTGTGCAGCACGTCCTCACCATGGGTCCCACCAAGGGCGGCATTCGCTACGCCCCGGACGTCAATCTGGGCGAGGTGGCGGCGCTCGCCATGCTCATGACCTGGAAGTGCGCCCTGGTGGGCCTGCCGTTCGGCGGCGCCAAGGGAGGCGTCCGGATCGATCCTCACGCCCTGTCCCGGAGGGAGCTCCAGCGGGTCACTCGGCGATATACTGCCGAGGTCATCGACATGATCGGTCCGCAGAAGGACATCCCGGCGCCGGACATGGGTACCGACGAGCGGGTCATGGCCTGGATCATGGACACCTACAGCCAGCACCAGGGGTATGCGGTGCCCGCGGTGGTGACCGGCAAGCCTCCGCAGCTGGGTGGGTCGGTGGCCCGCCGTGAGGCGACAGGCCGGGGGATCATCAGCCTGCTGCCGTCGGCGGCCGTGCGGTGCGGCGTGGCGGTCGACGGAGCCCGGGTGGTGATCCAGGGCTTCGGCAACGTGGGTCGCTATGCCGCCATCGCGGCGGCCGAGGTCGGGTGCCGGGTTGTCGGCGTGGGGGATCTGACCGGCGCGATCTACAACGGGAACGGCCTGGAGGTCGGCCGTCTGGCGCGGCATGTGGACGAGTTCGGAGGGGTTGAAGGCTTCCGGGGGGCCGATCAGATCGATCCTGACGAACTGATGGCGATCGAGTGCGACGTGTTGATCCCGGCGGCGGTGGGCGGAGTCATCCACGCCGGCAACGCCGGCGACGTTCAGGCCAGGCTGATCCTGGAGGGCGCGAACAACCCGACCACGCTGGAGGCCGACCGGATCCTGCTCGATAAGGGTGTGATGGTCGTGCCCGACATCATCTGCAACGCGGGTGGGGTGACAGTCTCCTACTTCGAGTGGGTGCAGGACCTGCAGAACTACTTCTGGTCGGAGAACGAGATCGTGAGCCGGCTGCGCGAGATCATGATCCGGGCGTTCGAGTCCGTGCTGGATGTGAGCGTCCGGGAGAATGTGGACATGCGAACCGCGGCCCTCATGATCGGAATCGAGAAGGTGGCGGGGGCCAAGCTGGTCCGCGGCGTCTACCCGTAACGAGCTCTGACTCCCCGCGGCCGGGACTGTCTCAGGCGGTGGCGGGGGAGTCCCCTCCCAGAGGAAGAGTGGGCTCCGGCGCGGCTTGGGCCTGACCCTCCGGGCAGAGATCCTGGAAGGCGCACCACCGGCACAGGGCTGACGGTTTGGGCGGGAAGTTGTCCCCTTCGACCGCAGCCCGGATGGTGGTCGTCAGGGCCAGGATCTGGCGCTCGATGCCATCCAGGGTGTTGCGATCGACCTCGATCGAGTACACGGTGGAATTGCCCAGGTACATGAGCCGGAGTTCGGCCGGTGTGCGGCCCGTCTGTCGCTGGACCAGCAGGGCGTATATCTTGAGGGCGAAGAAGGCCGGAAGGGCGTAGCGCTCGGGTGGGGCGTTCCCCGTCTTGTAGTCGATGATGACCAGCTCCCCGTCGGGTCGTTCATCCATGCGGTCGAGGATTCCGCGCACTACGACCTCGCCGAGGTCCTCGGCGAGCATCAACTCGCGTTCAACCGGCGCGACCGACGTCGGGTCTTCCATCCGGGTGTAGTTGGCCACCACGCGCAGGCTGTCGATTCCCCATTGCCGTTCAGCGTCCAGATCGTCGAAGAGGCCGGAGTACTCGGGCGTGGTCCTCAGCGCGGTCCATTCCTCGCGGAACAGGTCGAAGAGCCGCTCCGGGGTTCGTTCCACGGCGGTGAGATCGAACAGGCGCTCCAGGGCGAGGTGGGCGGTCGTTCCCCGCGCCTGAGGGGGCGTGACCGGCTCGGGCAGCCGGTCGATAGCCCGGAAGCGGAACAGTAGGGGGCACTGCTTGAAGTCACCTGCGCGGCTGGGGGAGATGGTCTCGAGAAGGGTCTGGGCAGCGTCTGCAGTCCGGGTCCCGTCGGCCGGGGAGTCGGGCCCGGGTACGTTCTCGAAGAGCGCGGGCTGGTGGGCTGGTGGATTCACCGACGACATGAGCCGGATCATAAAGACCGGGCACGACACCCGTTCGGAAGCGGCGACCGGCCGCGCACCCTTCGGATGGTCAGGTCGCGAAAATATCCCCGGGAGCGCGAAAAACTCCGGGGTCAACCTGACAGGTGGCGGCCGCCCGGCGCGTTAACTTGGTGTCAACCAACCGGGGCAACCCGGTCGGGGAACCGGACCGGAGGGTCCGGATTCGGTACTCAGGTATCGAATCCAAAACTTCGGAAAGGACGTTTCCTCGTCGCAGAGCAGCGATGTTATGGGACGAGGAGGCGGAGGCCCACGCCGGGCGGTGGCTTCGGCCCCGTCCAACGGGTCGAAGGGAAACCGAGGTAGTAGCGATACCGCCGAAGAATCCCGGCTTGCCGGCAGAGGAGCCGCGGTAAAACGTGGAACCGACGCCTGGCTCGACGCCTGAGGGATGTGGTCGTAGAGATACGGCCGGGCATTCGGAAGGCGAGAGGAGCGCAAGCTTCTCGAGGCTCGAGCGGCCGTCATCTGCAGGTGACAGCGGCGAGAGCAGAGGAAACCCCGAGAGGGCGCAAGCTCACTCGGGGTTTTCCTTTGGACGGGTGCGGATCCCGTCCCGCCCTTCAGTTGATCCGGCGGTCGCGGCCCTGCCACTCCCGGTCCCGCAGCACGAACTTCTGGATCTTCCCTGTGGAGGTCTTGGGCAGGCTGTCGACCATCTCCACCTCGTCGGGCGCCTTGAAGGCGGCGATGCGGTCGCGCACGTGCTCGATGATCTCGTGCGGAGACGCCGTCCGGCCCGCCTTGCCGACCACGAACGCCTTGGGGCGCTCGCCCCAGCGCTCATGCGGGACGGCGATCACCGCGCACTCGAGCACTGCCGGGTGGGATGCGATGGCCTTCTCCACCTCGATGGTGGAGATGTTCTCGCCTCCGGAGATGATGATGTCCTTGGAACGGTCACGCAGGTCGACATAGCCGTCCGGGTGCCACACGGCGATGTCCCCGGAGTGGAAGTAACCACCCCGGAATGCGTCGCCGGTCCCCTCCGGGTTGTCGAAGTAGCCCTTCATGACGTTGTTGCCGCGCATCACCACCTCTCCGAGGGCGGCGGCGTCCTGGGCAATGTCCTGCATCCGATCATCCACCACCCGGGTGGGGTCGGCGACGATGAAAGACACGCCCTGGCGGGCCAGGAACCGGGCGCGTTCCTCCACCGGCATGTCGGGCACCCCCGGCTGTAGCTCGCACACCGTGTGGGGGCCGTAGGTCTCGGTCAACCCGTACATGTGGACGATCTCGGCGCCCAGGTTCTCCATCGCCTCGATGATGGTGGGACTAGGGGGCGCCCCGGCGGTGGTGATGGTCACGGGCCGGGGGAACGGATGGGCTTCAGGGGCGTTGGCGAGGCCGATGAGGACTGTGGGGGCGGCATTGAAGTGGGTGACCTTCTCGGAGTCGATCAGCGACCAGATCTCGGTCGGATTCACCCTGGGCAGGCACACGTGGGTGCCGCCGATGGCGGTCACGCCCCAGGTGGTGCACCAACCGTTGCAATGGAACATCGGAAGCGTCCAGAGGTAGACGGAGTCGGGGGAGTGGCGGGAGTGGATGATCTCGCCCAGGGCGTTCAGATAGGCGCCCCGGTGGGTGTACATGACACCCTTGGGCCGGCCGGTGGTACCCGAGGTGTAGTTGATCGAGATGGTGCGCTCCTCGTCGTCCACCTCCCAGGGCCAGGGCCGGTCGGTCCCGCGGGCCATGAACTCATCGAAATCAGTGACGGGGAAGCCGGCGCGGGCACCGGTGCGGTCGATTCCCACGATCTCGGAAACGGTGGTGAGTTGATCGGCGACGCCGGCCAGTCCGGCCAGCAGGTGGGTCTCGCCGACCAGGAGCTTCGCTCCCGAATGGTCGAGGATGTAGCGGATCTCCTCGGGCGAGAGGCGCACGTTCACCGCCACCAGCACCGCCCCCAGGAGGGCCGGCGCGAAGTGGGCCATCAACATCTCCGGGATGTTGGTGCAGAGGAAGGCCACCCGATCCCCCGGACCCACGCCGGAGGTGGCCATGGCGTTCGCCATCCGGGTGGTCCGGTCGGCCATGCCGCCGTAGGTGATGCGCCGGTCGCCGTCGACGATGGCCGTCTTGGCGGGATAGACCAGCGCCGACCGTTCCAGGAACGACAGGGGAGTCAGCTCGGTCCGGTAGACGGCGGGCATCGGCGAAGGTTACCCGAACGGTGGCTACTGACCGGCCGGGGCCGGACTGCTCCAGCCGCGAACGGCGAGGAGATGTGCAGTCGCCGAAGCCATGGGCGGTGACGGCCCGGATGGCCCGAGCCCTGAGCAGGGCCAAAATGATGGGCCGGGAAGATTACACTGGCGACCGGGGAACAACCGGACCGTATCCAGCACTTGGCCCGCGCGGGACCTGTTCTTCATTCCGCATTCCTAGGCGTAAACCACCCTCGGACGCGAATCCGCGCACAGGAGGTCACTCTTGAACGAGCAGCCCATCCGCATCCTGGCCATACCCGGCAGCCTCAGGCGCGACTCCTACAACAGGATGTTGCTCGAGGCCGCTAGGCAACTGGCACAGCCGCCGATCGAAGTCGATGTCTTCGACGGTGCAGGACAGATACCGCTCTTCAATCAGGAATCCGAGGGCGATCTGACGCCCGGCCCGGTCCTGGAGTTGCGCACCAGGATTCGCACATCGGACGCCATCCTGATCGCGTCGCCCGAGTACAACGGCAGCATTACCGGCGTGCTGAAGAACCTCATCGACTGGGCGTCGCGCCCGTACGGCCAGTCCGCCTTCGCGGGCAAGCCGGTATCGGTGATAGGCGCGAGTCCGTCACGTTTCGGGGCCCTGCAGTCCCAGCAGACGGCGATCGGTGTCCTCACGAGCGCTGGGGCGACGGTCGTAGGGGGCCCGCACCCCGTCAAGCGAGTGTTCCGGCTCGTCGACTCGGAAGGTCGCATAGGCGATGCAGGAACCCTGTCGATGCTAAGCGGCGTGTTGGCCGAGTTGTCCTCGGCGGTAGGGCCTGACGTCTAGCAGCTCCGTGACACCTTCCGGTGCCGCCCGGACGCAGGTGTGTTCCATGCGTGCGGTTGCCCGCCTTCTCCCCGGACACACCACCGGGTCTCGATCCGACCCCGGACCAGTGACCGCTGACCGCTGACCGCTGACCGCTGACCGCTGACCCAGCACTACCATCCGGCTTCTGCCTGGAGGCAGCGTGGCGGCCTGTCCCGGTAGAGGAGGATTCTATGCCACCGCACATGCTGGACTTTCCCCTGCTCCTGTCCACCCTGTACGAGCGGGCGGTGCGCATCTACCCGCACCAGGAAATAGTGTCGGTGAACGCCGATGGCTCCCTCCGCCGGAGCACCTACGGCGAGACGGACGACCGGGTGCGACGGTTGGTCGCCGCCCTGGACCGGCTGGGTATCCGGCGGGGCGAGGTGGTCGGCACCCTGGCGTGGAACACGCACCAGCACCACGAGATCTACTGGGCCACCGCCAACACGGGTCGCATCTGCCACACCGTCAACCTCCGCCTGTCGGCGGACCACATCCGGTACATCGTCGACCACGGCCGTGCCCGGGCCATGTTCATCTCCGGCGACATGGTCGAGGCGGCGGAGCGGCTGGCCCCCGACCTGCCGGGTGTGGAGTACTGGGTCGTGCTCGACGTCGACCCCAGAGCGACTTCACTCCCGGGCGCCATCGCCTACGAGGACCTGATCTCCGGTCCCGGCTACACGGGATCCTGGCCCGAGCTCGACGAGCGGTCGCCGCACATGTATTGCTACACGTCCGGTACCACCGGCAACCCCAAGGGTGTTGCCTACACCCAGCGCTCCACCTACATGCACGCCCTGTCGGGGATCGTCTTCTGCCCGCTGGCGGCCCGGGACAACATCATGCCGGTAGTACCCATGTTCCATGCCGCCGCCTGGGGGCATCCCTTCATGGCCATCACCGCCGGGTGCAAGATCACCTATCCGGGACACGACCTGTCGGCCGAGGGCCTCGTCAACCTGATCGAGGGCGAAGGGGTGACCTTCTCCGCCGGCGTGCCCACCGTGTGGTTGGCCATCCAGCACTACCTGGAGGCGCATCCGGAGCGCGATACCTCGTCCATCCACTCGTTCATGTGCGGGGGATCCGCGGTGCCGAGAGCCATGATCGACTGGTACTGGCGGGCCAGGGGTATCCGGGTGATCCAGGGGTGGGGCATGACCGAGACCAACCCGGTGGCGACCTTCTCCATGCTGAGGCCGGAGATGGAGGGCTGGGACTGGGAACGCCAGATGGACTTCATCGAAACAGCCGGACTGCTGATTCCGGGCCTCCGCGCCAAGATCGTGGACGACGAGGGGCGCGAGCTGCCCCAGGACGGGGAGGCCTTCGGGGAACTGCTCGTCCAGGGTCCCTGGGTGGCGGCCGAGTACATCAGGGATCCGCGGACGGCCGAGACCATGGTCGACGGCTGGCTCCGGACCGGCGATGTGTGCAAGATCACGCCCGAGGGGTACATCCGGGTGACCGACCGGGCCAAGGACGTCATCAAGTCCGGTGGCGAGTGGATCTCCTCCATCGACCTGGAGAACCTGATCATGGCCCATCCCGACGTGGCGGAGGCGGCGGTGGTCGGGGTCGAGCATCCCAGGTGGCAGGAGCGACCCGTCGCCCTGGTGGTCCCGCATCCGGACGGGGACGTGAGCGATGATGACCTGGCCGGCCATCTGCGGGGCAAGGTGGCCGACTGGTGGCTTCCGGATGCCTACGTGACCGTGTCCGAGATCCCTAAGACCAGCACCGGCAAGTTCGACAAGAAGGTGATGAGAGATCGATACGCCTCCCTTCTCTCCGACTCGTCATGAGGCCGGCTCGCGGGACGCGGTCATCGGTCTGAGAGCGCCTTGCCGGTGATGGAGGCGACGGTCTCGATCCACAGCTGGCTGGGCTGGGCGGTGGTGGTGGTCTGCGGGCTGTCCGGCCTCGTCGCCCTCGGTTACCACCTCCGCCGGCGCAGGCCGGACGTGGCGTTCAAGGCGATGGTCTCGGTGTGCGTGGTCGGCGCGATCCTGCAGGTGGGGCTGGGGCTGGTGCTCTTCGCGCAGGACATGGAGCCGGGGAGTATCCACATGTTCTACGGCTTCGTGATCCTGCTCACCCTGACCTTCGTCTATATCTACCGCGTCCAGTTCGAGCGGCGCCCCGCCCTCTACTGGGGACTGGCCCTGCTCTTCATGATGGGGCTCGGGCTCCGGGGCATCTCCAGCTTCGGCGCAAGCTTCTGACCGGTCGCCGGCCGGCCCGATCCCGGTCCGTTCCTGTCCCGCTGCGCCTCCCGATCTGGCACAATGCGCTGGATGGCGCGCAACGTACTAGGCGGGGAGCTCGAACTCTGCTCGCTCGATCCCCTGACCGGATGGTGGCGGGACGGCTGCTGCAACACCGACCAGAACGACCACGGCGTCCACACGGTGTGCGTGGTGGTGACCGACGAGTTCCTCGAGTTCTCGAGATCGGTGGGCAACGACCTGTCCACTCCGATGCCGGCCCACCGCTTCCCCGGGCTCAAAGCGGGGGACAGGTGGTGCCTGTGCGCAGCCCGCTGGGTGGAGGCCAAGCTGGCCGGCGTGGCGCCCGACGTGGTGCTGGAGGCCACCCACGCCCGGACCCTGGAGTGGGCCGATCTGGCCG
>JAJEIM010000008.1 GCA_022827785.1 Acidimicrobiia bacterium
TTGAGGTTGACCCGGTTTGGTGGACGCTCTATGACTTGGGACGATGTGTCCTGGAGAGGAGTGTTCAGATGCCGAGATCGAGAGCGCCGTATCCGGCGGAGTTCCGGGAGGAGATGGTTCGCCTGGTGCGGGCTGGTCGGACGCCTGGTGAGTTGAGCCGGGAGTTCGAACCGTCTGACCAGACGATCCGTAATTGGGTGAACCAAGCCGATGTTGACGAAGGCCGCCGGGAGGGGCTAACGACTGCCCAGCTCGGGGAGTTGCGCCGGTTGCGTCGGGAGAACCGGATCCTTCGTGAGGAGAAGGAGATCCTGGCAAAAGCGGCGGCCTGGTTCGCCGAGGAGACCGGATCGACCCCCAAGCAGCGTTTGGGTTCGTGAAAGCTAACCAGGCTTCTCATTCGGTGCGGCGCATGTGCGGGCTGTTGGGTGTCTCCCCCAGCGGCTACTACATGTGGCTCAACCGTGGCCCATCGGTGCGGGAGCGGGCGGATCGGCGGCTGCGGGACCGGATCACCGATATTCATGTTCGGTCTCGGGGCACATATGGGGCGCCCCGTGTCTGGGCAGAACTGGCCGCCGAGGGTGTGGCTGTGGGCCGGAAGCGGGTGGCCCGGTTGATGCGCCAGGCCCGTATCCAGGGAGTTCACCGCCGCCGCAAGATCGCCACTACCAGGGCTAATCCGGCCCAGGTGGCTGCGCCGGACCTGGTGCGCCGCCAGTTCAACGCATCCGGGCCGGACCGAACCTGGGTAGCGGACATCACCTATGTCCCGACCGGAGCAGGGTTCCTGTATCTGGCGGTGGTGATCGACCTGTGGTCACGGAAAGTAGTGGGATGGTCCATGCGATCCGACCTGACGACACCGCTGGTCACCGACGCCCTGGACATGGCCATCGCCCAACGCAACCCGGAGGGGGTGATCCATCACTCGGATCGGGGAAGCCAATACACCTCGGCCGCGTTCGGTGCCCGCTGCCGCCAGGCCGGCGTGGTTCCCTCGATGGGACGGCGAGCGAACGCGTATGACAACGCAGTTGCCGAGTCGTTCTTCGCGACCCTAGAAACCGAACTCTTGGACCGCACCCACTTCGGGAACCGCATCCGAGCCCGCATCGGCGTCTTCGAGTTCATCGAAGGCTTCTACAACACCCGCCGGCGGCACTCCGCCATCGGATACCAATCACCCGCCGACTACGAAAGGAGCCACCAAACTACCCCCTAGCCCCCAAACCGAAAACTGTCCACAAAACCGGGGCAACTCCACCTCCGACTACAACTCAGGGCCAACCCAAGTGACGCCAGGAGTGATCTCTTGGAGAGGCTCCGAAACTCGGTTGGGGGGCTTGATCTCCTGGACTATTGCCTGTATCAATGCGACGACTACGACTTCGAGTCATATCACGCGGACGACCTCCAAGAGATCCTTGACAGATCGGGTTCAGCATGGACGGTGGGGTCCGACCCTGATGGGCGGCCATGGCTGGAGAAACGCGTGGATCCGACTGTCGGCAAAGCGGCCCGGGAAGAGATGGCAGAGCAGAGCAACGCAGCTATTCACTTGCAGAGTGCTTGGCACCACGTCTACAGACGGAACCCGGATCCGAGCAAAGCATACAGCGAAGCGATCAAAGCCGTTGAGGCCGCCGCTTGTCGTGTGGTGCTCCCGAGTGACTCACTGGCTACGTTGGGCAAGGTGATCGGTACCTTGAGAAGCACACCACAGAAGTGGGACATGGTGATAGGTGAGGTCGACACTGTGCGGATGATGATGGAAACCATCTGGAAGGATCAGACCGACCGACACGGGACCGACCGACCCACACCGCCGGTAACGCAGCCCGAAGCTGAGGCAGCAGTCCAGTTCGCTGTAACTCTCGTGCAGTTGTTCCGCACCGGAGCCATCAGCAGCACAGCCTCCTGCCGCTGACTGATTGATGCCAGGGCCGTCCGCTGGTTCGATACCGCCGTGTCGATCGAGTGAGCCGAGTGTCGGCCGGATACACCCCGCGAACGGGTCTCAAAGCGGTGCCCACAACCCTTCACCTCGTAGGCGAGTTTGGGGGCTCTACGCGGCTAACGGGGCTTGCGGCCTCGCTTTAGGGGCTCTTCGGAAATGAGGGGAGTAGGGCATCCGCAGGACGAGGGGAATCCGCCAAATGTGAACAGTGGTCCTCGGAGGCTCTGGTCAAGGTCAGTCTGACTGGCAAAACCGCTACGGTGGAGCACACTTGTCAGGGAAGCTGTTCCCAGCTTGAGTGAACTTTCGACCCTGATCCCAGGTCGACTTCGGCGCGTATCTCACGGGAAATCTTGCGCATGGCTTCGAGCCCGTCGGGATTGTCAGGAGCCTCAAGGAAGTACGTCTCAGATGAGTGTGCTTCCAGCGGGAAAGGACAGTTCGGACCGACGGCCGTATGGTTGGTCATGTACGCAAAGCCCGAGCGAAACCCAATTTGCACCTTGTCAACTGACGTCTTGGTGTTCCCGGAGTTCCAGAGCCTTATTGCGAAGAAAGGCACTTGGAAACGGTCGTCGGGTGCGCCATCCTCAAGTGAGGAGAGCGGCCCAATGAACACTTGGCCCTGCGGAGTTGGTGCCATCACCCAGCCGACGCTGAGTTCAACAGTCACTATCGGACCTGATTGCCGGACTGATAGGCGAGTGAGCCATGCGTACCATGTGGTTACGCCTACTAACGCCAGAGTGGCAACGAGAACGGCCGCCGCGGCCATTGCCTGCAGGCTGGCCGCTTCGGCGGATACCGAGAGGTTGTTCTGGCCTAGCAGACGGAATCCACGCCAGGCGATCCACCCGGCTCCGCCAGCAGAAGCGGCCATGGCGGCTGCCAGGAGTCCTACTCTGAGATGTCGCACGGTCGGACCATAGACAGTTCATCAGACTCCGTTGTGTTGAGGCCTTCTAACGGAGCCGACCTGTCCCGGCGCCCTCCGAGTTGCTTCCCGCCAGAGTCCCCGCGCCCTCACCCGGACGGCTCCCAGCGTCAGCGGACTGCTGTGACAGACCACCGGCAAGGATCTTGCGCCCTCACACGTAAACACAGCGCCTCATGGCGCACCCTAGCCACGTGAAAGCGGTCGAGGACATGGTGAGCGTCGGGCAGCGACAGAGAACGACTGGCGCTAGCCCCGATCGGCCGGAACGACCGACTCACCCATCACTGCCGCCGTGATCACGGCCTGACGATGCTCGGCGATTGCGTCTACCTGCTTGGCCAGCAGCTTGGTGACCTGAGCCATACGGTCCTCTTGTTCGGCCAGGTTGCGGGAGATCTGTCTCTGCCGGGAGACTTCCGGTACGGGTACTTGAATGAGGCCTAGGTCTGCATAGTTGATTCTCGGAGTACGAACTTGCCCCTGGTCTGTTGCTCCGATGCCTCGCAGTCTTCTCGTCATCTCTGAGACGAACCACGAGGAGCGCATCACGAAGTGGAGGTAGCGGGCGGACACCCGCCGACCTGTGCGAAGAACCGTGTAGTCAGGACTGACAACTCCGGCGAGCTGTACAACTCCTACTCCGCCCTGGAAGGCGCGCATCCGGTTGATCGCGATGTCACCGGGTTGGCACACTTTGTAGCTCGAGTAATCGTCCGATCGGGACGGTCTGTCGGTGACAGTGTCACGCGGTACTACACCGTGATGGATTGAAACGGAGAGCAGAATTGGCTTGGGTCCTGCTCCGTAGCGCGTATCACTCTCGCCAACAAGGCGCTTGAGCGGTACACAGTCCTCGGACTCTCTTAGGCTGGCTATCACTTCCTCACCCTGGAGTTTCTTGCGTTCATCGATGAGTTCGATCATGCGGCGTTTCTTGGTTATGAGGGTGTCGATGCGGCTGGTTTCGGTGTCGAGGTAGTCAGCGATCGCTGTCTGCGCGGAGGGTCGCGGCCAGGGAATGTGGAGTTGACGGAGCTTCTCGACAGTGAGATGACCGAACGTTGCCCTATTGCAGAGAACGTCCAGCCATCCGCTCGAGTAGATGGACGAGAGGGCGTAGCGGACAAAGCGAATATCACCGCCAGCGCGTAGACGGATCCTATGAAGCGAGTTTTGGAAGATGGTGCCTTGGGGTAGGCGGGGAGCCATTTCTGACCTACCTACGTCTCCGCCCTCTGCAACAAGAAGGTCGCCTTCTCTCAGACCCAGGGCTTGCACTTCCGAATCTTGTGCGAACATCGTAGGCAACTCGGCTAGGTCGGACAGCATCTCAAGTGAGCCGGCACGCAAGTAGGAAACTTCTTGATCGCCGGGATTCTTGGGAGTTGTCTGAAGCATCTTGCCAAGCACTGTGTCACAGACATGGCCTACGCGTGCCCTCTTGAACGCGCTGCTAGGGATCAACCCGTGACCTCGGCGAGTAGCACTTGGATCTCGGCGTCGAGGGTTCTGATCTCGGCGTCGATCTCTTCGAGGGGGCGGGGTGGGGTGTAGGTGTAGAAGTGGCGGGTGAGGGGGATTTCGTAGCCGATCTTGGTCTTGGTGGGGTCGTGCCAGGCGTCGGGTACGTAGGGGTGGACTTCGGTGTCGAGGTAGTCGTCGATGGCGGTTCGGTATTCGATGGTGTCGAGCCGTCGGGTGGTGTCGGTCTCGTGGTCCACCCGTTTCGTGGGTAGAACGACGTTCTCGTAGTCGCGCAGTTGCGGGTCGGGCTTCGGGTTGCCTTTGGCGTCCGTGATAGTGGGGGCGTCGGAGTCTCTCACGGCGAGGGCGTTGGTCACTGCGTTGACGAGGGGTGCGGGTTTCTCGCCTATGACCGCTACCAGAACATCCCGAACGACGGCTTTGGCGGTCTTCTCGGTGTGGTAGGTGGCGCCCTGGTCGGCCCGGAGTTTCTCCACGACCAGGTCCTGCGACAGAGTCGGGAGCTTGGCGATCTTCTTATCGGCGGCGACTGCGGCCAGGGTGTCGTCGGTGATCTCCCAGCGGAGGCGTAGGGGGCGTTCGACGGTGATGCGTAGGAACCCGAAGGCCTCGTTGGGGAAGATCTTGGAGCGGGGGCCTTCCTCGAAGGCGCCGTAGAGGCGGGTGAGGTCGGCTATCTGCTCCTCGCTGATCTGCTTGCGTTTGTTGCCGAGGCTCTTGCGCATCTTGGTCCACGAGTCACGGGCGTCGATGAGTTGGATCTTGCCGCGGCGCTTCTCGGACTTGCGGTTGGTGACCACCCAGAAGTAGGTGGAGATACCGGTGTTGTAGAACAGCTGGTCGGGTAGGGCGACCACGGCTTCGAGCCAGTCGTTCTCGATGATCCACCGCCGGATCTCGGACTCGCCCGAACCGGCCGCACCGGTGAACAGGGGAGAGCCGTTGAACACGATCGCCAGGCGGGCGCCGCCTTCCTCGGGACGCTTCATCTTGGAGATCATGTGCTGGAGGAACAGGAAGCTGCCGTCGTTGATGCGGGGCAGGCCGGCGCCGAACCGTCCGGCGAAGCCTTTGGTCTTGTTCTCGGCCCTGATGTGGTTGGCGACCATCTTCCACTCGACCCCGAACGGGGGATTGGCCAGCAGGTAGTCGAACCGGCGGTCGGGATGCTGGTCGTTGTCGAAGCTGTTGCCGAACCGGATCCGCGACGCGTCCAGGCCCTTGATCAGCATGTCCGACCGGCAGGTGGCGTAGGTCTCGGCGTTCACTTCCTGCCCATACACGTCGAGACGACCCTGCGGGTTCAGCTTGCGCAGGTACTCCTCCGACACCGACAGCATCCCGCCCGTGCCGCAAGCCGGGTCCAGCATGGTCTTGACGATCCCCGGCGCGGTCAGCAACTCGTCATCGTCCGCAAGGAGCAGGTTGACCATCAGGCGGATCACCTCGCGGGGAGTGAAGTGCTCGCCGGCCGTCTCGTTGGACAGCTCCGAGAACTTCCGGATCAGTTCCTCGTAGATGTAGCCCATCTCGAGGTTCGACACCACGTCGGGGCGCACATCGAGATCGGCGAATCTCGACACCACCAGATACAGCAGGTTGTGCTGGTCGAGGCGGTCGATCTGGGTGTCGAAGTTGAACTTGTCGATGATGTCACGAGCCGACTCGGAGAACCCGGCGATGTAGTTCCGCAGGTTCGCGGCCACGTGGTCCGGATCGGCCAGCAGCGTCTTGAACGTGTTCTTCGACGTGTTGTAGAACGACTCTCCCGCCGCGTGCATCAGGATCGGCGCCCGGTTCTCCAAGTCTGCCGGGAGCATCGCAGCCCGCGCCAGCACCTTGTCCTTGGTGGGTTCAAGCACGCAGTCGAGACGCCGCAGCACCGTCAACGGAAGGATCACCCGCCCGTACTCGGACTGCTTGTACACACCCCGCAACAGATCGGCCACCGACCAGATGAAAGCCTCGTGGTTGTTGATCGTCTCGTCGCTCATCCAGACCCCTGCTGACGACCGCCAACCTAGCCGACCGGACCGGGATTTCGGCTCCAGCCGCATTGAGGTGCCGAATATGGGCCAAATATGACTAGACTGTGACCAGTCAGAACGGACAGGAAGGGAAATGAACGTCTCGACCAACATCCGGCCAGACCGGGGGCAGGCACCGATGAACCCCTTGCACGAGCCTGTCGGCGCCGCGGAGTTCAAGGCGCGGTGCCTTCAGATCATGGACCAGGTGAAGGAAACCGGCGCCGAGGTGACCATCACCAAACACGGCCATCCGGTGGCGAAGCTGGTGCCGATCGCCGGCCAGGTGACTCGGCCTCCACTCCTTGGCTCTTACAAGGATTCTCTTGTCATTCTCGACGATGATGATCTCGTTCCCTCGACTACGGACGAGTGGAGCGATTGGGAGGCCAAGATCGAGCAGAGCCCCGAAGGCGTTCTCTCCGCCTGATGCTGCTGCTGGACACGAACGCCTTGCTGTGGGTGTTGCAGGACAACCCACGGCTCAGTTCCCAAGCTCGTGACATGATCACCGATGGGTGGTCGGTGGGGTCGGTGGCCGTCTCGGCCGTGACCTTCTGGGAGATAGCGATCCTGGCGGAAAGGAACAGACTGGTACTGGGTTGCGATGCGGCCCGCTGGCGTTCGGACAGGATCGCCGACGGGCTGCGCGAGTTGCCCTTGCATGGCACCGAGGCGGTACGCGCCGTCGCGCTGGAACGCGAGGGTTTCCACAGAGACCCGGCAGACCGGTTCATCGTGGCGACGGCCCTGCTCGGTGGTCACACTCTGCTGACAACCGACCGGGAGATCATCACCTGGCCCGGTGAACTACACCGCGTCGACGTCCGCCGCCCCCGCATCGGTCGGTGATGCTCTGCTGACAAGCAATACACCACGTCGACGTGCGATAACAGGGGTAGGTGATACACCTATTCGCTTGCGATCATCCAAGAAACCGTGTCCTCGAACCCTTGGTCCCCAGGCTGATCGGGCGTGATGCCGCCGCTTGACCTATGGCCCGTTACAGCGCCTCGTGCATCTGGCGGGTGATCGACCACATTTCTATGTCGTGAAACCGGCCATCGGCGAACAAGGCTGAACGCATCACACCCTCCCGGGTGTAGCCGCACTTCTCCGCCACCCGCCGCGACGCGAGATTGTCCGGTCTGATGTTGAGCTGGAGTCGGTCCATCAGCTTGGTGGAGAACAGGTACTCCGTGAGCAGCCCCAGGGCCTCGGTCGCATAGCCCTTCCCGGATTGCTGCTCGCCGAACACCTGGTAGGAGATCTCGTAGCCGCAGAGGTAGAAGGCGAGGGGAATGAAGCCGGTCCACCCGACGATGTTGGCGGCCGAATCGATCATGAGCAGCATTCCGGAGTCGTCGGACCAGTAGCCGTCTCGCTCGAACCGGCTGCGGATGTCCGTTTCCGGCTTGAGAACGTGGCCTAGAGCACCGCGCATTTCGAGATTGTTCAGCAACTCGATCAGGTCGTCGATGTCGGCACTGCGCACGAGGCGGAGGCTGATCAGATCTCCTCGCAGGGGTGGCACGCAATCCTCCTGATCGGGTCGGTCTCCGCCGCGCTTCTTCGCAGCCGAGTGCCTTCGTTCACCAACGGCGTACCGGCTGTTCCCACCGGGCTCGAAGTCGTGACCGAGATCCTGACCGCAACGGCTCGGCCTCTTACCTCTCTGGAGGCTAGCCCGCCTGACGCTCTCCATACGTTGCCCAACCCTGCAAGACTCGGCTTCCGACGGGCATGGGAGCGTCAGGATGGACGCGTGCCGCACCCGTTACCGTCACGACCGTGGTCGGTTGGAGGAATCGCCGCGGAGTTGGAGGAGACCGATTGCTTGGTTCTCGGTTTGCGAGGAGTGGCGCTGGGTAGGTACTGGCTTCGGGTTGCCGTGGTTGTGGCTATAGCCCTTTTGGGTTATAGCGGTTGCGGCGGGAGCGCGGGTGGGTGTTCTTCGGGGTCCGGCGCGGCTGATGGTTTCCGAGTACATCGCTCCCGTCCGGGTGGCGGCATGGACGCGATCGTCTCGGGGGTCGTCGAGGTCGATCTCGATGCCGGCTGTGTCTGGCTGTCTGATCCGGATGGGGCCCGATATCCGGTCGTATGGCCTGCCAGGACGTGGGTCCAGTCCGATCCGTTCGGGATCACGGTCGGCCCGGGTGGGGTGGTGCGGCCCGGTGACCACGTGGAGGGTGGTGGCGGATACATCTCCGCCGACCGCGCAACGCGACGCTTGCGGCTGGAACCGTTCCCCGCGGAGTGCGTACACGTCGGCACGGCTGCGGTGTTCAACGCCGACTCCCCGATCGACATCACGCCCGGAGTCGGGTTGGAGGTGGCGGAGACGCTCGTGGATCGTTTCTCGCTGCCGGAGCCGATCGGGTTGGAGCTCATGGCCGTGAACCCCGATGCGCCGAGCGTGGCGGTGATCGACTTCGTGAGCGGCACAGTGCATCAATACGACCCCGGCCGCTACCACGGACCCACCGACACGATCGACGGCGCCAGCGGCGGCGGAGGTTTCATCCACCTCTGGTCCCAGGGGACCATCTACTCGTACCCGGGTCAACTGGACTCGGAACCGCTGGTGTATCAGCCCGACCCGCTACGGCAGACTCCATCCGGCACGTCCACTCTTGTAGTCGTGCCCGCACCGGACGGCGCGCACACCTGGCTGGTCCAGCCGGGCGTCGGCAAGGATCCGACCCTGGTCGAGCTGGTCAACCTGGTCGGGTTGCGGGTCACCCGGATCATGTCGACCGGCCTCGAGGGAACGTGGCAGCCGATCGGCACCACCAACGATGGCCTGGTACTGGTTACAGACAGTCCCGGGCCGACCACCCGATTGGTCTCTATCGATGGAGCCGTACGGACCGATCTGGACGGGACAGCACTGTCGGTCGGTTGGAACGGCGCCGCCATTCGCCGCCCGGACGGTTCCCTGATCGTCACCGACGCCCGCCTCGGCAACCCATCTCGAGTGGATAGACCCGGCACGGGCGTATGGGTGTCGGTCGGTGGTCCCTTGGTATCAGGCACCTCGCCACCAGCCCCGACAGCAACAGACCATTTCCTCGTGATGCTCGCCCGTGAGCCGGAATTGGGCGTGTTCAGCGCCGGAGAACTGATGGTGGTCAATCCGGCGGGGCACGCCTCGTCCATATACGAACTCTCACACCGATCACACATAGCGTCATGGTCACGGAGCGAAGATTGGGTCGTCGTAGTGGACGACTCATCGGTGACACTCGTGCACATCGATGACGGTTCAATCAAACCTCTCGGGGCCATTGTCCCGGATTCGCACTGGGTCCTCGCAGCCGACTGATCCCAACGTAAGGCGCTTGAGGGCACGCCAACCGAGCCGGCCAAGTACTTGACCATCAGAGTCAGCAGGAAACCCGGGGCGGTTCTTCGGCTCTTCCCTTATTCGATGGTGAGGCCCGAAAGGAGGGTGTTCGTTTCCGGGGTGAGGGGGTGGCGGTGGTGGTAGGAGCCGATGACGGCGTGGAGGCAGAAGGCCCGGCCGGCCGAGTGGAAGAACCGTTGGAGGCCGGCCTGTTCTCGCATGGGCCGCCGCAGTGAAGCGGGATCGAAGTCGTCGGGTTGCAGGTCGGTCGGGATGCCGTGGTGCTCGAACAGCAGGGACCCGACCGCATCGCGATCGAACTCCACGAGGGCGATGAATATACCGCCCGGTCCCATGGCCTGTAGTGCCTCGGCGCCGTAGTCATCCCGCTCGTTCGGCAGCCAGAAGTTGGCCGCGTGGAGGACGACCAGGCCTTGGCCGTCGGGCGGCGGGCCGGCGTTGGTCTCGTCGGCGTCCTGCAAGGACAACTCGGCCTCCCAGCCGGCCGGCACGTCCAGGCCTATCCCGTATGCGGAGAGGCGGTGCATGCTGGTCAGGTCACCAGGGCGACCGCGGACACGGCTGCCAGCAGGGCGGCGGCGAGAGTGCCGAGGCGCCGGGCCCGGTGGGCGAGGGTGTCGAGCCGGTGATGCAGCCTGCGTAGGTCGGCGGCGTTGCGTACCCGGCGGCTCAGCGTCACGGTGAGTCCCCGTACCGCGCCGAATGCTACGCCCACCAACAGTCCATTCATCAGGTCACGCGTCAGCAGGGCGGCCAGCATGAACATGGGAACGAGGGCCGTGTTGACCGCCGTGGCGACAGCGGCGCCCAGCTGGAGCCCGTAGCCCCAGCCGTATACCCACGGCCGGAAGGCCGAGAGCCAGTCCTCGTTGACCTGGCGCCGGACCGGGAACCGGCGTACTTTGAGATCCCATATAGCGGCAGCCGCTCCGGCCAGGGCGAGCGCGGACAGGCGCCAGTTCTCGTCGAGCGTGACCGGGAGGGATCGCCCCAGCCCGCCGAGGACGGCGCCTAGAGCCGCCCCGCCCGCAAGCGTTCCCATCACGAGCCACGTCACGGTCAACGACCAGCGATTGCCCCGGGCCCGCTCGCCGAGCGGGCTGATGCTCGTGAGCATCGAAAGGCCTCAGGGCGACCAGGCCGAGCGGAATCCGGCAACGACCGCGGCGGCGACTCCTACGGCGAGTGAGGTGATCACTGTTCGGCGGGTAGGTCGCGAGGTGAGTCCCTGTCGCCGGTGCCGGGGACGGGGTTGACGCTCGGATGGTCCCGACCGATTCCGGCGGCGAGCAGGGCCTCATCGGCGCGTCTGGCCCGGTCCCGGCCCGAGGTGGCGCCGCGTTCGGGGTCGATCTCACGGAGGTAGTCGCCCAGGGCCGTCCGGAGCATGTTGCGCATCTGGTCCCAGTTCGCGGCGGTGCCCGAGCCCACCATCCGGTCGTTCGTACCGTCGACCAGCGCGAAGTACGGCGATCCGGGGACGTCGTAGTCCTGCCACGCGGCGCTGGACAGCACCGCCTTGACACCCGGAGGCGCCAGGCCGGCGAAAGCGGTCGCCGACTCGAGGGGCGGATCCTGGCCGACGATGACCAGCCGGGTCCTCACATCCGGGAGGTCGAGGCTGGGCTCGGCGAACGCCGTCCAGAACGTCTCGCACGTCCGGCAACCCGAAGACAGAAACGCCAGAAGGGTCAGACCATCGGCGCCGGTCACGCTGATCTTGGTGGGGCTGCCTGCGGGAGACACTCCGACGATGTCGTGGGCGGAACCGTCCGGCGGGGAACGCAACTCCACGGGTGCTCCAGGTCGTCCGGCATGCCCACCGTCCTCCTCGAGAGGGATTCCCGCACGGTGCAGAGCTCGGATTATCTCGGCGTGCGACCTCAGCAGACCGAACACCAGGAGGGCGAGAACTCCGACCGCGCAACTGAGCAGGACGAGAGCGAGGGCCACGTCGCCAGATTATCAGGCGGGCGGTCGCCGGACAGCAGCGCTGGGCGGATCGTCGGACTCACTGAGGGGTCTGGCAGCTACCGGATAGGAGTGCGTTCGACGGGTTGTCACGGCCTTCTAGCGCCTGGGCGACGGCGGCCCGAACCTGGGCGATGGGGGCATCGCCGGGCTGGAACTCGGGAGGGATGAAGTTGACGGTGACGATCCTCGACGTGTCGAGCCTGTCTGCGAGGCCCATCAGGTCGCTGAGGCGATCGATGGGGATATCGGTGCTGACATGGCTGGCGATTATGTCGGTGAGGTCCATGTACCGGTACACCAGCTCCATGCGCGGCACCTGGTCGAGCAGGGCTTCGACCACGCATCGCTGGCGGGTCATCCGGTGCCAGTCCGTGGTGCCCGTCCGGGCCCGCACGTAGCCGAGGGCGGTGAGGCCGTCGAAGTGGTGGTATCCAGGCTCGACGGTGATGAAGACGGGTGGGCCGTCTGCCACGATGGGCTTGATCCGCTCGTCGATCGTCTCGCTCACCTGCAGGTCGATGCCGCCGAACAGGTCTATGACCTTGACGAAACCCACCATGTCGAGCAGCACGTAGTACTGGATGGGCAGGCCCGTCAACTGGGCGAGCGCGGACTTGATGGCGTGCCCGGCCGGATCATCAACCTGGGGGAAGGCTTCGGGGTGTCTCAGCCCGAGGCCGTAGATCTCGTTGACGATCTCCGGATACCCGTCCGGCCATCGCTCCGCGGCGGCGGTTCCATCCGGGAAGGTGACGTGGCGCCAGTTGCGGGGCACGCTGAACGCCGCCGCGTCGCCGGTGGCCACATCGATCGAGACGACGATGATCGTGTCGGTTCTCACCCCTACCCGGTCGAACCCGGCGTCGCTGCCCAGCAGGGCGATGGTGAGGCGGTTGGCGCCGTCCCATGTCAGTTGTTGCTGCGTGGCCAGAGCCGTGGTGGAGGTGGCGGGTGGCGGGGTCGTTGCCTGCGTAACCGGCGTAGTGGGCTCGGATGACTCGTCCCCGACCAGTTCTATCACGGAGGTCGTGGCGACGCTGGTGGGCAGCGGGGTGGGAGCCGCGGTCAGCGTGTTGGTGGCGACGAATACGTCCGACAGCAGGGCCAGCTGCACCGAGGCGAGGCGGATGACCACCACGTGGGGAGCGGCGATGAGAGCGGCCACGAGGGTGAGCGTGATGGCTGTCCCGACCCGCCGCCGCGGCTTGTGACGCCAGCGCCAGTAGCGGCGGTCCGCAGTCCTGTACGCGTCCACCGCAACCGCGGAGCGAACGGCCAGAATCACCAGGCTGCCCACCATCAGGATCCGGAGCGCGGAGACATCCACGGTCCAGAGGAGCAAGGTTCTCGTGCCGCGCGCCACCACGTAGCCGAGCGCGAAGACGTAGGCCATCAGGGTTCCGTTGGCGAACAGCAGGGCACGGCGGGTTCGGTGGCCGAAATGGCCCAGGCCGGGCCAGATCGCGGAGAGCGCTGCGGCCACCAGCGGGTCCGGTCCCCGGCGCCGCAGATCCATCCATGCTCCGCTCACAGCGACCTCGTTCAAGCAAACTTGCGTGTCAAGTCTGCCATGTCGCAGCGCTCGGATCGGGTTAATCGCCGGACCCCGAGGGATGGGCGAGACGGCTACCGGCCCGGAGTGCCGGGGTAGCCTTGACGCCCATGACCTTCGTAGACATCACCATGGCGTTGTACGCCGCCGGTTCGTTGTTGCTCGTCCTCGCGGGGATGGCGAAGCTGGCTTTCCCCCGGCCGGCGGCCGACCTCATGGCGACCCTCGGGTTCCCTGCCGGGGTGTGGTTCGCCCGTCTCGCCGGTGGTACGGAGGTGGTGCTGGGGATAGCCGTCCTCGCGGTTGGCGGGCCGGCGCCCGCCATGGCGGCAGCCGGCGTGTACGCCCTGTTCGCGCTGGTTGCGCTGCTGGCGCTCAGCAGAGGTCTCTCCTCCTGCGGCTGTTTCGGGCAGGTTGACTCACCGCCCTCGCGGATTCACGTGGTCGGCAACCTCTTCTTCGCGATCGTGTGCGTGCTGGCGGCGGGAGCGGGCAGTTCGCCACGGATCTGGGTCGGGACAGCGGCAGATCAGCCGGTCGGCCGCGTTGCGCTGGTTCTCGCCGTCTGCGTGCTGGCCGGGCTGGTCTTCGTAAGCTTCACGGCGCTACCGGAGTGGCTCCGGGCCCGGTCGGCGGGACGTAGGAGTCCGGAGACGTTCCGGGTCGAAGCCGCCGGGCTCCGGCGGTAGTCCGCGGGCCACGGGCAGTCGCAGTGAGTCGCAAACTCGTCATGAGGGTGTCGAGCCTGGTCGATCGGCACACTTCGCGGCGCGGGTTCCTGCGATCGTTGGTGATGTCCGCCACCGCCATCGCCTTCGCCCCTGCCTACCTGGTCCGGCCCATCGCAGCGGAAGCCGCCATCATCACGTGCCTGGGGTTGCGGTGTTCCCCCTGGTCGGCGTGCTGCGACGGATGGACGGAGTTCTGCTGCCGGCTGACGGGCGAGAACACGTGCCCGCCGGGCACGGTGGTGGGTGGCTGGTGGAAGGTCAACAACTCGTCTTTCTGCTCCTACGACAAGCCGCGGCCCCGCTACTACATCGACTGCAACGTCACCTGCGTGACTGCTCGCCGGTGTCGGCCCGGCGGCCTCTGCCGTCGGTCGGAGACCGCGGCCTGGTGCCGGTGCCCGGACGGTTGCGACACCAGAAAAGTGGACTGTGTCCAGTTCCGGTACGGCCAGTGCAACCAGCACACCTGCGTCGGCCCGATCCGCTGCCGGGTCGTCACCTGCGTGCCGCCCTGGCAGTGGGATCCCACCTGCCGGCGCTGGCCCGCGCTGACCAGCGAGGCGACCCGCCACCACGACCGGCCCTGCCTCCACGACTGGTTCAACGACGTGCCCCCCAACGCCTTCTACGCCGGAGCGGTGCGGTGGATGAGCGACCGGGGTATCGCCTCCGGCCTCACGGACGACCTGTTCGGGCCGGACGAGCCCATCCGTTGGGACCACTTCGCGACGTTGCTGTGGTCCTACGCGGCCGACCCCACTCCAGGGCCTGCGAGCCCGCTCGATGAGGCCAACCCGCGCGCGGACTACGAAGAGGCCGTGGACTGGATGGCCCGCAACGAGGTCGTGCCCGGACCGCCGGCGCGGTACCTCAACCCCGCCAACCATGTAACCCGTGCGGAGGCCGTAACCGTCCTGCATCGACTGGCCGCAAACACGAACACAGTATCCCGAGCGGACCCGACCCCCCAAGATCTCTATCCCGAAAGGGAGCTGATCGCAGAACGGCCGCCGTTCCCCGACGTGGCGGACGGTGCCTGGTACGCGGAGGCCGCGGACTGGGCGGCCGGCCAGGGGGTCGTCTGGTGGTCGCCTCCCGATCCGTTCCATCCCGACCAGGTCGTCACCAGGTCGGAAGCCGCCGTCTACCTGCACCGCTACCACGACCCATCAACTCCCACCCCTACACCCCAGCTCGAGTCCTCCGAACCATGGATGTAGTCGACCGATCACCCGACCGGTGGGCCGGTCCTGACGGGGAACCGGGCTAGTCGGCTAGGAAGAGTGCGGCGACGGATGCGCCGAACCCTGCCATGGCGCCCATCTCGTGATCTTGGACTATAGCGAACGATGGTTAGGGTATATGGGGCTGAAGGAATATAGAAGTCCTATGGCAACCGGAAGGATTGGCTGTGAGTGTCGTCAAGATCAACGCGATCACCGTGCCGGATGGAAGGGGTGCGGATCTGGAGGCGCGGTTCGCGGCGCGGGCTCGTGCGGTGGACGGGGTGGAGGGCTTCGAAGGGTTCGAGCTGCTGAGGCCGGTGGACGGCGAGACCCGCTACTTCGTGTACACCAGGTGGAGGTCGGAGGAGGACTTCCAGCGGTGGGTCAGCAGCCGGGAGTTCGGGCGGGGCCACCAGGCATCGAACGAGGGCTCGGACAGGCGGCCGGTCGGTATCGCGTCGGAGCTGCTGTCGTTCGAGGTGGTCGAGCCCGCCAGCTGAGCGGCGCAGGGGTGCCGGCATAAGGGCACGAGCAGTATCGAAACGGCCCTGACCTGCCCTAATCCCAATTTCGTCAGAGAGCTAATCCCGATTCCGTCAGAGGGCTAGTCCCGATTCCGCCGGTTCTTCCGATAGGACGGGGATGCCGGTATCGCCATCAACGGACCACTCGAGGGCATCAATCACCTCCTACAAAGCCATACGGCTCCTTACCCACGGATTCATAGACACCGAACCCCGACCGTTACTGGACTTGCGGAGTTCTGCTAGTTTCCGCCCGCGCAGGCCACACAAGAACCGAAACGTACGCCGCCGCGCAGGCGGCAGGAAGCGCGAGGCCGGAGATGCGCAATTACCTGGATCTGGTGATCCGATCGAAGCTGCTGGCAGTGCTGGCGCTGGCGGCGCTGCTAGTCGCCACGTGGGCCGACTGGCAGTGGGTATGGGGAGTCTTCTTCCTCTACTGGGCGTGGGGTGGTATCGCGACGGGGCAGGCCTTCATGGTGCAGGCCATCGACCGTTCCGAGAGTCCCGTCCTCTTCTGGACGATCAGCATTACGTGGCTGGTTCTCTCCGGGATGGTCATCTTCTATGACCTCTTCCCCGAGACCGCCCGGCTCTGGATCGGATAGCGCCGTGCCTGGATACGGCTAGTCCGGCGGGATTCGTATCAGTAGATCCAGGGGTAGATCCGGTACTTCACTCGTGCCTTGTACTCGGCCCACTTCTCCGGGCCGTACTTCTCCTCACAGAACTTGTTGTCGTAGCGTTCACGCGTGGTGAACATGATGATTACGAAGATGAAGTAGGTCCAGGCCCACAGGTTGGTGAAGTGGCCGAACGCCAGGGCCATCCCCAGCGAGATGAACCCCTCACCCCCGTAGTTCATGTGGCGGGACAAGCCCCAGAAACCGCTGACCAGGATCTTGCGGTCACCGGCCTCGATGTACTCCGGCTCGATGAAGCCGAGGAACTTGCGGTCGGGCCAGCGCTTGAACGTGTACTTCTGCATGGCGGCGCCGCGGGCCATGCACCACCCGAATAAGAAGCTGACCGACGCTCCGATGAGCCAGACATACCTGCCCGGTGACGAGAATCCGGGGTCCGGGTGAGCGGCCATCCCCCACAACGGCAGGGTGAACATCCAGCCGTAGATCAAGAGCCCGCCCCAGAACATCTTGAATCCCATCCTTTCATGGATAAGATCGTAGGTATACAACTGGACACGCTCGAATATGAAGTAATCCACGATATACCATGTGAAAAACGCGGTATACAGGACAACACCGGGGTTGGAGTTCTCGCCGAAACGGTCGTAGTGGTATGCGACTGCGGACCAGCCGTTGAGCACCACCATCGTCCCGCCCACCACATAGAAGTACATCTTGATATCGATGCGCTGGTTGAAGAAAGACAGCTCTCGGGCCCGTCCGACCCACAGGGCCAGTAACGGATTCTTGATCTCACCAGGTGGCTGGCTGTACACCGCGATGATCGCCAGAATCAAGGTGACGACCGTTCCGCCGGCCACGGCATAGAGGGTGGATCGGTAGAACCATTCGCGGGGCATCCCGGTGAGCTCGAAATACCACACGATCACCACGATTACGAAGACCAGGAGGCCGTTCAGCCGGTACTTGCGAGGTTCGCCGGTCTCGGGATTGATGACGTAGCCGGGGACCCGGCGTCCTGGCACCACGAGCTGCAAGACGAAGAACCCGGCGAATACCACCAGCGGGGTCAAGTACCCCCAGATCACCTCCGTCCCGGAGAGCTCGACGAGGTGGCCGATACCAAGCCATTCGAACATGACCGAAATCCCTTCCCCCAGCGATGTCGTGATCGACGATAGCCCCTATCAGGTCACCGGTCGCGGATCCTCCCGTTTCGATCTGGATGGTTCCGATGTCAGGTGCCCCACTCCTTGACGGCGGTGGCGAGGCGGGTTACGCCTTCCAGGAGGGGTTCGGTGGCGGTGGCCAGGGACACGCGGACGTAGGCGGAGCTTCGGGGGCCGAAGGTGTTGCCAGGGACGACCGCCACGCCTCGTTCCAGGACCAGGCGGCGGGCGAATTCCAGCCCGCTCAGCCCGCTTCCGCTGACGTCGGCCATCAGGTAGAAGGCGCCGGTGGGCCGGACGTGGGGGATTCCTTCCTGCTCGAGTAGCTCCACGACCCGGTCGCGGCGCAGCCGGTAGGCGTTCCGCATGACGGCCACCATGTCCTGGGGGCCGGTGATGGCGGCCACGGCCGCCTTCTGGGCGGGGGCGTTCACGCAGGACGAGATCGGCTCCTGGGTCTTGACCACGTTCTCGGTCAGGGACGGAGGGGTGACCAGGTAGCCGACCCGCCAGCCGGTCATGGCGTAGGTCTTGGAGAAGCTGAAGAAGGTCACCACCCGGCCGTCCGGGTCGAGCGGGCCGGCCGACACGTGCGGGTCGTCGAACCAGATCTCGTCGTACACCTCGTCCGACAGCACCCACAGGTCGTAGGCCTGGGCGAGTTCCATCAGCTCCACCAGGGCCTCCCGGGTGGTGGTGGCGCCGGACGGGTTGCCGGGGGAGTTGAGCAGCAACACCCTGGTGCGGTCGGTGATGTGGGGTTCGATCCGGGCGGCGTTGGGTATGAAGCCGTCCTCCGCCGACAGCGGGAAGAGCCGCGGAGTGATCCCATGCAGGTCCATCATCAGGTGGTAGTTGGGCCAGCTGGGATCGCTCAGCAGCACTTCGGCGCCGGGGTCGGTCACCGCGGCCAGGGTGCTGTACAGGCCGACCACGGCTCCGGGTGTCACCACGACCTGGTCGGCCGAGGCTTCGATGCCGTTGCGTTCCCGCACCTTGTCGGCCAGCACCTCCCGCAGCTCCGGGATCCCGGCGTTGGGCGTGTACCGGGTGAATCCGTCCAGGGCGGCTCGATGGGCGGCCTCGACCACGTGGTCGGGGGTGGAGAAGTTGGGCTCGCCGACCTCCAGGTGGATGACTTCGTCGACCGTCCAGGCCAGCTCCATGATCTCCCGGATGCCCGACCGGGCCATCGACTCCACGACTAGGGACGGCTTCGCCATGGCGCATCCTCCTCCACGTAGCGGCGTTCGATCTTTGCGAGGGCAGAGTAGACCGGTGGTACCACCTGGCCCACCCGAACGGTACCCGCCGCGCCCAGAAGCCGGTAGGCCTCGGCCAGGGAATAAAGGCCCGTGTGGCGCATCCGGCGCGCCAGATCGTGGTAGGCCGCCCGGACCAGATCCTCCAGGTGCCCGGGTCCGGGGGCTACGCTGCCCCACTCGGTAGCCGTGTTCACCTGGGGCAGGCCGCAGAAGCCCGCCTCGTCCGGGTCGCTCCGCCCGAAGCTCAGCGTCACGTCGGCCTGGCATTCGATGGCCGAGCGATGGATCTCCGCGTCTCCCTGGGTGAGATGGGCGTCTCCCAGGGACACCATGCCTCCGTCCACCGCCGCCCTGAGGACCACGGTGGCGCCCGCCGTCACCTCGGGCAGGTCGACGTTGCCCAGGAACTCCACGCCCTGGCGGAACGACAGAACCGGATCGCCGGCGGGCGCCACTCCCAGCGTGCCCACGAAGGGACGGTACGGGACCGTCACCGGTCCCCGAGCGGTCGGGATCTCCACCCGGTCGCCCCTGCGGTGGCAGATCACCGTCTCCGCGGCCAGGGAAGGGTGGAGGGTGGGGGTGGTATTCATGTATCCGAAGCCGGTGACGGGAGCGCCTGCGACTTGTTCGAGGTGCACCTCGACACAATCCCCCGCCCGCACTCCGTCGATGGAGATCGGCCCGGTCACCGGGTTGGCGCCGCCGATGCGGTCCATCACCTCATCGAGGGTCTCGTAGACCACCTCGGGCCCGGTGATGGTCCCGCTGTGTGCGTCCTCGGTCTCGACCAGGATCGATTCGCCGAGCGCCACGGTGATTGCGGGCGCCAGCGAGGCGTCGAACTCGAAATGGGTCCGGTCACGGG
Organism: Acidimicrobiia bacterium; assembly: GCA_022827785.1. Lineage (GTDB taxonomy): Bacteria > Actinomycetota > Acidimicrobiia > Spongiisociales > Spongiisociaceae > Spongiisocius. The sequence continues at coordinate 19,736 of JAJEIM010000008.1, forward strand.
CGAGCCGCCGGAGATCGGCGCTCCGAATCCCTGCCGCGCCCGGACCGCTCAGATGATGGCCTTCGCTTCGGCGAAGTGGCAGGCCACCAGGTGACCGGGTGCCTCCTCCTTCAGAGGCGGCTCCTCCGCCCGGCAGATGTCCTTGTCCCGCCCGATCGGGCAACGGGTGTGGAACCGGCACCCGGACGGCGGGTTGAGCGGGCTGGGCACGTCACCCTCCAGCAGGATCCGGGAGCGCTGGCGCTGGAGCTTCGGGTTGGGTGTGGGCACCGCCGACAGGAGCGCCTGGGTGTAGGGATGCATGGGCTCGCTGAACAGACGGTCGGTGCTGGCCTGCTCCACGATCTTGCCCAGGTACATGACCGCGGTCTCGTCACAGATGTGGCGGACGACTGCCAGGTCATGGGCGATGAACAGGTAGGTGAGCCCCAGCCGGTCCTGCAGTTCCTCGAGGAGGTTGAGCACCTGGGCCTGGATGGACACGTCCAGAGCCGACACCGGCTCGTCCAGGATCAGGAAACCCGGATTGAGCGCCAGTGCCCGGGCCACGCCGATCCGCTGCCGCTGCCCGCCCGAGAACTCGTGGGGGTACCGGTCGGCGACGTTGGGGTTCATCCCCACCAGCGAGAGCAGTTCGCCCACCCGGTCGCTCCGCTCCTTCCTGGAGAGCCCGGTGTGGACATGGAGCAACTCGCCGATCGCGGTCCCCACCGACATCCGGGGGTTGAGCGAGGCGAAGGGGTCCTGGAAGACTATCTGCATGTGGCGGCGCAGTTCCCGCAACTGGCGGCGGTCCGCCGCGATGACGTCGATCCGCTCGCTGCCTCCCCCGTCGAGCGGGCGGGTGAGCACCACCTCACCGGACGTGGGCTCGATGAGGCGCAGGATGCTGCGGGCGGTGGTGGACTTGCCGCATCCCGACTCGCCGACCAGGCCCAGGGTGCGTCCGGCGCCGATCTCGAAGGAGACGCCGGCCACCGCCGACACCTCCCCCTTCTCACCGCCGAAGACCCCTCCTCCCACCAGAAAGGTCTTGACCAGGTCCCGGACCGAGAGGGCTACATCGTGGCTACCGTTGGCAGCGGCGCGCGGGGAGACGGAAGGCATTCGCGGGCCATTCTATCTTGCCGGTACCCGGCGCGCCCGGGGTGGGTGCCACCCCTGCCCGGTGCCAGGCGCGCGCCGCGCGGATAGTATGGAGGGCGAGGTCGATGGGAACGATGCCACCGACTGCCGGCGAACGGAAAGGCGATACGGAATGGCCGAGGATTTTCGGGGGAAACTAGGGGGACTGGAAGGTGAGGAGTTCGATGCCTTTCTGGAGGGAAGCTACCTGGCTCGGGTGGCCTGCCTGACACCCGATGGCGCTCCGTACGTCATTCCCCTCTGGTACCAGTGGGACGGCACAGCGATGTGGTTCGTGGGTCGCCAGCGTGCGGTGTGGTGCGAGTACATGAAGGCGGACCCCCGGGTCTCGCTGGTGGTGGATGCGCCCCACAGCGAGCCGGACGAGATGGGCCGGAGCGTCGAGATTCCCAAGGTGATCATGCAGGGCTTGGCCCAGATCGTCGAGGAACCCAACGTCGGCGGCCAATGGGTGGAGGTCGCCAAGGAGATGTCCTACCGCTACCTGGGACCCAACGGTCCGGAGTACCTGACCGGGACCATCAACCAGCCCCGCTGGCTGATCAAGGTGGTGCCCTCCGAGGTCACGAGTTGGCAGGGAGTGGGCTGGGCCCGCCGCTACTGGGTCGAGGGAACCGGCGGCGCCAGCTATGCCGAGGCCCACGGCCAGTAAGCCCCTACCCGACCTTCCGGCCTCGGAGCTCTAGCCGAAGGGCGCGCCCGGACCGCGGTTGCCGGGCAGGCCGTCTCAGCCGAGGCGCTTCAGCCACCCGAGGGTGAAGTCGTTCCAATCGTCGGCCATCTCGTAGAAGGCGATGTGGCTGGAGGCGGGGCCGGTGAAGACGTGCATGGTCGAGCCCGGGATCCGGCTCTGGACCTCCAGGCCGTATCGGGTCGGCACCTGCCAGTCCACCTCGCCCGAAGTGATCAGGGTGGGCACCCGGATCCGGTGGAGCCGGTCGAGCGTGTCGTGGGTCTTGTCGGCGTGGAAATGCCCCAGCATCCCCTCCTTGCTGGGCGGGTGGGGGTTGTCGAAGATGAACCCCTGCTCGAAGGCGGCCACGTCGTCGGGGCGCTCGTTGATGAAGTGGGGGCTGGCCACCCATAGCAACGCCGTCCGGATGTACATGGCGTAGTCCTCTTGGAGAACGGGGAGCTCGTTGGTGTCGATCATCCTGATGAACCACTCGTCCGAGTAGCCCCACGTGCAGTGGAGTTGGACCGAGGACACCTTTGAGGGATGGTTGATGGTCAGCTCCTGGGCGGTGGCGCTCCCCAGAGAGAGCCCGGATACGTGGGCCCGGTCGATGCCCAGATGGTCCAGCAGGGCGGCGGCGTCATCGCCCAGCAACCGCATCGAGTAGGTGGTGGGATCCGAGGGGCGGGTGGTCTGGCCGGTTCCCCGGGCGTCATAGGTGATCACCGTGTAGTCGTCCCGGTAGGCGGCCACCTGCCCCGCCCAGGTGGAGTGGTCGGCGGCGGTGCCCATGATCAGGAGCAACGGGTCGCCGACGCCCTCCACCTCGTAGTACATGTCGATTCCGGTCGGTAGCGATGCGAACGGCACGGGACTGGCCTCCTTCTCGGCCGGGGATGGTCAGGCGGTGGGTTCGCCGAGGCCTGTGGACATCATGATCTTGGCATCGGTGCGGGCCCCGGTGGCCAGGTCCTCGAAGGCCCGGGCCGTGTCCTCGAAGCTCTCCACGCTCCCGATCAGCAGGTCAAGGTCGAGCCGGCCGGCGGCGAGGTGATCCAGGGCTTCTTCGAACACGGTGTCCGGGTAGCAGAAGCTCCCGACCACCACCCGCTCGCTGACCACCACATCGAACAGCGGGATGCTCACCTCGGGAAGTCCCAGCCCCACGAAGCAGGCGACGGCCGCCTTCGGGATGTTCTGGATGGAGGCGTAGGCGGTGGCGGTGATCCCCACCGCGTCGAAGGAGACATCGAACGGGCCGGCTTCCTCGACCTCGCCGGGTTCGAGCGCCCTGAAGCCGCCGGCCTCCGTCAATGCCCGGCGGGAAGGCATGGGATCCGACACGCTCACCGATGCGGCGCCCTCTAGGCGGCAGGTCTGGGCGATGGCCTGGCCGATCATCCCTCCGCCGACCACGAGAACGTCCTGGCCGGGCCGGACACCGGCGCGGCGGGCGGCCTGAAGGGCCACCGCCATGGGCTCCACCCCGGCGCCCCGGAGGAGGCTCAGGCCGCCGAGTTCCACCACCCGGGCGGCCGGGACCACGATGGCGTCGGCGAACGCGCCCTGGATGTCGGGCGTCACCCCGATCACCCGCAGGGAGGCGCAATGGTTCTCCGGTCCGTGGCCGCAGGTTCCGTCGCACGGCAGGCTCGGGTTGAAGGTGACCGGTGTGCCTATCTCCGGCCCCTCCACCCCGGGACCCAGAGCCTCGACCCATCCGCTGGCCTCGTGACCCATGATCATCCCGGGGAGACGCCGTCCCGACTCGCCGGTGTAGCCGTGCAGGTCGGACCCGCAGATACCCACGTAGGCCATCCGCAGCCGGACCTCACCGGGTCCGGGAACCGGGCGGGGCCGGGTCTCGATGTGGAACCGGTGGGGTCCGTCGAACACCAGAACCCGCATATCGTCGACCACTACGCCTCCACGCTGACCGGCGGCCGGTGCTCCGACCAGTTCGTGGTGGCCTCGTAGGCGGCCCCGATCCGTAGGACTGTCGCCTCGTCGAGAGGACGCCCGGCGATCTGGAGGCCGATCGGCAGGCCATCCCGATCGAACCCGCACGGGACGGTCAGCGCCGGCTGGCCGCTCAGGTTGAAGGGGGCGGTGGTGCGCACGTAGGAGGAGGTCACATCCTCCTCCATCACGCCGTAGTCGAACATCTCCTGGTCGGCTAGGGCGGCCGTGGCGGGCAGCGTGGGCGTGATCACCGCGTCCAGGCGGTTCTCGTTGAACGCCCGGCGCAGGGCGTCGCGGATGATCCGGCGGGCGCCGAGGCCCGCTAGGTAGTGGGCCGACGGCACGATCGTGCCGATGGTGAACAGCTCACGGATACCCGGAGAGATCAGCTCCGGCGCCTCCCGGAGCAGGCGACGGTGGTAAGCGGCCGCTTCGGGCCCGACGATGGCGAACTCGGCCGCCAGTGTGAAGGTCAGGTCCGGGATGTCGAGGGGAACCATGGAAGCCCCGAGTCCTTGGACATGCTCCGCCGCAACGCGGAAGGCCTGTTCGACGTCCTCCTGCATGGGGGAGAAGGGAGCGGTGGCCAGGATGCCGAGCCGCAGTCCGTCCACCCCGCGGCCCAGGTGTTCGGAGTAGCCGGGTGGGGGAGAGGGCTCGGTCGGGGGATCGGCCGGATCGTGGCCCGCCAGGACCTGGAGCGTGGCCGCGCAGTCCTCCACGGTGGCGGCCAGTGGTCCGATGTGGTCCAGCGACCAGGCCAGGGTCTCGACCCCGGCCCGGGACACCCTCCCGAAGGTAGGCTTCAGACCGGCGGTCCCGCACACCGACGCCGGAATCCTGATCGATCCGCCGGTGTCGCTCCCGAGCGCCATCGGCACCACTCCGGCGGCCACGGCCGCGCCCGATCCGCCGCTGGACCCGCCCGGGATACGAGCCGTGTCCCAGGGATTGGCGGCCGGGGGACTGAAGACGCCGCAGGCCAACTCGTGCGTGGTCGTCTTGCCCACCATCACGGCGCCCGCCTCCCGCAGCCTGTTGACGACGGCGGCGTCCCGGTCGCTGGGCTCGTCGGGATAGGCGGGCGATCCGCACCGGGTGGGGAGGCCCTCCATGTGGATGATGTCCTTGATGGCGACCGGGACGCCGGTCAGGGACCCGGCCTCCCCGCTTCCGGAGCTCAGAACCCGGTCGGCCTCCTCGGCGGCCCGTAGAGATCCCTCCCGGTCTACCAGCACGAACGCGTTGAGCCGGTCGTTGACCTGCTCGATGGAGTCGAGCGCTTGCCGGGTGACCTCCACGGAGGTGGCGGCGCCCGCCCGGAGTTGCTGCGAGATGGAGGCGATCGAGCGGGGTCCCACAGTTCCCCTCACCACTTCGGGGAGAAGGAGGTCGGATCGGCGGCGGGAGCGTCCACCTCGTGCCTTGACAGCAACCGGTCCAGCCCTGCTTCGTCCCAGCCGGCCAGCGTCTCGGCGATCGCGGCGGCATCGAACGCCGGTCCGGTCAGGCCCTGCCGGGCCAGGGCCACGGCTACGGCCTCGGGGGTGGGGTCAACCATCGGAGACCACCGCGATCACGTCCACCTCCATCCTGAGGCCGGGCAGTCCCAGGGCGGCGGCCTGCATGGCGGTCACCGCCGGGAAGGGCCTCCCGGCGAACACTTCCTCGCGGACCGGGAACTCCTCGGTGATCTCCCGGATGTCCTGCATGATGTAGGTGACCTTGACCACGTCGGCGACGGAACTGCCGGCCGCCTCCAGTATGTCCGCGATGTTCTGCCACACCTGGCGGGCCTGCTCCTCCACGGTGTCGCCCACGATCACGCCGTCCCGGTCGAAGGCGACCTGGCCGGCCAGGTAGAGGGTGTTGCCGGCGCGGATGGCGTGGGAGTAGGGCTCCGGAGGATCGCTCAGCGCTTCCACGTCAACAGCTTCAATCGCCATGGGAGACCTCCTTACCGGCTCGTGAGATCATATACAATCCCGCCCGACGCTACCGGGATGGGAGTGAATGCGGATAGCTCGATTCAACGCCGGCGGTTCGGAAGGATGGGGGTTCGTCTGTGGCGAGCGGGTGTGTCCCGTGACGGACGGCACCGACCTGATGGACGTGCTGGACGACCGGGAGGCGCTGGCCGGTCTTCACGAGGCGGCAGCGCCCGAGTACTCCCTCTCGGACGTGCGCCTGCTGGCGCCGGTTCCCAACCCGCCCCAGTTCCTGGGCATCGGCCTCAACTACCGGCTCCATGCCGCGGAGACGGGCGCCGCGATCCCGGAGTCCCCGATCTGCTTCCCGTTCTTCAACTCCTCGATCATCAACCCGGGCGACGCCATCCGGTTGCCTCCGTTCACCGACAAGGTGGACTGGGAGGTGGAACTGGCAGTGGTGATCGGGAAGGAAGCCTGCTGCGTGTCGGAGGAGGACGCCGTCGACCACATCGCCGGCTACACCATCGTCAACGACGTGTCGGCCCGGGACATCCAGATCAGTGAGGGCCAGTGGAGCCGGGCCAAGTCGTTCGACACCTTCAAGCCGATGGGTCCCTGGATCGTCACGACCGACGAGCTCGGCGCCGCCGGTGACCTCGATGTCAAGTTGTGGGTGAACGGTGAGATCAAGCAGGACGGCGAGACGTCTGACCTGATCTTCAACGTGCCCCAGCTGGTTTCCCACATGTCACAGCACCTGACCCTCGGGGTGGGGGCGGTGATCTCCACCGGCACGCCCAGCGGGGTGGGCATGGCTCGCAAGCCTCCCGAGTACCTGCGTCCCGGCGACGAGGTCACCCTGGAGGTCGAGGGCATCGGACGCCTTTCCAACCCGGTCGAGGCGGCCTGCTGCTAGGTCCCTGAGCCCCCGGGGCCGGCCTCGCTGACGTAGAGTTAGCCCCGGTTCTTCGTGGATTGCGCATCAAGGGAGGTGGTCGGATGGCGACAGTAAGGGTCAACGGAGTCGACCTCTGGTACGAGTTCTCGGGCGAGGGCGAGACGGTGGTCCAGATCGGCGGGGCGGTGAGCGGCCACGAGGGATACGCCACCATCACCCCCGGCGTCTCCGAGCACTACCGGGTGCTGGATTACGACCATCGCGGCTACGGCCTCAGCAGCCGCCCGAAGCAGCGCTACACGCTCGAGACCTGGAGTGCCGACCTGGCCGCCCTCATGGACGCCCTGGGGATCGAGAGAGCCCACATCCATGGCGGTTCGATGGGAAGTTTCATCGCCTTGGACTTCGCCGCCCGGTACCCGGAGAAGACCGGCAAGCTCCTGATGGGAGCGGGCGCCGTCGCCAAGTGCGACGCTATGAGCATCCACATGTTCCGGGTGTGGCAGGACATCGCCTCCGCCTACGGCGCCGTGTCCGAGGAACTGGCGAGGGAGTTGCTGACCAAGGCCTTCTCGAGGGGTTTCCTGGACGAGATGGGCGACGACATCCTGGTTGCGACCCTGGAGGTGCTGGAGCGCAACACGGACACGGACGTGTTCATCGACGCCTGCCAGGCGATGATCGACACCGACGTGCGGGACGTGATTCCTAGGGTGACCGCGCCCGCCCTGGTGATGTGCGGTGTCCATGACATCCTGACGCCGCTGGACGCCGGGCCGGGAGGCGCCGGGGCCCGCTACGTGGCCGAGAACCTCCCCAACGGGCGGTTGGAGATATTCGAGAACAGCGGCCACGCCCATTACGTCGAGGAGATTGACCGGTCGGTCGAGGTCATCCTCGACTTCCTGGCCTCCTGATCCACGTGCGGGTTCTTGTTCCCTAACGTCGTTGGGACGAACGGTATGGTTCCACGATGAGCGGGACGTACGTCGCAACGATGGGAGATGGGGGTCGTCTGGTGGTACCGGCTGAGGTCCGGGCCCGCCACGGTCTCGAACAGGGCGCTTCAGTGATCGTCATGGAGTCACCATGGGGCTTGGTCCTAACGACCCGGGAGGCTCTGCTGGCGCGGATCCAGTTGCACCTCAAAGGCAGCAACCTGGTCCAGCAACTTCTCGACCAGCGGCGACGGAGCGCAGCGATCGAGGACGCTAGGTGACGGAACTAGGCGCTCTGGCCGTCCATCCGAGGGAGAGAGGCGTGGCACGGGCATGAGGCTTGATGGCAAGACAGCGGTTGTCACCGGCGCAGGCCAGGGGATCGGGGCGGCCATAGCTCGTCTCTTCGCGGCCGAGGGGGCCAGGTTGGTCCTGGCGGACCTCAGAAGCGGCCCTGCCACAGGCCTGGTGGACGAGATCACCGCCGGCGGCGGGGAGGCCGTGTTCGTTCAGGCCGATGTCACCTCCGACTCGGACTGCAAGCGGATGATCGACACGGCGATCGAACGCTTCGGCGCCCTGGACATCCTGGTGAACAACGCCGGTATCGCCGGCAAGGGAACGGTGACGGAGGCAACCGAGGAACTCTGGGACCGGGTGATGGCCGTAAACCTCAAGTCGATCTTCCTCGCATCCCGCCACGCCGTCCCCCACATGGAGAGCGCCGGGGGCGGTTCCATAGTCTGCATCGCCTCGGTGGCGGGCATGACGGGAGAACAGGGCCAGGTGGCCTACAACACCTCGAAGCACGGGGTGATCGGGCTGGTGCGGTGCATGGCCTACGACCACGCCGCGGCGGGCATCCGGGTCAACGCCGTCTGCCCGGGAGCCATCGACACACCCCTGCTGAGCCCGCTGACCGAGGAGCGCCTCACCAGGCTGGAGGGCCTGCACATGATGCGCAGGCTCGGCCGGCCCGAGGAGATAGCCCGTGCCGTGCTCTACCTGGCCTCCGACGAGTCCTCCTTCACGACCGGCGCCGCACACGTGGTGGACGGCGGTTACACGGCTTTCTAAGGGCTTCGGTTCAGCGGACCGGACGGAAGGGTTGAACTTGTCACACCCCCACCATATGTTGAGTATCGCCAAGCACCAATGCCGGCCGCGGCTTCGACCGATCGGTTCGGCCGGCGGATGGGAACATACAAGGCTTCGTGGAGCGACCAGCCGACCTTCCGGCAAGCGGCCGGCATGGCTGACCACGCTCCGAACCAGGACAGGTGGTGGCGGGGGAGGGCCCGGCGGGCGGCGCCCGCTTGCCGCGATTTTCGCGTTCTATCACCCATTCGGAACGCCTGAGGTCTTGCTGCCGCCGGTGCTCCCGGACCCGCAGGAGGTTGCATCATGAAGGTCGGTTTCATAGGTCTCGGCAACGTAGGTTCCAAGCTGTCGAAGAGCCTGCTGAGAAACGGGTTCGAGATGGTGGTCCGCGACCTGGATCGGGCGGCGGCCCAGCCCTTGCTCGACCGCGGGGCCGGGTGGGCGGACACCGATCGGGAACTGGCGGAAGCCTGCGATCTCGTCATCACCTGCCTGCCCTCTCCGGCCGCGGTGCGGTCGGTGATGGAAGGCCCGGACGGGGTGTTGGAGGGTCTCGGCGACGGCAAGATGTGGCTCGAGATGAGCACCACCGATGAGGCCGAGGTGCGGCGTCTCGGCGAGCTGGTCGTGGACAGGGGCGCCCGTCCCATGGACGGGCCGGTATCGGGCGGGTGCCACCGGGCGGCAACCGGCAACATCTCCATCTTCGTGGGCGCCGAGCGGGAGGACTTCGAGCGGGCCCTGCCCGTGCTCATCACCATGGGCCGCCGGGTACTCCATGTGGGGGGACTCGGATCGGCCTCGATCCTCAAGGTGGTGACCAACTACCTGGCCTCGGTGCACCTGGTGGCGCTCGGCGAGGCGCTGATGGTGGCTCGCCGGTCCGGGATTGATCTGAACACCGCCTACGAGGCCATCCGGATCAGTTCGGGCAACTCGTTCGTCCACGAGACCGAATCCCAGGTGATCCTGAACGGGAGCTACAACATCAACTTCACCATGGACCTGGTGGTCAAGGACATGTCCCTGTTCCAGCAGCTGGCCGACGGGCAGCGCACGCCCCTCGAACTCTCGCCGCTTGTGCTGGACATCTTCCGCCGGGGCGAGCAGGTCTACGGGTCCAGGGCCTGGTCACCCGGCATAGTCCGGTTCCTGGAGGACGCCTGCGGCGTCGACCTGAGAGCCCCGGGCTTCCCGGAGGAAATAGTCGACACCGAGCCCGAGCAGCCCGGCTACGAAGTCGTCCCCTCGATCACCTGACGATCCGGTCATGATCTCCAAGGCCAATACCAGCACGATCAACGGCTTGTTTGGGCGGACAAATGTCGATGATGCACAGCCACATGCCGTCTATCGGCCTTCATCGGGCGATTACATCCCGACTAGGTTCTTGGGAGGGGTACGTATAGCATTCGGAGCACCTACCGAGGAGCTAAGGAGCGGAAGTAGTGGCGAACGCAAGACCTAGCGACGCAAGGGCAGGATTTGAAATCTACCGTGAGGCTGGCAGGGATCTATCATTGGACGAGGTCAATGACAGGCTAGGCAAGCGAGGATTCCGTCCAGTCTCCAAACGAATGCGTGATCACTACAGGAAACTAATACGAGCTGGATTCAACCGCTACATCCCGATCAATAGATTTGGTGTCGCAAAAGCTTCTCAACCCTATGGACAATTGTCGTCGCTGGCTCGATACAGTTATCGTAAGACTGATCTCCCTGTTCACACGCATTTTTTCAAGGCAGCTGCTCAACTGTCTATATCAGGTCGTGTATCGAGTACTGGTGATGTCGGAGCTTCGATTCGATTCATCGGTACAGATGCGGACCAACTAAACAAGTTTCGTCCTAGTAAAAGAAATATAGTTATGATAGAATATATTACTTCCTCTGTAATGATTCCTAGTATTGTTGTAGATGTAGAACGAACACAAGCCGATATAGTGATTGAAGTCGAATACAAGAGCCTTGCGTCAGTCGCAGAGATAATGGGCCAAGAATCGATGTCGCCACAGCAAACTAGATTCACGCTGACTGTTGATACCGGAAGCAACAATACTCTTGATATTGTAGGACGACGGTTACATAGCTTTTTCAATCTATTAGAGGGGGTACGAGCGATTGCAAACGAGGCTGGACAGACTTCAGAGAATACGTACTACATAGGCCCTCCAGTAGTGCAGAGTCTTAGCATATCGTCTCCCATGATTATAGAACTTACAATACCAACACAGTTGACCGAGCTAGTATCATTTTTTCTCCCCTACCTCCCCTATATACCTGCCGCAGGCATTCTTACGAATCAACTCGCCAAAGCGCGTAAGAGTTGGTATGAAGGCTCAGGCACCAAGATCGCCAATCAAGACCTCGAGCGTAGGCAGATGGAGCAGCGTACTATCGAACGCCAGAAGAACCTTTCCGATGAGATCGATGAGATTCTGGATCAAGCGAGAGTGGCGGAGGCATCCGTTGCCCAGACGAGGGCGATAGTTGAGCGCGACATCCAGCGGTCATTAAGAGAGCTGAGCGATGCTGGCGTAATCAATATTGGTGTAGTCAATATCGATTCGATCAACGTCAATATTGGTAGAGACCTTGCCGACGAAAGAGGCAATTGTTCTGAGAAGCGGTAGTCCTCAGCACTAACTAAAGGTGATTCTACCCAGCCCTAGACGAGGAAGCGTTGGTCTCGATACGGGTTCTTGCTAGCTCTACGTAGGACTGGTCAATGTCGTACCCGACGGCGCGACGGTTGGCTTGAATGGCTGCTAGCAGCGAAGTTCCTGAACCCATGAAAGGGTCAAGGACTAGATCTTTCTCGTATGTGTACATCTGGATCAGGCGAGCGGGTAGCTCCACTGGGAAAGGTGCCGGATGCCCGATCCGGCTGGCGTGGGCGGCTGCAAATTCCCACACGTCTAGGGTTGCCTTGATGAATTGGTCTCTCCCGATGGTTGCTTGATAGGGCAATCCGTGTTCGCGGCGTTGGGCAGGAGTCAGGGCTCGGTCGAAGCGCCCCTTGGAGGCGACGAGTATCCGTTCCGTCACATCCCGCAGCACTGGGTTCGTAGGGCTGCGCCATGATCCCCAGGCGCATGATCCGTTGGCAGCCTTGGCCTTGCGCCAAATGATCTCACCTCGCAGCAGGAGGCCCAAGTCGTCTTGCAAGATGCGGATCACGTCGGCGCTCAGGCTCCGGTACGGCTTGCGGCCGAGGTTGGCAACGTTGATAGCCATCCGGCCGCCGGGTTCCAGTGTCCGTACACATTCCGTGAACACCGCGCGGAGCATGTCTAGGTACTCCAGGTACGACTCCGGCACCTTCCTTCCGGCGACGGCCTGCTCGTAAACCTTCCCCACGAAGTACGGTGGTGAAGTGACCACGAGGGCGACGGAGTTGTCCGGGATCCGGTCCATTTTCCGGCTGTCCCCGTGAATCAGTTGAGGTTTGTCGAAACCCTCGGCGAGCTTGATCCGATCATCGTCCGACAGCTGGGGCGCGGGAAACCGCGCGTAGAACGCCGAAGCGTCATGATTCTCTCGCCGGCCCGATCCGAAGCTAGGTGTGGCGGTGCCCCGGCGCTGTGTCAGATCCACGGGAGACTCCCTTCCGCTTTGGTCAGCTTACAACCCTGTAACTTAAGAACCTAGTTTCTGCGTGTGACACATCGCTGGGGATCCAGAGGGTCTCGTTTACAGACCCGGTACCGATTAGTTGCTGTGGAGGCAGTGTTTTATGCTGAGATAGGCAGGTCGGCCTTGCTCTGCGCTTCGGTCAGGAGACGCTGTCCGGACCGGTCCAGGACCGCTCCGACAACTCCGGCGATAGCGATGCCACCGCCCACGAAGTGCAGGGCGGTCACAGGTTCGGAGAGCAGCCAGTGGGCCTGGGCGCTGGACAGCACCGGTTCGGCGCGCTGCATCAGGGGTGGAATGTTGGCCGGCAGCCAGCGGTAGGCCCAGGTCATCAATGCCAGACCGACCCCGCCGGGTATCACCCCCACGTAGATGATCAGCAGCCAGTCCCGGGTGGTCACCGAGCCGGGCTCCCAACCCGTGACCGCCATGAACAGGGTCAGGCTGATCGCTGCGACCGCGAGGATGGCCCAGAGGAGCACGATGGCATCCAGGTGGACCCTGGAGATCTTCAGGATGACCATGTAGAACGCCCAGCAGATTACGGCCGCGCCCGCCAGGGCCATCCCGAGTGGGTCGCCTCCTAGGCCGGTGGATCCTCCGTAGGCCACCAGTCCGGTGCCGACGATCGCCACCATGACCCACAGCCGGAAGCGGGCGCCGGGACGTTCGCCCAGTATCGGGACGGCTATCACGCTCACCATCATGGGGATTACCGAGGTCAGCAGTGCGACGTCCGTGACCGAGGTGAGCTTGGTCGCGACGACGAAGGCCGGCTGGGAGAAGGCGACCAGCAGGCCCGGCCAGATCGCCCAGCGCAGGGAGGAGAGCGACGGCCGCGTCTCGGGATTGGCGGAGGTTCTCCACACCACCACGAGACCCAGCGCTACCACGCCGACCCAGAGACGCCAGAGGGAGAATTGGAGTCCGCCGAGGCTGGTTGCCTTGATGGCCACCAGGCCGCTGCTCATGACGAAGATGCTGGTGGCCATGGCCAGGAGCGGTATGCCGAGGCCCTCTCCTCGCAGTGCTGTAATCGGCGAACGACGAGCCAACCGGGGTCTTCTCCATGGGCGGACAGGGCCTGGAACGCTCCTGTCCAGGAATAGGGGAGAATACCCGCCGGTTCCCGATCTCCCGGCGGTCGGCAGGGGTCAGGCTACGGTTACCCTGCTTCTCCGAGCCATCTCCACCAGCGAACCTGGAGACCATCCCGTTGAGCCCGACGCCCGCCATTCTCCACGCTTCCTACGCCCTCGCCCATGCTCCCGATCTGGTCCGGTACGGATCGAAGCCGGTGCGGGAGATCGGTAGGGACCCGTCGCTGCGACCCCGGATCACCGAGGCCCTCCGCCCCTGGGACGAAGTGGTCGCCTACCCGCCGAACCAGGTGTTCATCGGCAATCTCGCACCGGATGCCCTGGCGTCCATCCCTCGTCCCTGGTACGAGAACCGGATCGAATCGGCAGATCCTGCCGGGACCTTCGGACGCATGGTCACCCAGCCTGCCCTCTACGGGCTGATGAAACTGTGCGACGACTTCGACCTGCTCGCCATCGATGGGGAACTGGCCCAACAGGCCGGTGCCGATCTAGTGGACTTCGACCATCGGAGGGGTCGTATCACGGGTGTCGATCCGGCCGAGTTAAGGACCATGGCGGCGGAGAACAGCGGCCTCGACATCCACCAGGACGGCCGCCGGGCGGGGTTCATCCGCACCGCTCACGATCAGGACGAGGCGCTGACCGCCTCGGTGCTGCTGGAGAACCTGGTCAGCAAGGCGACCGCCGTCCTGGCCGTTTCCGATCTTCTCAGGAGCGCTGGCGTGGCGGCGGACGAGATCGACTACCTGCTCAACTGCGGTGAGGAAGCGGTGGGGGACCGGTACCAGCGGGGCGGGGGCAGCCTGTCGAAAGCGGTCGGTGAGGTGGTCGGCTGCGTGAACGCCACCGGATCGGACATCAAGGCGTTCTGCTCGGCGCCGGTGCACGCCCTGATCGCGGCCGGCGCGCTGGTGGCGGCTGGCGTTCACAGGTACGTGGTGGTGCTGGGCGGTGGTTCGCAGGCCAAGCTCGGCATGAAGTTCGGCGCTCACCTGCGCAACGGGGTGCCGGTGATGGAGGACTGCCTGGCTTCCATGGCCTTCCTGGTCGGTCCCGCCGGCGCCGACGGCGAGGGACTGCGGCTGCGGCTCGACCTCGCCGGGAAGCATCCAATCGGGGCCGGTTCCTCCCCGAAGGCGGTGTACGAGGCACTGGTGGTGGAACCCCTCGTGAGGTCCGGTCTCCGGATGACGGACATAGACAAGTATGCGGTCGAGATGCACAATCCGGAGATAACCGAGCCCGGTGGAAGCGGAGACGTGCCGAGGACGAACTACCGGACCCTCGCCGCGATGGCGGTCCTGCGGCGCGAGATCGGGAGAGAGGAAATAGGCAGCTTCGTGGCCGAGCGGGGCATGCCCGGGTTCGCTCCGACCCAGGGGCACATCCCGGCCGGCGTTCCCTACCTCGGACACGCCCTAGAAGCTATGCGGAGCGGTCGCCTGGACCGGGCCATGATCGTTGCCAAGGGGAGCCTGTTCCTGGGAAGGATGACACAGTTGGTCGACGGGGTCTCCTTCGTCGTCGAACGCTAGGCGGGTGCCCGCCGGCTCGGTTGGTGAGCAGGGGCCGGTCAAGAAGCTGCCCAGCCAGTGGTGGATGGGTAGGGCGATAGACTCCCGCGGACCCGCCGCGATCACGTCGTCGACGAATGCGTGACTCCCGGTGGCCAAGGCACGGACCGAGTAGACGAGAGGAGCGCGAATGGATCTGAGAGGCAGGAGGGTGGTGGCCATCGGTGAGCGGGAAGGCGTCACCGGGCCCAGCCTCAAGCTCCTGGCCGAGTCGGCCGGCGCCGACGTGGTGTTCAGCGTCACCCAGTGCTTCGTCTGAACGGCTGGGGGCGCGATGGACCTGGAGGACCAGGCGAACGTAAATCGCCTGGCCGAGACCTCCGGCACCGACGACATGGTCGTACTGCTGGGGCAGCCGGA
The DNA here is from genome assembly GCA_022827785.1 of Acidimicrobiia bacterium. Taxonomy (GTDB): domain Bacteria; phylum Actinomycetota; class Acidimicrobiia; order Spongiisociales; family Spongiisociaceae; genus Spongiisocius. Next base: position 35,061 of record JAJEIM010000008.1, read on the forward strand.
CGCCAACAGCGCCGGTCTCTTCGCGGAGACGGTGACCAGGGGCGATCCGACCTGGGCGGGTCCATTGGCCGGAGTCCCGTTGGGACTTCCCGTATTTCACGTACTCGAGCCGGAGATAAAGGAGCAGATGGACGGCGATCTCTACGATGAGCACGTGGGTCTGATGGAGCTTTCCGCCGACGTGGACGAGATCATCAAGTGGGTCGCGGTCTGCAGGGACTGATCTGTGACGTCGCGGAGTACCTCTTCCGATGAGCAGGAGCGATTCCTGACCGCCCGACCGGTGACCAGCGATCGGGTGGCGACGGTGCTCGCTTCGAGGTGATCGGCGCCCGGGACCGGTCGGCGGGCGCTCGCCCGGACATCCTGATACTCCAGGCCGACCAGCTGGCCCCGCATTTCCTGGCGGCCTACGGCCACCGGGTGACTCTGACCCCGCACCTTTCGGAGCTGGCCGGCAACGGCGCGGTGTTCGACGCGGCGTACTGCAATTCGCCGCTGTGCGCTCCCTCCCGCGCCTCGATGCTGACCGGGCGGATGCCGTCCGAGATAGGCGCCTACGACAACGCGACACCCATCTCCTCCGCATTGCCCACGTTCGCCCATTACCTCCGGGCAGGCGGTTACCGCACCGCGCTGGCCGGGAAGATGCACTTCATCGGGCCGGATCAGATGCACGGCTTCGAGGAGCGCCTGAGCACCGACATCTACCCGGCCGATCTCGGTTGGACGCCGGACTGGGACGATCCCGAGGGCGACCCGATGGTCTACTACCTGCGGATGGCCGCGGACGAGATTGCGAGGGCGGGCCTGTCGCCGGAACCGACCTCGCAGATGCGGTACGACGACGAGGTGACCGCCCGGGCGGTCCGGTGGTTGCGCGACGCCGGCGACCGGGACCGGCCCTTCCTGCTCACGGTGTCGTTCACCCATCCCCATGATCCCTTCCGGATCACCCGCGAGTACTGGGATCGCTACCGGGGACGGCCGATCGACGACCCGGTGGCGCCCGAGCCGCCCGATCCTGTGGACGAGCCGACCCGACGGCTGCGGGAGATCTTCGGCCTGGATCGCCTCGCTCTCGACGGCTCCCGGATCCGGGATGCTCGCCGCGCCTATTACGGGGAGATCAGCTACCTCGACGACAACATCGGCCGCGTGCTGGCCGCTCTGCGGGCGGCGAACCGGAACCGGCCCACGATGATCATCTTCGTGTCCGATCACGGGGAGATGCTGGGGGAGCGGGGGCTCTGGTTCAAGATGAGCTTCTTCGAGCGCCCGGCCCGGGTGCCGCTGATCATCAACGGACCGGGCGTCGCGGCGACCCGGGTGCGGGAGCCGGTGTCGCTGATCGACCTCCTGCCAACCCTGCTCGACGTCGCGGGTCTTGATCCCGACCTTGCGGAGACTCCCGGGCAGAGCCTGCTGCCGTTGGCTCGGGGCGCACCGGGGACCGGGCCCCGGCCGGTATACGGCGAGTTCCTCGGGGAGGGTTTGACCGAGCCGATGGTGATGGTCCGCGACGGGCGCTTCAAGTACATCTCGATGCGGGGCGCGCCGGCCCTGCTCTTCGATGTATTGGCTGATCCGGAGGAACGGGTGAACCTGATGGGTACCGGCATGGCGGCTGGTGTCGAGGAGCGGTTGACCGGTCTTGCGGAGGCGCGCTGGGATCTGACCGCGCTGCGGGAGCGGGTGGTGGCGTCCCAGCGCGAGCGCCGGCTCGTCCACCGGGCGCTCACCACCGGGAACCACGTCCCGTGGGATTTCCCGACCACCGGTGAACCCCCGGACTCCTACGTACGGAACGTGTAGGGCAACACGTATAGGTAGCCGTCCCGCGATGCGCTTCTCTCGTAACCGGTGCTGGAGAAGCTCGTTCTGGGCAGGAAGCGCCCGGGCAGGCTCGTTCAGCCGTTAGGGTTATGCACTGCCTATTCCATTTGTCACAGGATCACGGTATGGTGTCCTCATGACTACTAAGACACGATATTACAACTCTACCGGACGAGACTTCCTGACCCGGGCCAAGCGCTACCTGGCCGAGGACGACCTGCTGCAAGCATCCGAGAAGGGCTGGGGTGCCGCCGCCCAGATGGTCAAATGCGTCGCCGAGGCCCGTGGATGGTCCCACGAGGGGCATCGCCAGTTGTGGCGCGCGGTCAACCGTCTGGTCGAGGAGACCGGAGACCAGGAAATGCAGACCGCCTTCGGGCTGGCAGGCGCCCTCCACACCAACTTCTACGAAGGTTGGCTGGCCCGCGAGAACGTCGAGAACTACCTAGGCCAGGTCGAGGAACTGGTGTCGAAGTTGGAGGGCCTCTCCTCCTAGCCGGCGGCCGTACGACCACCGGCGAACCGCCGGACTCCTACGTCGGCAACGCAAAGTGTATAGGTAGCCGTCACTTTTCGGCTGTTTTAGACGGCGTTATGTGCACCCGAGGTAGGTCCTCCGGTCCCTCGCCCGGCCGCTAACGTCGCCAGGGGGTTAGGAGACCGTGGAGCCCGGCCCGGTCGATCAGGTCCTCAGCGCGGGCTTGGGCCTCTCTCATGACCTCTTCCTCGTCGACCATCGTGCAGCGCCCGTTCTCCATGGCCACGTTGCCGTCGATGATGGAGTGGACCACATCCGATCCCCGGGCGCAGTAGGTGAGAGCGGAGACGGTCCGGTGCCAGGGCGTCAGGTGGGGGCTCTTCATGTTCACGACGATGATGTCGGCCAGCTTTCCGGGGGCGATCACACCGGCCTCGATGTTGGCGTAGCGGGCGCCCTCCCTCGTCGCCATCTCCAGCGCCTCCTCGCCGTTGCTGATGGTCGGCTCGAGGGTGTGGACCCGCTGCAGCAGGATGGCCTGTTTCATCACCTCGAACATGTCCTGGCGATGGTTGCAGCAGGGTCCGTCGGTACCGAGGCCGATCGGCGCCCCGGAGGCGCGCAGGTCCCGTAGCCGCATCACGCCCAGCGCGATGTACTGGTGGGAGATCGGGCAGTAGGCGATGCCCGTGTCGCTCTCCCCCACGTGGTCGATCTCGGCGTCGTCGAGGTAGATCCCGTGGGCGATGGTTGCCTCCGGCCCCAGCAGCCCCTCCTGGTACAGCCACTCGACCGGGCGTATCCCGTATTCCTCCAGGTAGGTGGGCGGGTCCTCCAGGCGTTCCGAGCAGTGGGTGTGCCAGCCGACCCCACCCTCCCGGGCCAGGGCCACGCTCCGCCGCACCAGGTCCTGGTCGTTGTAGATGATGTTGAGCGGCGCCGGCCACACTTCCACCCGTCCGCCGGCCGGATACTGCTCCATCGCGGTGGCGGTGATCTCGATCTCCTCGTCGTTGGTGTAGGAGAACAGCTCACCGGCCAGGTTGAACCGGCGGGCGATGTCGGTCGCCTCGCCGGTGATACCCCGGGCGACCGCCCCTCGCAGGCCCACGTCGTCGATGGCGCCGGCCACAGCCAGCGTGGTGTCGAGATCGGAAGGCGCGTAGTGGTTGTCGACCACCGTGGTGGTACCGGCCTTGAGCGCTTCCACGGCCCCCAGCTTCGCTCCGATCCGGCCCTCCTCCAGGTTGATGGAGATCGAGAAGGGCCACATGAAGTCGGTCAGCCAGGTCCACAGCGGCATCCCCTCGCCCAGCCCGCGGGCCAGACCCTGGAACAGGTGGTTGTGGGTGTCGATCAACCCCGGCAGTACGGAATGGCCGGAGCAATCTATGGTGCGTCCGGCCCGGTAGCCGGCCAGGTCCTCATCCGTGCCGACGGCCACGATCCGGTTGCCCGAGATGGCCACAGAGCCGGGCTCGACTACCCGGCGCTCGTCATCGACGGTCACCACCGACCCTCCGGTCAGGAGGAGATCGCAATCTCGGCTTGTCTCGTTCATCTGGCGAACCTCTTTCTATCCGGCAAATCGGTCGGGGATCTTCAGGAGCCGGGAGGCTGTGCCGCCCATGATGGCTTCCATCTCCAACTCGGCCAGCTCGGGGCCGCCTACCTCTTCGGCTACCCGGTTGACCGCGCGGAAGATGTCGGATGCCACCCCGCCGGGGCCGGACTTCTGCTTGTCGTTGTTGTCGGATCCGTAGACCGCCCGGTCCAGCGCGCCGAGGCTCCTGAGCTTGTTCAGCACCACGTATAGATCGCGTGGATCGCCTCCCGCGTAGTAGGACAGGTCGGCATAGAAGTTCGGGTGCCGGGCCACCACCGCGATGCCCTCGTCCACGTAGGGAAAGGCCAGGTAGACGACCACCTTGAGGTCCCGGTAGCGGATCCCGAGCTCGTCGAGGAGGACCGGACGGGCGTGGGGCATGGGAGCGTTGATGATCGGCGTGAAGCCGGTGTGGGTGTGGATCGGAAGGTCGAGCTCGAGACACTTCTCGTAGACCGGCGCCAGCCTGGGGTCGGCGGGATCGTGATGGTGGTAGGTGGGCAGCAGCTTCATCATGCGGAACCCGAACTCGGAGACGCACCGGTCGATCTCCTCGGTGGCCTCCCTCACATCGCGGAGCGGGTCCACGCACACCACGCCGTACAGTCGCCCCGGGTGGGCGGCGCACTGGGCGGCGGTGTAGTCGTTGGGCACGTATACCTCGTGGCGGTCCGGGAAGCTCGGGTGGAAGGTGGTGCGGCGCAGGTCCGACCCGTGCGCCAGGCCCACATCGATTCCGGCCCGGTCCAGGAGGTTCACCAGGGCCGCGCCGTCGGTCCACTGGTACTCCGCCCCGTAGGGCCGGTACAGCTCCTCCATCCACCAGATAGGAGCCTGGCGGGGTGTCTCCGTCAGGTAGAGCAGCACGTCGACTGTGGGCATCGGCTCAGTCCAGCTTGTACAGGCGGTGGGCGTTCCCGCCCACGATGCCATCGATGTCCGCGGCGGTGAAGGGGTCCCGGGCGGTGATCTCGGCGACTTCGTTCAGCTCGTCCAGTAGGTGGGTCCCGATCTTCTGACCGCCGCCGGTGCGGTCCTTGTCGTTGTTGTCCGAGCCGTACAGGACCCGGTCGAGTGCGCCCAGACCCCGGAGTTTGTCGAGGGCGTCGAAGAGAGGCCCCGGCCCGGCCCCCACGAAGTAGGCGATATCGGCGTGGAAGTTGGGGTGGCGGGCCACCACCGCGATGCCCTCGTCCACGTAGGGGAAGTTGATGTAAACCAGGACGCGGAGGTCGCGGTACCGGATGCCGACCGCGTCCAGCCGTTCGGGGTGTCCGTACCGGAGGGCGGCGGTGATGGTGGGCGAGTAGCCGGTGTTCACGTGGGCGACGATGTCGAGTTCCCCGCAGCTCTCCAGCATGGGCGCCACGGCGGGGTCGTCGATGTAGTAGTTCTGGTAGGTGGGCAGGAACTTCGAGGACTTGAAACCGTACTCCTCCACGCAGCGGCGCTGCTCGATGACCCCGGCACGCACGTCCCGCAGCGGATCGATGTTGGCCACTCCGATCAGCCGGTCGGGGAACCGGGCCACCTGTTCGGCGGTGTACTCGTTGGGTACGAACACGTTGCGCTGATCGGGGAAGTCGGGATGGTAGGTGGTGCGGCGGATATCGGAGCCCTGGACCATCCCTATGTCGGCTCCCGCCCGGTCGAGGATGCCGACGATCGCCTCGCCGTCCGTCCAGATGTACCCGCCGCCGTAGGGGCGGTAGAGCTCCTCCATCCACCAGATCGGCGCCTGCTCCGCGGAGTCGGTCAGATGGAGGTGGCAGTCCACCGTCACCATGGGACTGATGCTCCTTCGTCCGGCGTCGGCTGTGTAGGCCTCTTCGTAGCGTATCAAGCCGGTCCGGAGATGCGACAATTGTCGGCGCGGATCAGGGACCGATGTCGATGAGAGTGCATGAGTAGCAGAGCCCGGACCTCCGGCACCACGGTGAGGGCTTCGGTATGGACGGACCCTGGAGCTCCGCTGAGCATCGAAGAGGTGTGGCTGGCCGATCCGGGCTCCGGCGAGGTGGGGGTCCGGGTCGCAGCGACCGCGATCTGCGGCAGCGACCTCGCCTACGTGGACGGCCATTGGGAGTGTCCGGGCCCTGCGGTGTTCGGTCATGAGGCGGCGGGGACAGTCGATCGGCTCGGCCCGGGGGTGACGGATCTGGCGCTGGGCGACCGGGTGGTCGTGACGCTGATCAGGAGTTGCGGATCATGCCGTCGTTGCATGGCAGGGACGCCAGTGGGCTGTTTGGGCCGCTTCGCACTGGACCATCGCGGGCCCCTACGCGACGGGCGCGGGTCGGAGATCGGGCAGGGTCTGGGAGTTGGGGCGTTCGCCGAGGCGGTGACAGTGCACCGATCCCAGGCGGTCCAGATCGGTCCCGAAATCGACCTGGACGTGGCTGCGCTGCTGTCCTGCGGCGTGCTGACGGGTGTGGGAGCGGTCCGCAACACCGCCCGGGTTGCTCCGGGATCGTTCGTGGTGGTGCTCGGCGCGGGCGGGGTCGGGCTCAACGTGGTGCAGGGCGCCCGGCTGGCCGGTGCGGCGCAGGTGATCGCAGTGGATCCGGATCCGGAGAAGCTGGCTGCGGCCCTCCGGCTCGGTGCCGGCACCGCGGTCGCGGTCGGGGACGGGGTGCGGCACGCTGTCCTGGCGGCGACGAAAGGCGAGATGGCGGACTACGTGTTCGTGGCGACGGCGGCTTTGTCGGCGATCGAGACGGGTTTCGACCTGCTGGGGAGGATGGGAACGCTCGTGCTGGTGGGCATGCCGCCGAGCGGGGCCAGGGTTAGCCTGGATCCGGTGACGGTGGCGAGTGCAGGGCAGCGGATACTCGGATCGAAGATGGGGTCCGGCCTGCCTGCCCGGGACATCCCGGCGCTGGTCGATCTTTACATGGAGGGCTGCCTGGAACTGGACGGCCTCATCACCGCCCGCTACGCGCTCGAGGAGATCGATGCGGCCCTGGAATCGGCGCGCCGCGGTGGTGCCCTGCGAAACGTGATCATCATGGAGGAGAGCCTGATCGCATGAGGATCGAAGGTCTCGAGACGTTCGTGGTGGCCAACCCGAGACCGGATCTCGGCGGCCCGTACCTGATCTTCGTGAAGCTGACCACCGATGATGGGATCGTCGGGTACGGCGAGCACTACGGGGCCACCTTCCGGCCGTCCGTGGTGGAGGCCATGCTGGAGGACCTTGCCGGGGCGTTGCTGATCGGCCGGGACCCGTTCCTGATCGAGCGCTTCTGCCGGAGCGCATACGGGCGGGGTTTCACCGCTCGGCCCGACGTGACCCTCGGCGGCGCGATCAGCGCGCTGGAGATGGCGTGCTGGGACATCATCGGCAAGGCACTGGACAGGCCCGTCCATGCTTTGCTCGGCGGCCGGGTGAGGGATGCGGTGCGTTCCTACACGTATATATACGACGACCCCGGCGTCGACGGTGGTGCCGTGTACCGCGATCCCGAGTTGGCGGCCCGCCGGGCGGCCGAGTACGTTGCGAAGGGTTTCACGGCTCTCAAGTTCGATCCGGCCGGTCCCTACTCCTCGATGGGTGGTTACCAGCCGCTCCTGGATCGGATCGACCTCTCGGTGCGGTTCTGTTCAGCCATCCGCGACGCGGTCGGGACCGACGCCGACATCCTGTTCGGCACCCACGGTCAGTTCACGCCCGGCGGAGCGATCCGCCTCGCGGCAAGGCTGGAGCCCTACGATCCGCTGTGGTTCGAGGAGCCGGTTCCACCCGACGATGTCGAGGGGATGGCCAGGGTCCGCCGGCACACCTCCATACCCATAGCCGCAGGGGAACGGCTCACGGGCAAGGTGGAGTTCGCCCGCCTGCTGGCGGCGGCGGCGGTTGACATCGTCCAGCCCGACCTGGGGCGGTGCGGCGGGCTGCTGGAAGGCAAGAAGATCGCCGCCATCGCGGAGGTTCACGGCGCCCAGATCGCGCCCCATTGCTACTGCGGGCCGATCGTGGCCGCCGCCAACCTGCAGCTGGCCGCCTGCTCTCCCAACTTCCTCATCCTGGAGGCGATCGAGGACTGGGGCGGTTTCCACGCGGAGCTCCTCAAGACCCCCCTGCAGTTCGAGAACGGATGCACGGTCGTCCCGAACGCCCCCGGACTGGGAGTGGAGCTCGACGAGGAAGTCCTGGCCGCCCACCGCTACGAGGGCGACCGGCTCCATATCGAGATGGTCGACGACCCGGTCGACCACAACGATCCCCGCTGGACGGGTCGCCAGGGCCGCGGCCCCACGCCCTGACAAAGGGGTTGAATCTGTCGTAGGTCCGTCGCATAATGGACGGCAGTCAAGCACCGCCGGTTCTCAGTTATTCGACGTCGAGGGGACCGGAGCTGGGATCAATTCGGGAGCGACCCGTTGGGGGGATGGCGGGACGCGCACGGACCGATGGAGGTGGTGGCTGGGGGATGTGCAAATCCCAGTGGTGGTTGTCCGTTTGGCCTTGAATGGCCTTGAAAGCACGGGACAACCGACCACTGGGAGGTTTGATTATGGCGGCGAGGTTGGATTATGGGGAGCGTTCGCGGATTGAGGCATTTGTGGCTGCTGG